>JAJEBE010000054.1 GCA_022822545.1 Anaerolineae bacterium
AACACCCCCGAGCACATCTGGCAGACCGAATACGAAGCCGAATTCAGCGACGACCGCGGCGCTGTCTTCCGCCGCATCACCGAATCCGCCGCCCCGCCGCCCTACGACCAGCCCCAACCCGGCCACGCCTATGTCGCCGGCATCGACTGGGGACGCAGCCGCGACTACACCGCCATCGCCGTGCTCGATGCCTCAAACGGCAAAATGGTCGCCCTCGACCGCTTCAAAGACGCCGGCTGGGAACACCAACGGGGACGCCTCGAAACCATCGTCAAACGCTGGCGCCCGAAGATCGTCTGGGCCGAAGCCAACTCCATCGGGGAACCCAACATCGAAGCCCTCAACCGAGCCGGCCTGCCGGTCAAACCCTTCTACACCAACGCCAAATCCAAAGCCCCCCTCATCGAAGCCCTGGCTCTGGCCATCGAACGCAGCGAGATCACCCTGCTGGACGACCCCGTCCTGCTGGGCGAGCTCGCCGACTACAGCCTGGAACGCCTGCCCGGCGGCGGCTACCGCTACGGCGCCCCGCCCGGCCGCCACGACGACACCGTCATCGCGGCCGCCCTGGCCTGGCACGGCAAACAATTCACCGGCCCCCGCATCGCCTTCGCCTGATGACCACCCCACGCACACCGCCACTCCACCCAAAACCCCTTTGCGCCCTTTGCTTTGTGGTGAAAAATTCTCTGCGCCTACGCGCCCTCTGTGGCAAAAACCCTCTGTGTTCTCTGTGGTTAAAAATCTTTGTGTCCTCTACGCCGGCGGGCTGTGTCTACGCGCCCCCTGCGCTGAAAAACACTCTGTGCCTCCCTGCCCCTGTGGTGAAAATCCTCTATGCCCTCTCTTTTCCCTCAGTGTCCTCGGTGGTGAAAAAAATCTTTGTGTCCTCTGCGCCGGCGGGCTGTGCCTCCGCGCCCCCTGCGCTGAAAAACCCTCTGTGCCTCCCTGCCTCTGTGGTGAAAATTCTCTGTGTCCTCTCTTTTCCCTCGCTGTCCTCGGTGGTGAAAAAAATCTTTGTGTCCTCTGCGCTGGCGGGCTGTGCCTCCGCGCCCCCTGCGCTGAAAATTCTCTATGCCCTCTCTTTTCCCTCGCTGTCCTCGGTGGTGAAAAAAATCTTTGCGCCCTCTGCGGCAAACACCCCCCACCCCCCCTGTATATACATACTGTATCTATACACATTCGCAATTTACACTACATTCTTCAGACTTCAGGAGGCAAAATGAGCGCCGCCAAACCTTCAAACTTGTACAGATCGGCTATGGTTGCTATGCTAGTCGAGACGCAGCGCGCGCGAGCCGCTCGTCCCGGCTTGCCCCTAAGCGGATAGAATGGACGCGATTCCCTCTTTCATTCCCATCCTGGCTGCTGCCACCGGCGCTCAAGGCGCGGGCGAATGGGGCGCGCTTGTCTTCTATGTCCTCCTCGCCCTCGGCATCTCCTTCCTCTGCTCCATCTGGGAAGCGGCGATGCTCTCCACGCCCGTGTCTCACATTGAATTGCTGGTGCAGCAAGGCAATAAAGCCGGGGGCATCATGCAAGGCTTGCGCCAAAATGTCGAACACCCGATCTCCGCTATCCTCACCCTCAACACCATCGCCCACACCGTCGGCGCGGCCGGCGCCGGCGCCGAAGCCACCGCCATCTTCGGCAGCGAATTCTTCGGCCTCATCTCGGCTGTGCTCACCTTTCTTATTCTCGTCTTTTCCGAAATCATCCCGAAGACTCTCGGCGCCGTATATGCCAAACCGCTCACGCCTTTCACCGCCTACTCCCTGCGCGCGCTGCTTTGGCTCATGAAGCCGGCCGTCTTCGCCTTTGAATTTGTGACCCGCTCAATGCGCCCCCGCGAAGACGCCCCCACCGTGACTCGCTCCGAATTGCAAGTGATGGCGCGCATCAGCGCCGAAGAAGGCGGGATACGCGAACGCGAAAATCGCATCGTCGCCAACCTGCTGCAACTCGCCGAAGTGCAAGTCGAAAAAATCATGACGCCGCGCACGGTCATCTTGATGCTGCAAGCGGAACAAACCATCGGCGAAATTATGCGCGCGCATGCCGTCCTGCCTTATTCCCGCATTCCCCTCTTCGGCGAATCCGCCGATGACATCAAAGGCTACGTCCTGCGCCACGAGATCTACAAACGCGCCGCCGCCGATGAACACGCCGTCAAGCTGGGCGATATCGCCCGGGCCCTCAACGTCGTGCCGGGGACGAACTCGGTCGCCCAGGTGCTGGACAAATTCATCGCCGAGCAAGATCATATCTTTCTTGTCATCGACGAATACGGCGGCACCGCCGGCTTGATCACCATGGAAGACGCCGTCGAGACCCTCCTCGGCATCGAAATCCTGGACGAATATGACCGCCATGCCGACCTGCGCCTGCTCGCCCGCCGCCGCTATCAAGGCCGGCTGCGCCAGTCAAGCCAGGCGCGAACGCCGGGCGACGCCCCAGCCTCAGCGACAGACAAGCCCGAGCCGGACCGCGACAAATGACGGAGCTTTGTCTTCCGCTGCCGCCCTACGCCTACCGCTTCGATCTCCTGCTGGAGTTCGTCCGGCGCATCGAGCATCCCGCGCGCCTGCTTGTCGCCGGCGATACGCTTTGGCGCTTCACCGCCGGGCGCTTGCTCGCCTATCGTCAGGCCGGCAACTGCATTGTCGTCAGCAGCGCCGACTTGCCTCCCTCTGACGAAACCCGCATTGCCGAGACCTCGCGCCACATCTTGGGCCTCTGCCGCGACCTCAGTTCTTTCTATGCGCTGGCCCGCGGCCACGCCTCGCTCTGGCGCGTGATCGAGCCCTTGGTCGGCCTGCCCATCCATTGCGCGGAGACGGTTTTCGAGGCGCTGATCACTCTGATTATCGAGCAGCATATCACCTGGAAGACGGCGCTTCGCTCGCAGCGCTGCCTGATGCGGCTCTACGGCCAGCGCGCGCCCGTCGGCGAAGGCGAGGTTTACGCTTTCCCGACGCCGGCGCAGCTGGCCCGCGCGACACGCTCTGATTTGCAGCCGTTAAAAATCACCAACAAGCGCATTGATCTGATCATCGAAACGGCCTCCGCCGTCGGCCGCGGCGAGCTTGACCTGGAGTCCCTCCGGCGCTTGCCAACCGCCCAAGCCTGTGAACGCCTGCTGGCGCTGAAAGGCGTCGGCCCCTGGACCGCGACCAACGTGATCGGGCGGGCCTGCGGCGTCTATCCTCGCGTCAGCCATAATGACGTCGCCTTGCAAGCGGCAGTGCAGCGTTACTTCCACGCTGGCGCGGGCCCAAAAGGGCCGGGGCAGGTCCGCGATACCCTGGAGCGCTACGGCGAGTTCGCCGGCATGGCCGGGCACTTTGTCCTGCTGCGCTGGGTGATGGACAACTACCCGGTACAGGGAGCGTAAATGAAGCCCCTAGGCGCCGAGTTCATTGTAAATCAGGTCGGCATCCAGCGATTGCAGCACCGTGTCTTCGCTGAGCAAGGTCAGGGACGCGGCCGCTACGCCCAGCCGCATCGCCCCGTCAATCGGCACATCGTTGAGCAAGCCGAAGATCACCGCGCCGGAAAAGGCATCGCCCGCCCCCGACGAATCGACCACTTCGGTATGGATCGCGCGCAAGTAGCCGCCGCCGCTGCTGTCGGCGTAGGCCAGTCCGCGCTCGCCCAGGGTCACGACGGCGATGGTCGCGCCCATGTTCACCAACTGCTGCGCCGTCCCGATGGCCGACTCCCGCTCGGTGGCCGGCTCGTCCAGCCCGCAGAGCGCCGCCGTTTCGCTGGCGTTCGGCACGATGAGGTAGAGACTGCCGATGTACTTGCTCAGCCGCCCGGCCAGCCGCGGCGATGTCGGGTCGGCGCAGACAGGCGTCTCATAACGCGCCGCCAGCTCGAAGACCGTGCCCAGCGCGTCTTCCGAAAGCGTCGCGTCGATGGCGACCAGCGCCGCATTCTCGAAGAGCCACTCGTGCTCGAGCAAGTAATCCGAATCCAGGGCGTCGGCGATGCCGTGGTCATCGACGCGCGTGCAATTGTCTTCCGACTGATAGAGCAGGACGGCGGTGGCGGTCCGCGCGCCGCTAAGCCGCAGGACGTGGCTGCAATCGATGCCCGCCAGGCTGGAATGCGTGATGACGTGCTGCCCGATGTCATCATCAGCGACGGCGCAGAGCAAAATCGTGTCGATATCAAGGCGCGCCAGATTCTCCGCGATGTTGCGGGCGACCCCGCTCACCGACTGGTGTATGTGCCCGGCCTGCCTGATGCCCGGCTGCAAGACTTCGATGGTGCGGGCGCTGACTTCCAGCATGGCCGAGCCAATCACCAGGACATAATCGCCATCCATGGGGCCGCTCCCTCCACTCGTTTATATTCCGCGATCCCGCGATCGCTGTACTCGTCGATTATTCTATGCTCAAGCAGCAGCCGGCTATGTCGCCACCGCGCCGCTGTCTTAACCGGCGGAGTTGGAGGCGTCGCTTTCATCGGCTCGGCTCGCTTCCGGCGGCGGCGGTTGCGTCGGCTGCGCATTGGCATTCGCGTCGCTCTCTGGCGGCTCCACCGGAACGTCCAAACCCAGCGTCGCCGGATTCAAGTCCGAATCGCCGATCGCATCCAGATTCAGCGGATCTTCGACGCAGCGGAAGCCGACCCAGCGCTGGAATGATTTGGGGTCTTCCGCCTGGCGGTGCACGGTGCGGCTGAAGAAGGGCACGCTATTCCAGGAGCCGCCGCGCAAGACTTTGAGCTGGCCGGCGACCGGGCCCTTGGGGTTGACCGCCACGCCTTGGTTGGCCCGTTCTTCATAGTGACGTTCGCCATACCAATCGCTGACCCATTCGGCGACATTGCCCGCCATGTCGTAAACGCCGTAGAAGCTGGCGCCGCTGGGGTAACTGCCGACCGGGAAGGAACCGGGCGGCGTATCGAGGGGGCGGTTGGTCTTCGCCAGGGCATTGTCCCAGCGGTTGCCCCAGGGATATATGCGTCCGTCATCGGCGCGGGCGGCCCGTTCCCATTCCGCTTCCGTTGGCAAGCGCCTGCCGGTGGCTTGGCAGTATTCCAGCGCGCCATAATAGGTGACGCCGTAAACCGGGTGCGGCCGCAAGCCCGCTCCGATGCTGTAGATGGCGCCGTCGAAGATGATGGGGGCGTCCGGACTTTCGTTCTGCGTCTGTATGCAGGGGAAGCCGGCGCAGCCGTTGACATGGGTATCGGGCCCGCGGACGTTGAGAAAGGCGACATATTGGTCGAAGGTCACTTCGGTGATTTCCATCAGGAAGGAATCCACGGCGACCTCATGGGCCGGGTAAGAATCGAAGGCGTAGCTCGCCTCGCAGGCGCCATCATCGCGGGTGCAGGCGTTAACCGCCTCCGTCACTTCGACCGGCGTCGTGCCCATCGTAATTGTCCCGCCGGGGATGCTGACTGTCAGACTGCGTATCAGGATCAAGACTTCGGGCACGCTATCGGCGGGCGTTGAAGTCGCGGTGGGGATCGGCGGGGCGTCGGTCGGCGCATCGGTGGGCTGCACCTGTACCGACACGATGCCATCTGAGGCGTCTTGAAGCGGCGTGGCTTGGGCGATTGTGACGGGTTGGCTCGCGGAAGCGGCATCGGGCGTGGCCGTCACGACGATGAATTGGGGCGCCGGGGTCGGGGCGTTCGGGTCTTCCGTCGCCGTCATCACGATATGCATTTCGATGACCTGCGGCTCGGGCGTCGGCAACAAGTATTGGGGCAGGGTACCTTCGAGCAATACAGCAAACATCGCAATAACGCCGCAGAGCAAGCCTGGAATGAAGCCGATCAGACTCCATTGCCAGGCGGCGCTGCGGTGTCTGCGTCCGCCAATAGCGCGATAGGTCATGCAATGACTCCTTCGGTTGAGCGATTACTGCGACGTTGACCAACTGCTTGCATGGCAGTTCTATATGATTATAGTCTATTCGACAAGGCGAGCTTATGTAAACGCCCATAGCGGCATCATTCAAGGCAGCGTCCCGCCCTTGCTTGACAGGGGTGGGCGCAGAGATTAGGCTTAATCCAGCAGAAGGCAGGTCAGCCCGGTTGTTGAGGCATTTGACATGCTCTGGCCGGCCTGCCCTTGAGGGGTTTCCCGCGTGACAAGAATCAGCGTCCGTCCATTTGCGGCGCGCCCGCCCATGCCTGACGGCGTGCGGCCAGTGAATCTGCGCAGCGATCTGCGTCCGCTGGCGGATTTGATCGAGTTGGTATTTGCCGATTCGATGGACAGCAGCGGCCGGTCCGCCATTCGCGAGATGCGCTTTCTGAGCCAGATGGGCTATGGACTGAAGTTGATTGCGCGCTTGAATGAATTGGCGCTGGGCATAAGCCTGGGTTTTGTTTATGTCAAGGACGGCAGACTGGTCGGCAATGTATCGGTGTATCCGGCGAGTTACCCGGCGGGGCTGGGCGAGACCTGGATTCTGGCGAATGTCGGGGTTCATCCGGATTATCGGCGCTCGGGCATTGCGCAGGAGTTGATGGCGGCTAGCCTGGATATGGTTCGCCGGCGGGGCGCGACCCGCGTCATCCTGCAAGTGAATTATGAAAATCGGCCGGCGCTGCGGTTGTACGAGAGGCAGGGCTTTATCTTTGAGCGGGCCTGGCGCGTCTGGCGGCGCAGCGGTTTCCTGCAAGCGCCGTTCTCGCGAAACGACGCCTTTCACATCACGCGGCGGCGGCCGAGCGAATGGCGGGCCGAATATGCCTTGGCGGAGGCGGCGCGCCCCAACAGCCGGGGCGGGCTGGGCTGGCTCAAGCCGGTGCACAAAGCGGCTTTCCATTCGCCCGTTTGGAAACAACTGCGGGACCTGGTCTCGCTTAACAGCCTGGAAAGACTGGTGATACGCGATGAAGCCGCCGGCGATATTCTGGCGTCGTGCTGGCTGGAAAGCGCCGTCAGTTTCGGCAATATTCGCGCCTGGCTCTTCGCCGCGCCGCATATTGATCATCGCGCCTATGCCCAAGCGCTTTTGGGCAATCTGGTCTCCCGCTACAGCCGCTCGACCATCGTCTTCGAGCACCCGCGCGATGATGAGGTCGTCGAGGAATTGCTGGCCTATCATCAGTTCAAAGTCAAGCGAGAATTATGGCACATGCGCCTTGATTTGTAAGGCTTGGCCAATAGTGTGACGCGAGGGCCGCTTTCTCACCCCACACCCCCGGCCCCAAACCCACAAGGGGAGAGGGGAGCGGACACCCAAGCGTCACGCCAGATTGTGAGCCCAGGATTGATAAATGATGCTGGAAAGTTCGGGCGACCCACCGGGTCGCCCCTACGAATTTCGCATAGTTGAGCCAGCAAAAATTGGAGATTTCCCCAAGCAGAAATTTTGCGGTGATTTTTGAGTGCGCTTTTCGCAAGATCTGCATTAGCAGGCAAGCCTTCTAGGCTTCTCTGTCGGGGCGAAAGCGCTGGGGGCGCCGGTTGTTGCTCAGGCCGAAATCGGGGTTGGCTTGCGGTAGCGCGGGCGGGCGGATTTTCTCCGGCAGCCGGGGCGGGCGATTGCGGTCGGGGTTGGCCGCCGCTCTTATCGCGGGCGAGGAATCTGCGGACGGCTGGGCTTGCCTTGTTTCCGTTAGGCTTGCGCCAAAGGCTGCCGTTTTACTGTCATTTGCCGCCGGCGACAAGGCCAGATATTCGCCGAGCATTTGCTGCTGCTGGATGGCGTCGTAGCGAGCGCGGCGCTGGGCTTTGTTATGCTGCCGGCGCGAGATTTCCTGTTGAATTGCCTGTGGATTCGGCACCTTGACAAATCGCTTGGGCTCGTCCGCGCCGACCAGGGACATGCTGACATCGCCGTACTTGAACAAAGCGGCGAACAGGCCGGTCGATACCGATTCGACATTGTCGATGCGCTCGACGAGGATCTGGTCGCGCAGATTCTGCAAGAAGAAGGGGCGCTTGTGGACGAGCGTGATGGTGTCGTCGGAGATGATGTAGACATCGTTGCGCCAATCCCAATCCAGCCAGTAGAAAGTGAGGAAGCCGGCAAGCAGCGCGACCATTGAGGCGGGAAAGGTCAGGACGCGGGCCTGGGGATCGACGAGGGTAAAGGTGAGGGCGAGGGCGGCCAGCCCGATAATGATGGTCAGCAGGGGCAGGGCGGTATGCTGGGCCCAGACGCTGATGTGCTTGCGATAGACGATATCGCCGTTGTTCATCAGGATCTTGGCGCTGAGGTAGCCGTTGCTGCCGGGCAGGGGGCGCGGCGGACCGGCGGCGGAGGCGGGCTCAATATCGTCTTCGGGGGATTCACCCGCCTGCCAGCGCTGCATCTCGGCGCGGACGAGCTTGTGATGCCGCTGCGCCTGGCGATTCTCGAAGTATTGGCGGTCTTCCATGATGAGCTTTTGAAATTGTTCGGGATCGGGCATGAGCGGCAGTTCGAGGTTGCCCTGGGCGCCGGCCGTTTTCACGATAACGGCGCCATAGCGAAAGAGGCGGGCAAAGGGATCGTATGGGGGAATGTCGAAGTTGATCTCGTGGATGCTTTCCATACCGACCTGCGTGACCTGCCGGCGCAAGGCGAGGATGGTTCGGCTGATGCGGATGATTCGCTGGTCGGTGACGATGACCAAGTCGTTGCGCCATTCGAGATAGAAATAGAGCAGCCCCAAACCGGGCAGGGCCGCCGACAGCGCGAGCAGGGCGAGGGAGAGCGCTTGAGCCTCGACCAGAACAGCGGCGATCCACATGACGGGGAGGATGAGAAGGGGAAGCCAGGCCGCCCTGACCCAGGACCACCAGTGTCGACGCGTCCGGATCAAGACCTCTTCGTCCTCCCGCTGCTCGGCGAATTGGGGATGTATGTCGTTCGGCAAGGCGTCAGCTCGCATCGGGGGGCGTCTCGTCTTCGGCTTGCGCTCAGTTCAGTATAGCATGGCGTCGGGAGTAAGCATGAGATTATCAGTTGGTTTTTGATTGGTTAGAAGTTTAGCCGACATTGTCCGTTTGTCGGACAAGGGAAAACCCTTTTCGGACAAAGTCGCATTTTGCCCGCGGCGCAGCATTTGACGGGTGCGCTGATCGTGGACGGCGTTGAAGTCGTCATGGAACTTGAGCCGGTTCAGGGCGTGGCGTTTTTCAGGGTCTGAGAAGTATCTGGTTTTGGGCATAGCGGTTCTCAGTTGGTTGGGATTGGAGCTATTATAGGACAGATGTTCTGAAATGAAAGGGCTGAATGCGGCGATTTTGAGGTTCTTCCCTCTCGGGAAGGGATTCAGGCTGGGGAAACTCCAGGCAATTCACCACTCCCCGGGGCGATATTCCGTGTCGATAAATGGGCAAAGCGTGTTACAATGGCGAAAGCATGAAGAGGAAAAAGAGGAGATTCAGATGGGCAGCTTGGGACCAACTGAACTGATTATCATACTGATCATTGTAGTGTTGCTCTTTGGGGTTGGCCGCGTATCCCGCATCGGCGGCGAATTGGGCTCGGCGGTGGCGAATTTCCGCAAGGGCTTGCAGGAAGGCGCCAAGGGCAAGACTGAAGAGACCAGCCAGACCGAAAACGCCTAGCCGACGGCGATCAGCGCTCTTGCCGCGCCGTATCCCGGGCGCGGTTCAATAGAAGGTCGGCGTCCAGGATCGGCTTGTGCGGAATGCCGGCCGGCGCCTTCAGGTTGTAGAGCAGGGCCTCGCGATTATGTCGTTTGACGCGCTCGCGGAAATCGACTGTATAGCGGGACCAGCGCGTCCGAAGATTGGCTGCTTGAACGCTGGTGGAAACGGCGTTCAATTCTTTATAGTATCGCTCGGTCCGTTCCCCGATTTCCGCCAGTAGCTTCGTTTCATTTTGCGAGATGGCTTTCCCCGTCTCGATCCACTCGGGACTTACATTGTTATCTTGCATGATTTTTTGGGCGGCGCGCTGATCGCTGGGCGTGTGCGGGTCGTCGTGCAAGCGCAGGGGCTTGCCCGCGCCGGGCAAATGCGAAATGTCGCCGTTCCCGATAATCTCACCGAGCAGGTGGTCGACGATGCGGCGCGAGCGGTCCATATTCGCAGGGCCTTTCACTGGGGCGGGAGCGAACTAGGCGTCATCTTCGCCGGAGGGCAGCGCCAGCGTCTGCAGGATGCGGCCCTGGCCGTCGCGGAGCGTCAGTTCCTCGCCCGGTTCCCAGACGCTTTCCTGCTTGCCCCAGAAGCGGGCATCGGCCGTTGATGTCCCGCTGCGCGTGTAGAGGACGATGCTGGTCTGCGGGAAGAGCAGCGTGTCATAGAAGGTGTAGGTATTGCCGGCGGAATCGGTGAGCGTCCAGTCGCTGATGTTGATTGATCCGCCGTTGTTTTGCAGGCGTATGGCCTCGGCGGTGATATCGCCGATTCCTTCCGCTTCGATGATCTCGAATTGGGCGGACACGGGTGTGCTGGTCGCGATAATGGCCGGAGTCGCGGTGGCGGGGGGCGCGACCGGGACAGGCTCGCCGGTGCGCTCGTCAACGCGGCAACCGGCGTGGGGGATGAGCAGGCGCTGGCCGATTTGCATGTTGCTTGCGCTATCGACCGTCATACCGTTCACGCGCAGCAGGTCTTCTAGTTCGACGTTTTTGCGCAGGGCGATGAAATAGGCGGAGTCGCCTGCCAACACCGTATAAAACTCGCAGGCGGAGTTGATGACCGGCCCGCCGGCAATGGCGACAGTCGGGGTGCTGAGGGCGGCATCGCGGGCGCCGAGGGCGCTGGGATCCAGGGCGCCGGTTTGGCCATCGCGGGCTTCGGCGGCGATATCGGCGGGCAAATCAACTTGCGCGCGCTGGCCATCGGCGGGGGCGAGAGTGGCGAATTTGGTCGGCAAAGGGGTGGCGGTGATGATGACTTCGACGGTGATGATCTGCGGGATCTGGCTGCCCTCGTCCTGGTTTCCAAAGAGGCGCAGGGCCAGATAGGTCCCGCTGACGGCGGCGATAAAGGTCAGGGTGAGGAACAGGAATTGCGGGACGAGCCGGGTTTGGCGCTCGGGGCGTTGTCTTTGGATCATGTTGTATGCCCAAGTCATGTGACGGGACAAGGGAATACTAGCATAGGCAGGTTGTACTGGCAACGCGGATGGCGAGCTGAATATATCGCGCGGGCGAATGTTCAGTTAGAATCGCGTTGTTGGAAGCAAGGGCGGGGAGCAGTTTGAGCGAATGAAGATATTGCTGGCGAGCGCGGAGGCGGCGCCCTTTGCCAAAGTCGGCGGCTTGGCGGATGTGGCGGGTTCTTTGCCGGCGGCGTTGCGCCGGGCCGGGTTGGACGCGCGGGTTATTTTGCCCGGCTATGGCTTCATCGATCACAAGCAATTTGGCATTGAGCCTTTATTCAGTTTTGATCTTTCGCATCGTCTGGGCCTAAACACAGTCAGCCTTTTCACAGGCGAGCATCAGGGCATTCCCTTTTATCTGCTGCAATCCGCGCCCTACTTCGGCATTGAAGGGGATGTCTACAGCCATTGGGATTGGGATATGGAGCGCTTCATCTATCTCAATCAAGCCTTGATGGCGGCCTTGCACGCGCTGGACGAAAGGACGGGCTGGTTCCCCGATTGCGTTCACGTTAACGACTGGCATACCGGTCTGTTGCCATTCATGATACGGGAACATGGCGGGGAGGGCTTGTGGGCTAAGCTCGCGAGTGTTATCAGCATCCACAATATCGCCTATCAAGGCAATCACGCGGGCGGTTTCTTGTGGCATGGGGGCGTACATGGGCGGCATCATGCGGATCTGCTGGAGCTGGGGCTGGCGGACAATCTCCTGGGCATCGGGATCGCTTACAGCGATATGATTTCAACGGTTAGCCCGCGTTATGCCGAGGAGATCAAGCATCCTTACGCCGGTTATGAACTGGCGCCGCTGATCAGCCGGCGGGGGGAGGACCTGCGGGGAATACTCAACGGATTGGATTGCGACTTATGGGATCCGGCAACGGACCCGACCCTTGCAAGCAATTTCGATTGTGACAATTTTGTCAGGGAGCGGCCGCCGAACAAGAGTCATTTGCAGTCTTACGCTCGGCTGCCGGTTCGCGCTGACATTCCGTTGGTCGGTGTGGTAAGCCGGCTGGCGGCGCAGAAGGGATTTGACATGGCGCTGCCGGCCTTGCGCAATGTTCTGGGCGCGCGCGATATGCAATTGGTGGCGCTGGGCACGGGGGAAGCCGCGATCGAGCAGGCGTTTTGGCAACTGGATCAGGATTTCGGCGACAAGGCGACGGCCTTCCTGCAATTCGATGGCGCTCTGGCGCAGCAGATCTACGCCGGCTGTGATATCTTTTTGATGCCGAGCCACTTTGAGCCTTGCGGCATGGGGCAGATGATGGCGATGCGTTATGGGGCGCTGCCGCTGGCGCGGGAAACGGGCGGTCTGGCGGATACGGTCATCAATTATGACAACGCCACGGGGCAGGCCGGCACCGGATTTTTGTTTGAATGGCAGGAGGCGCAGGCGGTTGAGGGGACGCTCAATTGGGCATTGGATGTCTATGCGGAGCGGCCGGAGGCTTGGCGCCGCATGCAGGAGCGCGGCATGAAGACGGACTTCAGTTGGCAAAAGAGCGCCAGCGAATATGTCGAGTTGTATGAGCGGGCGATCGCAATGGCGCGAAGCCGCGGCGACTGACGATGCGCGGTGAAGCGAAGCGTATCCTATTCGGTTGAAACACAAAAAGCTTTACCACCGAGAACACAGAGTTAAATTGAGGACACAGAGATTTTGGTATATTTTCGACGTTTTCTCAAAATCAGCCAGCGTCCGGGGCAGTGTATCCATTTGGCTGGACAAGGTATGGCGTTCAATAAGTTGACGATTTCGCCATTTCAAAGGCGCATTATACTTTAGTGTTGTCAGGATTCTTGCATTCAATTCAAAACACTGAACTGCATTTCAGCCGAATTCGATACACTACCGCGACTGAGGGTGCGCGGTGAAGCGAAGCAAAATATTGTTCCACAGAAAAGGGGGCGGGCGTGAAGATAAAGGCGGTTATTTTGGCAGGCGGCAAGGGTACGCGTTTGGGTGTGTTGACGATCAAGCGCGCCAAGCCGGCCGTGCCCTTCGGCGGAAAATATCGCATCATCGATTTTGCCTTGAGCAATTGCGTGAATTCCAATGTGTTTGATGTGCTGGTCTTGACGCAGTATCGTCCGCACAGTCTCAACGATCATATTCGGCGTGGGCGGCCTTGGGATCTGGACCGGTCCTTCACCGGCGGCGTGCGCTTGTTGCAGCCGTTTCAGGGGAGCTTCGACACGGATTGGTACGCGGGGACGGCTGACGCGGTGGCGCAGAATATAAACTTCGTGCGACAGGGCCGGCCCGAATATGTTTTGATTTTGTCGGGGGATCATATCTACGAGATGGATTATGACATGCTGGTGCAGTATCACCGGGACAAGGGGGCTGACGCTACTGTGTGTACGATTCGCGTGCCCCTGGACGAGGCGAGCCGCTTTGGCATTGTCGACACAGACAAGGACTATCGCGTTACCGATTTCGTTGAGAAGCCAAAAGCGCCGCCGGGCAATCTGGCGAATATGGGGGTCTATGTCTTTGACTATTCGGTGTTGGAACGCGTGCTGAGCGAAGATGAGGGCGATCCGGAATCGGAGCACGATTTCGGCAAGAATATATTGCCGAAGATGGTGGCGGACAATATGGACATATTCGCCTATCCATACGGCGGCTACTGGATTGATGTGGGCACCGTAGACGCGTATTGGGAAGCGCATATGGATTTGCTTTCGAGCCCGCCGTCGCTGAATCTGAATGACCGCACCTGGGTGATCCATACGCGCAGCGAAGAGCGTCCGCCGGTGCGTATCGGCGCGGAGGCGCGGATCGTCGACAGCATGATCGCTGATGGCTCGGTCATTGGGGCGGGCGCGTTGATAGAGCGCTCGGTTTTGTCGCCGGGCGTATTTATTGGTCCGGGCGCGGTGATACGAGAATCGGTGATCCTCAACGATGCTTACGTAGAAGCGGGGGCGCATGTCGAGCGGGCGCTGGTGGACAAGATTGCCGTCATCGGCAAGAAGGCGCGGGTCGGCTCCTGGCAGGACATGGGTGATTTGCAGATCACAAGCGTGGGCAAGAATGCGCGCATCCCGCCCGAGTTCACGATTGGGGCGGGCTCGGTCGTCGGCTCGGATTGCAGGCATGAGAGTTTCGCGCGCTTCAGCAATATGACGGCGCCCGCGGGAAGCGATATCGAGTTTGCTTCACGCATTCAAGGATAAGGAGAAGCTAATGGGCAAGTTCAAAGTGGGCACGCAGTTGCATCCGCAACACGTGAGCTACGCGGCATACGCCGACGCGGTGAAAGCCTGCGAAGGGCTGGGTGTGGATTCGATCTGGAATTGGGATCATTTCTTTCCGCTGTACGGCGAGGGGAACAACAATCATTTCGAGGGCTGGACGCTGTTGACGGCGATCGCCATGCTGACGTCGCGCGCCGAAATCGGCACGTTGGTCACTTGCAACAGCTATCGCAATCCGGCCTTACTGACGCAGATGGCGAACACGGTGGATCATATCAGCGGCGGACGGCTGATACTAGGCATCGGCGCCGGCTGGTTCGAGAAGGATTACGAAGAATTCGGCTATGAGTTTGGCAGTGCTGGCAGCCGTTTGCGGGACTTGGGCGAGGCGCTGCCGGTCATCAAGGAACGCATGGGCAAGGAGTTGCCGCCGCCGGTTCGCAATCCCATTCCCATCATGATCGGCGGTGGCGGCGAAAAGGTGACGCTGAAACTGACAGCGCGATACGCGGACTTGTGGAATGGATTTGGTCCGCCGGAGACCTACGCCCACAAATGTCGTGTGCTGGACAATTGGTGCGCCGAAGTCGGCCGCGATCCGGCGGAGATTGAGCGCACGGTATCGCTTACCGGCAACGATGATATTCCGGGAAACCTGGATGCTTACGCCGAGGCCGGCTGCAGGCATTTCATCATGATGACGGCTGTGCCGCCGGATGAAGACAAGGTGAAGGCCTTGGCGTCGTGGCGGGATGGGATGAACGGCTGAGGCATATAACAGGTCTCCGAAATGGAGTGGTGAATTCTGCGGATATTGTCTTTTCCAACTTCACCCCCGGCCCCTCCCCAGTGCATTGGGGAGGGGAGCTTAGCTGCGGAAACCGTATCAATGCTGGCGTTCCACATCTCCCATAATCACCACTCCCTCGGAAATGGGGAGACCTGTATGTTGTTCTAGGTATTGACGATGCAGTTGTCGCTGCCGTGGATGTTGGGCGCGTATTGTTCCGCCTCGGCATCGTTGATCCACATTTCGCCATTCACCAGATAGCGATATTCGTGACTGACGCCGGGTTCAAAAATGCGCCTTGCCATAAAGCGGCCGTCCTTGAGGCGCTGCATGGGATGTGCGTTGGTATCCCATGCATCAAAACTGCCAACCAAGTGGACTGTTTCGGCTTCCGGCATCGCTTCGGTATAGAAGCAGACCAAAATGTTTCCGTCTTTGCGCAGCGTCTTCTTTATCATCGCTAGACCTCGACTACTGAATTATCCCCGCAGAAGGGATTGGGAACATATTGATCGGCGCCCCAATCATTGTGCCATTCGCTGTCGTCCGCGAGGTAACGGAATTGATATGTCTTGTCCTTCGGCAGTTCGACGGTGGCTTTGAAGCGGCCGTCCTTCAGCGGCTTCATCGGAGTGGCGTCCGGCGCCCACTGGTTAAACTCCCCAACCAGGACGACTTTCTCCGCTTCGAGCTCGGGCGATGTGTAGAAGGTGACTTTGCAGGCGCTTCTGCTTTTCAGGTACTGTTTCTTCAGCATGTGTTCTCCTCTTGGGTGGAGCAGACAAAGTGAATAAAGCAGTGACATTCATTATCGTATCATAATTTAATGGTTGATTAAAGCGATATGAGAAGAAGCGCCTGTTTGCGAGGTCGGTTGATTGTGACATTTGACCAAGCGATCTATCTTCACAGTCGCTCGCCGCGCAACCGGCGTTAATGGCTTCCCAAGGCAATCGCATCAAAACTGACATCCGCTGCGACGGGCAAAATCAAACAGAAATTAACCACAGAGGCACAGAAGCAGCGCCAAGTTCGTCATGCGAAAAGTGAAATGTAGTGGATGTTGCAGGCGGGCGACTCACAGAGTCGCCCCGACATTGTTTTCGATTTAATGTGTCCCTCTTTATTTCATCATACTTTCACATTGATTTCTTGGAACTATTGAAGGCACAGAGATTTCCTGTTTGCTTGGCGCAGTTCCCATATCCTCGGAGTTAGGCGCTCCTGTGGTGAATTCGGCTGTGGAAAAAGGCTCGATTAAAGATAGAATGGCCTTTTTGTGTGACATATTGAATCAGAATCTACATGGGAGCCAAAGACATGGTACAGCCGGTCGCAAGGGTGAATGTCGCGCCGAAACTTCCCGCTGAGTTACGCAGGCTGCATGAGCTTGCCTACAATCTTTGCTGGGCTTGGGATCATGAAGCGATTTCCTTGTTTCGGCGACTGGATCCGGATTTGTGGGAGGAGACGCATCACAATCCGGAATGGATGCTGGGCTTGATGGATCAGGAACGGCTGAACGCGCTGGTGGGCGACAGCTCCTTCATGGCGCATTATTCGCGGGTATGCCGCAGTTTCGATGAGTATATGCGAGCCGAGAACACCTGGTTCGACAAGCAGTACGGACACCTGGAGCCGCAACCCGCGATCGCCTATTTCTCGATGGAGTTCGGACTGACGGAGTGCCTGCAGAATTATTCGGGCGGCCTGGGCGTATTGAGCGGCGATCATCTAAAAAGCGCCAGCGATCTGAATATCCCGCTGGTGGGCGTGGGCATTCTGTATCAGGAGGGCTACTTCCAGCAATACCTCAACGCGGATGGATTCCAACTGGAATCTTATCCGCTCAATGACTATGTAAACCTGCCGGTGAAGCGGCAGACCGACGAGCGGGGCGAGCCGATCAAGATCTGTGTGCCCTTACCGGGGCGGGAGCTGGTAGCGCAGATCTGGAAAGTTCAAGTCGGGCGGGTGTCCTTGTATTTGCTGGATAGCAATATTGACGAGAATGCGCATGAGGAAGACCGCAATCTCACGGACCGTTTGTATGGCGGCGACAGGCGGACGCGGATTCGCCAGGAGATATTGCTGGGCATCGGCGGCGTTCGGCTGCTGCGGGCTTTGGGCATCAAGACCGATATCTTTCACATGAATGAGGGGCATTCGGCTTTTCTGCTTTTGGAGCGGATCCGGGATTACATGCAGGAAGACGGCCTGAGCTTCGAGCAAGCCAAGGCCTTGACGGCGGCCAGCAGCGTCTTCACGGTGCATACGCCGGTGCCGGCCGGTTTGGAGCGATTCGGCTTTGATCTCATTGACGAGCATTTCACCGATTTGATGGGAGAGCTGGGAATCACGCGGGATCAGTTTCTCGATCTCGGGCGTGAGAATATGGGCCACTATGAATTGTTTTCCATGTCGGTGATGGCGCTGAACCTGTCATCGGGCACAAACGGCGTGGCGCAATTGCACGGGGCTGTATCGCGCGCGATGTGGAACTGGGTCTACCCGAATGTGCCGGAGCATGAAGTGCCGATCCGGGCGATCACAAACGGCGTGCACGTTCAGACCTGGGTGAGCCAGGAGATGGCGCAGTTGTTTGATCGCTACCTGGACCCGGGTTGGCGTTCGGAAGAATCTCGGCGGGAGATTTGGGAGGGGGTAAAGACAATCCCCGATGCGGAATTATGGCGGACTCATGTGCGGCGCCGGGAACGGCTGGTGGCCTTTGCGCGGGACAGGCTGCGCTTGCAGCTGCAGCGGCGCGGCGTATCCCAGACCGAAATCGAGGCGGCGGACGAAGTGCTGAATCCGGATGCGCTGACGATAGGATTCGCGCGACGCTTCGCGACTTATAAGCGGGCGACCCTGATATTCCGTGATCTGGGACGGTTGCGGCGGTTATTGACGGATCCGGAAAAGCCGGTTCAATTTATTTTTGCCGGCAAGGCGCATCCGCATGACAACGAAGGCAAGGAGTTCATCCGCACGATTGTGAATGTGGCGCGCGATCATGACTTCCGCAATTCAATCGTATTCCTGGAAAACTACGATATGAATGTCGCGCGATATATGGTGCAAGGGGTCGATGTTTGGTTGAACACCCCGCGGCGGCCGAAGGAAGCCAGCGGCACCAGCGGGATGAAAGTCATCTACAACGGCGGTCTGAATTGCAGCATACCCGATGGCTGGTGGGCGGAAGCGTATTCGCCGGACCTGGGCTGGTCGATCGGCCATGGCGAGGAATACGCGGAGGAAGACTGGGCGCATCAGGATTATGTCGAGAGCCAGGCGCTATACAATCTGTTGGAGCAGGATATCGTGCCGCTGTTTTACCGGCAGTCGCGGGATGGCTTGCCGCGGGAGTGGATCCGCCGGGTCAAGCGCAGCATGGCGGAGTTGGCGCATTTCTTCAATACGCATCGCATGGTGCAAGAATACGCCGACGAGTTTTACCTGCCGCGGTTCCTGGTCAGCCAGGCTATGCGCGAAGGCAACTTCGAGGGGACAGCGGCATACGTCGATTGGCGGCGGAAGCTGGACCGGGTTTGGCATGAGGTAAAGGTATTGGACGTGGATATACTCGATGGCGATGTGGAGATCGGCAGCCGGACGGATATCGATGCGCGCGTGGCGCTGGGCAGTTTGCGGCCGGAAGATGTGCGGGTTCAGCTTTATTACGGCAGCCTGGACGCGGCCGGGAATATCCGCGATGGCGAGACGGTCGACATGCGGATTCAGTATGAAAACGGCAGCGGCGTCTATTCGTATTCCGCCGAGCATGTATTCCGCTTGACGGGCAATGTTGGTTTTTCCGTGCGGATTCTGCCCTATCACGAGTATCTGCATACGTCATTTGTGCCGCACAAGCTGGTATGGGCCTGATTTTTTATCCGCCGGTCGCTTTTAGAGGGGGAGCGCTGAGGGCGGGGTTGGGGTTTGTAGGCGGGCGACCCAAGGGCCGCTCCTACAACAGGATTTTTCGGGGGGTTGGTAGGGCGCCGCTACAGGTGGCTTAGCAGCCAGCGAATCGCCGCTCCCGGGGCGGGGCAGTTATTGACCGCGCTGTGAGCTTCGACTAAAATGCGGGCGACAAGGGTGTGTGAAGAAGATGCAATATCATATTTGGACCCTCGGCTGTCAGATGAATGTGGCCGATTCGCAGTTGCTGGCATCCGAGCTGGAGAAGCTGGGACATCGGGCGGCGCGCCAGGCCGACGATGCCGATATTATGGTGGTCAACACCTGCGTCGTGCGCCAAAGCGCTGAAGACAAGGGACTTGGCCGCCTGGGCTTGCTCAAGAAAATCAAGCAGTCAAATCCGGGAAAAGTCATCGGCGTGATGGGCTGCATGGTGGGCGTGCGCGACCCGCTTTGGATGCGGCAGCGCTTGCCTTATGTTGATGTATTTATGCCGCCGTCGGATCCGGAGCCGATGGTCAGCTTCCTGAAAGAGCGGATGGACGAGTCGGATGCGCTTGCGTTGGAGTCGGCGGCGCGTCATGAGCGTGATGTGCTGCAAGACGGCGAACTCATACTGCCGCTTCATGAACGGGGTCAGTTGGTCAGCGCGCACATCCCGATCGTCTACGGCTGTTCACATGCTTGCAGTTTTTGCATCATCCCGTTTCGGCGGGGCGTCGAGCGCAGTCGGCGCGTCGGCGAGATTGTGGCGCAGGCGCGCAGCCTGGCGGCGCAAGGCGTGAAGGAAGTGACGCTGCTGGGGCAGATCGTGGATCGCTATGGCAAGGACATAGCGGATGGGCCGGATCTGGCTGATCTGCTGCGCATTGTGCACGACGCCGCGGAAGAGGTCGGCGTCGAAAGAATTCGCTTCTTGACGAGCCATCCCAACTGGATGACAGAAAAACTGCTGCGGACTGTGGCTGAATTGCCGCGCGTGATGCCGCATATTGAAGTGCCCATTCAAGCGGGCGATGACAATGTGCTGGCGCGGATGCGGCGCGGATACACGGCGGATCAATATCGCAAGCTGGTGGAGAAAATCCGCAAGATAATCCCGAATGCGGCGATACATACCGATATCATCGTCGGCTTCCCGGGCGAGACGCGCGCGCAATTTATGAAAACTTACAAGGTGCTGGAAGAGCTCAAGCTCGATAAGGCGCATCTGGCGCGTTACAGCCCGCGGCCGCAGACGGTGAGCGCCCGGCGCATGGTCGACGATGTGCCGGAGGATGAAAAGCGCGAACGCCTCCGGCTGCTGGAAGACTTGCAAGCGCGGGTCGTGGCCGAGATCAACGCTGAGTATCTCGGGCAGCGGGTCGAGGTGCTGGTCGAAGGCAAACACAAGGAGCGATGGCGGGGGCGCAGTCCGCAGAACAAGCTGGTCTTCTTTGAAGCGCCGGGCGATTGGAAGGGCAAGCTGGCCCAGGTGGAAGTTACCTGGACCGGGCCCTGGAGCATGCAGGCGCGCTTGCCGCAAGCGGAGCGGCGATTGGAGCCGCTGCTGGTCGTCGCGGGTTGATGGTGGCGCGGGATTCGCTCACAGTTCGATTCGCATCGCGGCGCCTCCTGCCAATGTGCGTTTGCCTGGTCTTGGCCGCCTGTAACCTTCAAGGCCGCAGTGAAAGTTCGAATCAGGCCCGAGCGACGACGGCACCGACTGAACCCCCAAGCATTCAGATTGAATCGCCCAGCGCTGGCGATGAATTTGTCATCGGCGAAGAGATTCTGGTTTCTGTTTTGGCGGCCGATAGCGTCGGCGTAAATCGAGTGCAGCTCTTTGTCGACAATCAGATTGTGCGTACAGTTTCTTCCGAGTCGCTACAGGGAGATTTGTCCTTGCCGGCTGTGCTCAACTATAGTCCGCAGCGGCGCGATATCGGCACGATCGTATTGCGGGCGGTGGCTTATCGCGGGCGGGTGGCGAGCGCGCCGGACGAGATCAGCGTTGTCGTGCGCGAATCGCCGGCGCAAGTGCGCGCCACGCCAGCGCAGCAGGGAAATACCCCGTTCATTCCGGACGATGGCGTCTGCCGCGCGCTGGTGAATGTCGGCTTGAATTTCCGCACGGGACCCAGCACCGGCTACCAGATCATCACGGTTTTGCCCAGCGGCACGCTGGCGCCCATTACCGGGCGCAACAGCGAGCACAGTTGGTGGCGCTTAAATGTTGAAAACCGGGTAGGCTGGGTTAGCGGAGATTTCACGACCGAGTACGGCGATTGCGGCGCGGTGGCGGTGGTGGCCGGCTGAGGGCGGTTTGATTGGTCAGAGTTTTCAGATGTGCTAAAATTGAAACGAGTTATCAGCGAGTTTTTTAGTTCATCTCCCCGGGTTTTGCGATGGCGATTGCGATTAAGCAGATCATGCTGATCACGCGCAATGTGCAGTTTGCGATTGACGTCAAGCGCGCGCTGGAGGCCTTGGGCGAATACAGCGTGACGACGGTGGCGGATGTGCGCAATGCCATCGAGCAATTGCGGGATGCGCCTCAGCATCTGGTCTTGCTGGATACCGATGATTTGACCGTGTCGCCGGCGATCATGATCGAGATGATACGGTCGCATCAGGCGGAGGTCGCTATTGTGCTGGCGCCGGATCGTGAAGCGATGCATGAACTCGCGCGGACTTATCGCGCGCAAGGCGTTGTTGATATTCCTGTGATGGCGCGTTCCTTGATTCCGATATTGGAAGGCTCAATGCAGTCGGCTTATGGCGTGCTGCCGCAAGTGGAGGAAGAGGCGCCGGAAGAAGTCAGCGAAGACACGGTAACGATCGAATCGCTTCTTGGAGATCTCTTCGATGATGAACCGGGTCTGAATTATACGCGGCGGCGCTTGCAGGCATCGCTGGAATTGTTGAATCCGCGGCCGGAACAGGCGGCGGCCGAGGAGGCGCTGGAACTTCTGGTGGAGCCTGATGACGAAAGCGACACTGTGCGTTTCCGTTACATCAAGACCGGCGATGAGGCGGCCACCACTTTGACATTCGGCGGGGCGATGAATGACGAGACGCCGTTGTCGGTGGGCCGGGGCAGCAAGACGGTGGGGGATTTGGCGGAAACGCTGGCGGCGGACGCGCGAGGCGAATCGCAGCCTTTGGTCGCGCCGGAAGACAGTTTTGACCAAAGCGGCGCCGACTTTGTCGAAGATAGGGCCGAGTTTGAGCGCATGCTCAATACCGTATTGGACGAAAGCACCGCGCTGGAAAACCTGACCATAGAGTCGCTCTTTGATACGACGCGAGAGCTGCCGGGCGCCTTGGGTACGGGCGCCGTGCCGGCTTGGCTGCGCGAGACCGAGAAGTTCATAAAGGAGCCGAGCTTCTTGCCGGAGAGTTTGCCCGCGCTGGAATCGGTCGGCGAGCTTGGTGAAACGACTGTGCCCGCAGCGGTGGATGAGACGGGAGCCGCGACAGAGCAAGACGAGGCGGCGCCTCCGCCGGCAACAGAAATGAAGATTCCGCAAGACGCCGAGACGGATTTGAATTCGGCGCTTCCGTCGTGGACGCCGCTTTCAAGCCGTGATAGCGATCCTTTGTTGGCGCAGCTCGCGGTGACGATGACGCGAATGATGAGCGACTTGACGGCGGATGCGACGGTTCTCACGCGGGACAACCGCATCGTGGCGTTTTCGGGCGATATGTCCCTGGGTGATTTTCGCGACTTGCGCAAGGTCATCGCCGACGACTGGACCGCTGACGGCGGCCAATCTCGGGTTCGCTTCGTCAAGTTGCCAAGCGCGGAATCGGAATTCATGCTCTGTTCGCGGCGTACTGTTGGCGGTCATTGCTTGACCTTGGTATTCGCCGGGAACAAGCAACTGCGCGACATTCGCAGCCAGGGCGATCGTATGTTGCGGGCTTTGGCCGATGTGCCTGAAAAGGAACTGTTCGTGGAAACGGCGGAACGCGCCAACGGAGACTGGGCCGAACCCGATGCGAGGCAGCCTTTTGCTTTCGTTTGGATGGTGGCGGATCCGGCGCTGGCCTTGCGCAAGTCGCTGGCCGAGCAACTGGTCTTCTGGCTCGAAGTCCAGCTTAATGGCTTGAACTGGCGCGTGCATCGGCTGGATGTGCATCAGGATTTCATATATTTGTACGCGGATGTGCCGGCGCGGGCATCGCCCGAATTACTGGCTCGAACGGTTATGGAGCGTTCATGCAAGATCGCATGCTCGGAGGACAAGGCGCTGCCGACGGATTTATGGGCGGACGCTTATCTGGTTCTGCAGCCGGGCCGGGATTTGGGCGAGCGCGAGTTACGGCATTTCCTGCAATTCGCGCGCGGTTGAACCGGCCGGCGACCGCGCAAGTCCAACTGTGAGATTATCCTCGCTTCGATTATACTCTTCGCAACATAAACGCTGAAATAGCATTGGGTCGGAGACATGGAAACACGGCCGGTTTTATATTTGATTGATGGCCATGCGCTGGCGTATCGCAGTTATTTTGCGTTGCAGCGCGGGGGATTCACGACATCCTCCGGGGAAAGCACGGCGGCGGTTTTCGGTTTCAGCCGCACCTTGCTGGATGTCTATGAGCATCATCAGCCGAAGTATCTTGCGGTGACATTTGACGAGGGTTTGAGCGCGCGCGAAGAGATTTACCCCGAATACAAGGCGACGCGGGAGAAAATGCCCGATGACTTGCGCAGCCAGTTGGACCGGATTCGCGATTTGGTGGAGGCTTTCAACATCCCCTCTATGACCATGCCCAATATGGAGGCCGATGACATCCTGGGCACGATCAGCCGGCAAGCGGTGGAGCAGGGTTTGGATGTGCATATCGCCACCGGCGACCGCGATATTTTGCAGCTGCTGGGTCCGCACGTACGGGTGCAGTTGCCTCAGCGCGGGGGGCCGGATGTCGTGATGGATGTGGCCGCCTTTCGCGAGAAATATGATATCGAGCCGAGTCAGTTGGTGGATCTCAAGGCTTTGATGGGCGACAGTTCGGACAATATCCCTGGTGTTAAGGGTGTGGGCGAGAAGTCGGCCACCAAATTGCTGCAGGAATACGGCGACCTGGAGACGATTTACGAAAACCTGGACAACATCAGCACGCGCGTTCGCAACCGTTTGATCGCGGAAAAGGACATGGCTTTTCTGAGTCGCAAGTTGGCGACCATCATGCGCGATCTGGATATCACGCTCGATCTGGAGGCCTGCGTCGGGCAGGATTTCGAGTTGGGCTTGGTGGATGCCCTGTTCTCGGATCTTGAATTCCGCAGCTTGCGCGAACGGCTGCACAAGGTATCGGCGCGGCTGCAAGGCGAAGAATTTGAAACGAGCATCGTTCATGCGCATGAGGCCGTTGAGACAGTAATCGTGCGCGATGAGGGGCAACTGGCTGATTTGGTCGCCTCGTTGAATAGGGCCAAAATGATCGCTTTTGATACCGAGACCACCAGCATCGATCAGATGTCGGCGGACTTGGTCGGCATTTCGCTGGCGGTTGACGGGCAGCGCGGCTATTACGTGCCGGTCGGTCATCGGGTGGTCGGCGACGACGGACAGGTCGATATGTTCGCGCAACCGGTTGGCGATCAGTTGTCTATGGACCTTGTGATCGACGCCTTGCGCGCCCCGCTTGAAGACCCGGCTATCGCGAAGTCGGCGCATAATGCCGTATACGATCTGATGATTTTGCAGCGTTATGGCATCAATGCGGCGCCGATCGCGTTTGACACGATGCTGGCGGAGTGGGTCAAGAATCCGATCAGCAAGTTTCTCGGTTTGAAAGCGCTGGTGGCGCAGACGCTAGATGTTCAGATGACCGAGATATCGGAGCTGCTGGGCAAGGGCAAGAAGCAGAAGACAATGGATATGGTCGAGATTGAGGCGGCGGCGCCCTACGCGGCGGCAGATGCGGCCATGACCCTGCGTCTGCTTGAACCGATGGAAAGCGAGCTGAGCGGCACGAAACTCGAGAAAGTGTATACGTCCCTGGAGCTGCCGCTGATACCGATCATCAGCAGCATGCAGTACAAAGGCGTCACGCTTGATGTCGACTTCCTGCATGAGATGAGCGGCCGCCTGGCGTCTGATATAGCCGCATTGGAAGAATCGATCTATGACGACGGCAATATCGGCAAGTTCAATATCGGCAGCCCGAAGCAACTGAACAACGTGCTATTTGAGGTATTGGAATTGCCGACCGACGGACTCAAAAAGACGAAGCTCGGTTATTCTACCGATGCCACCACGCTGGATGCGCTGCGCGATTCCCATCCGATTATCAACAAGATTGTGGAATATCGCGAGCTATCAAAGTTGAAGAGCACCTATGTTGACGCGCTGCCCGTGCTGTTGAATGAGCGTACCGGACGTTTGCATACCAGTTACAATCAGGCTGGATCGGCGACCGGGCGTTTTAGCAGCAGCAATCCGAACCTGCAGAATATTCCCATCAGAACTGAATTGGGGCGAGAGGTCAGGCGGGCTTTTGTGGCGCCGGCGGGTTATGTCTTGCTCGCGGTCGACTACAGTCAGATCGAACTGCGTGTCATGGCGCACATAAGCGAGGACGAGACGCTTATCAGCGCTTTTCATCAGGGACTTGATATTCACCAGGCGACGGCGGCGACAGTGAACGGAATCGCCCCGGAGGACGTGACTTATGAGCAGCGCAATTTTGCCAAGCGCGTGAACTTCGGCTTGATGTATGGCATGGGCGCTTTTCGCCTGGCGCGGGACAGCGATCTGACCTTGGCCGAGGCGGACGACTTCATCAAGACTTATTTCGAGCGGATGCCCGGTGTGGAGCAATACATCAAGGACACAAAAGCTTACGTCTGGGAGCATGGCTACACCGAGACGCTTTATGGACGCCGGCGGATTTATCCGGCGATCAAGTCGAATGGCAATCGCCGCAGTACGGCTGCGGAAGAGCGCGCCGCCATCAATATGCCCATTCAAGGGACAGCGGCGGATATACTCAAGCAGTCGATGATTAACTTGCACGGCAGGCTGGCGGATGCGCGTTTTGACGCGGCGATGATCTTGCAGGTGCACGATGAGCTTGTGCTAGAGGTGAAGGAAGAGGAATTGCCGGCGGTGACGGAGTTGGTGGTCGAGACGATGGAAACGGCTTTTCCGGACGCCAAGCCCTTGCGCGTGCCGCTGAAGGCAAATGCCAGCAGCGGGCGAAACTGGCGCGATATGGACGAGATTGCCTGAGAGTCAGCAGAGTTCGCTTTGCCGCAAGACCGACGGTATTTGCGCTGTCTCCTTATTCATTTGCGAAAGAGTGAAGTGGTCTGTATATGAGACATTTTCTGGATCTGGCAAGCTGCTCAAGCGATGAGTTGCATGAGTTGATTGAATCGGCGCTGCGCTTGAAGGCGGAGTGGCGCGCCGGCGGCAATGCGCCGATATTGCGGGGCACGACGCTGGGCATGATTTTTCAGAAGCCATCGTTGCGGACGCGCGTTTCATTCGAGATGGCGATGAAGCATCTGGGCGGCGACGCGATCATGCTGGGACCGCAGGAGATTGGCCTGGGCGTTCGCGAGAGCGTGCCGGATGTGGCGCGCGTGCTATCGAGTTATGTGCAGGGGATTATGGCGCGGGTCTTCGCTCATCAGGATGTCCTTGACCTGGCTGATTATTCGCGTGTGCCGGTGATCAACGGCTTGAGCGATGATTATCATCCTTGCCAGGCCTTGGCGGATATCCTCACGATCCGCGAGCGTTTTGGGCGGCTGGGCGGCTTGAAGCTGGCATTTGTGGGCGATGGGAACAATGTGGCGGCGTCGGTGGCGCTGGCTTGCGCGCATTTTGGCATCAGTTTCTGCATCGCGACGCCCGAAGGTTACGAGATGAAGGCGCCGATACGGGAGCAGGCGATTGGGATTTCCAAACGCAACGGGACGGTCGTCGAGATGGGTACGCGCCCGCAGGCGGCCGTGGCTGACGCGGATGTCATCTACACCGATACCTGGGTGAGCATGGGGCAAGAGGCTGAAGCGGCGGAGCGGGCCGGCGAATTCGAGGCTTTCCAGGTCAATGCCGACCTGCTGCGGCGGGCGAATCCGGCTGCGATCGTGATGCATTGCCTGCCGGCGCATCGCGGCGATGAGATCACTGATGAGGTCATGGACGGGGCGCAGTCCCGCATTTTCGAGCAAGCGGAAAACCGCATGCACGCGCAGAAGGCGATCCTGGCTCGGCTATTGACTTAATGCCGACGAACTCGCGCGCGGCCCCGGCGCCGATCGCCTGACGCGTGGGCTACGCTCTGACGATGCAAGCGCGGATTAGACGGCGCAAGAATGTACTTGATGTTAGAATGTCATAACTTCGGGTGGCTGCTTGTGTTAGTACAAGCAGCTAAACGTTCGCCCATGGGCTCGGCGTTTATGGTCTTTCATTCGGTGGTGAAACGGGCGTGGAACAAATCGGTCTTATTTTGCAGAGCTTGGTACTGACGGACATTGTCGATATAGGCATTGTCACATTTCTCTTTTACAGCATCACATTTATGTTTCGCGGCACGCAGGCGGTAGCGCTGTTTCGCGGTATCGCGCTGATTGTGATTGGATTGATTTCGGTCGCGGCGATTCTGCGGCTGGAAGCATTAAGTTGGCTGATCGCAAATAGTTTGACCGCTTTGGCGATCGCCATCCCGGTGATATTCCAGCCGGAGATACGGCGTGTGCTGGAGCGGCTGGGACGCGGCTCGATTATTGGGACGCTGCAGGCGCCGCAAGAGATTCGCGTGTCCGTAATCAATGAGATCTGCGCGGCGACAGACAAGCTCTCGGAACGGCGTCATGGCGCGCTTATTGTCTTGCAGCGCAACAGCAGCTTGCAGGAATACATCCGCACCGGCATTCGCCTGGACAGCGAGGTGTCGGCGGACTTGCTGGCGACGTTATTCTGGCCGAGAACGGAGTTGCACGACGGCGCGGTGATCATCGATCGCAGCGGGCGGATCGCTTCGGCGTCTTCGGTGCTGCCGATCACGGCGAGCCGCAATCTGCCGAATCCGAATTTGGGCACGCGTCATCGCGCGGCTGTGGGCATCAGCGAAGTCGGCGATGCGCTCTGCGTCATCGTGTCCGAGGAGACGGGCAAGATATCGGTGACCAACGCCGGGCGCATGATTCTTGATCTGGATTCGCAGCGGCTGCGGCTTATCTTGAACGCGTACTACGGGCCGGCCGAGGACGCTTCGCTTTCGCTGCGCGGGCGGCTGCGAGAAATGCTGGCGGATCTAAGGCTGCGGATGCAAACGCGGGCCAGCAGGCAGCGGGCGCAGTCATGATTCGGCGGATGATGCGCTCGGAAACGGCGGGCAATCTGCTTTGGCTGACGGTCTCGGCCTTGTTGGCAACGGCGGTATGGTATATCGCTGTGACTTCGGCGGATCCTATCAGGCAACGCCGATTCATCGGCATTCCGATCCAATACGTATCCGGCAATTCCGCCGTAATGATCAATAGCCCGGCGCGCACTGTTGATGTCACGATTCAGGGATCGCAGTCGCTAGTATCGTCTCAACTCGCGAGCAATATTCTGGTGCGGGCGGATTTATCTCGGCTTGAACCGGGGACGCACTTGGTCCCGCTTCACGCGGACATTGTGCAGCCGAATACCGGCGGCTTTCGCCGGTTGGTTTCTCAAGTTGATCCGGCTCGAATTACCGTTGAGCTTGAGCCACGGGTATCGCAAGAGAACAGGATTATCATTGAGCTTTCAAAAGCGCCGCCGGTTGGCTTCCGCAGTGGCGAGCCGGCGCCGAGCATCGAGCAGGTCATCGTGAGTGGTGCGGCCAGCCGGGTGTCACAAGTTGTAGCGGTTCGAGGAGAACTGGACTTATCGGCGAGCCGCAACCCGATAGAAGTCGATTTGCGCCTGCGGGCGGTAGATGCCGATGGCAAGCGGGTCGATGGCGTCGAGCTGGAGCCGCAGACGGCGTCGGTCACGGTGAACATCACGCGGCGCGACGATATCCGTCAGATCGCGGTGCGCCCCAACTTGCTGTTAGAGACGCTGCCCGAAGGCTTCACCTTGAAGAATCAGAGTTATGAGCCGGAATCGCTGTTTGTGAGCGGCGCGCCGGACCAATTGGCGAAGATATCCGACACGCTTTTGACCGCGCCGATTAGCCTGGTGGGGCGCGAAGAAGGCTTTGTGACGAGCGTGCCAATCCAGTTGCCCGACGACGAACTGTTTGTGATGGGCGGCGACAGTATCATCACCGTGTCGATTGAGATCATACCGATTGTCGTCTCGCGGCAAATCGACAGCATTGAAGTGGACCAGATAGGTTTGGCCGAGGGTTACACCGTATCGATCGTCCCGACTACGGTTTCCGCCATCATCACCGGGCCGGTGGTGCAAGTGGAATCGCTGACCGGCGACGGCATTCAGGTGATTGTGGATTTGGATGGCTTGGCGCCGGGCGTCTACGATATGGCGCCCTCCATCTCCATCACACAGGGTGACCTGAGCGAGGATAATGTGTCACTGTCTCCCGCCGAGCTAAACGTGGAAATCACGTCGCCGGAGGCCGCTGAGGATGACGGCGGCTCGCTTGCGCCCATCGAATAGCGCGTATCTTCCCTGGCGACAACCTGAGCAGCCTGTTATCCCTATCGCAAGCTTGCGCCTGTGACTACAATCAACGCGTACAAGTTCTGTCGGAGTTCCGTCGCAATATGGCTGGAAATAAGATTGTCGCTTTGGTAGGGCGTCCGAATGTTGGCAAGAGCACGCTCTTCAACCGGTTAGTGGGGGAGCGGCTGGCGGTGACGCATGAGATACCGGGCACGACGCGCGATCGCTTGCATGGCGAGTCTTTCTGGAACGGGCTCAGTTTTCAAGTGATCGATACCGGCGGCATCGAGGTTTATCAGCCGGCGGGCGCTCGCGATGAATCGCCCCTGGCTGAAGGGAGCGCCGATTTTGTCACTGAGATCATCGAACAAGCGATGATCGCCGTCGAGGACGCGGATGTCATCGTGCTGGTGGCGGACGCGCAATTCGGCGTGACGGCGGCAGACGAAGCGATTGCCGAGATACTGCGCCGTTCGGACAAGCCAGTCCTGGTGGCGGCCAACAAAATAGACGATAAGAAACAGGAACATGAAGCCTACGACTTTTATAGTTTGGGCCTGGAAGCGGTTGTCGCCATCAGCGCGATACATGGGCTTGGCGTCGGCGATCTGCTGGATGAAGTGGTCTTAAAGTTGGGCGCGTCGCTATCTGACCTTGACGCGGAGGAAGACGATGATCATCTCAAGATCGCGATTGTGGGCCGTCCGAACGCCGGCAAGAGCACTTTGCTTAACAAACTCCTCGGCGAGGACCGCGCCATCGTAAGCGATGTGGCCGGCACAACGCGCGACGCGATTGACACGGATATCAGATACTTTGGCGAAAGAGTTACGCTGATTGACTCGGCCGGCATCCGTCGCCGCGGGCGCATTGAAGCCGGCGTCGAGAAGTACAGCGTGATCCGCGCCATGAAGGCGATCGGGCGCGCGGATGTCGCGCTGCTTGTGATTGATGCGAACGTTGGCGTAACGGAGCAGGATGAGCATATCGCGGGTTATATCATTGATGAATACAAGAGCCTGGTCATTGTCGTGAATAAATGGGATGCGGTCGAAAAGGACGCGTTCACTATGAATGCTTTCAGCGAGAGCATCCGCGATCGCTTGCATTTTGTGCGCTATGCCCCGGTGATATTCATAAGCGCCCTGGATGGGAAGCGGGTGCATCAAGTGCTGGAGGCGGCGTACCGAGTATGGGAGGCGCGCTTCTTCAGAATGCCGACATCGGATGTAAACCGGTTGATGCGGGAGGCGGTCGAACGGCACCCGCCACACGGAAAAGGCAGCAAACGTCTGAAGTTTCTTTACGCGTCGCAGGTGAGGACTGATCCGCCATTAATCTTGTTTCACGTCAATGATCCGGCGCAGGTACACTTCAGCTACAAGCGTTATCTGGAGAATCAATTCCGTGACGCCTACAACTTCGAGGGCACGCCAATACGCATGAGTTTCCGCGCGCGGGACGGCCGGTCGGCGCCGCCGTCACCGGGGAAAAACTTCGACAGCTAGCTTCTTTGGCCTCCGCGCGACGGAAATGGATCGAAGCGGGTATTCCATTGCGATTGCTCGGCAGCAACCATATAATTCATCTTGTTATCAGGATGTGCGGAATCATGCGCCGCAGGCGGTAATCGCGGCGATCAGGAGAGTGGATGTTTCGCGGTCACACGGTAGATTTGCCCCGCCCACGCCTTAAAACGTCCGGTTGGGTTGTCGAGATCGTCAGCACGCTTGTATTTGTCATAGCGGTCACCGTTTTGTTTGACTTGGCGATACCGCGCTCGCTGGTCGACGGACATAGCATGGAGCCGACCTTTTACGGCAATGACCGATTGGTGGTCAGCCGAGTGCATTACCTGCTGGGCGCGCCTGAACGAGGTGATATTGTCGTCTTCAACTCTCTCGTTCCCCAAGAGGCGGAGCGCGGCGTGATGCTCATCAAGCGCCTGGTCGGGTTGCCGGGGGAAACGGTAGAGTTGCGCGATCAGCAGGTGTACATCAACGGCGAGTTGCTGGACGAGCCATACATCAAGGAAGCGTGCCGTATATCGCGCTGTAGCGATGAGAGCTGGAACTTGGAAGAGCAACAGTATTTTGTCATGGGAGACAATCGCAACAACAGCCGGGACTCGCGGCGTTTTGACGCCGTGCCGCTGCAAAACATCGTGGGGCAAGTGATATTCCGGTACTTTCCGCTTGATTCGATCGGGATAATTCCTAAAAGGATGGCGCATTGATGGATGTCAAAGCCAGAGGTTATGCCTGCCCGCGCTGCACTGTCGGCCGTTGCACGCCGCAGACCACCACCTTCGTCGATGTCTATCACGGGCAGTTGTTGAGCAAGCCCAACACGCGCGCTTACATCTGTGATGTCTGCCACTTTGTCGAATTTGAGCGGGAGATGCTGGAAGCGCTTTGGGACGAATTATACGGCGATGTTGCCCGCGACGATGTGCAAACGGTTGCGGGCCATAAGCGCAGTCCCACCTATGGCGAGGGCTAAGGCTCGAAATCGGCGAAGCCAATCATAAAGGGAATCTCATAATGTCCACAACTGCGCAAACTGAGCGCGAGGCGCGGGCGCTCATCTGCCGCATCGGGCGCATGATGTACGAAAAAGGCTTCATTGATGGCGTCGCGGGCAATATCAGCCTTCGCCTGCCGGAGAATCGCATCCTGGTTAGCCCGAGCGGGCTCGCCACCGGATTCTTGGAACCGGATCAACTGATCGTGATTAATCTCGACGGCGAGCGAGTTGATGAGCCGACCGAGGCAAATGCGGGATTGCGCCCGACATCGGAAAGCCCTATGCACCTGGAAACTTATCGTCAGCGTGATGACGTAAACGGAGTGGTGCATGCGCATCCGCCGACGGCGGTGGCGCTGACCCTGGCGGGCTTTGACTTTCAGCAGTGCGTCATTCCAGAGATGGTGGTGCTGCTGGGCTTGATGCCGACCGCACCGTATTCCACGCCCTCAAGCCAGGAAAACAGCGATGCGATCTCCGCGCTGATTCGCGAGCACGATGCCATCATGTTATCGAATCACGGGTCCTTGACGGCGGCGAAGACCCTATGGGACGCGTATCTCATGCTGGAATCGCTTGAGCACAGCGCGACGATTCTGCATCGGGCGCTTCAGATCAACGACCGCCTCAAGCCGATTCCGCCGCATCAAATTGAGAAGCTGGTGGCGTATCGGCAGCAGTTTGGCTTGCTGCGCCCGGGCGACCGCGAACGGTTCGCTCGCCATATCAAGAGCGGCGACGGCGATGACGCAAGAGAATCTTGACTTTGGTCTGATGCCGCTGTAGGATGTACTCGCTTGCTGGCCCCTTCGTCTAGCGGCCTAGGATGCCACCCTTTCAAGGTGGAGACACGGGTTCGAGTCCCGTAGGGGCTACAATGTATTCCCCCTCACAATAAGCGTGAGGGGTTTTCTTTTTGCGGCGTTCGGCTTCCAAGCACCTTGAAGGATTCGCGGATGCGGCGGCGCGTATTCTCGATTTTCTTCCTGGTTTCGATGGCGCGCTCCCGCAGGCCCGTCTAAAGGCGGCAACGATTTAAGAGCAAGCGCTGTGGTCATGACCGAGTATTTGACAGGCGGGTGCGGACTGGGTAAACTCTTGACATACTTAGGATGCGAATTGATATCTTGATTGATGCATGAGTAATTCAATGGTCAACCGGGCCGTTTACAAGAAGTTTCAACCTCACCAGCGGCACATGGCGTTTTCGATTGCCCACTATCCGTCGATGAAGCTGCTGCTTAATATATGTATGGAAACCAAGTACCCCGTCGACTGTCCTCTCCTATAGCTTGAACGGATTGCGTCGCTTCGTTCACGCCTCATTGAGACATATCTAACGCAGGTCTGTTCCGCATTTTCCGTTGGGAATGTCACTGACTGGTTCAGTGTTCTCCGCCGAGCATCGTATGTTGGTGCTCACCATTTGCTTTGGAAGCGCATATTTTAAGAAAGGGTGCAAGATGAAAAGGTTAAGTTTGGTAGTATTGCTGTTCGTTCTGCTGTCGTTGACCGCGACCGCGCAAGATTCAGTGACACTGACAATCTTGGTCGAGCAAGGTGGATTCTGGCTGCAGGAAGCGGCCGCAGCGCAGTTTGAGGAAGAGACGGGACATACGGTCGAATTCGTCAACGTTCCTTACGGCAGCGTATTTGATCGTTTGTCAGCTGAAATGGCGACCGGCGGCGCCGCTTTTGATGTGGCGACGATTGATGTGGTGTGGATGTCCCACTTCGCCCCATTTGCCGAGCCGCTGGACGATCTGTTTACCGATGAGGTCATAGGCGACCTGTTCTCTTCCTTGGTCGCGGACGCGCAGATCGGCGGCACATACATCGGCATGCCGACCTGGGCAAACACGGAGATCATCTTCTACCGCAAGGACTTGTGGGAAGACCCGGATGAAATGGCCGCCTTTGAAGCCGAGTATGGCTACCCGCTTGCGCCGCCGACGACCTGGCAAGAGTTCGATGATATGGCTACTTTCTTCACGCGCGATAACGACGGCGATGGTGAAATCGATATGTACGGCACCGATGTCAAGGGCGGCGTTGCCGACTTTGAATGGATGATTGCCGTCTTGCAAGCTGGTTCGCCGGGCGTGGTGCTTGATGCCGATCACAATATCATCATCGACAATGAAGCGCATGTGGCCGGGCTGGAATACTATATCAGCCATCACTGCGATATGGATGTCGCGCCGCCAAATGTCAATGAAATCGATTGGGGTGTGGCGGAGAATCTCTTTTATCAGAGTCAGACGGCGATGTTCCGCTTCTGGGGGCATGCCTATCGTCTGACACGCGGCGATTCACCGATCGCGGATCTGGTTGGCGCCGCCCCGATGGTCGCTGGTCCGGGTGGCGTCGGCGCAATCCCCGGTCCCTGGTTCAATATCGTGCCCAAGACTTCGGAGAACAAAGAACTTGCTTTGGAGTTAGTCCAGTACCTCTATGACAACAACGCATTGGGTATCGAAGCGCCCTTGGGTTTGGCGGCGCGCAAGTCAGCGTATGCGGAATATGCCGATGTCGAAGGGTTTGAGAACCTGAATCCTCTGCTTCAAACGCTGGATGGCCCGCAGACCATTGGCCGACCGGCTGTCGCCGATTGGCAGCAGATTGCCGATGAGATTCTGGGACCAATTGGCACGGACGCCTTGAGTTGTGAAGAGGACCCGGCCGAGCTATTGGCTTGGGGCCGCGAGCAACTCGAAGCGATGGGATACGAGTAGTCTGAGTTTAGAGGGGTTGTTTGGTTGGCAACCCCTCTAAAAATGTCATTCGACTGGTTGCGCGATGACAATGACAGACAGGCGCTTTGTGGCGGTCCTGCTATTGCCGGCGGGTTTGTTCCTGACGGCATTTGTGGCATACCCGCTCTTTTTGCTCCTGCGCGACAGCTTCTACGAGGTCTCCATTTACGCTCCGACCGAAGGCGTGTTTGTGGGGCTGGACAACTATGCCAAGGCATTGACCTCGTCGCGTGTGCTTGAGTCGGCACAGCGGACGCTGAACTATACTCTGATTGCCTTGAGCGCCGAGTTCGTGCTGGGCTTTGGCGCGGCGCTGCTGTTCGACGCGTTGGGCAAGAGGTCTGAGGTCTTGCGGACCATATTCGCCTTTCCCTTGATGATTCCGCCGATCGTGGCGGGCTTGCTCTGGCGTTTCATGCTGATTGACAACATCGGCATCGTCAATCACTTGTTGGAGACATTTGGGTTCATTGCCGATTCGAGCGATATTAGCTGGCTCGGCGATCGGGATCTGGTTCTGTTTTCGGTGGCGCTGCCGAATATCTGGTTGACGACTTCCTTTGTGGCCTTGGTGCTGTATACCGGTCTGCAAAATATCCCGGCGGAGTTGATCGAAGCGGCGAAGATAGACGGGGCGAGCGCCTGGCAACGTTTCCGGCGCGTTTCCGTGCCCTTGCTGCGTCCGGTGATCGCGGTCGTGCTCATCATCCGCGGCATTGATGCGGCGCGCGCCTTCGATATGATCTGGATTCAGACGGAGGGCGGTCCCCGTTTTGCCTCGGAGATCCTCAGTATTCATATCTATCGCAACATGATCCGTTATGGCAATGTCGGTGAAGCATCGGCGATAGCGACATTGTTCATGTTCAGTATGGTGATTATCAGCGCGATCGTATTTTTCTCGATCTGGGGCCGGGGGACTTCACAGTCGTGACCGGCGGAAGATAAAGCGTGTGAAGGCATCGCTGTTGGAACGGGCCACATTGTTCGCATTGGTGACGATAATCGTCGTCGTATATGTATTCCCTTACGCCTTTCTAGTATCTACATCGCTCAAGCCGCCGGCCGATGCCCTGGCAATCCCGCCGACGATCTTGCCGCAACGGATCAGCCTGGAAAACTATAGGAATATCGCCACATTTCCATCCGTGCGGCAGTCTTTCGGAAACAGCTTGACAATCGCGCTCTTGAGCACGCTGATTACCATTAGCCTGGCGGTGCCGGCGGCGTACGCGGTCGCGCGTTTCGCCAGCTTGGCGGGCAAGATTTTCTTGATCGCGGTATTAATCACGAGGCTGATTCCACCGGTCTCGGTTGGCATACCGTTATTCGCGATTATGCGGTCGCTCGACTTGACGGATACGCATATCGGCGTTGCGCTGGCGCATTCGACTATAAGTGTTCCTTTGGCGATTTGGCTGCTGGCGAGCTTCATGGAAGGCATCCCGCATGAATTGGAGGAGGCGGCGCGAGTTGACGGCTGCTCACGGTTTGGCGCTCTGTTTCGAATCATTATCCCGGTGGCGGCTGGCGGCATCGCGGTGACTTCTGTGTTCGTCTTCCTGGCGTCCTGGAATGAGTTTTTGTTTGCGTTGTTGTTATCATCCACCAGCGTGAAAACTGCGCCGATCGCCATTGCGGAGTTCCGGACGCAATATGGCATTCAGTGGGGAACCATGACCTCGCTCTCGGTACTCTTCTCATTTCCAGTTATTATCTTCTCGCTGCTGATGCAGAAACGAATTGTAGCCGGCATGACGATGGGCGCTGTTAAAGGTTAATCGTCGAAAGCAAAGCCGGTAAATGTCTGATGGACCAAGGAGTGAACTGAAAATGAATGTCTGGCAGCCGAACAGTCCGCTGGGTGGATTACCGTTTATCAAGCGAGCGCGGTCACTGCGATCGTCAAGTTACGATATCACCGGAGGCAATCGAGATTTCAAGGTGGTGGCGCCGGGCGAAACGCAGGTCATGGCGGACATAGAAGGCTGCGGCACGGTCAAGCATATATGGATGACCACGCGCTGCTACGCGCCGCAATACATGCGCAAGTTGGTGATCGAGATGTATTGGGACGGCGAAGAGAATCCCAGTGTAAGAGCGCCCTACGGCGATTTTTTCGGCATCGGCCATGCAACCGGCAAGCACTATGTGTCATTGCCAGTGAGTATGACCTTTGGGGAACGGCGCGGTCCCAAGGGGCCATTCTCGCCGGCGATGAATTGGTATTTCCCCATGCCCTTCGGCGAACACGCCAAGATTCAGATTATCAATGAGAGCGAAGAGCCGATCGCCAATCTCTTCTATTATGTTGATTATGAACTGTACGATGAAACGCCGCCCGATGATCTCGGCTACTTTCATGCGACCTGGAATCAGGAGAACCCGACCCAAGCGGTAGCGCAGCCCTCCGATGAAGAAAATCCCGCGCCTTGGGATCTGCCCGGCATCAATCTCACGGGCGATGACAACTATGTTATTCTCGATGCGGTCGGCACCGGTCATTTTGTGGGCTGTCTGTTGAATATCGACAACTTCAACGCGTCCAATCAAGTCTTCACCTGGCCGGGTGAGGGTGATGACATGTTCTTCGTCGATGGAGAGGCCTTTCCGCCTTCGCTGCACGGGACCGGCACGGAAGACTATTTCGGTTGCGCCTGGGGTTTCCCGAGCGGGGAGTATGCCGGGCCCTACCACGGCATATCGCTGGGCAGCGATGTGCAGGAGCACTTTGGCAAGTGGAGCTTGTATCGCTGGCATATCGAAGATCCGATTCGATTCACCAAGTCGCTGCGCTTTTCGATCGAGCACGGACACGCAAACGACCAGAGCAACGAATATTCCAGCGTCGCCTACTGGTATCAGTTGGAGCCGCATAAGCCCCTGCCGTCCTTGCCGCCGGTGGAAGCTCGATTGCCGCGGCGTTGGCCCGAGCATGGCTTGTGGGATCGGTAGACGGGACTTGTTGTCGTAATTGATCAATTCGCGTTCTCCCGCAGGTCCGTCAGTTTTCTTGACAGGATTGCACTGCGGGATATACTCGGTTGCGGTGCAAGGTGAGAGGAGGCAGGCGGATTAGAGAAATCTGTAGTACCTCATAATTTGAGTGCCGACCGAGAAGAAATATGCGAAGGAGTAGGAAATGATGTTTAAGATGAGATTTTTCACTACTGTTTTGTTAGCGCTTCTGCTTGCGCTTATGGCTGGCGCGACTGCGGCGCAAGACAGCACGGTTACGATATGGGCGGGAGACGATGACACCGGCGCCTGCTGGTCGAGCCTGCTGGTAGATACTTTCCCGCGCGAGGACATCACGATTGAGGTTGTCTTGCAGCCGGGGACGAATCTGGTCGATACACAGCGTACCGCCTTGCAGGGTGGCGCCGGACCGGATATCACGTTCTCTCATGGTCCCGCCTTTATGCTTGAATTGGCCAGCGCTGGTTTGCTGCTGAATCTTGATGTCTACGCCGATGAATACAATTGGGGCGAGCGATTCGCGCCCTGGGCGCTTGATCTTGGCCGGGTCGAGGGATCCCTATACAGTCTCTCGGAAGAACTCGAGACGGTGATCATGTATTACAACAAGACCGTCTTCGAGGAACAAGGCTGGGAGATTCCCACGACGATGGATGAGTTGTACGCCTTGGCCGATGCCATTCGCGAAGCCGGCCTGGATGTGATGGGTCCGGCATTCGGCGAATGCGCGCCTTGTGTCGAGTGGGCGGTCAGCGTTTTCCTAAGTCACCATGCTGGCCCGGACAAAGTCTACGAGGCCTTGACCGGTCAACGGCCCTGGACCGACGAAGCTTTCGTCGCGGCGATCACCGACTTGAAGGACATTGTGCAGGACGGCTGGTTCATGGGTAGCCTGGACCTCTTCTTCTCGGACACCTTCGATTCGGCTCACGCGCTGTTTGGCGTAGGTGAAATCGCCATGAGCTTCGAAGGCACCTGGATGCTTGACAACTATCAGCGGGACTTTTTCGGTGAACCGGCGGGCAACGATAACGAATGGGATTGGTTCTCCTTCCCGACGACATTCACCGAAGATCAGTTCTTCATCATCGGCGTTGGTTCAAGCTGGGGCATCAGTTCCGCCACGCCGAATCCGGACGAAGCGGCTGCTGTGCTCGACCATTACTACAGCACAGGCTTTCAGGCGCAGATGTTTGAGCAGTGCGGCGTGGCGCCGGCGCCCTTGATCTATGAAGGCGATGTCTTCGCCAATTCTGATCCACGGGAAGCGCGCTTGTACGAAGAATTTGGACAGGCGTCGGCCAAGGGCAATGTCGGTTACACGAGTTGGAGCTTCTGGCCCGCGCGTACGAACGTCTGGCTCTGGGAGCAGATCGTGCGCGTCTATGATGATCAGCTTTCGGTGGAAGATTACCTCGCCGGCATGCAGTCGGAATTTGAAGAGGAATTCGCCGACGGATTGATTCCGCCGATTCCCGCGCGCTAGTGTATTGATATTCCGGTGTTCCAGCCTGTACTGTGCTGGGACACCACATTTTGATGCTTGCGGCCAGGAGGCATAGGCTCTTGGCCAATTCTCTTCTGGCGGGAGAAAGCCACTCAAGCGCAGGTAAGATATGGCAGGCAAATCAATTACTCGATCTGAAGGACAGTTCGCGGCTGGTTCGGATATTCCGAGCAAGCCTAAGCGCCGACGCCGAGAATATTGGACACGCTACCGGATCATGCGTTATGTCGTGGTGCCTTGGCTGTTCTTGATTCCGATTCTGGCGCTGCATGCTTTTGTGGTTGTGTTTCCGGCGGCGCAAGGCGTCTTTTACTCATTCACGGATTGGCGCGGCATTGGCGAGGCGGAGTACATCGGACTGCGGAACTTCGAGGAAATGTTATTCGAGGATCAGAGCTACCGCGACGCTTTGTGGCGGAATATCCAGTGGATGCTGTTTTTTGTGACGGTTCCCTTTGCGTTCGCGCTCTTCGGCTCAAGCTTGTTGGCGAAGGTCCGGCGCGGCGCCATGTTTTATCGAACGGCGCTATTCATGCCCTTCATCTTGCCCAGCATCGTGACAGCGACAATATGGCGTTATCTTTACAATCCGCGCTTCGGTTTGCCGACGCTGGTCGGCTATGAGAAGGCATTGCTGGGCCAATCCGACACGGCGCTTTGGTCCATCGCTTTCGCTGACAACTGGCATTTCTGGGGCTTCTTGATGGTGTTGTTTTTGACGGCGATGCAGGGTATCCCGCCGGTGCTTTATGACGCGGCCAAAGTCGACGGCGCCAATCGCTGGCAGGAGTTTTGGCATGTGACATTGCCCGGTATTCGGCCCGTTGTGTTGTTCATGCTGATGATGGTGATGATTTGGGCTTTTCTCGTTTTCGACTATATTTTCATATTGACTGGAGGGGGCCCGGCCGGGGCGACAGAAGTGTTGGGCATAGACATCTACAAGAATGCTTTCCAGCGATTTGAAGCCGGTTACGCGGCGGCGCAGGGCATCTCGATCAGCATATTCGCCGGCTTAATCGTGAGCGCCTTTGCCTTCTTGCGCAAGAGAGGCTGGGAGATATGAGAGCGAGGCCGGAGTTCTTCCTGTTTAAGAAGCAGCGCGAGAGCCGCGCATTCAACCATGTTTTCCTCTCCATACTGGTCGTATTTTCTTTGGGACCGGTGGTTGTGCTGGCCATGAATTCGGTCAAGTCGAATTCGGAGCTGGGCTTGAATCCGCTGGGTTTTCCGCAGGAAATTCGGCTGGAGAATTTCGGCAATGCCTGGGAACGAGGAGAATTTGAACGGACCGCGAAGAACAGCGTGATCTATGTCGTTGGCACGGTGGCGGCCGAACTGATCCTGGGTGGATTAGCGGCTTATAGCTTGGCGCGGAAGAATCCGCCGGGCGCGAATTTCGTTATGATATACCTGCTTGTCGCGTCGACCGTGCCAATTTGGCTTTACCTGGTGCCTTTGTTTTTTCTGTGGCGGCAGTTGGGTCTGCTGAATACCTATCATGGACTGATTCTGATATATACGGCTTTGAACGCCCCCTTCTCGATATTCTTGCTGCGCTCGTATCTGATCGGCTTGCCGGTGGAATTGGAGGACGCGGCGCGCGTCGATGGCGCGAATGAACTGCAGGTCCTGCTTCGCATCATCGTGCCTCTGGCCTGGCCCGGGTTCTTGACGGTGGGTCTGGTCGTCGGCCTGGGGATCTGGAGCGAGTTCCAGGTCGCGCTGATATTCGTTCACAAACCGGATATGTTTCCGATTACAACGAGCTACTTCAAGTTTACCGATCGTTTCGGGCGTGATTGGGCGATGACCAGCGCCGGCGCCTTTATGATGATCGCGCCGGTTCTAATTTTGTTCCTGGCGCTTCAACGACGATTCGTCGAAGGCTTGACAGAGGGCGGCATCAAGTTCTAGGCGCTCGCCGCGCGGCGAAGTCGACGGCGAACTTTATGATTTCGTTTGGGTTCTGCCTTATATGCTGATAGACATTGACCGCGTCCGGCAGTGAGTAGATCTTGTTTACCAAGCCCGGCGCTTGCAGCCGACCGCGCCGCATCATCGCCACGATGGTATCCATGGCGCGCCGCGAGTCCCAATAAGGATAATCACGCGGCTCATGCCCCCAGCCGCAGCCGTGCGGCACAATCATGGTCAAGCGATTGTGGTGCCACTCGCGGCCGAGAAAAAGGCTGTTGGCTTCGCCTTGGTAGAATCCGGCGGAGCAGACCGTCCCGCCCACTCGGGTACAGGTGATGGCGGTGTTGAGGCCGGCATAGGCGCCGGTTAACTCAATGGCGATGTCGACGCCCATACCGCCGGTCAGGTCGCGGACGAGCAGGGGCAGGTCCTCTCTGCCGGGGTCAAGAGTGTGATCGGCGCCGTATTCAGCGGCGAGCTCGCGGCGTTTGGGCAGCAAGTCGATGGCAATGATGTTTTCGGCGCCGGCTTCGCGGACGATGGATACGGCCAGCAGACCCAAGGCGCCCAGCCCGACCACCGCGACGCGGTCGCCATAGCGCAGGTTGGATTCGCGGACGCAGTGGATTGACACATAGGCGGGTTCGACGCATAGCGCGAGGAGCGGGTCAATATCGCCCAGATGCCATAGCTCGTTCTGGCTTCGGATATTGTTTTCGCGGATATCCATCAGGCCGAAGACGCGGTCTCCCGCGGCGAATCGCCGGACATCGCCGCCGACCGCCTCGACGACTCCCACGCCACTTGTGCCGGTGTTCCAGGGATTATCCGCAGTTGGCATACGCGGACTAGCTTCCGGATCATCTGCGACCACGAGATGTCGGTCGACATCAAAGCGCATGCGTTCAAAGGTGCGATGGTCAAACATGGAGAATGTCGTGCCGTGTTTGCCGGAGGCGAGTTCGGTGCGCACGAGGACTTCGTCGGGGGCGAGCGGGCGGTCATCGTATTCCAGTACGCTCGCCTCAAAAAGCCCGGTAATTGCCAGCCGTCTTGGCATCGCAACCCTCCCTTTCGCGCCGGTACACGCTTTTGCCGGAGTCCAGGATTCTAGCCCACTTCGGCGCGGCCGCGCCACTTGGGAACCGGCGCGCTCGGTTTCTGTTTGCGACCGTTGCTCATATCAATGCTGGCGGCGACCTCTTGTAACAGTCGATTGAGCAGTTGCTGCTTGACCGGCGCATGTTCGGAATCATGCCACAGATTGCGCATCTCGTGCGGATCTCGCTCGCGATCGATGAGCTCGCCCCAAGGTTGATTCAGATAGTAGGTCAGGCGCCAGCGCGGCGTGATCAAGGTGCGCATACGCAGGGCCGCGAAGTCGTCATCGTTTTCGACCATGGCGACCGATGGGCGCGTGGCGGCTGCGCCGGCGAGCAGAGCGCGCAGCGAAGCGCCTTGCAGGCCTTCAGGCTCGGCGACGCCGGCGATGTCGAGGAGCGTCGGCGCGATATCGAGCGCGGATTCGACGCTGTTGATGCTGTGACCGGTTTTGATGCCGGGTCCGCTGAAGATCAGCGGGATGCGCAGGGCGCTCTCATAAGGCAAGCCCTTGCCGTAAAAGCCGTGATCGCCGAGGTAATCGCCGTGGTCGGAGAGGAAGACAATTACGGTATTGTCTTGTAGTCCAAGCCGGTCCAAGGCGGCGCAGACGCGGCCGATACTGTGATCAATCAGCGATACCATGCCGTAGTAGATGGCTTTGACTTGCTGCCAATCTTCGAGGTCAGTTTCGGCGTAGCGATGCGGCGGCGTGCCGATCACGCGATCTTTTGGTCTTTCGCCGGCGGCGGGCGTTGAGCGCGGCCCGCGGAAGACTTGCTCATGCAGCAGCGGCATATTGCTGGATTGGGTGACGGGCGGAATCGGCGCTGGCATAGCGGCTGGCTCGTATTGGCTGGCATAGGGCTCCGGCACAGTAAAGGGATAATGCGGGTCGGGAAAAGAGAGGTGTAGAAAGAAGGGTTGCTCATGTGCGGTTTCCAGGAATTCGATTGCCCGATCGGCGATGTAATGGCTCGAATGGGCGTCGGCCGGCAGGTTCCAGCGCTCGCAATTGAGACCTTTGGCGTAAGACGTATTTTCCGCCAGGCGCGCGTCCAGGTCGGGGACGCGTTCTCGCAGCCAGGCGGAGTAGCGCTTGCCAAAGCAGCGGCGGCCGTGGCCGTTGACCAGATCGACTTCTTGAAAGCCGTAATATACGCCATCGTCCGCGGCGAGTCGCTGGTCAAGGACCTCCGGCTCGGCGGCTTGCGGCACAAGGTGCAGCTTGCCGATCGAGGCGCTGCGATAATTGCTGCGCGACAGCGCGCGCGGCAGAAAGCGCGGGTCATCCGGCGTATAACAGCCCACCATGCGCGTACGCAGGGCGGACGGATAACAGCCGCTGAGGATGGAGGCGCGGCTGGGTGTGCAGGTCGGTTGGGTGACGAAGCACTGCGAGAACCGGGCGCCGCGCTCGGCCAACTGATCGATATGCGGTGTTTTCACAATGGGATCGCCGTAGCAGCCCAAAGCATCGGCGCGGAGTTCGTCGCACAGGATCATGATGATGTTGAGCGGCTCAGGCATTGCTGGCCTTGCTTCCCGTCAGCCACTCCAGGTCGAGGCGGACGAGGCTGAGATGATCGTCGCTATCGCCGCTGGACACCGCGCCGCGCTCGTAAAGGCAGAGGATAGACTTGTCCGGGCAAACGGCCAGCGCGCTGTAGCCGGCATAACCCGCGTCGATGACTTTCGCAAATGGCCAAGTCTGGCATTCATCCAATGACAGGCGGATGGTGAGATTCTTGCGAATGCGGAAGATCGATGAGCCTTTGGCATCCTTGCCGTCTATGTTGTCGGGGTTACAGAAAAGGATGCGGCTCTCGCCTTCATGCGACCAACTGTGGCGGAAGAGCGTGCCCTGGCAGGTCGGTTCGAGCAGTTGCGGGTCAAGCTGGGGGATGGACCAATCGCTGATGCCGTCTGGGCTGCGGCTGATGATTCGGCGCTGGACGCCGATGCCATTGCGCATATTCAATAGGACCGAGCCGTCCTCCAATTCGACGATGCCGGTTTCGTTGAGATTGGGCACGACATCGGGCGTCATCTCCCCGCGCTGCCAGGTATCGCCGTCATCGTCGCTGTAAATGGTCGCGCAGCGATTGGGCCGGTGCGCCGATGTGCGCGAGGTTGACAGCCAGACGGGGATGAGCAAGCGCCCGGATCGCCGCAGGCGTATGCCATTGGGCAAGCCGATGGCGAGGACGCCCCAATCGTATTCGCTGCGGAAGGCTTCGAAGGTGGCGGTGATATCGCGCGGCTGGCTAAAAGTGACGCCGTCATCGGTTGAGCGCATGTAAAACGCGCGGGCGTAGCCGAAGCAGAAGAGGGCGTGAACGATGCGGTTCTCATGATCGATTATAGTATTGAAGTTGTGTAGCGGTCCCTCGCCGAAGTCTTTGTGGTCGAGCAGTTTCCGCGGGTTGGCCCAGGTCGCGCCCATATCAAGGCTCCGGCGGGCGATGATGTCGATCCTGTCCCAATCACCGCCGCGGCCGTAGCGCGCTTCGGCATGGGCCAAGGCAAGGCCGCCCGGCGTCAGGCAGATGCCGGGGATACGATACATGGTGTAGCCGCCGGTAGCCCGCGTGAATATATCTTGTCGTTCAAAGAGCATTGGGCTTAGAACCTTTTGATTTGTTCGGAGCCCAGGTCAACAGCGAAGGCCAAGGCGTCAAAGCTCTTATGCATCAGGTCCAGCTTTATCGGGCTGTAAGAAGGGTTATCCCACAGGTTTTCGAATTCGTCCGGGTCATCCTGGAGATCGAAGATTTCGCCGATACCGTGTCCATGGTATATGACAAGCTTGTAGCGGTCGTCCCGAATCATCGTGGCGTACGAGCCGGTGAAGCCTTCTCGGGCAGAGGGATTCAGGGCGGAATAATATTCGCAGCGGGCGAAATCCCGGTGGCTGTCGGCGGCGTTTTCATCATGCAGCAATTGCTGTAAGGAGCGGCCTTGCATGCGAGCCGGGATTGGCAAGCCCGCCAGCTCAAGCAGGGTAGGGGCGATGTCGATCAATTCCACCAAAGCTTGCCGCCGCTGGCCCGGCAGAAAACGGCCCTTCCAGGACAGAATAAGGGGGACGCGGACCAGGCCTTCATAAAAGCGGCAGCCCTTGAGCAGCAAGCCATGATCCCCCAGCATTTCACCGTGGTCGCTCATGAAGATGACGACGGTATTGTCAAGCTGGTCGCTGTCTTCCAGCGCATCAAGCATGCGGCCGACATTGTCGTCGATCAACTCGATCATGGCGTAATAGGCGGCCTGGATTCGTTTTGCGTCAAAATCTTCCGGTCGGCGCGCAGCCGTCTGAAAGTCGACATGGCTGAGTTTGGCTTGCGCGGCCAGGTCGCTTTCACGGAATTTGGGGCCCGGGAGCGCTTCCTCATCGAAGCGATCAAGGCAACTTTGTGGCGGGTCAAAGGGCGCATGGGGATCGAAGATGTTGACGCTCATGAGCCAGGGCTTGCCGCCGTGGTCGGTCCGGATGAAATCGATGGCGCGGTCGGCGCACCAGGTGGTCTGGTGAAGCTCCGGCGGCGTCGCCTGCGGCTGCTCGAGCAGGTCGGCAAGGCGGTATCCCTGTTCGCGCAGCCAATCGGCATACTCGTGCCCTTCAGGCCAATGATCGTGCGGACCGTGGCTCCAATGAAAAAGCCGATAGCCGTCATGCTTCGGCCGCGGCTCGATGCGACCGTGCGCGCCGGCCAGATGCAATTTGCCGGCGAGAGCGCAATCATAACCGGCGTCAGCGAGGAGGGCGGTGACGAGCGGCGCCGCTTCCGCCCAAGTCGCGTTGCCATTGCCGCAGCCATGTACGCTGCTGGGATACATGCCGGTCAGGAAGCTGGCGCGGCTGGGTGTGCAGATTGGGCTTTGGCAGTAGGCGCGTTCAAAGCTGACGCCCTCGGCGACGAGTCGGTCCAGGTTTGGCGTATGCGCGTAGGGATTGTTCAAGGCGGCGATGGTGTCGTAGCGCTGCTGATCCGTGCAAATCCAGAGAATGTTGGGCCGCATCAGCGAATGTCCTCCAGGTCAATATTGATGCCAACCAGGTGGGCGGTATCGGCGACATCGCCGGCATTGCTGTAGTCGACCAGGTAAATGCTGCCGTCTTCGCGCTGAATCCAGGAGGAATAACCGTGATCGGGCCAAGGCGCCTGGGCGGGATGATTGCCGTGCAGTTGTATCATTCGTTCGCGTTGATACTGATCAGGGTAAGCGCCGGATTTTGCCTCCCAGGACCATGAGTAGTCGGCGAGACCGGGGTTGCCGAGCGCATAACTGAGGTCCCGCCAATAGCTGCGACCGCTATCGCCGTATTGGCCGAATTGTGTGCGCCGCAGGGGATTGCCGCCATGAAAATCTCCAGCCGGCCATGCTTCGCGAAAGACGCATCTATGCATCACTGTTTCGCCATCCAGCGTGATTTGCAACCAGCCACGATGATGATGCAAGCCGACCTGATGGAAGCGGGTCATGTCGACCGGATGACGCATATCGTGCCGGCCGCGGCTGATAGCGATGTGATCCGGCGCAATCGTCAGCAATTGCCCCAGGCGCGATAGGGACATGAAGGCGACGGCGGCATGCCCGGCGGAGGCTTCGACGCGGATTTCGGCCTGGAAATCGACGGCGCTGAAAGCTGATTCCGGCGGCAGCAAGGTGTAACGGCATTCATGCTCGGGGCGATTTTCTATGACCAGGGCGCCCGCATCTAAGCTGGCGACGTATTTCCGCCGGGGTCCGCCGATGGCGTAATCGCCGGCTTCCTGTTCCAGGTCTCCCACCCAGGCATACGTGCCCAGCCCGCCATTCACATGGCGCCCGGTCACCATGACGCGACCGTCCGCGAGTTGCTTGGCGTAGGGTCGGTGCAGGGCGAAGGGCAGCATTTGCGGTTCCGACCAGGTGTGCCCGTTGTCATCGGAGAAGGCGACGAAGGAGGGGATCCCTCCCGAATGATTCTCACGCATGACGCAAGCGAGGCGGGCGCCGCCATGCAGGATGACGATCGCGCCTTCGCAAAAGCGATGGTAGCCGTTATGCGCGATGGTGCTGCGCTCCGACCAGGTTCGTCCGCCGTCCGCGGAGGTCCACAAGACTTGGGCAAATTCTTGTGTTGCGCCGCGCATCAGGTGGGATGTCACACCAAGCGCGCCATCGGGCAGGTCGATGACGCGGTCCGGCTCGAAGCCGCCGATGCCACTGTCGGTCTGCGCCGGCGACCAGGTATCGCCGTTGTCCCCGCTCCAGTACAGCCAGTTGCCGGGCGGCTGGTCCTCGTGAAAATGCCCGTCATCGTCGTGGTCGATGATGACAACCAGGCGACCGTCATTGAGCCGGCTCAAGCGCGGGGTGACCAGCCGCTCATCGCCTTGCGCAAGATCGGCGCGATCAATCTCACGATGTTTGAACCAGGTCGCGCCGCGATCATCGCTTGCCAGGAGCGTCAATATCTGGTCTTGCAGCGACCAATGGGCGTCAACATCACTGTAGATCAGCATATAGCGCCCGGAAGGCAGAACGATGATATCCGGATTCTTGGTGAAGCGCCCGGGACTGCGCCAGATGTCAAAGGTCTTGTGAGCTAGTGATCGAGTATGTATCAGCACCGTACACTCCTGAAACAAGGTTATTCACATTCGACGTATAATGCGGAAGGGACGTGCCTGCCAGGCCTCAGGAACGAGGCTCAAGCGCGACGGACGCCAGCCGCAGGAATTCGTAGGGATACTGCGCGCCGCCTTCGTAAAGGCAGAGTACCCGACCGTCGGGGGCAATCGCCAGATCGGAATAGGCGCTGGGCCCGCTATGCAGCGTGACCTGACTGTTCCAGGTTTCGCCATAGTCCATGCTGGCGCGCAAGGTCATATTGACGCGCTCTGCCGCGCTGGCGGGATTCGCGAAGAGGAGAAGTCCGTTCGCGTTCGGATAGTCGATGATGCTGGCTTGGCATATCGGCTCGATAAGTTGAGTGTCGCTGCGCTGGCCGCTCCAGGTGGCCCCGCCGTCAGAACTGATCGCGACTTGCCGCGCGCGATCATCGGGTCGATAACTGCGCATATTCAGCAGCAGGCGGCCGCCGCTGATTTCGACCACTTCGCATTCGTTGACTTGCGGCTGCGGCGAGCGCCCGCCCAAGCGCCAGGTCGCGCCATTATCGTCGCTGTATACGACATGCGAGTAGTAGTTGTTGCCGGATTCGATGTGATCGCAGGGGATGACCAGGCGGCCGGCGTACTCGCCCCGCTGAATCTGAATGCCGTGGCCGGGCCCGGTCGCGTACCAGGTCCAATTCGGTTGCTTGACCGCACTCGTGATCTCTTCCGGCTCGCGCCAGGTCAGGCCGTCGTCAGCGGAGGAAGTGACGAAGACGCGCCTTGTGTCAAGGCTGCTGCCGGCGATAATGTCGCGTTCATGATCGTCGCCGCGGTTCCAGGTAAGCAGCAGGTGGATGATTCCCGTCTGCCGATCGACGACCGGGGCAGGGTTGCCGCTGGTATGTTCGGGATCATCCCAGACGATACGCTGGTTGGACCAGGTCGCGCCGCCGTCAGTCGAACGCTTGACAAGCAGCGCGATGTCGCCAAAATCGCGGCGGTGATGTTTGCGCCCTTCACAGAAAGCCAGTATGGATTTGTCGTTTGTGACGGCGAGCGCAGGAATGCGATAAGTGTGGTAGCCGCCGCTGCCGCTGCGCCATAGGTCAAATTGCTCGATTTTCCCCTTGAACATGCGCATCAGCCCTTGATGCTGCCGATCATGATGCCTTTGACGAAATAGCGTTGGACGAAAGGATAGATGAAGAGGACCGGCACGGTGCTGACGATGATGAGGGCGGAGCGCAAGGATGCCGCCGGCGGCGGGTCTTCAATGAAAGCCAGTTCCTCCAGGCCCTGCATATTGGTCGTTTCCAGCAGGCTGCGCAAGATAATCTGCATCGGCTTGAGGTTGGAGCGGTCGATGTAAATGGCGGCGTCAAACCAGGAGTTCCAATGCCAGACGGCATAGAAAAGCCCGATGGTGGCGATGACAGGCATGGACAGGGGCAGCACAATGCGCAGCAAGACAGTGGGCGGCGACGCGCCATCGACGATGGCGGCATCAAAGAGTTCTTCCGGCAGGCTCATAAAGAAATTACGCATGATGAGCATATTCCAAGCGTTGATCAAGCCGGGGAAGACCATGGACCAGAGCGTGTTGCGCAGCCCAAGCGCATCGACCAACAGGAAGCGGGGGATAAGCCCGCCGCTGAATACCATCGTGATGAAGACGAATATCGTCAGCGGAACACGTCCCGGCAGGTCTTTTTTCGCCAGGGCATAAGCCATGGTGATGGTGAAGGCGAGGTTGAAGCCGGTGCCGACGATGACGCGAAAGAGTGTGACCCCGTAAGCGTTTAGGATGACTTTGCTGCGGCCGAAGAGGATGTCGTAGGCGCCGGAAGAGAAGGCTTCCGGGTAGAGCACGTAGCCGCCGCGCCGGGCAAATTCGGCATCGCTGATGAAGGATGTGGAAAAGACAATGATGAAGGGAATCAAGAAAGCCAGGGTCAACGCGATCAACAGGAAATAGATGATGGCGTGAGCGATTTTCTCGTTGCGCGACAGTTTGAGCATGAGCAATCTCCTACCACAAGCCCGGCTGACCCAGGCGATTCGCCAGGGTATTGGCGGCGATCAGGAAGAGAAAGGCCATGACGCCTTTGAACAAGCCGACAGCGGCGGCAAAGGAGTATTTCAGCCCGAGCAAACCCTCGCGATAGACATAGGTGTCGATGATGTCCGAGACGCTGTAGACCGCGGGCGAGTAAAGCAGAAGGATCTGTTCAAAGCCGGCGTCAAGCAAGTTTCCGATTTCGAAGATAAATAGAATGGTGATGACGAAGGCGATGCTGGGAATGGTAATGTAGCGCGCCATCTGGAAGCGGTTGGCGCCGTCGATGGCGGCGGCTTCGTACAGGGCGGGATCAATGGCGGCCATGGCGGCGAGGTACAAAATGCTGCTCCAACCCACAGTTTTCCATACATGCGAGAGCGTCAGAATGCCGCGGAATTGGTCCGGATTGGTCAAGAAGGTCCAGCGCTCGCCGGTCATATTGTTCAGGATTTCCGTGACAAGCCCGCCGCTGGTCGCGAGCAGCGCGGTGATCAGCCCAGTGGTCACGACCCAGGAAATGAAGTGTGGCAGATACGATACGGTCTGCACAAAGCGCTTGAACTTGAGGCGGGTGACTTCATTCAGCATCAGGGCGAAGATAATCGGCGCTGGGAAGCCAAAGATGATCTTCAAGCCGCTGATGACCACGGTGTTTTCGATAACATCCCAGAAGAAAATAGAATTGAAGAAGCGGTTGAAATGCTTGAAGCCGACCCAGGGCGCTTCAATGATGCCGACCACGCCGCCAAAAGGCGAAATGTCCTTGAAAGCGATGACGATGCCAATCATGGGAAGGTAATGGAAGATTACGAAATAGAGGATGCCCGGCAGCGCCAGGAGATAATAGAAGCGGTAAAACCACATCCGCTTCAGCAGACGGCGATACCGCCCGTCCTTTGCGGTCTCTGCTGAACTAATCGTCCGCGGCATCGCGATTCGGCTTTCCCGGCTCATAGGGTTGCGCTCGGTGATTCGACGCTTGCTTGAACGCAATTCGCGGGCAAGGCCGCCCGCCAGCCGGCGCGAAGTCGATTGGAAAGCGCGGCGACCACATTTGCGTAGCGGTCGTCTTCGGCGATATTTTCAATTTCGGCTTGGTTGCGGCTGTGATCATACAACTCGTTCGATAGGACTGCGCCAGTGCGGAAGTCTTGCCATTCGGTGTAGCGGTAGCGGTCCGTGCGCATAGTATAGCCCATGACGTCCGGCTCGCCCTCATAGGCCCAGGGGCGAGGGAACTGGCTAAACGCGGCGGCTTTCCATGGCAGGCTCGGGTCATGCAGAAGCGGGGCCAAACTGATGCCTTCAAGCTCTTCCCGCTGAGGCAAACCGCAGCAATCGACCAATGTGGGATAGATATCAACGAATTCGACCAAAGCGTCGCATTCGCCCGCCTGCTTGCCGGGAGCGGATATGATCAAGGGCGCGCGTGTATCCAACTCATAGTTTGTGGTTTTGCACCAGAGCGATTTTTCGCCGAGGTGGTAACCGTGATCGCCCCAAAGGACGATGATGGTATTGGTCAGGAGTTCTTGTTGTTCGAGGGCGTCCAAGAGTTTGCCCACTTGCGCGTCCATATAACTGACGCAAGCGTAGTAACCCTGCCTGAGCCGCCGGATGAGATCGTCGGAGAGCGGGCCATCCGCGGGAACATCGGCATAGCCGCGCAACTCCTTGCTGTTGTGCCAAGCGAAATCCGGAATCCCGGCCGGCTTGTCCGGGTTCTCCGGCGGGGGAATCGCGTCGCGATCGTACAGATCCCAGTAGCGCTTGGGCGCGCTGAAGGGCAGGTGAGGTTTGCGAAAGCCGACCGCCAGGAAAAACGGTTGCTCGCCAAATTCCGCCAGCAGTTGGCAGGCGGCCTCCGCCACTTTGCCATCGCCGTAGGCATTATCGGGCACATCAGCGGCTTCAGTGGCCGCCATTTTGAAACCGGGCCACTTGTCCGCCTGGGGCGCCTGATTCTCCGGCAGGAGGTAGTCCGCGCTTTTCCAGACAACGTTGAGCATGGCTTGGGCCGACCAAGATTGATGGTCCTGTGTTTTGGGCGAGCCGTGGTAGATCTTGCCGACCGAACGCGCGTTGTATCCCTGCTGCTTGAAGTATTCGGGCAGCGTGATCACATTCGGCTTTGCCCGGCGGAAATGTGTGCCTGCGCCGAATTGCGGCAATTCGGCTAGGGCCGGCGGAAGCTCCTGGCGGAAGTGGGATTTCAAATCCCATACTTTGATCGTATCCGGGCGCAATCCCGTCATCAACGAGGCGCGCGACGGATTGCAGACGGCTTGTTGGCAATAGGCGCGTTTGAATACCATGCCGCGGGCGGCGAGCCGATCGATGTGGGGGGTGATGGCATTGTCATCGCCGTAGCAGCCGAGGGCGGTTCGTAAATCGTCTACAGCGATGAAGAGCACGTTCGGCTTTTTCATTGAGTTCCAATGCGCCAAGGCGAAAACCGCGAAACGCCAGGGCCGGTCAGATTGCTATTGAAATCCTGTTCAAAATGACGGAGGCGGGAGACCGGGTTCAGCCTCCCGCCATAAGCAGTTGTTGGACTAGCCGCCAGTCAGTTCGTTGTATTGGGCGGTGATCGCGTTGGTCCAGTCATCAACGCCGGCGCGTTGCAGGTCGTTCATGAAGTCGTCCCATTGATCGAGCGGGCGCTGACCGGTGATGAATAGAATGGTCTGCTCATCCAGCAGGCGCGTAATATCGCCGAGGGTCGGCACTTCATCGGCGACTCGGCTGAGGTTGTAAGCGACGCCGCCGTCAAAGGGCCACTTGGCATCGCCCAGGTCGATCAGCTGTCCACCGAGATACTCGACATGCCAGGCGCGCGAGGGATCGTCCAGGCTGTAGCGGATTTCGATGTTGAGGTTGGGCAGCATGTATTCGCTGACGTAACCAAAGCTCAAATCCGGACCGACCACCCGGTTTTCCTCATCGAGGTAGTCCCACATCTCGCCTTTGATGCCGTAGCGCGCGGTCAACTGATTGTCAGTCGTGTCGGCGCTGTAGACCCAGTCCATGAACTGGATAACCGCGGCCGGGTTGGCTGCCTTGCGCGTGACGACGTAGGCGCTGGCGTTCTGCGGCCGGGCGGTGGCGATGTAACCCATGTCAGTGGTGATGCTGGTGCGCGCCCAGGCGATGCCTTCACAGCCGCTTTCGATTTGCGGCGTGATCAGCGTGATGCGCGAGTACCAGCCCATCCATACGCCCAGATTGCAGGTGCGGAACAACTCTGGCGCGTCGAAGCGAGTGAAGGTATCGGGGAAGAAATAACCCGCTTCCCACCAGGAATTCAGCTCGGTCACCCAATCGAGGACGCCCGGTTGCATGACCCAGGGTTTGACCATACCATCGTCAGGATCTTGCCAGTTGGAGAAACCGTTGGGGGTGAAGCCGCCGAGGGTCGTCCAGCGAACATCCTGCGGGCGGGTGGCGATCATGGCTTCGGGGTTATGCGCCTGGAAGGCTTCGATGGTCGCTTCCAACTCATCCCAGGTTGTGGGCACGTCCAAGCCGAGTTCGTCAAGCCAATCCTGGCGGACCCAGGTGATGTAAGGGCTGGTCGGCGTTGAACGCGGGATGCCCATGATCTCGCCATCGGCGTTGCGCATGATGTCCCATTGCTGTTCGGGGATGACCTGCATGATGTTCTGACCGTGTTCGGCGAGCAGATCAGTAATCGGAATAATCGCCATGGCGTAGTCGTGCCAGCCATTGCCCGGCGCCTGGAAGAGGTCGACCGGGTCGCTGGAACCGAGCAGCAGATTCAACTGTTCGGTAGCGCTGGCGGCGCCGCCTGGAACGATCGTGACCGGCCGAACGCCCGATTGCTCGGCGATATGGTCTTGCACCCGTTGCAATACATCTGGGTCGCTGCCGCCGGCATCGAATTGGAGCGTGCCGGAATTGTTGAATATGTAGATAACTGGTTCGTCTTGGGCAATTGCCGTGGGCAAGACCAAGATGAGAACTAAGAGAAGTACCGCCAATCGTGTCTTACGCATTTTAGTCTCCTTAGAATAGTCAAGGTCTTCAGTATGAATGAACTGCAACCGGTATTGTGGGCGAGTCACCTCCTCGGCCTCATATTCGCGCAAGCGCGGAACATGTGAAAGAATTGATCAGCGATGATCCTTTGCGCATGAATGGGAACTATAGCGAAAGGAAAATGGCCTGTCAAAGAGTTGGTGAAAGATTCTTGCCGTCCTTCGCTCCGTCGCGAATTATCGCGCGTCGGGGAGAATCTATCTTAGGCGCAGCCATTTCTTAACCTCTCAGGCAATGGGCAACGTGTCTTGGCCGGCGCATATTGGTTTGCAGGCTGGCAGGAATGCGGTATATTCGCTGCTTAATGGATAACAGTTCCTGAAGTGACTTGGCTTGCGGTGGAGTATGACTAAAATTCCGCTTATTGGAACTTGCGCCGCTACGCCGGAAGAAAGGGGTATGCTATGGAAAATATTGCGCCGAAGCCGATTCCGCTTAAGCACGTAGCCATTGAAGGGGGCTTCTGGGCGGAACGTCAGCGCGTCAACCGTGAACGAACGATCCCCGCGATATACCGGAAGCTGGAAGAGACCGGTCGGATAAAAGCCTGGTCCGGCATTCGGACTCATGAGATGCCGCGCGAGCGTTCGGTCGTGCACATGTTTTGGGATTCGGATACGGGCAAGTGGCTGGAGTCAGTTGCTTACAGCCTGGCGACGCATCCTGACCCGGAGCTCAAAAGCATTGCCGATGAGTTGATAGACGCGATAGAAGGCGCGCAGCAGGGCGATGGTTATCTGAATACGTATTTCCCGCTCTTGGATCCGGCCGGCAAATGGGCGAATCTCCGCGACTGGCACGAACTCTACAACGCCGGTCACCTTATCGAAGGTGCGGTGGCGTATTTCCAGGCGACCGGCGAGCGCAAAATGTTGGAGGTATTAAGGCGCTTTGCCGACTGCATCGACGCCACTTTCGGCGCTGAGGAAGGAAAACTGCGCGGTTACCCGGGGCATCCGGAAATTGAGCTTGCCCTGGTTAAGCTCTATCGCGAGACGGGCGAAGAGCGTTATCTGGAACTGGCGCGATATTTTGTCGATGAACGGGGGCGGGCGCCGCACTACTTCGACCTGGAGGCGGCCAAGCGCGGCGAATCGCGCGAAGATTTCTGGGCGCAGACCTACCGCTATTGTCAAGCCCATGCGCCCTTGCGCGAGCAGACCGAGGCCAATGGCCATGCCGTGCGCGCCTGCTATTTGTATGCCGGCATTGCCGATATCGCTTTGGAGACCGGCGATGAAGAATTACTGACCTTGTCTCGCCGACTCTGGGATGATCTGACGCAGCGGCAAATGTACCTGCATGGCGGCGTCGGTCCATCGCATTCCAACGAGGGCTTCACCTTCGCTTACGATATGCCCACCGAGACCGCTTACGCCGAGACCTGCGCCGCTATCGCTTTGGCATTCTGGGCGCAGCGCATGTTCCATCTTGATCCGGACAGCCGCTATATCGATATCATGGAGCGCGCCATCTACAACGGCAGCCTCAGCGGCCTGTCCTTGGACGGCGTCGGATTCTTCTACGCCAATCCGCTGGCGGCCTATCCCGGCGTCAATCCGATGGGGCGCTGGAGCGGCATCCTCGATAGCGGTCACTTTCGGCGCGTGGACTGGTTTTTCTGTCCCTGCTGCCCGCCGAATATCTCCCGCTTGATCGCGAGCATCGGCGAATATTCTTATTCGCAGCAGGGAAGCCGCATATACGTGCAGCTATATCACGAAAACTCGGTGACGCTTGCTATCGGCGGACAGAGTTTGCGGTTGGAGCAAGTGACAGAATACCCTTGGGACGGCGCTATCGCGTTTCAGGTCAATGCTGAGCAGCCTCTGAGTTTCGAGTTGGCGCTGCGGATTCCGGACTGGTGCGGCGAATTTGCAGTATCCTTGAACGGAGTAAGGCAGGCGGTTTCAGTGGAAAAGGGTTATGCCCTGGTATCGCGCGAGTGGACCGATGGCGACAGGCTCGAATTGCTATTGGCGATGCCGGTTGAGCGTGTGCTGCCGCATCGTGAAATCAGGCAAGTGGCGGGGCAGGTCGCTTTGCAACGCGGGCCGCTGATTTATTGTCTGGAAGAAGCCGATAATGGTCCGCGTTTGGCGAATGTCTGTATTCCATCGACAGCGAAACTCGAAGCGGTTTTCGATGGCGAGCTGTTCGGAGGCGTGGCCGTGATTGATGGCGAGGCGCTCAGAATTGAGCCGTCGCCGGAAAACTCAGCCTTGTATCGTTTTCACAGTCGCGAGCAGGTTGCGGAATCCGCATTTCGTTTTCGGGCGATACCGTATTATCTGTGGGCGAATCGCGAGCCGGGCGAGATGCGCGTCTGGCTGCGGTCATGTTAATATGTGGGATGTGCCCGGGTGCGCGAGCTTGTGTCAGCCCGGGTTGTGTTACGAGTATTACTGAGAATATGTTAGTTCAATGAGGAGAAAGTCATGAGCATTTCACGTAGAGAATTTTTACGGTTGACGGGCTCGTCGGCGACGGCGGCGGCATTCTTGTCGCGGCTGGGCCATATGAACCCGGCGCTGGCGCAAGATGTCACCACGATCACATTCGGTGGTTGGGGCGGCGTCGCTGAGGACGAAGGCGTCAAAGCGGCTATCGAGGTCTTTGAAGCGGAAAACGACGATATTCAGGTGGAATGGCAGCATACACCTGATGCGGGCGAATACGGGCGCATCCTGCTCTCCAGCTTTGCCGCGGGCACTGCGCCGGACACGGGCTTTATTCTGTCGGACAATTACGAGACTTTGGCTGTGGGCGGCGCGCTGATGGACATCACTGACTTGGTCAAGAATGATCCACTTCTGGGACAGCCCAACTACTTCATCGAGCCGCAGGAATCCAACCGCTGTGAGGTCAACGGGCGCTGGTACGGCATCGGCTCTACTTGGGTTGCCCATCACTTCTACTACAACGCCGAAATGTTTGAGGCTGAAGGCATCACACCGCCGGGATTCCAGGACGATGAGATCTGGGAATGGGAAGAATTTCTGGAAATCTGCAAGGTCTTCACCAAAGACAGCAGCGGTCGTCATCCGGGCGATGCCGGATTCGATAGTGAAGACATCGTTCAATGGGCGGTTGACTGGCCTTTCTGGTGGATGCCCCTGGGGTTGGCTGCCCATGCCAACGGCGGCGAATTTCTCACCGAGGAGGGATTGATCGGGCTGGACTCACCGGAAGCGATGGAGGGTTTGCAGCGTATTTCGGATTTGGTGCACAAGCATCATGTCGCGCCGCGCAGCGCTGCCCTGGCCAGCCTGGGCATGAATAATGTGCAAATGGTCGATACCGGCCGCCTCGCCATGGCGGTGGACGGCTCCTGGGCGCTGTCCTGGATGAACCCGTCGCTGATGAATGTCGCTATGGGCACTGGCGCGCTGCCGAAGATGGCGCAGCCCGCGAGCATCATGCAGGCGCATTTCCACTCGGTGCTGTCGTCTACGGAACATCCGGAGGAAGCCTGGCGCTGGGTACGCTTCCTGGCGACGCCATTCTACCAGGAGCATTTCTGCAAGATTGGCTTGTGGATCCCCAACCAGTCCGCCATGCTGACCGAAGAAGGCTTGAAGGGCTGGATCCGCGAGGGCATCCATCCGCCGAACTATTCGCAATTCGCCACCGACTATTTGCCGAAGCATGGCGTTGCCGTGGCGATACCGCCGGGTTACATTGAAGCGGCCAACGACTATATCAATCCGGCTTTTGAAGCGCTGGCAAACGGCGAAATGGCTGTGGATGTCATGCCTGACGCCGTGCGCGCGGCAAACGATATCTTGACGGCGGCCAAGGAAGACATGTAACGCGCCCCAAGACGCCAGGCCGAATTGGCGCGACTGTGGTTCAAAAAGTTTGACATCTGTCCGGGCGGGAGAGATCGGAAGCTCTCCCGCTTCACCTATCTGTTCGTTGGATTAACATTAGGTCGTGATGTCTTCGCTAAGCGCGCAACGGGAATCAGAACCGGGTTTCTGGCTGAGCCGACAATATAATCGCTTGACCCTCAAGCGGCGCCGCACCCTGATGGGTTATGTCTTCATCATGCCTTTTATCCTGGGTTTCTTGATCTGGTGGTTGGGCCCGGCTCTGGTTGCCGGCTACTTGACCGTGCACAAATGGAATTTCCTGTCCGCGCCTCGCTTCATCGGGCTGGCCCACTTCGAGAAGCTGGTTTCCGACCCGATACTGGCGCAGAGCCTCAAGGTCACCATCGTCTTTTCGGCGATATCGGTGCCTCTGGGCTTGGTTTTCGCCTTTTTCCTGGCTAGCTTGATCAACAGCAAATTCCGTTTCATCGCCATATTCCGCACCATCTACTTTTTGCCGAGCATCGTGCCTGCGGTAGCAAACGCCATCTTGTGGGCTTGGCTTTTTAATACCGAGTTTGGCTTAATCAACTACATCATTCGCGCTTTTGGCGGGCCCAAGATTGGTTGGTTGCAGGACCCCAACTGGGTGATGCTGGCTTTTGTTATCCTGACCGTTTGGGGCGTTGGCGGGTCGATGATCATTTTCCTGTCCGGCTTGCAAGGCATCCCGCAGATTTTCTATGAAGCGGCGGAAATTGACGGCGCCGGCCGCTGGCAGCGCCTGGTTCACGTCACCTTGCCTATGATGTCGCCGATCATCTTCTTTAATCTTGTTATCGGTTTCATCAATTCCTTCCAGGTCTTTGTGAGCGCGCTCTTGATCACCGATGGCGGACCGCAGCGGGCTACTCTTTTCCTCGTTCTGCATATATGGCGGACGGCCTTTAGCAGTCAAAAGATGGGCTATGCCTCCGTGCTGTCCTGGCTGCTATTCGCAATCTTGATGTTGCTGTCGTTCTTTGTCTTCCGTTATATCGGGTCCCGCGTCTACTACGAGAATCCGGGCGAATAGGAGAGAGCTTCGTGGGATTCAGCGAGAAACCCGACAATTTCATGCAAGCCGGTCGCAGCGCGAAATCCCGCATGGACACCTTTTTCCATTGGCTGACGCTGTTTCTCCTGGTGTTCTTCGCGGTTGTCATGATCACGCCCTTCTTGTGGCTGCTATCAAGCTCGCTGAAAACGCAGATCAACATCTTCCAATTTCCGCCACAGCTCATTCCCGACCCCTTCATGCCGCAGAATTACGTCTATGCGCTCACGTACAAACCATTCGGGCTTTATTTTCGCAATACGCTGCTTGTCGCTGGCCTGAATGTTTTGGCAGTCGTGTTCACGTCTTCCTTTTGCGCTTATGGTTTCGCGCGTATGCGCTTCCCCGGGCGCGACTTCTGGTTTGGCATCGTGATGGCGACGCTGTTCTTGCCCTACGCTGTATTGTTGGTGCCGAGCTTCATCATCTTCTCGCGTCTGGGCTGGGTGGATACTTTCCTCCCGTTGGTGGTGCCGCCGTTCTTCGGTGGCGGCGCCTTCAATATTTTCCTCATGCGGCAATTTTTCCGCACGATACCGGAGGAAATCGCCGATGCGGCGCGGATTGACGGCTGCAGCGAGTTCGGCGTCTATTGGCGGATCATGCTGCCGCTATCCAAGCCGGCGTTGATCACCATTGCCATATTCACCTTCTTATTCGCTTGGAATGATCTGATTGGTCCGATGACCTACCTGCGCTCGCCGGACAATTTCACGATCGCGGTAGGGCTGGCTTCCTTCCGCAGCCAGACGGATATCCATTGGGATCTGCAGTTGGCAGCCTCAACAGCGGTGACCTTGCCCGTCATCGTGTTATTTTTCCTGGCGCAGCGTTACTTCATACAGGGCGTCGTCATGACCGGGTTGAAGGGCTAGCAGTCATCGGCGCGGCGGAAGTCGCGCGACCGCCGATCAGACAGATTATCTACAGGCGTTGGAATGCGGCATCAGGCCCAGAAGGCTTTTTCCAAGTCGTCGAATTCTGAAGCGGGCCCCTCGAACTTGTTTCGCCCCAATTCGAGGACATAGACATAATCAGCGATCTTTAGCGCTTCGCGGATCTCCTGATCCACCAGCAGGATCGTCAATCCTTCATCGTCCCGCAAGTTGACCAGCATGCGATAGACTTCTTCGCTGAGCATTTTCGCCAGGCCGGCGGTCGGCTCATCGACGAGGATGACTTCTGGATCGGTCATCAATGTTCGGCCGATCTCCACCATGCGTTGCTGGCCGCCGGAGAGATTGCCCGCTTGCTCATGCTGCTTTTCGCGCAAGATAGGAAAGCGCTCGTAATTTTCTTCAATCTTGCTTTCCATCCGCTTTTTGTCTTTCTGAAATGTCCAGGCGCCCATCATCAGGTTTTCCCGGACGGTCATGTGCTTGAAGATGCCGGGCTGCTGCGGAATATAGCTGATGCCGAGGCTGATCAGTTGATGAGTGGCCGTGCCTGTGACATCGCGGCCATTGAGCAGGACTTGCCCGCTATGCGGCTTGAGAAAGCCGTAAATCGCTTTGAGCAGCGTCGACTTGCCCACGCCGTTGGCGCCCAGAATCGCTGTGAGCTTGCCCGTCTGCGCCTGTAAGCTTAGTCCGCGCAAGATATGCAAGTCTTCGTAGTAGCCGACGTAGAGGTCCTCGATCTCAAGCATGCTCAGTCTTCCTCATCATGGCCAAGGTAGGCCTCAATGACGGCGGGATCGCTTTTGACATCTTGCGGCGCGCCATCAGCGATCAATGCGCCATGGTGCAAAACCAGCAAGCGCTGGCTCAACTCGAATACGGCGCCCATGTCATGGCTAATCAAAATGATCGCTTTGCCGTCTTCGTGAACGCGATGGATGTACTGGTAGATCGTCTCCTGCAAACGCGGGTGAACACCGGCAAATGGCTCATCAAGGATGATGACGGAGGGCTCAAGCATCAAGAGACGACCGAGTTCCAGGAGTTTGCGCTGCCCGCCGCTGAGCGCGCGGCTGTATTCATTGGTGAGATGCTCTATAGTGAGCAGAGCGAGGATCTCTCTGGCGCGTTCTTCTAGGTTGCTTCGGCTCGCGCCAGGTTGATGGGCGAGGCCTGGCACCATCATGTTTTCCAGGACTGTCATCCGGCCTAGCGCTCTGGTGATTTGGAAGGTGCGCCCCAAACCGGCGCGAGTTACATCGTATGCCGGGTGGCCGTCAATGCGTTTGCCGTTGAGGTAAATGGCGCCGGACGTCGGCTTTGTCATTCCGCTCATGACGTTGGTCAAGGTTGTTTTGCCGGCGCCATTAGGCCCGATCATGCCGATGAGTTCCGGTTTGGTGACGCTAAAGGAGACATGATCTACCGCCTGGTTGCCGCCGAAGCGCTTGGAGACGCGGTTTACCGCCAGGTTGATGTTACTCATCTCCCGCCTCCAGCAGATCGTCATAGTCGTCGTCGCTCTTGCGCTTGGAGACGGTCTCTTGCATGACCAGGTCTCGTCCGCTGAACCAGGTGATGATTGGGTGCAGCAAGCCATTGCGCATATATCGCAAGGTAAAGACCATGATCACGCCAAAGAGGGCATAGCGCCAGGCGCCCGTCTCCCAGACGAAAGCACCAGAACCATCAGACATAGTGAGTCCAAATGGCAAGGCGATCACGACTTCGCGCGTGGCTTCCAGCAGATAGCGGGAGATGAAGGCGCCGGCGGCCGCGCCGACAAGGCTTTCCATGCCGCCTATGACCGCGTAGGCGATGATCAGAGACATTTGCAGGACTTCAAGCTGCTCGGGGATGATGCGTTCGGAGCCGACATCGCTATAGAATACTGCGCCGGCCAAGCCCACGATCATACTCGTGAAGACAAATATGAGGATCTTGTAACGAACGACATTGACACCGAGGGCCGAGGCGGCGTCTTCGTCTTCTCGCATCGCTCGAAGGAAGAGGCCTATCGGCGAATTCGCGACCCAGTGCATGACCAGCAGACAGACGATTAACAACCCGAACATCAAATAATATTCGACTTGCCTGGCTGCATCGACATCAGCAATTTGCAGAAGCGGCCGCAGGGATAAACCATTCGACCCGCCGGTGTAGTCGTACTCGGTCAGCATCATGATGCGGAAAAGCTCGGAGAAGGCAATCGTGAACAAGGCCAGGTAGGCAGAGCGCAGGCGGAGCAGCAGCCAGCCAATCACCAGCCCGACCAAGCCCGCTATCAGTGTGCCGATTATGATGGCCCCGATAGCGGAGATTGACTCGGGACTGATGGCGATGCCGAGCATGGCGAAGATAATCCCGTCGCGAGCGATGAGACCGGCGACGTAAGCGCCGATGCCCATGAAAGCCATGTGGCCGAAGGAGAATTGCCCGGCGATGCCCGCCAGCAGCGCCCAGCTCGACGCCATGATGGCGTAGAAGAAGCCGCTGATGAAAACCGTCTTGGCATAGTTGGACTGCGAGCTGTCGTTCGGGAACCAGAGGAAGAAAAGTATGATCAAACCCAGCACTATGTAGCCAAAGCGGCGGCGGCCAATACCATTGTCAATTGTGGACTCGAAGCGCTTGAAGAAAGCCATGATCACGTCTGCTCCCTGCCGAAGAGTCCCGTCGGTTTTAGCAACAGCACCAGGGCGAATATGACCAGGGCAAAGGCTTCTTTATAGGCGGCCCCTCGGCTGGGATCAGGATGGCAGCCCGCGCCCAGCGCTTCCACGATGCCAACGATGATCCCGCCGAGCAGGGCGCCCGGCACCGAGCCCAGGCCGCCAAGCACGACAATGACATAAGACCGCCCGACCATCTCTGCGCCGACCCAGGGCACCCAGGCGAAAATCGGTATTAGCGCCGCGCCCGACATCGCCGCGAGCATTGAGCCCAGACCAAATGACAGCGTGTTCATATTGGTCGGATTGATGCCGGTAACCGCTGCCGCTTGCCGGTCCTGGCTGGTGGCGCGCAAGGCCCTGCCGGTCCAGGTGCGCTGCAAGAAATAGAGCAGGGCGAATATCAAGATGACGCCCACCACCATGGCGAATGCGCGGTCGCCAATAATGTTTATGGGACCGAAGGCGAAGTCATCCGTGATCTGGGCGCGCTGCAGGGTGAACCGGCGAATCTCAATGAATCTGTCTGTGCGCTGCGGGAAGGGACCGGCGATCGCCAGCGTGGTGTATTCAATGAAGAAGCCAAAGCCGAAGGTGATTAAAATGGCGTATTCCGATACCCGTTCAATCAGCCCTTCGTGCATGGGCTTGAGGAAGAAACGCTCAAAGACCGCGCCCATGACAAATACGATCACGGCGGCGACCGGAATGCCGAAGATTGGATTGATGCTTATTTCGGCGCCGGTCAACTCGCTGAGGACATTGGAGCTGTGCATCAGAAAATAAAAGGAAAAATAACCGCCGACCATGTAGAGTTGGCCGTGCGCGAAACTGACAATGCCCTGTACCGAGTAGATCAGCGTCAAGCCGACCGCCATGAGGGAATATATGGCGCCGATGACAATGCCGTTCGCGGTTTGCTGTGTCAGGTATGTCACATGGAAAGGCGATGCCACGCAGGGATTGGCCGGATTATGAATGGCGAAAAGCGTATAAATCTGCCAAGCGCCAAGCGAGCCAAGGACGATCATCCAGTCGCGGCTGATCTTCGGTGTGCGCTGCCACATTAGCCCGAATATCAGGGGGCCGATGGCGAAGCCGCCAAGCGCGGCCGCTGTGAGAACGTTCTGATCGTTCGCCTCGACAGCGCGGTACTGCCGCGGCAAGAAGTAAGCGGCCAGCGCCGCCCAAAGCGGACCGGCCAGGATCAGCCATAAGCCGGAAGGCAACTCCGGATCAATCACTCGCACCAGCACTTGAGAAGATACGAAGACCGTCAAGACAATGCCAGCGGTCAGCGTTGTGCGGCGAATCAGCGCCGGTTCAAAATAAAAGAGCCCGACGCCAAGCGGTCCCAATGCGAACCCGCTAATGACACCGGCGATTTTCAGCGTGGTCGTGGGTATTTGGTCCTTGTCAGCGTTGCCCTTGTTCACCAAGGGCAACAGGAACATGCCTATTGCGGCCCAGATTGGCCCCGCCGCCAGAAGCCATAAAACGAAGAGCGTGTCTTGTATAACCATAAGCCAGCACCGCGCATCCAACTCAGCAGGGGCAGATTAGCGAAATTCGCTACTTGGACACAGCGGGGGCGACAGATTTAGCCGCCCCCGAGTTTTCCAATTGGGTTACGGTGAAGTGCCTGGCACGATATAGGAGGTGCCGTGTGTCTGATACACTTCCGGATAGACCACCGCCGCTTCCAGCCCGCTCTGACCCTGCTCGTAATACTGCATTACGGTAACGATAGGGTCGGGCCACTGGTGCCACATGAAGGCCGGTGTGTCTTCCGGCAGGTCTGGATTGTGAGCGCCGTAGTCGAAGTAGTAACGGCCCTGGGACAACTCAAGATCGGTGGCCTCGATGGCCCCGACTATAGCGGCGGCATCCGAGGAACTGCCGGCGCGCTCCATGGCGTCTGCAAGGATGTAGACGGCGTCGTACGATGCCATGGCGAAGCTCGGAATGATATCCCCCCAAGCCTCCTCGTACTTGGCGTTCAACTCAACGGCGGCATCGCTGAACAAGCTTGGGATTATGCCCACCCGATTGAAAGCGCAGTAATTGCCATCGGGGACGGTTGCCCAATACTGATCCGACTGGAAGGCAAACTGGTTCGTGACACAGATAGTATCTTCAGTCGGCGCAATGCCCAGCTCAGACATCTGCTGCGTGAGGTTGAAAGAAGTCTCGCCGGTGACGAGTATGCGGATGACATCGGGCGCTTCCGCGCGCGCCTGAATGCGGCTGAGGATCGGAACAAAGTCTTCCGTGCCGAGTTCGACGTCAATCTTGGAGACTGTGGCCCCCGCCGCTTCAAAGCGCGCTGCCTCGTCGGCCGCGGCCGGCTGACCGTAGTCCGTGTTCTCCACGATCAATACCACATCGTCAACGCCCAGGCTCAGCAGCCAGTCAACGACAACACTGCCGACCATCGAACTGGCTGGGGAAATGCGGAAGATATGATCGATTCCGTCTTCAAAGCGCGGCGGCGCCCCATCGAATTCCCGGATGCCGTTGGCGCTGACGTTGTCGTTCCAGGGCTCGGAGAATACAGTCGGAATCTGGTTCGCTTCCAGCATGCCCATAGTCGCCAAACCAACCGCGCTATGATAGACCCCCACCATCGCATCAACTTCGTCTTCCTGAATCAGTCGTTCAGTAACGGCCTGGCCGCGCTCCGGGCTGCCTTCGGAATCGCCCGTGACAACATCAATCTGATAATTGACACCGTCTATCTCGACGCCGCAGTCAGCATTGATATCATCAGCCGCCTGATTAAATGCCCAGTCCATAGCGACCCCGCCAGCTACCGCGCCGGGGGCGGAAAGCGGCGCCAAGCCACCGATAGTGATCGTCTCATCCGCGAATTCACAATGACCGTCGGCGTACACCAAACTTGCGGGCAGCAGAGTGGTCATCGCAAGCAGCACGATGAGACTGATGAATAACGCATTGCGCTTCATTTCTTTGTCCTCCATATAATCCGATAGTCATATCAGCTGCCGCGAAATGCCACAGACTAATACCATGAGAATCCACGTCAATTGCAAGAGCATAGCACAGACAATCGCTGCGAACACGCGGCATTCGATTTTCTTGCAAGCGCCGTGGAGAGCCGCGATCAACGTATTTCATACCATTCACGGCGTCCGCCGCGAAGAACTGATTCAGACGAATCAAAACGCGTCTCTGATTACTGAATCATAACTTGCCCAAGCACTATTGTCAAATCGGGGCGTTTTCCAGGAGTGATGAATATGGCGGACATGCCGCATTCTTACCCTCCATCCCCCAGCCCTCTCGCCATCTCTATGGCAGCATCCTAAAATGAGGGAAGGGAGGTTTTATCGTTTTGAAGTCCCTCCCTCTTCATGCTGAGGACAGGACAGGTTTGAGTTGCTCGTATATGAGAGCGGCGGGACAGCAATCGCAAGCGCCATATTTTGGCGAAAGATGTAGGGGCGACCGGCGGGCTGTGTCTACGCGCCCAATCTGGTCGCCCGCTGCCGCTGCGACTTGTGGTTTCGGGCGATATGGTATGTTGCCCCTGCAGATCGTTGGTTCAGCGAAATTCGCATTACTTTCTTGGATTTATTTCTGACAGCGCCATCGTGCGACTTGCGTAGGATGTTGGTGAGAATCTCTCAATGTGTAAACATTTGTTCTTGTTTCGTCGGCCAATCCATGCTACACTGATCCTGTCCGCGCCTTAACAACCGAATAATTCAGACCGCCGCCTGCTTCCAAAATCGCCGATTCGCTCCCGGTCCTCATTGACGAAATTTCGCTCGCCCCAGATCAACCGACCGAGACCAGAAGCAGTTCCAACAAAGTAATGAGAAACCGGAATCAAGTCGGTTGTGGGGGCGACATTGTATGTTCCCCGAAAATATGTCACGACAAACTGCGCGATTTTTCGCATGACGAACTTGGAACTACTGAGAACATTGGCGCAAAAAAAGTTTTTCCGCGCCAACGCCAATCTGGCGCAGAAGGCCGCCCAATCCCCCGCCAACACTGGGCTTCAGGCTTTGCCAATATCGCGATTTCCATTGCCCAAATCGCGCCAATACGCGCCAATCTCCCCGATTTCCCTCTGTTGTCTCGCTGTCGTCGCCTTTAGGAAACCCGGCCAGGGCGCGGGAAAACTCCACGCAATTCACCACTCCTCGTTTTCCCGAGCATAGGCTTGCCAATGATTGAGAGGATATCAGCCGTCTATGGGATGATGCGGCCGGCGAACACATGCAATCCCTTTCTTGCAGCGGCCCGCTCCTGGCCCGGGGCGCTTGCGTCATCAGATTTGCAGAGGCCAATCCCACTCTCCTTCAAGTCTCGGATGATTTAGGATTTATCATCGATGTTGACTGATCAGACCTGACGTGCCTTTGTTATAATGAGTGGCGAGATTGCTGGTTGGGAAAGGGAAAATCGAATGTCGGAGCTAACACTTGGCTGTGCGTTGTGGACCTTGGGCGCGACGCCGGATGTTGCCGCCTTGGCGCGGCAGATGGAAATCGCTGCCGAGACAGGCTGCACATCGGTGCAACCCTGGATCGTCGACTTTGAATACCGCCCGTGCATCCTTGACCCCGAAGTTGGCTCAACAGCCGACCGCCGCGAAGTGGTCAAAATCGCCGAGTCGCTTGGCCTGTCATTCAGCGGCTTTTGCGCTCAATTGCAGGGCGCTGTGACATACGGCGGCCTGGAGGAGAGCGAGGGCTTGCGCTGGCGGATTGACAAGACCAAGCAGGCGTTGGACACCACCGCCGAGCTTGGCGGGAACATCGTGACGACTCACGCCGGCGTATTGCCGGAAGATCGGGCGGACCCGGCTTATGAGATTCTGCTGGGTTCTGTGGGCGAAATTGCCGAACATGGCGCCAGGGTCGGGGTCTATTTCGCTTTGGAGACCGGCCAGGAATCGCCAAAGGCGCTGGGAGATTTCATTGAGGAGGTCAACAATCCCTGGCTGAAAGTCAATTACGATCCTTGCAACCTGCTCCGTTTTGGTTCGGAGGCCGGGACAATTCAGGGTGTGCATATCCTCGGCGACAAGATCATTCATACCCACGCCAAAGACTGGAATCCGGAAACCCGGCAAGCGACCTGCGGCGAGGGCCTTGTGCCTTGGGACGGCTATATACAGGCGCTGCGAGATATCGGCTACAGCGGCGTACTCGCCATTGAAGACGAAACGGGCAACGAAGACATGATCGGGTCCATCCGGCGCAGCTACGCCTTCTTGCGAGGTTATATCAATGCTTAAGGTCGGAATTCTTGGCGCCGGCGGTATCGCGGCTTTGAGTCATCTGCCGGAGATCGAGCAGGTTGAAGGCATGCAGGTAACGCATATTTGCGGACGAACGGCGAGCCGCCTCCGCTTGCTCTGCGAGCGCTTTAACGTGCCGCGTTATTCGACTAATTGGTCTGATCTGCTCACCGACGAAACCTTGGACGCCTTGGTAGTCGCCCTGCCGCATCCATTGCACGCCGAAGCGGGCCTGGCGGCGCTCTCAAGAGGCTTGCACCTCTTCATGCAAAAGCCGCTGTGCACCACATTGGACGAGGCAAATCAGTTGGTCGCGGCCAGCGAAGCTCGACCTGATCTGGTCGTCTATTGCCGGCCGTCGTTTGATGCGGTGGTATACGAGATGCGTCGGCGGCTGGCGGCCCAAGCCCTTGGCAAAGTCTCAGGCGCTTTTTCCCGCCATAGCCACGGCGGTCCTGAAGTGTATTACGCTGAGGTAACAGACAGCTTTGAAGAGAAGCGTGTGGAAAACGACCTCTGGTTTTTTGCCGACGAGACCGCGGGCGGCGGCGCATTAATTGATATGGGCGTGTATTCGATAGCGAACATCGTCGCGCTTCTGGGCAAAGTTGACTTCGTAACTGCGCGGATGACCACGGTCGACAAGCCGACGGCGATGGAAGACACAGCTACGCTGATCCTGGAGATGGCGAATGGCGCCTTGGCGACGGCCGAAACCGGCTGGTGTGATCCGGCGCGATCGTCCTACCTGCGCGCGCATGGCACGGCGGGAAAGCTCGTCAAGCGGGGGGATGACGCTATTGACTACATTCGCCCCAGCTCTTTCGAACGAGAATGGGCGGAACCAATCATCGAACAAATCTCGCTGGCGCCGGCGCCGAACCAGCATGAAGAATGGCTGTCTTGCATCAATGATGGCTGTCAGCCGGAGTTGTCCAACCTTTGGACGGCACGCCACGTGACCGAGATTATGCTGGCGGCAGTCGCGTCAAATGCCAGTGGCGGCCGGGTCGCGGTCGACAGCGAGCCTCGCCTGGGCTGAGGTCCGCGTTCGAATCACAACTCGACGCCTAGCGCTGTGAAGGACAGCGGCGGCAAGCTCAATTCGGCGCTGCCGTCGATGATACGCGGCGCGTAGATCGCCTGTGGTGTTATGCGATTCGGATCATCCCAGCTGTTGGCGGCTTTTGGATCATCGCCGGCAAGCTGCTGCGCCGAGGTAAATCGTATCGGCTTGACGCCTTGCCAGTGGACCTCGAGCGCGATGCTGTCGGTCAGACTGCGATTCACGATGAAGATGGTATTTTTGCCCGCTGCCGGATCATGGGCGGCGGCTACATCAAGCAGCGGCATATCTCCGTATTCGTTCGTCTCGTAGCGCGGCGACTCCACCTGCACATCAAGCGAGTTGCCGCTCGCCATCTGGCTGAACAGCTTCAATGGATAATAGGTGCTCTGCTTTAGCAGGTCATCCCGCCGGGTCAGAATCGGCGCGATGACGTTGACGATCTGGGCGATGCAAGCGATCTTGAGCACATCGGCTTTGCGCAGGAAGACGTTGAGCCATTGCGCGACAACCAAGGCGTCTTCCAGGTTGTAGACTTCTTCAATCAGATGCGGCGCTTCCGTCCACCCGCCGCGCATGTCACTCAACTCGCGCGCTTTGTACCAGACATTCCATTCGTCCCAAGACAAATAGACATCATGCTTTGAGCGGGTCTTGGCTTTCACATAGCGAAGCACGGCTTCCAGAGTTTCTACAAAGTCCTCAAAATCCGCGCTTAGCGCCAGATAGCTTGGCGTATCATCGTTCTGGTTGCCGGCATAATAGTGCATCGAGTGATAATCGACATGCTCCCAGCACAGTTCCAGCGCGATGCGATCCCATTCCGGGTACGTCGGCATCTGCGGGCCGGATGAGCCGCAAAGCACAAGCTCAATCGAGTTGTCATGCCAGCGCATCATCTTGGCCGCTTCCCGCGCCTTCTTGCCGTATTCAATGGCGTCCAGATGCCCGATCTGCCAAGGTCCGTCCATCTCATTGCCCAGGCACCAATACTTGACGCCGTAAGGGTCTTGCTGGCCGTTGGCGGCGCGCAGGTCAGCATATCTGCTTCCGGCCGGCGCATTGCAGTATTCGACCAGGTTGGCGGCGTCTTGAATGCTGCCCGTGCCCATATTCACGCCCAACATCGGCTCGGTATTGATTTCGCGACAGAAATGCAGGAATTCGTCCGTGCCGAACTGATTGCTCTCGATGGATTGCCAGGCGAGGTCGCGGCGGCTGGGGCGATTCTCTTTGGGGCCGATGCCATCTTCCCAGAAGTATCCGCTGAGGAAATTGCCGCCGGGGTAGCGCATGGAGCGGTAATTCAATTCGCGCAGCGCCGCCAGGACATCCCGGCGCAAGCCATTCTCGTCGGCCTGTTTCGAGGCCGGGTCGTAGATGCCATCGTAAATGCAGCGACCCATGTGCTCAGCGAAGCCGCTGAATAGCAGCGGCGATATCTCGCTGATGACGCGGTTGCTGTCGATATCAAGGCGCGCAGACAAAGATTGGCTCATCCTATTTCCTTTCACGTATGACTCTGTAGCTCCGGCTTTCCAGCCGCAAGCGAGCAAGTCTATCTGTCCTTTGGCTAGCGGGCGTCGAGGCCGCGCCCTTCACTAGCGGCCGCCCATACCGGTCAAGGTAATCCCCTGGATTATCTGACGCTGAAAGATGATGTACACGATCAGAATCGGAATGGAGGATAACACCGCGCCCGACAATACCATCGGACGGTACTGGCCGGCGTAGGACGAATTCAAAATGGCAAGCCCGACAGGCAAAGTGCGCGTTTCCAGGCTGTTGGTGACGATAAATGGCCAGAACAAATCATTGTAGTGGAACAAGAAGACGAAGATACCGAGCGCCGTCAAAGCATTGCGCGACAAGGGCAAGATTACGTGCCAGAACCGCCCGAAGTAACCGGCGCCATCCAGGACGGCGGCTTCCTCCAGATCCGAAGGCACTTGTATAAAGAACTGCCGTAAAAGGAACACGCCAAAGACATTGGCGGCGCCAGGAAAGACAAGCGCGTTAAAGGTATCCAGCCACTGCAAATCGCGCATGAGCAGGTAATTGGGAATCAAAGTCACCTGCGACGGGATCATGATCGTGACCAATAAGAAGCCGAAAAGAATGTTATTGCCAGGGAATCTGAGGCGAGCGAAGGCAAAGGCCGCCGGCGCGCATAACACCAACACGGCTGCCGTATATCCCGTTGCTGCGATAAGGCTGTTGCGCAGCCACAAATCCAACCGCAAATCCTGCTGCGTCAAAACAGAGTGAATGGCTTGCAGCGTCGGCTCGACCGGTATGATCTGGGGCGGCCAGCGATTCACCTCTTGATTGGTCATGAATGACTGCGAAACCGCAATCAGCATCGGAAACACGACGAACAATCCCAACAATGTCAGGAAGACATAGGTGATCGTATGTTGCGGAAGAATTGACCGCTCAGGCTTCATAGGAAATTACCTGTCAATATTCGATGCGGCGGCTGAGGACGATAAACTGAACGCTGGTCATCACAGCCATGATCACGGCGATGCAAACCGCCACCGCCGCGCCGTAGCCCATGCGGAAAGCAGTCCAAGCAATCTGGTACAAGTAGAATATCAGCGAATAAGACGAGCGCCCCGGTCCGCCGGTGGTCATGATGAAGGGCTGGCCATAGACTTGAAAATGGGATATGACGCCCGTTACCGTCACGAAAAGGATAGTTGGCCGCAGCAATGGCAACGTAATATATAAGAAGAGATCCCGGTTGCTGCCGCCGTCAATCCGCGCCGCCTCATACAATTGTTCCGGTATGCCCTGCAATCCAGCTATGAATATAAGCATTGGAAAGCCGAAGCCCCACCATATAGTCGTGAGACTTAATGAAGGTATTACCAAACCGGGATCGCCCAGCCAATTCACTGGCCGGATGCCCAAAAAACTCAAGCCATAATTGATGATGCCGAATTGCGTATTCAGCAGCCATACCCAAATCAATCCAACCGCGCCGACCGAAAGCAAACTCGGCATATAGAGCAGCACACGAAAGAAACTCTGCCCCTTGATCGGGCGCGTCACCGCCACCGCTGCCGCCAGCGCAACGATTGTCGTGCCGACGACCGTAAGCGCCGTAAAGACAACGGTGTTTTGCAGCGATATCCACCAGACTTTGTCGTTTATAAGCTCAACATAATTGTCGATCCCGATGTAAGGCCGCATCGGACGCAGGATATGCCAATCATAAAAGCTCATGCGCACAGCTTCCACCACCGCGCGCACGACGAAAATCGAAAAGAAAACCATGAACGGGGCCAAGAACGCATAAGCGGCCAGGGTCTCGCGCGATTTCAAGGTTAAGGTCAAGCGCCCCTTGACGCCATTGCCTGAGATGGATTTGGAATTCATGCAACTATCACCTCAACCTGTTTGCCCCCTTACTCTCAATAATCCAACAGATGGGGCAGCGATTACTGCCCCACCTCGGAAACTGCCTATCTTGAACCGGTCAAGCTGCTACATGGCGCGGTCAAGCACCTGCTGCATACGCTCAGCGGCATCGTTCAAGGCATCTTCGACCGACTTCAGGTTATTCAGCGCGGCATCCAATTCCGGATCCAGCGCCGCGTACATTTCCTGGGTTACCGTGCTGGTATAGTCGAGGATGCCGTATTCGGTGAATGTCTGGCCCAACAAGATGTTGGAGGGATAATTCACCGCGTCAAGAGAGGCTTGTACTGAAAGCAGCGCAGGTACTTGCCCCGAGCCGGCCCAAGTCGCCTGGTTAGCGCTGATCCACTGCAACAAGGCCTGTACCGCCTCGGCTTTTTCCGGCGTGGAGCTAGCTGGCAGCATAAACGCATGGATGCCAAACCAGGTGGCGGGTTGCTCGCCAAATTGAACCTGCGGCCAAGCCATTCCGTTGATGTCTGTCTGGTCGACTGCGAAATTGCGGAACCAGGTGCCGGTCGGAATGATCGCGACCGAGCCGCTGGCGAAGCCTTGCCAGGTGTCAAAACCAGCTGGCGGCGGCGATACGTTGTGTTCGTAGACCAGATCTACCGTCTGCTGCAAGGCGGCTATCCCGGCATCGGAATTGACGGTAACTTGTCCATCTTCCGATACCATTTCTCCGCCGTGCTGCGCCAGCGCGCTCAAGAAGTTCACGCGGGGCCATTCGCCCACGACGTAACCCCATTGCACAACGTTTTCGGAATCGAATTCAGGGTCAGCGGCATTGTTGCCATCAGCATCCAAGGTCACAGCTTGCATCAGCGTTACCCAATCTTCGTAGTTGTCTGGCGCAGTCGCCGGATCGGTATCCATTCCGGCCGCGTCAAACATGTCCGTATTGATCCAGAGACCGCGGCCATGATTGTCCAACGGTATGGCATAGGTGACGCCCTGATATTGCATGCCGGAGTAAGTAATTTCGGAGATGTCATTCTCGTCGAACCAGCCGCCATTGCCAGCGTACCACGGACCCAAGTCCATCAAGACGCCGAAGTTGGCGAACTGCGGCACTTCCGACGCGTGCATCAGGATGAGATCCGGCGGTTGATTGGCGACAAAGGCCGCTTGCAGCTTGGCGTAGAGAGTGTTCCACGGGATGATCTCGCTGGTCACCTCAAATTCAGGATTCTCGTCCGCGAATTGCGCCAGCATTTCGTTCATGGTGACGCCATCCGAACCGGTCAAGCCATTCCAGTAGGAAATTTTGGTCTCGCCGCCGCCAAACGCGCCAACAATCGGCGTTGGTTCGGCATCCTGCGCGACCGTGCTCATTGGCATCGATAAGACCAACATCATGGCGACAAGCAGCGCCAAGGTTAGAATCAGAGTAAGTCGTTTGACCATTATCGTCTCTCCTTTGATTTGCAGAAAACTACCGCTTCCGTATCGCGTATCTCTCATAGGCGCCTTTCTTTACTTCTACTGCAATAAACCTGCGCAGGCGTCAGGCAACCACGCGACCAGTACGCCAACATCCGCCAATTTTACCCCCCCCCCGGCAAAATCGCAAGCAACTCCACAAAATCCTTGCGGAAATTGTTGGCGTCTCCTTGTCCTTCTGCTGACTCAAGGCAACTTGATCTAATCAGCCATGTCAAGCACTGAGGCCCGCCAAATATCGCGATTGTATTCGGCAATCGTCCGGTCCGACGAAAAGAAACCCGAACGCGCCGCGTTGAGAATCGACATGGTGGTCCAGCGCTCCTGATCGGCATAGGCGTCGGCGACGCTCTGCTGGCAGGCGACATAGCTGGCGAAATCGGCGCAGAGCATATACTCGTCATGATAGAGCAAGGAATCGACGATCGGCCGGAAAATGTCCGTATCGCCGCCGGAGAACTGCCCGCCGGCTATCCAGTCGATCGCCTCGCGCAGGTCATCGTTTGCGTCGTAATAGCTGCGCGGATCGTAGCCGGCTTCTCTTGTCGCGAAGACTTCATCCGTTGTCAGGCCGAAGAGGAAGAAGTTCTCCGCGCCGACCCGCTCGCGAATCTCGATGTTGGCGCCATCAAGCGTGCCGACGGTCATCGCCCCATTCAGCGCGAATTTCATATTGCCCGTGCCCGACGCCTCTTTGCCCGCCAGCGAGATCTGCTCGGAGATATCCGCCGCCGGGTAGACCAGTTGCCCCGCCGTCACATTGAAGTTTGGGATGAAAGCGACGCGCAGGCGACCGTCGCATACCGGATCGCGATTGATCACATCGGCAATGGAGTTGATCAGTTTGATGATCAGCTTCGCCATGTAATAGCCGGGGGCTGCCTTTGCGCCGAAGATGAAGCTGATCGGCCTTTGCTCAGCTTGCGGGTCGCGTTTCAGCTTCTGATATAGATGGATGATATGCAAGGTCTTCAGCAGTTGCCGCTTGTACTCGTGCAAGCGCTTGACCATGACGTCGAACATGGAGTCGGCGCTTATGCTTAGGCCAAGGCGGCCTTCTATGTACTCCGCCAGTTCCGTCTTGTTGGCCATTTTCATCGCGCGCCAGGCTTGTCGGAAGTCGGGTTCGTCGACAAATGCCTCCAGCCGCGCAAGTTCTTCCAGGTTCGTCAGCCAGCCGTCGCCGATGCGGTCGGTGATGAGATCGGTCAGGATCGGGTTGGCCAGCCACATGAAGCGTCGCGGCGTGACGCCGTTTGTCTTGTTGCCGAACTTTTCCGGCCAAAGGGCGGCGAAGTCCGGGAAGACTCGCGTCTTCAAAAGATCCGATTGCAATTCGGCGACGCCATTGACTGAGTAGCTGCCGATACAAGCGAGGTTGGCCATGCGCACCTGTTTTTCGGCACCTTCTTCAATGATCGACATGCTTCCCACCCTGGCCGGATCGTTCGGGAAAGTCATGCGCACCAGGTCGAGGAAGCGCCGGTTGATTTCGTAGATGATTTCCAGGTGGCGGGGCAGCACGCGCTCCATCAACCATACCGGCCATTTCTCCAAAGCCTCTGGCAAAAGCGTATGCTGCGTCGCCGCGAAGGTTCCTTCGGTGATGCGCCAGGCGCGTTCCCATGAGACTTGATACTGGTCGATAAGCAACCGCATAAACTCGGCGATGGCGATTACAGGGTGAGAATCGTTCAGGTGGATAACAGCGACCTTGGGCAGTTCCTCCCAGTCAACATTCCTGATCATGAAGCGTTTGATGATGTTGTTGAGCGAGCAGGCGACGAAGAAATACTGCTGCTTCAAGCGCAATTCTTTGCCCTGCGGCGTATTGTCGTTGGGGTAGAGCACCTTGCTGATATTTTCCGAGCTTGTCTTCTGCTCCACAGCGCGGCTGTAATCGCCGACATCAAAAAGCTGCAAGTCAAATTCGCTGGTGGCGCGCGCGCTCCAAAGCCGCAGCATATTCACGGTCTTGGTGTTGTAGCCGGGCACAAGCGTGTGATAGGGCTGGCCCATGAGGGTCTGCTCCGGTATCCAGCGCACACGGTAGTTGCCGTCAAGATCCATATAGTGTTCCGTCCGGCCGCCAAAGCCGACCTCGACCATGTCGTCCGGCTGCGGGAATTCCCAGGGATTGCCGTAATAGAGCCATTCGTCGGGACTTTCGATCTGCCAGCCATCGCGGAAGCTCTGCCGAAATATGCCGTATTCGTAACGAATGCCGTAGCCGACGGCCGGGATATTGAGGGCCGCCAGCGAATCCATGAAGCAGGCGGAAAGCCGTCCCAAGCCGCCGTTGCCCAAGCCGGGCTCGATATCGAGCGCGATGAGTTCAGTGATGTCGATATCGTGCTTTTCCATCGTTCGGCGAGCGAAGTCATAGGTATCCGTGTAGCGCAGATTCCTCTCCAACTGCTGCCCGAGCAGGTACTCGGCGGAAAGGTAATACACGAATTTGGGATTTTGGCGGTAGTAGCAATCGACATTTTGCTGCCAGTCGTACATGATGTAGTCGCGCACGGTATGCGCCAGCGCGAAATAAAGATCGTGCCGCGTCGCCGTGTATATCGCTTGACCGCGCGTGTAATACAAGTTGTCGCGAAAGGCTTGGTCAAAGGCTTCCTGGGTATGCTCTACCTGCGAAATGTTTTCAAATTCAGCAATGGCCATGTCTCTTTCCTCTCATTCCAAGGCTTCTTCGGAACCCGCCGACCGCATCTGAGCTTGCGCTTCTCGCACATTCCGGCGCGCCGGCCTGTCTTCGCCCATCCAACTTGCCATGCGCAGCAGTACCGGCGACGTTAGTATTCCGTCTCAATTTGTATATATGTGAACATATATTCTCCCATTCCGACCCGAAATCTGCTACCCTGATTCCATGAACATCTGCGCTCATATCACAATCGTCTGCCGCTCGTCGGCCTCGCTCTCCGGCCAGATTGCCAGATTGCCAAAAAAAACATTTCCGGCGGGAAAGGCGATTCGGCTATTGGAATCCATCGGACAAAAAAACTTTCCGATTCCAACAAAAACTTCCAATAACGATTCCAATCCGCATCAATGCTGCCCAGGCGCATCCGCTCAACCCGACTCATTTTATCCAGAAACCAACCCAATCACCATGACAAATCAACCATTTCTTCTTAATTCGGGACTGTATGCATACTGTATCAATATAGCAAGAAAAATCCATGTACCGGTCTCATACCCGGCTTGTTCTTTGCTTGTCCTTTTTCGGTCTTATTCCATACTTTGCTTATCTACTTTCGCAGCTCGCTTTCATGCTTTTCGCGTGCCGTCACGTCCGCGAACCTGGCTAGGCATTTGCTTAGGGACAAGTGTGACACGATTCCCATGATAGTCTTGCAATACAGACAAAGTCAACATCTTCAGGGAGTCTCTCCGACCACGTATTCCAGATTGATTGGCTCGCATCGCCGGGCAGCGGAGCAAGTTCATGAAACGCCCTAACATCCTCCTATTGTATACTGACCAGCAGCGCTGGGACGCATTGGGAGCGAATGGCAATCGTGAAATCATCACGCCGAACCTTGATGCCCTGGCGGCCCGCGGCGCCAATTTCACTCGCTGCTTTGTGCAGAACCCGGTCTGTATGCCCAGCCGCATCAGCATGTTGTCCGGGCGCTACCCCTCCAGTCTTGGCATTACGCACATGGGTGTGCCTGTGCCCGAAGACATCGTGACTTTGCCCCGAATCTTGAAAGGTTACGGCTATCGCACCGCCAATATCGGCAAGCTGCACTTCCTGCCGCATGCCAACCGCGACCACCGACTGCCGCATCCCTCATACGGCTTCGACCGCTTGGAGATCGCCGATGAGCCGGGCGTATACGAAGACGCCTATCGCGCTTGGGTTCGGCGGCAGGCGCCGGAACAGATGGACAAAATAAGCGCGGGCATCCCGCCCAATAGCCGCGTCTGGCAGCGAACCATGGGCATTGAGGACGGAGTCGCGCATCGAGGCGATCCGGAAGGGCGACATGATTTTGACGGCGGCATCCCGTTCGCGGCTGATGAGGATCTAACTCACAGCGTCTTCGTCGGCCGGCAGACCATCAACTTCATCGAAAACACCGGGAGTGAACCCTTCTTTTGCATCGCCGGTTTCTATTCGCCGCACGCGCCCTGGATTTCCCCGCAGCCCTACCTTGATCTCTATGACCCGGCCCGGCTCTCGCTGCCGCGGTTTCCGGCTGAGATTGACCAGCGCCGTCCGCGCGAATCAGAAGCGCAATTCTCGGATGCGCAACTGCGCCGCGCCAAACAAGGCTATTACGCGATGATCACTGAGTTGGACCACTATGTCGGCGAGATCTTGTCGGCGCTCGAAGCCCGTGGCAAAACCGATGACACCGTAGTCGTTTTCACTTCGGATCACGGCGAATGGCTGGGCGATCATCTTCGCTACGGCAAAGGCTATCCGGCCGATGACGCTGTGAGCCGTGTGCCGCTCATCATCGCTTCGCCCGCCTCCGAGCAGGGCCGGACGCATCAGGGCATCGTCGAGGCGGTTGATATTGCTCCCACTCTGCTGGAGCTGGCCGGCGTTCAGATTCCGCCTTTCATGCAGGGGCAAAGCCTGACGGGCGTCGTTGAAGGCGGGGAGCAGCCCCAAAAGGATATCGCCATAACAGAAGGCGCCGGCTGGAAGAGCCTGCGCACGACGCGGCATCGTTACCTGATACATGCGGACGGACGCGAATCTTTATGGGATATGGCGGAGGATCCGGGCGCCTATCACGATGTGTCAATGCGGGACGAATATGCCGCCGCGCTGGCTGAATGCCGGCGCCTGCTGCTGACGCGTTTGCTGGAGATTGAACGGCCGCTCCCGCGTGCCTGGACTTACTGAGCGCCTTGGCCTCACCGTCAACGGAAAGGAAATTCCGGGATCGCATGCGCGGCGATGCGCTGCCACAAGGCTTCAACGGCGGCGATGTCATTGGCGTCCAGGCCGAGCTTTTGCGGATCCCGCGCGTGCGGCGAGTCTATGACGCCGCGCCGCCACAGCACGTATTTGTGTAACGATACGCCATAGACCATGGCGTAATTCAAGAGAGGCAGCAATTGGAAATTCAACGATTCCGCCCGCTCAATTTCGCCGGCCCGGTACAAGTTATAGATCTTCACCTGAACATCGACCATGCCCCCGGCTGGCATATTGCCGCAAGCGCCCCGCTTCAGCTCATCAATCAGGTAGATGCCATTCGCGCCGCCGAATACGCCGAGGCAATCGCCCGCGTCGAGTTCAAGTATCTGGCTGATATGCTGCAAGATCGGGATAGTTTCTTCTTTGATGTACTGAATATTGGCTTCGGCGGCAAGGAGATCCGCCAACTCTCGCGGAGACAGGGGCGTACCGATCGGCGCCGGCGCATTCTGTATGATGAGCGGTCGGTCAAAGCCGGCAAGCTGTCGGTAGTAGGCTTGCACCTCTGCTTTGGGCGCTTTGCGCAGGTAAGGCGGCATCGCCATCAGCGCGGTCGCATCGCTATCGCAGGCCTGGTGCGCGAAATCCAGGGCGATATGCTCATTCAAGCCTTGTACGCTAGCGACAAAGGGGACGCGGCCGGCAATGTGTTCGCCGGCGAAGGCGACCACTTGCTTGCGTTCGGCATCGCTGAGCGTGAAGAATTCGCTCGCGAGGGCGGGCAGGACCATGCCATGCACGCCAGCCGCGATGCAGTACTCGATCTGGCGCGCGAAGCTGTTCCAATCGATTGCGCCGCGTTCATCGAATGGCGTCTGTAGTATCTGAAATATTCCGGCCAACACGTTCAATCGCTCCCGAATTTGTCCTTCGTTGCACAAGCGCATATCGTACCATACACTATACCTGTTCCAGCAGATACCTTTCCAAACCGAAAGCAACGGGGAAATGCCAATGTCAATCACCCGGGTAGAAGTCATCCCGCTCAGAATCAAGCGCGAAGAAGCTTATCTCGGCTTGCTGCCAAAAGGCGCTGACCACGAGGCCTATTTCTTGAGACCGCCCTATCGCGCGCTTTATTCCGCCTACTTCGAGACTGCTTTCGTCAAGGTCACCACCGCTGACGGCGTGGTCGGCTGGGGCGAGGCCTTGGCGCCGGTCGCGCCTGAGGTCGTGCAGCAGATTATCGAGCAGTTGCTGGCGCCGGCGCTTATCGGGCGTGACCCGCTGGACGGCAATGTCTTGTGGAATGTGATGTACGATTTAATGCGCGAGCGGGGTTACTACGGCGGTTTCATGCTTGACGCGATCAGCGCTTGTGATGTCGCGCTTTGGGACCTGCGTGGAAAAATCCTGGGCCAGCCGGTGTATCGGCTTCTGGGCGGCGCCTGCCGCGAGAGGATCCCCTGTTACGTATCGGGCTTGCCGCGCCCGACGAAGGAAGAACGGGTGGGCTTGGCGCTGGAATTCGTCGACAGGGGATTCAAGGCCTTTAAGCTGGCGGCGGGGCATGGCGTCCGCGCCGACATCGAAAGCATCGCCGCCCTGCGGGAAGCCCTGGGCGACGAGGCGACACTCCTGCTCGACGCCCACTGGGTATACACACTGGACGATTCCGTGCGGCTGGGGCAGGCCCTGGCTGATATGGATGTTGGTTTCTTTGAGGCGCCGATCAATCCGGAGGATATTGAGTCTCATGCGCAGTTGGCGCAGGCGGTCGCGGTGCCCATCGCCATCGGCGAGACCGAGCGCACGCGCTATCAATTCCGCCCCTGGCTGATGCAAAAGGCGGCTGACATCTTGCAGCCCGATGTGGGGCGCGCCGGCATTTCGGAAGTGATCAAGATAGGCTTAATGGCGGAAGCCTTCAACGTCAAAATGGCGCCGCATCTCAGTGTGGGCTTGGGCATCTGCATCGCCGCGACTATCCACACCGCCGCCGCGATACCCAACTTATTCCTGCTGGAGTATCAGCCGCCGGTTTTTGAGATCGCGAATCAACTGCTGGCGACGCCGCTGACCTGCGCTGCGGGCTTCTATGAGATCCCAGCCGATCCCGGGCTGGGTGTGGCGGTTGACGAGCGGCGCTTGCGCGAGTTGCAGGCCTGAGCGCTAAATGCTATGCGGGCGCGAGAGGCGCCTTGGGCCGCACGATTTGCAGACGCTCCGGCGTGAGCCGCGCCGCCAACTCATCCGAAACGCGATAACCATGACGGAAATTGCCCCATGAGGGTCCGTAGCGATGAACGATGATTCGGCGATCGCCCGAGTTAATCCGTTCCGCAGACCCGTGGCACAGCGCATCGACGAAGAGCAGGGCATCACCCGAATCCATGTAGATGTGGATGGCGCCCTCGACGCCCTCGACCGATGCCACATCGCCGCGCATCCGGTGCGTTTCGGAATCGGGATGAGGAAAGTGGGCTTTGTGGCTGGCGGGCACCACCATAGTACAGCCATCGCCCGGGCCGATATCAGTGAGCGCCATCAAAATGTTGATCTGGCCGCAGTGGAATTGGCCGTTGTAGTAGCGGAACTGCGTGCGCTTTGTGCCTTCGTGGCCGCCGGAGTGGAGCCCGATCGATTCTCCCGGCCCCCGAATATTGGCGAAGCATTCGTCGATGAAGAGCGGTCCGTGATTGTAGTCGAAGGTATCGGCGCCCCCGACAAAGTATTTGACCTTTTCGATCCAGGATGGATGGTCGATGAGCTTTTCGAAGGCTTCGCCGCCCTCGTAAATCTGCTGCAGATTCAAGCCATCGTTGTCGCCGTAGTTATGGCCATGCACGTAGCCTTTCCATTCGCCGGGCTTTAGCGGCAGCAGCGCGTCAATGGCGGCGTTGATCTCGGTAACTTCGTCGGCGGACAAAGCGCCCTTCAACAACAGATAGCCGTTGAGATCAAAGAAGTAGCGTTCTCGTTCCGTCACCATGTTTATTTCCTGGTCTTGCGCGCTTCGGCTATTCGTAGCATTGCACGGCGAACACTGCCGCCGGCACATTGGCTTGACCCTCGAGAATCTGCACTTGCAGATGATCAGTTTCGACGGGTTCGTCAAACTCGATTATGTTAACCGTCTGATGGTTGTCAGTAACTTCACTCAGCAACTTGCCGTTTCCGTCAGTCAGTCGATAATTCTTGACGACGAAGGGCATGACGTCTTCAGGGTGTCCGCGCAGGGTGGTCTCCATCGCGTGGTCAAAGTCGGTGTCGAACATGAGCGTCACCTTGCTGATGCTCTGCGGCAGGACCCACTTGATATCGAGTTGCGGCGCCGGGTCGTCCGGATCGACCACCCAGGCGTTGACCTGCGAGGTGGGGCGGGCGACGCCATTGCAGACGTTCTGTGGGTCGAAGCCGTTGATGGGCGGGTTGAAGGTCATGGCGATGTTCTGCCCCTCGGGACGGCGCGGGGGCGTCCAGAACTCGAAGCTCTCTACACCGATGCCCTGCGGCGGTTGCTGCGTTCGGCGATATTGCAGGGCGATCAAGCCGGTGATGCGCGACTCGCTCAAATGGAGGCGCAGGGCCGGGTTGTCCATCACGCAGACGAAACCGTAGCGCCCGTCGTCAAGCAGTTGGTCAAAGTCGAGGTCGATGACCTGATTGTCGCCGGCGGGCAGGTCGATGCGCAGCGTCCGCAGGATGACATCGGGACTGTGGTTATCTTGCTTGCTGCTCGTCCGCAACTGCGCCTCGAGCGTGGTCGGCTCGGCAACATCCACGGTGATGCTCATGCGCGGGACGCGACCGCGCGGCAGCGGCAGCATCTGCGCGTAGGGGCGCTGCAAGACATGACGCGGTCCGTCATCCGGCAGGCGCTCCAGACAGAGTTTGCTTGAGGCTGTGATAGTGGCTGATCGCAGCAAATTCTCGCCGTCGTCCAGCTTGAATTGGGGGATGTAGCCGCCGACGCGCTGCAAGTCGCGTTGGAGCAGCTTGATCTTGTCGGGAACGGCGATGTCGCGGGGCAGCAAGTTGCCTTGGACGCAGTGCGCCGCCGCCATGCCAACCGACTGCGCGGCCGCCGCCAAAGTCAACATGACGCGGCTCGAGCCGAAGGCGACATGCGAGGCGCTCATGATGCGTCCGGCGATGAAGAGATTGCTTATATTCTTGCTGTATTGACTGCGGTAGGGCACCTGATAGACGCCTTTGGCATGCCACTGATCGCAGCCGGGAAGCTCGCTGAAGACACCATCGGCCGGGTGCAAATCTATCGACCAGCCGCCGAAGGAAATGGCATCGTAGTGCTGCCGCTGCTCGATGATGTCTTGCTGGATCATCATGTAATCGCCTTCGAAGCGGCGGCTCTCGCGCTTGCCGGGAATATGCCCGACCCATTCCAAAGTTAAGGTCTCGGCCTCAGGAAACTCGCCCGAATTCTTGATGTAATTCCAGACGCCGTATACCACTTTCCAGAGTTGCCACTTGATCGTCTCGGTCTCGTGCACGGTATCAAGACGGCCGCCGTATTCGATCCACCAGAGCCGGCAGCCGTCATTGGCCGTATTGAAGCTGCGAAAGCGCGGTATCTGCGTGATGTCTTCCAGGGCGTAGCTCGGCGGCACGAACTTGACTGGTGCGCCGATGTCTTTGCTGTAGAAGTAGATCGAATGCCCGAGCAGATAGCCGTATTCCTCGCTGGGGGCGAATTTCTCGCCAAATTCGTCGCGCGATTCCGCGCCCATGCGGAAGGCGGCGCCGGCTTGAAAGGCGACAATGCCATCGCCGGAGGCATCGCAAAATAGCGGCGCATATAACTCGTACCGCGTCGAATTCTGGCTGCAGAAGGCGGTGACGGACTCGATGGTTTCGCCGTCGGATTTTCTAAGGCTGACAGCGGCGGTATTGAGCAAGAGGGTGATATTTTCTTCTTCGACCACTTTTTCCAGCAGAACCGTATCGAAGATCAGGGCATTGCCTTCTCGGTTGCGGTACATGTTCTCGACCAGGATTTCGTCGATGACGCCGCCTTCGCGCGCCCAGCGATTGTTGTTATTCATGTGCGATGTCGCGCCGAGAGCCCAAAGGCGGACTTCGCTGCTGGCGTTGCCGCCGAGGACGGGGCGGTCTTGCACAAGCACAACCCGGATGCCGGCGCGAGCGGCGGTGATAGCGGCGCAGGTACCGGCCAGTCCGCCGCCGACGATGACTAGGTCGCTGTCGATTCGGACTGTCTTTGGCGAGCGTGTTTCGGTCGAAAAGGGCTCGCTTAGCATTCGTGGGATTTGATTGTCTTGTTTCATGGCCTGTCCTTAGGCTTGACTTCACTGGCGGCTAACGCAGCAGGCGGAGCTGTGACCGGCGCGGATGCGAACACGATGTTTCACATGCCTTGCCTGGTTTGCTCGACGCCATGTTGCTCGCACCATTCGTTCAGCGGATTATAGCCGCCGCCGGGCTGGAACTCCTGCGTGTCATCGACTTCTTCGCCGGCCAAGTATTTTTCGATCCTGCTTAGTTTATCCAGGAATGACAACTCCTGTTTGACGAAATCCATCGGCTTGAGCCAACGATAACAGTAGCCGATCATGACGGCTTTGCGTGTGATCTGTGTGAAATTCGGCGCGCCGGCGTGCCAGGTGCGATATTCGAATATGACGCAATCGCCCGGGTTCAGAAGCGGTTCAAGCGCGTTGGCCGGATCGGTTTCGCCTTCCGGAATCTCGATGCGCTCAGTGAGCTGGTTGCTGCCCGGCGCGAGCATGGTGACACCTGAATTCGGCTCGCTCAAATCGGTGAGATAGAAGGCGCATTTCAAGCCCATTCGCGGAAACCTGTCCTCGCCAAGATCACGGGAGATGCCCCCGCCGTCGCGGTGCCAGCCCGGGCGGCGGATGGTGTTCGGAGTGCCGGGCGGGTCGGGATGGCGATGGATGAGGTGGCTGGTCGACAGTTGCAGGTTGGAGCCAAGCAGTTGGATGACGATGGGCAAGGTGATTTCGTTGGTCAGGAGCGGGATGAAGGCGTCATCCATGGTGATGCAGTTGCGGAAGCCGTCGTAGAAGTCGCTGGTCTGGTAGCGGTTGAAACGCTCCTCCGTGCCGATGAGCCGATCGCCGGCTTCGATCAGGCGGCCGATCATATCCTCATTGAGCGCGTTTCGGACGATGAGATAGCCTTCGTTGCGAAACTGAACCCGCTGCGTCTCAGTTAGTTCGGTGTATCCCTGCATGTTCAAGCTCCATTACTTATGATCAGTTCAATATATTGCCACTAAGTATAGGTGAAGTAGGCGGTGGCGACACCATCTTCCTCGGCGGTTATCCTTACCCAGTGCGCGCTGAATCCACTAGGAAACTCGATGTGCTGGTAGCCCTGCGGCGCAACGGTGAAAGCATCGTAGCGTTTCCAACTGCCGTTGCCCAGAAAATCGACCTGCACCATAAAAGTCAGGTCGTCCAGGCCTTCATTGCTCAGGTGCAACACTTTCTTGTCAAAGCCCGTCATCAGATAGGGATCGGAGGCCTCGCCGGAGCGGACCTCATCCTCCCACCAGACGCCGCCCCAGCCGGCCGGTTTGCCGAACTGCCAGAGGTCGTCGGTCTTGCCAAAATACAGGCCCGACTGCGGTTCGCCAGCGAGGTGGTTGGCGCCGCCGTGTGGGCTGGCGTTATCCGATCCTAATACCAGCATGCCGCGATAGGCGCAGAAGTCGCCGTGCACCCAAAGATGGGTCGATATTGGCCGAATGCCCCAGATGTGGTTCTCGTAAGCCCAGGGCGATAATTCATAAAACATGCCGTGACAGTCCATGATGAAGCGCTCGTGATCGACTTCGCGTATGCGGGGCCATTCCGTCTGCCACATGTGATCGAAACAGTGGCTGGCTTTGGGCAGGCGATAGCGCTTCCATTGGCCGTCGGCTTCGGTGAAGACTTGCAGGATGGCGGAGCGCTTGTCCCAGCCCATGGCGAATATCGTACCGGCGAAGTCTCCGCGGCCGTTGACCTCGATGAAAGGGTTGCGCTCGATGATCGTCCAGCGCTCTCCGTCCCATTCCGCCAGCCGGCCGGCGGCCTCCGCACCGGTAAAGTCGCGTTCGTCGTAACTGTTGTTGGCGACGACGACGCGGCCGAAGTTGCTGTAAGCCGCTTTGAAATGCGCGTACTGATGATCGGGGACGCCAAGCTCAACCGTCAGATCCGCCAGGAAGCGAGTCTCCAAAGTATGGACATTCAGCTCGTAGAATTCGCCTTCCATACCCAGCATGTAGACCATGCTTCGCGGGTTATGGAGGTGACGCATGGTTGAGCAAATTCGCATCTCTAGCAGGTCCTCCACGGTGCGCACGTTGCCCTGAGCGTCAATCACGTGCGGACCGATGAAGAGTTGGTTGGACTGCCAATGCGCCATGCGGTTGGTGTAGGTGCCGACATGGCTGGCCGGATGCTTGCTGATTTCGAGTTGCTCGTCAATCGAATACAGTCCCGTGCCGACGCCGCTGGCCGATTTATGCGACACATAGGTGACGAGCCAGAGCTTGCCCGCCCAAGCCATCATCGCGCCGATACCGCATTCGGTGCGCGGCGGCCCCAATTCGGCGCTTAGGGCGAGATGGGGGTAGACGCCGCTCGCATTCAGATATTGAGAAGATGCCATGGCAATGCGCTTTCCTTTTAGTGTATGGGCAAGGCCCTTTGGTCTATCGGCTTGAGCGCCACCCGCTCATGCCAGCGAGCCAGCGCGCGCTCAAACACGGTGCTTTGGCTGGCGAAGCGCTGGAGGCGCGGGGTGGATACGAGCGGGTGGCCATGAAGGGGTAGCCAACGCGCGCTCAGTTGATCCGCCAGGACAAAGAGTATATTGGGTGGCGAATCCATCCTGCCTTAGCCTTTTAAGCCGGAGATATTCGCGCCCTGGATGAACTGCTTTTGAAACAGGAAGAAGACAATCAAGACAGGCAGCACCATCATAGTAGAAGCGGCCATCTGCTGGTTGTAGATGCCGCCTTGCCCAGGCAAAGAGGTGAATTTGTACAGGCCGATGGCGAGCGTGTGCAGGTCTGGATCCTTCAAGTAAATCAGGGGGCCCAAGAAGTCGTTCCAGCTATTCTGGAAGCTCAAGATGGCGATGACGACGATCGCGGGCCTGGCGAGCGGAATCATAACTTGCGTAAAGATTCTCATTTCGCTCGCGCCATCGATTTTGGCCGCGTCAAGCAAGTCCTGAGGGATGCCGAGGAAGAATTGCCGGCAGATGAAAATATAAAAGGCGTTGCCGAAGAAATTCGGCACGATCAAGGGATAGAAGGTATCAATCCAGCCGATGGCGTCGTAGGCGGCGTATACAGGAATCAAGCGCACCGCGAAGGGCAGCATCAGAGTCGCCAGCAGGATCAAGAACAGGGTGTCTCTAAAAGGAAAGCGGAAACGCGCGAAGCCGTAAGCCACAATTGTACAGGAACCGATATCGCCGATTAAAGAGACGATCGCGATGAACATGGTGTTGCGGAAGGTGGTGCCGAAATTCCAGAATTCCAGCGCTTGGGTATAATTTTCCGGCTGCCAAACGCGAGGAATCCACTGGACCGGGAAGACGCCGACTTGATCCAGGGGCATTAGGGAAGACATGAACATCCAGAACAGCGGCGCCAGGAACCAGAGGCTCATCACGATAAGCAATAGATAGAGCAAGACGCGCCCGATAATTCGCGTCAGACGGGTTACGGCATCCCCTTCCATGATAATATTTTGAGTTGGGGCGGCAGATGTCATGAGTTCGCCTCCGAGCCCTGATAGAAGACCCAGCGCTGCGATGTCGCCACGATGACTGCTGTGAAGGCAAATATGATCATGAAGAGAATCCAGGCGAGGGCCGAGGAATAGCCCATCTGTGGTGGCAGGTACTGAAATGCGTGGTCAAACAAGTGGAGGACATAGGTTCGGGTCGCGTCGCGGGGACCGCCTTGTCCGTCCGACATAATGAAGACTTGGGTGAAGACCTGAAAAGCGTTAATGATATTGATGAGGATGTTCAGATATATGGTTGGCGTCATCAGCGGGATGGTCACGCGCAGCAGGCGCTGGAAAACATTCGCGCCATCGATCTTGGCTGCGTCATAATATTCTTCCGGTATGCCCTGCAGGCCGGCGAGAAAAATGACCATGGTCACGCCCACCCAGGTGGTGCTCATGATCAGGTAGCCAATCATGGCGATGTCGGGATCGGCAAACCAGCGGAACCGCGGCAATCCAATCGCATAGAGCAAGGAATTGAGCAAGCCGGCGCGGGCGTTCAGCACATAGAGCCAGATTACAGATAAGGCGACGATGGGCACGATGGACGGCAAGTAGAATAGCGTCCGCCAAAGCCCAAGAAATCGCACTTTGGCGTTGAGGAGAAGCGCCAACGCGAAACCGAGCACGATGCGGATAGCGACCGAGCCGCCGACATAGACACCAGTGTTTCTGAGCGACTTCAGGAAGAGCGGGTCATCGGTGAAGATATGAACATAATGCTCCAAGCCGACCCATTTCGGCGGCGCAACGATATTGTATTTGGTGAAGCTAAGCAGGAAAGACGCGACAAAGGGGAAGAGCGAAAACAGCAGAACGCCGATGATCCAGGGAGTGATGAAAAGCAAACCCATCTTGGCTTCACGCTTGCGCATTGGCGAGAGGTCACGCCAGCGTTCCCGCCGTCGGCCGCGCAGGGCGCTGAATTGCGAGCCAAATGCTGTGGCCATATCCTAACTCCGAAACTGTCAGGTTTGCGCAGTGAGTGAGAAATGGGGCACCCGGAGATGCCCCAAGCCTGAACTAAGTCGCTTTAGCCGTATTCTTCCCAGAACGCGTCAAGCAGTTCTTGAATCTCGGCTTCGGCGCCGGCCAGGGCATCTTCAATCGAGCTGTCGCCGAAGAGCACATCCTCGACCATGCGATTGATGATCTGGTTGGCTTCCGGCTGTACCGGCGAGACGGTGACAAGATTATCCAAGGCGGCCACGCCGAGCAGGGCTTCCGCGCGCGGATGTACGACGCCGTCTTTCTCGTAGCCATTGCATTCAACCAGGGGCGATGGCCGTTGCTGCTGCTGGATGAACCAGCAAGCGCCCTTGCCGTCGACCTCGGCAGTCAGCCACTTGACCAGTTGCCAAGCTTCGTCGGGATGGGCGGCGTTCTTCGGGATCATGTAACCCCAACCGCCGTGCGCCCCGCCGCGGCGTCCCGGGTCGCCCATAGGTCCGTAGGGAATCGGCGCGACATCATAATTGAGAGTTTCGGCATGGTCTTCCACCTGGAAGAGCGTCCAGGAGCCGTTGATCTCGATGGAGACCAGGCCCTGGATCAGCGGACCCTGATCGAATTCGCCCGCCATTTCCCAGAAGGCGTTCAACTCCTCGATGCCGTAGTTGATCTCAGCCATGTCTTGCATGAATCCCAAAGCCTGGACGCCGGCTTCGTTGTTGATGGTAATCGTGCGCAGGTCAGCGCTGATCCAGTCTTGACCGTTGGCGTTCAGCCAGGTCAGGAAGGCGCCGGGACCGCTGGTCGACTGCGTGTTAACGCCGATGCGCTCGAGGAAGCTGCCATCGCCAAGGCGCAAAGTCTCAGCGACTTCCAGCATGTCTTCCCAGGTCTCGGGGAATTCTTCTATGCCGGCTTCGGCAAAGTGATCGGTGTTGTACCAGGCGATGCTGAAAGCGCCGCCGCCTGGCAGCGGGAGCATCCAGGTTTTGCCGTTGAATTGCGTGCCGGCGAATTCTGACGGATGGAAGATGGCGGGATCGACGCCATCAGCCGCCATGTAATCATCCAGCGGGATGATGGATTCGGTAGCGGCGAAGAAGGGCAGGTCATGACGGCCAAACATCGTCACATCGGGCGGATTGCCGGCGGCGATCGCTGCCAGCAGATTCTGCAGGCGGTTATCCCAAGGCAAGAAAACGTTGTCGACGCAGATGCCCGGATTGTGGTTTTCAAAATCGGCGACTTGCTCTTCCATCAAGGGAATGCGATTGCCGCCCCAGTGGTGCCAATAGGTCAGGGTGACATCGCCTTCGCAGTCCGGGTTTTGCGCCGAAACAGTCATTGATAGCGGCAGCATCGCCAGAATCATGAGCAATGCCAGCAGCAAGAACGTTGATCTCCTAAACATTGAATTATCCTTTCACTGAAGATCGATACTCGCGGTCGAAAAAATTGAACCCAAAGTCAAAGATGCCGCGTACGGTCCGGCTGGTGGGACCGACCATTGCACGCTCGGCTACACCGGTTTCTCCTTCGCTTCATTTAACTGACGCATTGCGCTCATGTGGAGTCCCTGACGATCAACTTGGTCGAGACTGTCATCACGTGCGGGTCGTCCTGGGCGCCGTCCATCAAGTTGCACAGGCGCAGCGCCGCCAGCCGCCCCATCATCTGCATATCAAAGCCGATAGTCGTCAGCGCGGGGTCGGCAAAGCGCGCGAAATCATAATTGTGAAACCCGATGACCGCGATATCGTCAGGCGCCTTGCGCCCCGACTCGCGAATGGCTTTTAGACCGCCCACAGCCATGCCGTCGTCGGCATATATGATGGCGTCCACCGGCTTATGCAGACCAAGCAATTCCGAAGTGGCCACGAAGCCGCTCTCGACATCAAAATTCGTTCCGCGCGTCGTCTGATAGCTTTCGCACTGCAAATCATTCAAGCCGAGCGCAAGACGATACCCCCAGTATTTCTCTCGGCTCGTATTTGTTGTTTCCGGTCCGTTCACCAGGCAAATATGCCGCCGCCCCCGCGCTTCCAAATGACCGATCGCGTAAACCATACCCTGTACATAGTTTGCCATGACGGCATTGCCATCAAGGGGATGGGCATGCCCGCCAGCTGTGACAAAGGGGATGGACAGCGCCTGTAAGCTGCGCAACAGCGCATGGTCGAAGACGCCGCCGAGAAAGATCAATCCGCTGATATGATTCGCCTCGATCACATCTACCATCTGCTCGACATCGGCAAGCGCCTTGTAAATATGCGTCGAGACGCGGCGGTCTTCAAAGACAGACTGCGCGCCACGGACGATTAGCTGCTCTATACTGCCAGACAGCGCCGGCAAGACCTGGGCATGCTGTTCGACAGACGACGACAGGAAGGCCATCGTGCGCCCCTGCTTCGAGGTCTGCCCCCGCAGGCGGGAAAGCGGATAGTCAAGCTCGGTCGCTGTCTTCCACACCGCCTGGCGCGTATGAGAATCAACATGCGGATGGTCATTCAAGACACGGGAAACAGTAGATATCGAAACATCAGCCTCGCGCGCGATATCGCGAATTGTCGTCTGTCCTTTTTGTCGCGGTATCGAGTCGCTCATAATCTGCACGCGCAGCCAGCAAATATCGGAAACAAATTTATCTCATTTGCTGAAACATGTCAAGAAAATGCCCGAAACTTATTTCTCGTGGAAGGGAGTTGAGAATTTTTTAGTCATGTCATTCCCTCTAAGACCAGCTTCGGTCGGCGCATACAGCTCCTCACAGAAGACATGCGCGCAGCAAAATATCGCGGCTATTCTGCAGCGCTCGCTTGATCTTTGGCAGTTTGGGACTTAGCTCCAGACTGAGCGCGCCTTGGTAGCCGATACTGTCCAGAGCGGCGATGGCGGTCGCCAGGGATTCTTCTGTCATCACACCGTCTAGCAATGCCCAATGCAAATCGCCGATGCCGTCGTTGTCGTCAAAATGGACATATGCTAGACGGTCGCCGGCATTGAGGATGGTTGCTTCCGGGTCTTCTCCCGACATCTGCAGGTGGCCGGTATCGATCAGCAAATACAGATTTCTGTGCCCCGTCCCGAAGATGAATTCCAGGGTATCGGCCGCCGTCGGCAGCGCTGTGTCGGGAAAGTGCTCTACGGCGAGTTTGATGCCTCTGTCGCCCGCAACATCAGCCAGGCGCGACAGCGACTCGGCGTAGCGTTCCAGCGCGTCGCCGCGGATGTTCTTGCTCGGCACAAGATAGGCCGTGTTTGCGCCGACATCGGCCGCGTGTTCAATCGCGTCCATGATATGCTTCTCACTCGCTTGCCGCGCCGCGTGGTCCTCGCTGTCGAGGGCGGCGCCGGCGGGCATGCCAAATGAGGCGCCGACGCATGAGACATGCAAGCCCAACTCCTGCGCCAGCAGCCGGCTCTCCATCGTACGCAGATGCCCCGGCTGAATGTCGACCCAGCTGAAACCAAGATCGCGGATCTCGCGCAATAATTCTGTTTCCGGCAGGCTCAAAGCCCAAATGCAGCAGGCAATCTTCACCGCGCCAGCCTTTCAGTTTGCCGTCGACTGAGCCACATGTTAGCGCAAGGCGGGCGGCTTGTCATCATTTGACAAGGGCAGGGGCCGGTCGTACACTTGATGGAGTTTTGAAGCAGGTGGGGAGAAAATGGAAGGGCGAAGCGCAATCATTACCGGCGCGGGCTCGGGCATCGGACGGGCGGCGGCGTTGGCCCTCTGGGACGCTGGCTATTCCTTGGCGCTCGCGGGCCGGCGCGAGGAGAAACTTCAGGAGACGGTCGCCGAAGCCGGCATCAGCCCGGATCGCGCGCTGGTCATCCCGACCGATGTCACGGACCGCCTGGCGGTCGCGCGCCTTTTCACGGCGACGAAAGCGCGTTACGGCCGGCTGGATGTGCTATTCAACAACGCCGGTATGGGCGCGCCTCCCATGCCTTTGGAAGATCTGAGCGAAGAGCAATGGCAGCGGGTGGTGGCGGTTAACTTGACTGGCGCCTTCTGGTGTACGCAGGAAGCCTTCAAGCTCATGAAATCTCAGCGGCCGCGCGGCGGAAGAATCATCAATAACGGATCGATATCGGCGCAGGTCCCGCGCCCGCATTCGGCGCCATACACCGCTACCAAGCACGCTCTTACCGGCTTGACCAAATCGACCGCGCTGGATGGCAGGGCGCACGATATCGCCTGTGGCCAAATCGATATCGGCAACGCGCGAACCGAGATGACCGAGCGCATGGAGCGGGGCATCTTGCAGGCGAATGGCGAATTGGCGGTTGAGCCGACTATGGATGCGCGCAATGTCGCGGAGGCCGTGGTCTACATGGCGAATCTGCCGCTTTCCGCGAATGTGTTATTCATCACCGTTATGGCGACCGGGATGCCTTACGTTGGCCGGGGATAAACCAGGATGAGCGAACTGATATGGCTTAGCGCTGTTGAGCTGGCGGCTATGATTCGGCGCGGCGATGTCTCCGCGGTCGAAGTCTTGACCGCCCACCTGGAGCAGATCGAGAAGGTCGATCCCGCGCTCAACGCGATCGTCACCTATCTGCCGGAGCTGGCTCTGGATATCGCGCGCGCCGCCGATGAGAAACAAGCGCGCGGCGACGAGTTGGGAGTTCTGCATGGATTGCCAATCGCGCATAAAGATCTTTCCGAAACGGCCGGGATTCGCACGACTATGGGGTCGCCGGCATTCAGCGATTATGTGCCGGAAGCGGACGATCTCATCATCGCGCGCCTGAAACAAGCGGGCTGCGTCACACTGGGCAAGACCAATGTGCCCGAGTTCGGCGCTGGCTCTCACACCTTCAATCCTGTCTTCGGCGCGACTCTTAATCCCTATGACTTGTCGAAGACTTGCGGCGGCAGCAGCGGAGGCGCCTCGGTGGCCCTGGCCGCCGGCATGATACCGATTGCCGATGGCAGCGATCTGGGCGGCTCCCTACGCAACCCGGCATCTTTCTGCAATGTCGTCGGTTTTCGTCCATCGCCGGGGCGCGTGCCGAGTTATCCCAAGGGCATGGCTTGGTCGACGCTGTCAGTTGTAGGTCCGATGGGGCGGACCGTGCAAGATGTGGCCCTTATGCTGCAGGCGATTGCCGGTTACGACTGTCGCGCGCCGATTTCACTGCACGAGCCGGCAACGATTTTTGCTGAACCGCTGGAACGCGACTTCGCCGATGCGCTCATTGCCTGGAGTCCTGATCTGGGCAGCTTGCCCGTTGACAAACGTGTAAGGGATACGATTCAAGCGCAGTTGCCGGTTTTCAGCGATCTAGGCTGCCGCGTAGAACAGGCTCATCCTGATTTCCGCGATGCCTACGATATCTTTCAGACATTGCGCGCCTGGAGTTTTGAGCAGAGCTTCGCCGAGCATTTCGCCCAATTTGGCGAGGCGGCCTTCAAGGAGACTATCCGCTGGAACGCGGCCAAGGGCCGTTCCTTAACCGGGGCGCAGATCAGCCGCGCCGAGGTCAAGCGCACCGAGCTGTTCCATCGCGTTCGCGAATTTCTTGAGACCTACGAATATCTCCTCTTGCCCACGGCGCAGGCGCCGCCATTTCCTATTGAATGGGAATATCCGCAGGTCATCAACGACCAGCCCATGACCACTTACATCGACTGGATGATGAGTTGCGCCTATATTACCGTTACTGGCCTTCCGGCCATATCCGTGCCATGCGGTTTTAGCGAAGACGGATTGCCTATAGGCTTGCAGATTGTGGGCCGGCCGCACGCCGATTTTTCCGTCTTGCAATTGGCCTACGCCTTCCAGGAAGCCACTCGCTTTTACGAGCAGAAGCCGGGTTTCGGCGGCGATTCGGCGTCTAATGCGCCATGATCGACATTGACTGCCAATTGGTCGGCCGCGCTGCCTTGGAGTTTTTTGATCCGCTTTTGCCCGCCCGGGAGAATTGTTTTTGGAACTCAACTTTGTAAACTGGCTCCTGGCGCTGCTGCCGGTACTGGCTGTTCTTTTCCTGATGGTCGGCTTAGGCTGGGGCGGCAGCCGCGCCGGTTCCGCCGGGTTCATAACCGCCCTCGTCCTTTCTCTGACGGTCTTCGGCGGAAACTTGACGCTTGTTGCCGTCGCCATCGGCAAGTCGATTCTGCTCGCGGCCGATGTCCTCTACATCGTCTGGATGGCGCTCTTCTTTTACAACGTGACCAATGAGTCCGGTTCGGTCGCCCTTATCGGGCGGAGCTTGCCGCGCCTGACCTCGGACCGCGCCGCGCAAAGCCTGTTGATTAGCTGGGTCTTCGTTTCCCTGTTGCAAGGCGTCGGCGGCTTCGGCGTGCCGGTGGCGGTGGTCGCGCCACTGCTGGTTGGCCTCGGGTATACCGCGACGCAATCCGTCATCATGGCATCGCTGGGTCACGGCTGGGCGGTCACTTTTGGTTCGCTGGGCACATCGTTTGTCGCGCTGACTGCCGTGACTGGCTTGCCGGGCGAGGCGCTGGCGCATGACGCCGCGGTTATCCTCGGCCTGGCATGCTTGATCAGCGGCGCATTGGTGGCCTATGTCAGTTCCGGCTGGACCGGCTTGCTGCGTTCAATTCCGATGCTTTTCGTGGTCGGCGCGCTGATGGGCCTCACGCAATGGTGGATGGCGACAAATGGCATGTGGACGCTCGGCTCGACTTCCGGCGCATTGGCGGGCGCTATGGTTGGCGTCATTTACGTGCTATCGCCTCTGCATGGCGGCAGGGAAAAGAAGGTCAGGGCGGGGAACGAAGACGGTTCACGCAGCATCATTCTGGCAATGGCGGCCTATATGATCTTGTTGGTCATGGCGTTCTCCGCCAACCTGATTGCGCCCTTGGAACAGTTGGTGGACAGAGTAAGGATTGACATCGCTTTTCCGGCCGTGACAACGGTCTTTGGCTGGCAGACGCCGGCGGAGAGCGGCCGCGTGATCAGCGTTTTCGGCCACGCCGGAGCCATTCTTTTCTACGCGGGCTTATGCGCTTTCCTGCTGTATCGGCGGGCGGGCTATTATGAAAGCCCGACGGTATGGCGCGAAATCTGGGTGAAAGTACGCCGATCGGCGCTAAAATCAACTATATCGATATTGGCCTTGGTGGCGATGGCGGCTTTGATGACACATACAGGCATGACCCAGATAATCGCCCGCGGCATCAGCGAAACCTTCAGCGCAGATCTGTATCCGCTCTTCGCGCCTTTCATCGGCACGCTGGGCGCTTTCATGACCGGAAGCAATACCAACTCGAACGTGGTCTTTGGCGCATTGCAGCAGCAGACGGCCACTCTGCTGGCTTTGAGCGTGCCGGTGGTTCTGGCGGGCCAGACGGCGGGCGCTTCGCTAGGCAGTGTGCTGGCGCCGGCCAAGATCATCGTCGGCTGCAGCACGGTTGGGCTGGGCGGGCAGGAGGGTCCGGTCATCCGGCGGATGTTGCTCCTTGGCTTGATTCCAGTGGCGTTTGTCGCGCTGGCTACGTTTTTCAAGTTGAGCGGCGGGTGAGTGAAACGTGAAAGTCGAGTTAAGCAAGATTGGGGATTACCATGAGTGAACTGGCGCTATTTGGTGGGAAAATTACGCGGACGACAGCTTACCCCGTCTGGCCGGTGCACGATGAGCGAGATGTCGCTGCTGTCGCCGAAGTTGTGCGCAGCGGCAACTGGGGCGGTTTTCCCTATCCGGGCCCGCAGACACAGCGCTTTCTGGATTCCTTCATCGAGTTGCAGCGAGGGCAGTACGCCGTCGCGGTGATGAATGGAACCATTACGATGGAGGTGGCTTTGCGCGCGGCGGGCGTCGGCTGGGGCGATGAGGTGATCGTACCCGCCTATACCTTTCAAGCGACCGCTTCCGCGCCGATGATGGCCGGCGCCATTCCCATCCTAGTTGATATTGATCCCGATACCTTCTGCATTGATCCGGCCGCTATCGAGGCGGCCATCACCGAGCGGACCCGCGCGATAATCCCGGTGCATGCCGCTTCACAAATGGCGGATATGGATGCCATCATGGCGATTGCGGCCAGGCATGAGCTCATTGTCATAGAAGATGCGGCGCATGCGCACGGCGCTGTTTGGAGTGGGCAAGGCGCCGGAACGCTCGGGCACTTTGGCTCTTTCAGCATGCAATCCACCAAAATAATGACCGCGGGCGAAGGCGGCGTGCTGCTCTGTCGCTCGGAGGAAGATGCCTGGCGCGCGGCGAGCATCATTGATTGCGGGCGCCCGCACGACCCGGCCGGCAAGCTGTACACGCAAGGCGGCAACTACCGCATGACCGAATTGCAGGCCGCGTTGCTTAATGTCGCTTTGGAGCGCTTTCCGGCGCAAGCGCAAATGCGCGAGGAGATGGCGAGCTACATGGACGAGGCGCTTAGCGAAGTCGAAGGCCTACGCGTGCTTCCGCGTGATCCCCGGCATGAAAAGCGCGCGTTGTACCGCTACACTTTCGCCATCGACCCTGAAGAATTCGGCGCGACTAATATCGTGCTGGAACGGGCCTTGAACGCGGAAGGCATTCCCTGCTCGCGGGGCTACGATCCGATGTATCGATACGACCTGTTCCGGCCGCAGCATTCGCGTCTTGCCGTGCCTGCCGCCTTTCCGCAGTACTTCGACTTTGCAAATATGCATTTGCCCGTGACCGAACGCATCAGTGGGGAAGAGGGTTTCTGGCTGGATGAGGAGATCTTTCGCGCCGGCAAAGAGGGCGTTGACGATGTCATCGCCGCGCTGACCAAGGTGCAAACGGCGCTACGGCGCGATCCGTCGCTGGTGGAGCGTATCCGCGCCCTATGAACCGCGCCAATCGCGCACGGTCGTCGGATAGGCTATCGGGTCAATCATCACGTCAATCAAAGCCGGCGCTCGCGAAGCCAATCCTTGTCGGATCGCGCGGTCACATTCTCCCTCTGATTCCACCTTGTGGTATGCCAGTCCGTATGCTCGGGCGATGTGTTTGAAGTCGGGATTTACAAACTCGGTCCCGAATGCCGGGCGCCCTTGCCGATGCTGCGCCGAGCGGATCAAATCCAGCGCCGAATCGTTCATGACTGTCACCAGCACGGGCAGTTGTCGTTCGACCAATAAGCCCAGTTCGCCAATGGCCATAGCCAGGCCGGCGTCGCCGGTGATACAGACGGTCGGCTGACCGGTGACTTCCGCCGCTGCGATGGCGCTGCTCAGTCCAAATCCCATCGCCGATAGCCCATTCGATACAAAATAGCGATTGGGCTGGCGCGCTTGCCAGTTTAAGGCGGCGAAGATCTTATGCGAACCGACATCTGTCGTGACGATAATGTCATCGGGCGTATTCGCTCGCAGGGCGTTCAAGAATGTTTGCGGCAAAATCCGTCTCGCTCTCGGCGCGGGAAACTCGATATTTGCCAGGCTGTCATGGAAGCGTCTCACTCTCTCTGCGCCCCAGCTGGCTGCAGTTGCCGCCTTTATATCAGCCAGGGACTTGAGCATGTTTTTAACGTCGCCGACAAGCTCCAGCGCGCTCGCGATGCGCGGGTCTTTATTTGCCCAGGGCGCTAGCCAAATGAGAGGTTTGTGGTAATCCCAGGGCTTGACCAGCTCAACCACGTCAAAGCCAATCGCGAGGATGCAGTCGGCTTCGTCGAGCAATTCGTAGACTGGATCGTGGCGCGTCAAACCCAAGGCGCCAGCGTACAAGCGATGATCGGCGGACAAAGCGCCTTTGCTCTTCGGCGTATCCACAACCGGGGCGCCTAAGCTCTCAGCGAGCTGTCTGACTTCCGGATAGGGCGCGGCCGGCTCCAAGCCCAAGCCAAGCACAATGATCGGCTTCCGCTTGTCGGCGAGCAACGCGCTTGCTTCGTCCAGATTGCCGCAGCGACTTGCCGACTCGATAACGGCATCTTCCGTATTGGATTCTTGCGCGACGTGCTGAGAGGCAATCCGATTATGCACACTGATGTGCACCGGCCCCGGTCGGTCCGCGCGCGCCAGGCTTATGGCTTTGCCAATGGCGCTGGCAGCGTTTGCCGGTTTGAGTTCCGCGCTGAATTTGCTGATCGGATTGAACACCGCGTTTAAGTCCAGCACTTGATGCGTATGACGGCCGATGTCTGCCGGGTCGGTCGCTGCCGTGATCAGCAGGACCGGCGCGCGATCGAGGCAGGCATGGGCAAGCCCGGCATAGGCATTGGCGGCGCCGGGACCCAATGTTGTCAGCGCGACGCCGATTTTGCCTGTCAGCCGCGCCTCTGTCGCCGCCATGAAGCAAGCGCTGCTTTCGTTCTTGACGAGCAGAAAGTCTATGCCCTGCTGGCGTATCGCCTCAAGCATCACCACGTTCTCGCCGCCGGGCAAGCCATAAACCTGCTCGACGCCCGCGGCTCGCAATTGCTCGGCAAAATATTCAGCGACCGTTTTCATGCTGCTGGATCCAAAATTAGAACCAAGTACGCAGTCATTATGCCGATTGTAATTTTGATGTCAATTCGAAGCGCAAACCTTGGCAGGACATGGTACACTTTCCTGCTATGCGATTGACGTTGCGCATTGCGCTGCGGAGCGGCCATGACTTTCGTGGCGGTAGCTCAATCTGGCACATTGTCTTTGAATGAAAAGACAAACGAGTTCGAGCGCGCCGGGCGCCAACTGTATCGTTTTGGCTTCGGCGAATCTCCTTTTCCACCGCCTGCGCGCATTCAGTTGGCGCTTAGCAGGGCGAGCCATCGTACTGAATACACCGAGGTAGCTGGTTTGCCGGCGTTGCGGGAACACATAGCCGCCTTTCACCATGAAGCGGACCGTTACCCGATTTCTCCGCGGCAGGTCCTGGTGGCGCCCGGCACCAAACCACTGCTGTATAACGTCATGCACGCCTTCCAACAAGCCGATGTTTTCTTGCCGGATCCTTCATGGGTGTCCTATGGTCCGCAGGCTGCCATCGCCGGTCATAGGGTGACGCGGATTCCGACGTCCTTTGAAGGCCGTTGGCGCGTCACGCCGGAAGCGCTTGACCAGGTGATCGCGGGCGCCAGCAAGACCGGCAGGCAAAAGCTGATCGTGCTCAACTACCCCGGCAATCCGGATGGCTTGACCTACAGCCGCGCCGAATTGGAAGCTTTGACTCATGTGCTTCGCGCCCAAAATGTGTGGGTGATTTCCGATGAAATCTACGCCTTGCTCGATCATCGCGGGACGCATGTCTCGCTGGCGAGCATCTATCCCGAACGAACCATGGTGACGACCGGTCTGTCCAAGTGGTGCGGCGCCGGCGGCTGGCGCTTGGGCGCCTTGATCTTGCCGCCTGATGTTCCGCGGGCATTGTATGACGCCTTGGTCGGCTTGGGTTCGGAAACATATTCCTGCGCTTCGGCGCCGATACAGATCGCGGCGCTATCCGCATACGAATTGGAAATTGACGTCCAAGTATTCTTGGGGGCTCAGCGCCGTATATTGGCTTCTATCGGCGCGCTGGTTCATCGCAAGCTGCGGGAAACCGGCTTGCGCGTACACCCGCCCCAAGGAGCCTTCTACTTATTGCTCGATTTTAGTCCCTTTGCCAAGCCGCTGGCGCGACGGGGCATCACGACCGACGAGCATCTCTGCAATCGGCTGCTCGAAGAAAGCGGGGTCGCGCTTTTGCCCGGCAAGGCCTTTGGCATGCCGGCTGAGGGCTTGACGGCGCGTATGGCCTATGTAGATTTCGACGGCGAAGCGGCCTTGAAGGAGGCGGCGGATTTCGAGTCTCGTGTGGAGCGTTATGCTGCGAAAATGCTGGAAGGCATCGCCGCTTTAAGCGCCTGGCTGAATTAGCTGAGAAACAGCAGATAGAGGCTCAAGACCGCCAGCGGAACCATCATCAGCCATTCAAAGACTTGTTGGTTGATATGGTCAATGAGGTAACGCGCGACTAAGACGGCCGGCGGAATCAAAACGAAGACCCAAGCTATGCCGATCAGCCGGTCAAAGTCGAATATGTCGATGGCGATGTAGCCGGGCAACTTGGTCAAATTCATCACGGCGAAGAATAGCGTTGTCGTGCCGACGAACCTCCGCGGTGTCATCTTCGGCTGCAAAAGGAGATAGGCGGTGAAGGGCGGAGCGCCAACATTTGCCAAGGTCGAGCCGAAACCGGATGCCCAACCGGCAAAATACCCGTGCCACTTCTGCGGCACGTAAGTTAGCGTGGCCAGATGGTCACTTGTGACTTTGAAAACCAGCGCCACCAAAGTCAAGCCGCCGATGATGCGCTTCAACGTGACCGGGTCAATATCTCTAAGCACGAGCATGCCAACTGCCATGCCTATCAGACCGGGCAGAAGCATGAGCTTGATGTATCGGCGGTCCCACTGTTTCCAATAGATGTAGAGGGCAAAAGCATCGGCGAAGATAAGCAGCGGCAAAATCAGCGCGACGGCGACCTGCGGGTCGATAATCAGCGTCAACATTGGCACGGTCAGCGCGACCGGAACCGGCCCGCCTAATCCGCCTTTGGAGAAGCCGATCAGGATCCCCGTCAGCGCGAAAACAATAATCTCTTCCATCGTCTCCAGCTATAATTCATAGGTCACTACGTCGCCGATTATACGACGCGGCGTGACATCATTCGATATTTGAATTATCCTCGTTTCGCTGCTGGCGCGCTGCTGCGATGAATACTTGCTCGGCAACTCACTTGCGGAAACGGGAGAACATTTTGGATATCAAAAAACTGAATGACGAAGGACGCGAGCTTTGGAACCGCAAGGCAAAGTTCTGGGATGGGCTGTTTGGAGACAACGGGAACGAATTTCACCGGCGCTTGGTCGAGCCAAGTGTATTGCAATTGCTTGACCTGCGACCTGGCGAGACCGTTCTCGATGTGGGTTGCGGAAACGGCGCGCTCACAAGGCGGCTGGCGGCGCTCGGCGCGCAGGTCACTGCCATCGATTTCAGCGACCAAATGATAGAACTGGCGCGGCGGCGGACCGATGCTGCCGGCCTCAGTGTGGAGTATCTCATCCGTGACGCCACCGACGAGGCAGCCCTGCTGAAACTCGGCCAGTCTCGGTTCGACGCGATCATCTGCACCATGGCCCTGATGGACATCCCGACTATTGAGCCGCTGTTCCGAGCGGCTGCCAGCCTCCTTCGCGCAGAGGGCAGATTCGTCTTTTCCACGATGCACCCGGCCTTCAACTCCAACAATCCGATTTTCCTGCATGAAAAGGAGGACCGCGACGGCACGGTTGTCGATCATTTCTCAGTTAAGTTAAGGCGGTATTTGGACATGCCGCCGGTGAAGGGCGCGGGCGCGCCGGGAGAGCCGACGCCGCATTTCTATTACCATCGTCCGCTGGCGGAATTGCTGGGATCAGCCTTTGCCGCGGGTTTCGTCCTGGATGGCTTGCTCGAGCCGGCCTTTTCAGCTGGAGATGACGACAACTCGGGGCGCCTCAGTTGGAGCAGTTTTTCTCAGTTTCCACCGATTCTTAGCGGGCGTTTGCGCCATGCTTAAATGCCGCGCTTATCGCCGTCAAGAATTGCCGAGTCATACTGCCCGCCGGCATGCTCGGCCAAAAGCGCCAGAAGGTCGGCAAGCGCGTTCTCGATATCGGCTCGGCCCTTATCGTGATGCGCTTCTACGGTAATGACCGCGTCGGTCGTCGTGTCGCTCGCGGCGCTGGTAGCGCTCTGCCGCCAGCACCAGCGTCGCGCCACCACCATCTTGGTTACATCTGAGAATATCACTTCGCCCACATCCGGATGCATCGTTTCGCCGCTGGCCAGTTCGGCGTAATGCTCGCTGCCATCCGAATAGTGGACCGTTATCGGCGTCGTGATTTGACGCGTATCGAAGATGGCGACGGGCAGGGCATAACGGATGCTCACGAGATTACCGATATCGACCAAAGTGTTGATACAGGGGATGTCACCCTTCTTCGTCAATCGGCGCAGCAGGGCCTCGGCCGCGCTGCGATACTTGGTCGGTGAAACTCCGAAAGCGCTGAAGGCGCGGCGCCAAGCCTTCAATGACGGCAGTTCGCTCAAGGGCGTATCGTCGATTTGCGCTTTGACCGCTGCCTGCTCGTTCAGATAGATGTCACGCAGCGCATCGCAAGATGGCCCATTCGCCATGCCATTGCCGACGATGACGCCTCCAACCAGGCCCGGGTATTCCTCGATTATTCGAGCATCATAACGAAACTGTGTCATCTTATCCTCCGGCCACAAATTCGGTCGCGCTCCAGCCCATCCGCGTTTCACGTTTCTCCAACCAATGTATGACGCGCAGCCACAGCAGCAAGGGTACAACCGCCGCCAGGGCCGACGCGAAAACAATGCTTTGTATGCCGTTGTCGCCAAAGGCGTCTATTGCAAGGCCAACCACCAGAATGCTTATCGACTGGACCAACTCAAAGCCGGCGAAATCGAGCGAAAACATCCGACCCAAGTATTCATCCTGCACTTGCTGCTGAATGATAACCGAACTGTAAGTCCAATTCACAGAGCCGCCCATCGCCCTGACCATCACGGCCAGCGCGAGCACTTCGAGCGAGGGCGACAGGCCCCATACCAGCCAGCCCAAAGCGATGAAAGCGAAGCCAACGACGATCAGTCGTCGCAGTACATGTACGCTGTCATCGCTGAACCGGTTGGTGATAAGAGGTCCGATTATCGCGCCGAATCCGAAGGCCGCCCACAGGATCGCCATAGACGTTATGCCTTGCTCGCCAAGCACGAAGACCTGTGTGCCGTAGATGATAAGCAGCGAGTCGGAACTGGTGATACTCTGTCCGGCTTTGACGAAAATGGCGGCGGCCGTCTCCGGGTGGCTTAAGAAGTAGCGTATTCCGTCAAGAAACGTGCGCTCGGATTTCTCTTTTACTTCGCGCTCGGCTTGACCGATTTCCGAACGAGGACTTTGCGGTATGGCGATCATGGCGACCAAAATCGCCGAGAGCAGAAATGTCATGGAATCGATCAACAACGCCGCTTGTATGCCAAAGAGCTCCGCCACGAGCCCACCGGTAATCGCGCCAATCGCCAACATCGCCGACCAGGTCACGCTGCTCAAGGTGTTTCCGATAATCAACTGATGCCGATACAGTATGCTCGGCATGATGGCGTTCCGCGCCGGCTCAAACACAGACGAGACCAGAAACTGGATGATGATGAAAATGTAAATCAGCGGCAAATAATCCGGGCTTTGCGTGGTGAAAAGCAAGCCCAAGACGACTAAAGCGCGCAATAGGTCGCTCGCGATCAAGAGCCGCTTGCGATCAAAGCGATCGGCCAAAACGCCGGCCAGCGGCCGCATCATCAAAGGCGGCAACATGCGGGCGATCAAGAATCCGCTGACGGCGATGCCCTGATAACCCGTGCCCTCGGTATAGCTAACGATCAGCGCCGATATGACAATGGTGCTGAACCAATCGCCAAGCAGACTGACCAACTGCGCCCCCCACAATTTGGCGAAGTCGCGGTTGCTTGTTAGAAGTCTAATATAGTCCATAGAACATCCCGCAAAACGCAGGCTAGTGTACAGCACAAGGCGGCTGGATGCACGCCGCAAACGCTGCCGAGAGAGGTGAATTTCAAGGATACGGGACATATTCCGAATTCCATGCCGGGGTATGCGCCACTTCCGCTGTTATTGGCCTTATGGGGGGCTTTGCGGGCGGCGTTCGGGTTTGTCGGCGGTTGCATGGGGGGGGCGAGAGTAAGCGTACTGGTATTAGATTGTTGTTGATTGGTTAGAAGTTTGGCCGACATTGTCCGTTTGTCGGACAAGGGAAAACCTAATTCGGACAAAGTTGCGATTTGCCGGCGTGACGACTTTTGCCAGCGGCGAAGGGTATGTGAGAGGGTCCATGGTGTGACGTTTTTCATGGTCTGAGCGATATTTGGTATAGGGCATGGCGGTTCTCCATTTGTGAGGCTTGCTGATATTATAGCACAAGCGTTCTGAAATGAAAGGGCTGAGCGCGGTGATTTTGTGGCGTGGCGAAAATCGCGGAAATGCCGCTCGTTTCTTCCGCCATCTTTCTGGCGAGCATCCCCAAAATGAGGAAAGGGCGCGTCGTTTTGAAGTCCTTCGCGCTTCATGGGAGCTGGATTGAGTGGGTTGAGGGGAAACTTCACGCAATTCAACACTCCCAAGCTGGCCGCGCGGACTAGCCAATTCCGTGCTACATTTACAACGTCAGCGCGTTGATACGGCATGTCAGAATTCTAAGTTGAGCAACGGCGATGGATAACATCATTTACGTTGGCATAGGCGGTTTTTTTGGCGCCAACGCGCGTTACTTTTTGTCGCTTTGGACGGACTCCTTGTTTGTGCCTCGCTGGGGTTCGTTCCCGTATGGCACGCTCACCGTGAACGTTCTTGGCTCGTTTGGCTTGGCGCTTTTCGGTGTCTGGTTCAGCGCCCGCACAGGCATGTCTCCGCAGATGCGTTTGCTGGTCGGCGCTGGATTCTTCGGCGCTTTCACGACCTTTTCAACTTTCGCGAACGAAAGCGTAGCTATACTTAATGATGGTGTAGTCGGTCCGTCTCTGCTTAACATCATCCTGAATAATGGTTTGTGCCTGTTGGGGGTCGCGGCAGGCTTAACATTGGGACATCGCCTCTTCGGCCCAGTATGAACTTGCGCGTATGGCTTCCTCTTAGTTGGACACGTCCATGATCGAAGATATCGTCAAAGTCGTCGTTCTGTCCTTCATTGAAGGCGTCACGGAATTCTTGCCGATATCCTCTACCGGACATCTGGTGGTCGGCACGTCATTGTTGAATTTCAATGTGATGGACTCCGTCTTTGAGATATTCATTCAGATTGGCGCCGTCTTGGCGGTGATACTCTATTATCGGCAGACCTTGCGTTCGCATGCCAGGCAAGTTCGCTCCGAGCCAGAAATCAGACGATTCTGGCTGCTGGTGGCATTGGGAAGTATCCCGGCTGCTTTGACAGGCTTCGTATTCGGTTCGCAGATTGAAGCGCTGCTCTTCAGGCCTCAGGTGGTTGCCGTGTCGCTAATTGTGGGTGGGCTCGTCTTTCTGCTGGTCGAGCGAAAACTGCCTGACTTACAGCTAGACTCGGGGCAATCCGCAGCTGTCACCGATATTTCCTGGCGGCAAGCGATGATTGTTGGGCTGGTTCAGGTTTTGGCGCTGATACCCGGAATCTCGCGATCTGGAAGTTCAATCGTCGGCGGCATGTTAGCCGGGATGAATCGACGGCTCGCCACTGAATTCTCATTTTTCCTGGCGATGCCGCTTCTTGGCGGCGCCACGCTTTACAAATTGCTGGCGTCGATTGGCGATCTGGATATGAGTCAACTCTTTCTCCTTTTCTTGGGCGCGGCCTTGTCGGCGGTTGTGGCTTGGCAGGCTATCGATTGGCTCATCAAATACATCGCGCGCAGCAGTTTCGTCGTGTTTGGCTACTATCGTATTGCCGCTGGTCTGCTCATTTTGGCAGCGACAGTCGTCGGCTGGATAGCCTGAAGGCTTGCCCGACGCCGTTAAAAATCCGCGCCAAAGCCAGTCCGCTTCTCGTTTGTCCATTATCCGGTCTCTACCTATAATGAACTTGAAACCGAGTTGGTTTCCGTTTCACCCATGTTCTTGCGAAGTTCGATCCGCAACAGGCACAGTCGATCTTGTGATGAGGAGTTGCCGACAGATGTCAAATATTAGCCGGTGGTTCCGAGTGTCGCTGGCATTGGCTACGGTGTCATTGTCGCTTACTGCGTGCTTTCGCGATACTACGGAGGCGTTAAAGGAACAGCCGGTTGCTCGCGAGTATCCATCGCCGACAGCAATCGTGGAAGAAGAGCCAACTCCGCTCCCGACCACCGATGTGCCCGAGCCCACAGCGACAGAGCCCGTAGCCGACCAGTTTGCGTTGACGGCCACCGCCTTGATCGCGCGGCAAACCCAGCCCGTCACCGGACAAGAAAGCGCGTCAGACGATGTGCCAGCGGATAGCCCCGCCGCCGCAGAGCAGGCAACCTCTGTACCGATCATCCGCGCTACCATACCGCCGGGTGAGGACTGCGTACATGAGATACGCGCCGGTGATACTTTGTTCCAACTGTCTTTGGCCTACGGCGTCAGCGTGGACGCGATTGCGGCAGCCAGCGAAATTGGCAATCCCGATCGCGTAGCTGTCGGCCAGCAGGTCACGATTCCTGAATGCGGCACGACCGGCTTTATCCCTCCGCCTACCTCGTTCCCGACAGCGACATTCGAGGCGGCGGCGCTTCCGCCGACAAGCGAGCCCGGCGAACTTGAAATTGCCAGCAGCGAAGATACGCGTAGCGCGCTCATCGAGCAGGCCCAAGAGACGCTGCTTGACAATGCGGACTCTGACTCGCTGGAGGTTTTCAGCGCCCAACTCAGTGGCGAAGCCACTCCCAGCCAGACTTACACCGTGCAACAAAACGACACGCTATTTGAAATCGCCGTCAGATTCGGCACGACTGTGGAAGTGCTCGCCGCGCTTAATGGCATCACCGATGTGGACAATTTGAATGTGGGCGCTGTCCTGCAAATCCCATAAACTCGCCTTCGTCTGATCCATACTATGAAGGTCTGTGCGCTAGGGTCTCAACTGGCTGGCAATCACCCTTGAATTTTGCTTGTGGCCTGTGTTAAAGTGGCCTCTATTCTGTAAGTCGAGATGACGCCTGCGGGCGTGTTTTTTTGAGGATAGCCATCATGAGCCAGGAATTGATGCAGACACTGGTCGCGGAGAATCATCGTCATCCGACCATCGAATCAGGCGACACAGTCAAAGTGCATGTGCGCATTATTGAGGGTAGCCGCGAGCGTGTTCAGGTGTTTCAGGGCGTGGTGATTCGGGCGCGCAAGGGCGGCAACGAAGCGAATTTCACCGTCCGGCGCATCGCTAGCCACGGTATCGGAGTTGAACGCACCTTTCTTCTGCGCAGCCCCCGCATTGAAAGAGTGGAAATCCTGCGGCGGGCAAAGGTGCGGCGGGCGCAACTGTACTATCTGCGCAACCGGCGCGGCCGGGCGGCTCGGCTGAAAGAACGACGCTAGACTTTTCTATTACCGCGACGCTTCTGAGAGTGCGCCAAGGCGCGCTCTTTTTGTTACAACCAGATTGTACGTGCTGGAGCACTGAAATGCTTACTTGCGCGCATTGGTATCCGAGGTTTGTTCTTTCCGGAATTCGATCTTGCCGCCCGCAGGCCGCCCGATCTCTTTGCGATCAGATCATAATCGCATGTTCACAAGTCAGACACTATAATTGAATTTCGATATGTCTTTGACGGTATGCCTAACCAGTTGCGAGGTGTCCACAGGCGTGCTTGAACTGCTGTCTCCTATGGCGTTGGTATTGCTGAGTTGGCTTTTTCTCTCGCTGGTATTCTGTGGACTTGGCGTGGCCGCGTTGAAGGCGCTAGGACAATCGCTACATTCCGGCTGGACCTGGCTGGACAGTTTCTGGTTGGGCTGGGCGGCCGCCTTGTGCGCCATGCAATTGTGGCATTTTGTTCTGCCAATCAACGATGCCCTGCTCATGCTCCTGACAGCAATTGCCTCCGCGGTCTTGTTATCGCAGCGAAACAACCTTACGAAGGTCCTGCGCCGAGTGCTGAAGGACAAGTCCTTCATAGTTCTCCTGACATTGCTGGCGCTTTGGCTGTCCAATCGCGCGCTTGGCATGCCGGTCGCCTATGATACCGGCTTCCGCGATATGCAGGCAGTCATGTGGGTAGATACGTATCCACTTGTGCCGGGGCTTGGGAATCTCTTCTCCTCACTTGGCCTCAATCAGTCTGTCTACTTGTATGACGCTCTGTTGGACGCCTTCATCTGGTCTGGGCGTTCTCACTACATCGCGACGGGCCTGTTGATACTGGTGTACCTCGTCTACTCCGCAAGAGCGGCTCTATGTCTCTTTCGTTGCCGTACAACAGCCTGTCTTCGCTGGTCATGGATCTTCGCGACTTTGACCATGCCCTACGTCCTCTTCTACACCGCTGCCCGGGGCGGCATTACGCATTTCCTCACCGATACGGCAGTAGATTTGCTCGGCTTTGTCAGTATGATTTATCTGCTGGATTTTCTTCAAGACTGGCGGGCGGACGGGGACGAGAAGAACTATCTTATTAACCGCCTCGCCATCGTCGTTCTCGCTGGATTCACCGTGAAGCAGAGCTTCTTTATCTTCGGCGCCGCCATCAGCGCATTCACCTGCCTGGTTTGGTTGCAGCGTTGTCATTTACGCTTGACAGGCCGGCGTCTGGCTCGAACTATCTTGCCAGTAGCGATTGCGGCCTGCGCGCTAATGTTTCCCTGGATGGCGCGCGGCGCGGTCACGAGCGGGTATATCGTCTATCCCCAAACCTTTGGACGCCTCGATGTCGATTGGGCGATTCCTATTGAGCAGGTTCAGCAGCGGCAGTTAAACATGTCGGCGAATACCCGACTGCGAGGCGGAGACAGAGCGACGGTGCTCGCTTCCTGGGACTGGCTGGGGCCATGGCTGCAAAGATTCGCTGGAAACATCATGCCCACTATGATGCCGATGCTGATCGCTGTTATCGGGATCAGCTTGCATTTCCTCGGACGCGCGCGTGCCCCTGGGGCAAAATGCGAACAGCGCTTAAGTCCCTGGATATTGGCGCCGTTGCTCGCGACCCTGCTGATCTGGTTTTTGACCTATCCTGAACCCAAATACGTGCGTTACGTGCTCTGGAGCTTGGCCGGCATTGCGGTCATTTTGTCGCTGCAATCATGGCAGACTATTCCCTTAAGAAAGCAGAAAGCGATGGTATTCGCAGTGGCCGCCGTTTGCCTCGGCTACGTCATTTATCTGATAATTCAACTTGGCGCGTATCCGCAGCCGGCCGGGCCGGAGCGGGGCTTTTACCCTATCCCTCCCGTCCCGCAAAAACTGTACACAACCGACAGCGGACTGACGCTGCATGTTCCGACGCATGATGCGCCGCAGTGTTGGCGGAGTCCTCTGCCATGCACCCCTTATCCAAATCCGAGGCTGGAGGCGCGCGTCCCGGGAGAGTTGCGGCATGGATTCCGCGTCGCTGATAGTGATATTGCAGGTTCACCTGATGGCTGAAGCAGCCCATGACATTGTGTTGGTTGAGCAGGCGAGGCATTTGAAATAACCCGATGGCCACTGTATTGCCGCTGGTACTGTTTTCGGTCTGCTTGATGTTTCTGCGCGCCTGCCTGGTTACCTTGGGGTTCTACAAGGAGCCGATATTATCCGCCTTTCAGCGATATGGCGACGAGGTGGGATTCAGCCCCTTGTTCGAAGCATGTGTTTGGGGGTTGGCGACGGCTTACCTTATCTTCGTGTTGCTGGTGCCCTCATCCTTCCTCATTCTCATCGGCATCTTCGCCTTCGTCCTTTTTGTGATGCTTTACTGGCGCGTGAGAGACAGTGTCATGCAGCACCCGGCGATATTCCTTCGCTTCCCGTCCTGGTACCGCGAAATCGTCGATCACACGACGCGGGAAGAAAGACGCAAACTTTCCTACATGTGGCTGGGTCTGCCCTTGCGGACACGCCTGCTGTACAACGCGCAGCACGACGAATTCCGCAAATGGGTGGAGTTGGTAGTGCTATCCGTGTCGTAAACGGCGGCGATAATCGCGGTTTCGCCGCTCCGACGCCAATCAAAAACGACCCACATAATATGTGAGCCGCAGGTCAAAGCTGGGAGACCTGGACTCGAACCAGGAATGGCGGATCCAGAGTCCGCTGTTTTGCCGATTAAACTATCTCCCACTATCGACTATTCATACTATCATCACAGCCTTAGATTTTCAAGCCCTGCGGCGCGGGCTGCCGCGTCAGACCGGCAACTGCCGTCACCGCATCAGTTTGTCGGTTGCGCCAGCGATTGCAGCGCCAGCTTGAGGCGGCGAACGGACTCGTCTCTTCCCAGGATCTCCATGGTCTCAAAGGTCGGGGGCGATACCTTCTGGCCGGTTACTGCCGCTCGCAAAGTGCCAAATACCTGGCCATTCTTCAATCCCAGATCTTTCGCCAAATGGGCCATAACCCCATGCTGACTGCCGGACGAGAAATCCTCAAGACTCTGCAAAACGGGTATGGATTCTTCCAGCACCATGGCAGTGCTGACGCTATCCATTTTGCGCTGCAACAAGATATCTGGCGGTGGCGCCTGAAAGGCCGCCCAATCCGCGAAGAAGAAGCCCGCCATCGGCACAACATCTTTTAGCGTCTTCAAGCGAACTTTTAAGGTCGGCGCGACTTCCAGCAGACGCTCATCGACAACTGTGTAGCCGGCCTCCTGCAATACCGGCTTGAGCAGACGCGCCAGTTCCTCAACTGTCGAAGTCTGGATGTACTGGCTATTGAGCCAGGTGAGTTTCTTGATGGGGTAGGCGCTATTGGCCGGATTTACGTCTTTCAGGTCGAAGCGTTGAATTGCTTCCTGCCGGGAAAACATTTCTTGATTGTCGCCGAAGTTCCAGCCAATATTGGCCAGAAAATTGATGACCGCTTCCGGCAAGTAACCAGCGTCAATGAATTCATGGACGAGCACCGGCACGCTCGCGCCGGCATCGGCAAACTGCTGTTTGCGTTTGCTAAGCTTGCCCTTGCCGTTGGGATTGAGCAGCACAGGCAAGTGAGCGTACTGCGGTTTCTCCCAGCCAAATGACTTCCACAATTGCAGATGCAGCGGAAAAGAGGGCAGCCACTCCACGGCGCGTGTAATGTGCGAGATCTTCATGTAATGGTCATCCACGATGTGCGCAAGGTGGTAGGTGGGGTAGCCGTCTGATTTCAGCAGGACGGCATCTTGCAGTTGCGCATTGTCGAATTCAACCGCGTCTCGAATCATATCTCGGCCAGCGGTCACGCCGGTCAAGGGCATCTTAAAGCGGATAACATAAGGCATTCCCCGCGCTTCCAGCTCCGCCGCTTGCTCGGCCGGCACATCGCGATAGCGCCGATCGTAACCTGTGCCGGCGGCGCGTAATTCTTTAAGCTCTTCTGCTGTAGCGAAACACTTGTAAGCATGCCCCTGATCCACCAGCCATTGCGCCCAGGTCTGATATAGCGTCAGACGCTCGGACTGAATGTAGGGACCAAATGCGCCGCCTTGACGCGGACCTTCGTCGATATCCAGGCCCAGCCAATCAAATGACTCCTCAATGAGTTCGATTGAGCCGGGCGCTGTGCGCTTTTGGTCAGTGTCTTCAATGCGCAATATGAACTGCCCGCCGTGGCGGCGAGCATATAACCAGGCAAAGAGCGCGGAACGAATCCCGCCGATATGCTGCGGACCAGTCGGGCTGGGCGCGTAACGCGTCCGCACCGGCCTGTTTTCAGGTTCTGTCAAAATCAATTCTCCCCAGGGTATAGCTATAGCGAGCAGCTTAACTTGGGCGCTCAGGTGTTGATGCGCCGGCGCCTGACGATGACGCTTTGCACCAAGCCGATGCCCACCATTGTGAACAGAAGCGATGTCCCGCCCGAACTGACGAAGGGCAGCGTCAAGCCGGTCACCGGCATCAGATTCAGGTTCATGCCGACGGACACGGTGGTCTGAAAGAAGATCATGGCGGCGACGCCATAACAGATCATACTGCCAAGCGGATCGCTCGCTTCGCGCGCGCCTCTCAATATCCGCGACAGAACGAGAGCGAACATCGCCAATAGGGCTACGCCGCCGAGCATGCCGAACTCATGGGCGATCACGCTGAAAATAAAATCGGTATGACGCACTCTCAGGAAGCGCCCCGTATTCTGCGAGCCGACATAGTAACCTTTGCCCAACAGTCCGCCAGAGCCAATACTTATCAAGGCCTGATTGATATTGTAGTAGGCATCCGACTCGGTATCAGGCGCGAGAAAGGTCTCGACGCGCGCCTGCTGATAAGGCGGCAGCAAAGGAAATACAATAATCAAGATGATCAAACCGGCGCAGATAAAGAGCATTATATGTCTGATGCGCAAACCGGCGGACCAGACAATCACAGCCCAGATGACCAGGAACACTATGGTGGTGCCGAGGTCCGGCTGATCAAAAATGAAAGCCGCCGGTATCGCCATATGCAGCATCGTTCTGAAGACTGTGCTTAGCTTGTCCATGTTTCTATAGCGCCCGGCAACATATTGAGACAAGGTAATGATCAAGATGATCTTGCCGATTTCCGATGGCTGAATGCGAATGCCGACATTTAGCCAGCGAGTGGCGCCGCCCGCGCCTTCAACACCGAAGAAGCGGACCAGGATCAAAAGAAACACCATCAAGCCGTATAGCCAGGGGCTAACCCCGCCCAGCAGCCGATAATCTATCGCGGCAATGACTATGGCGACGGTGAACCCGATTAGCGCGAAACTGATCTGGTCCGGCACGCGGCTGATGATGTCGTCGTCAATGGCGTCCTGGGTCGCGCTATCGATCATCAGGATGCCGAAAACCACCAGCGCCACCGTGCCGGCAAACAGCACATAATCAAATCGGCGAAAGATGTTTACGCTTTCAGTCATGAAAGTCGCTCAGGAGTTGCCATTGCCCGGTAATTATACTGAACATTGGCGCGACAGACAGGGCGGGGGGGAACCGGCAGGCTGCGCGCAAGCCCCGGCCATGCAAATTAGTATTTCAAGCGGCTATACGTGGTGACGGAACCTGAATGGCCCGGGCTTAGCGCTTGTCATCATCCTTGGACGAATCTTCATCGGATTTGTCCGCGACCGGCTCTTTATCGTCTTCTTCAGCGTCCTCGGCGCTCGCGTCCTCCGGTTCGCCTTCATTGACCTTGCCGGCGCCATTGGATCCGGCGTCCGTGGCGACAGTGGCGACCGGCTCCGGTTTCAAATTTTCGGATTTGTACGTTTCGTTGACGATAGGCAGTTCAGCCACCAGCTTGCTGTGCATTCGGTCTCTCTGCTCCAGCGCGATTTCCACCCGCTCCTGGTCAACCGCCAAATACTTCACGATCACCGCAAGGATCTCTTTCTTCATCTCTTCGGCTCGTTCAGGCGGCAGATTGATACGATCATGCTGCAAGACAAAGTGAAGTCGATTCTTTGCTGTGGCGCCGCTTCCTCGCTTTGTGCGCCCGAAAAGTCGATTCAATAGGCTGGTCATGGAAAATTCCTTTGCTGATGGCTGCTGCTGCTCTGTCCTGGCGTCGCTTGTGCGCTACCGCCCATCGAGAAATCTGACTAGGCGCTGAAACAATCCCGGATTATCGTCTAGGTTCATGAAAGGCACGTCTTCGCCCGTCAGGCGCCTCGCGACATTGTTGAATGCCATGCCGGCCTTCGAATCCATATTGAGCGTCACCGGTATCCCGCTGTTTGACGCCGATAGAACCAGTTCATCTTCCGGTATGATGCCGATGATCTTCAATCCCAAAATATCGTATACATCGTCTGATGAGAGCATTTCACCTTTCTTGACCAGATCCGGCTTCAATCGATTGATGATTAACCGCCCCGGGCCCTTGTCCGCCGCCTCGATCAAACCGGTGATGCGGTCGGCATCGCGGACGGCCGAGACTTCCGGGTTCGTCACGATTAGCACTTCGTCGGCCGGCTCGAGGGCATTGCGAAAACCACGCTCGATGCCCGCCGGCGAGTCGATAAGCACGTAGTCATAGTCTTCACGCAATTCATCAGTCAGCTTCACCATATCTTCCGGGCTGACGGCCATCTTGTCCCGTGTTTGCGCTGCCGGGATAAGAAACAAGTCCTCAAACTTCTTGTGCTTTATCATGCTCTGCCGCAGCTTGCTACGGCCTTCTACGATATCGACCAGATCGTAAACGATGCGATTCTCCAAGCCCATGATCACATCAAGATTGCGCAAACCGATATCGGCGTCAATCACGACCACTTTCTTGCCCAGGCTCGCCAGAGAGATTCCAAGATTGGCGGTGGCGGTTGTCTTGCCGACGCCTCCCTTGCCCGATGAAATCGTTACAACTTTCCCTGCCATTCGGCTTCCTTTCTCGGTTTACTCTCTGGCTTCGACAATGATCTGGTTATCACGTATCCTGGCAACTTCCGGCACGACCTTCTTCCGCTTGCCGGGCGGGGATGTCACAACGTGGCTCGCGATCCGCAATTGACTGGGACTCATATCCAGAGCGCAGACAATGGCGGATTCATCGCCAATCACTCCGGCATGCGCATATCCTCGTAGCTTGCCCCAGACGACGATATCGCCCACGGCGATAACCTTAGCGCCCGGGTTGACATCGCCATATATGACAACATGCCCGTCGCTATGGATCGTCCGGCCCGAGCGCAAAGTGCGCCGGAACATCGTGCCATAAGTCCCAGTCTCTTCCGGATTGACCGGCGCCGTCTCTTGAACATCCGCCCGCTTCGATAATGACGGCGCGTCAGACTCGCTATTTTTCCTGGTCGGCACCTTCAGCGAGACAGCGGAATTCCTGGTGGTATCGCTTTCGCTCAAGACCAGGCTGAGCTTCAAACCGCGACGTTCGAGCAGGGCCTTCAATGAACTCAACTCGTATTTTGGCACGGGCCTCGTGCCGAGCTCAATCGTAATATTGGCGCCGCTATAAAAATCGGACTGTTCATCAATGCGAGCGGCCAACTGATCTGTGACCAATTGCCATTTCTCTGTCCTGCTTAGCGCGATCAGCAAGCCATCGTTAACGCCTTTAATCGCAATCAATTCTTCTTGCATGCGGAATCACACCAAGGTCAACTCGCGGGAGCTAAAGCGACATAATGTCTAATATACTCGGATTTCAATTCTTCGCTTGATGTCCGCGCCTGCAAAATCAACATTGGCTGTCAGTTTGGCTGCAATATCCGCCAAGCGACGAAACCATATTTCCGAAGCGCGCGCTTCGCTTACAAGTTTATGATGTTGACCAACAGAAGCGCCGGCACGATGAAGTAAAATGCCGAGATGATATGAATCCACAATCCGGAATCATTTTCAAGCGACTTGTTAACCCACTGTCCGAAAGTGTTGACCGCATAGGTCATCCAGATCACTTGAATGATCGTTAACGGCAGCAACAGGATCTCACGATGCAAGCCGACATATACCAACCCAAAAAACACATAGGCTGCGTAGGCGATCATGGTCACCACGCCCAGCGGTGGATACCAGCGGGATAGGCGCGCCAGGCCGATGACCCCAAGCGCGATTCCGATGACGCTGAATTGCGCGATGATCAGTTCTCCCAGCTCGATCCAGCGGCTCGCCTCGCGCCAGGCAAGCAAGTTCATGTCGGCAGCCTGCGGCAACAAGTACGTCCGAATCAAGAGAAAGAGCCCGCCACAGACGATCAAAACAACGGTGAGCCAGTACCAAGCCGACAGCTTGGCGTGAGACAGAAACAATGCCAACACGATTGCAGGCGCGAAAAGCGTCGCCAACGGGTCGTTCACCACGCCTATGACGAAAAGAAAAAGTAATCCCAGAATATGAACGGGCTTGGGCTCTGACGCCGGTTTAATGCCGGGTCTCGGGTTGGTCAGCAGAATCATGTCCACCAGCAGATAGAGCAACCAGGCGGTCACCAAACCGGTAAGCCGCAAGCTTTGAGTGCTTCCGAATTGACTCCAGAAGATAAGCAGGAATACCGTGACGCCGAAGCCAATGCCGAGGTCTCGTCGCCGGAGCAGCATCGACGCCAACAACATCACCGCCAACGCGACGATAACGGCGATCACGATCGTTGGCGGCTGTGACTCGCTGCCGCCGGTCTGTGACCAGAACAAGGGGCAGAGCGCCAGCGTAAGCCCGCCAGCCGTCGAGGCGACGAAGCCCATAGGCCGCATGCTGGCGGTGACGCCAAGGATCGCCAACGCTAGGCCGCTCGCCCGCGCTACTGGTGTGGCGCCGACATATAGCAGCAGCAGCCAGGATAGGCCGGCGGCAAAGAAAGCCGGGCTCCACTGCCGCAACAGGTCGCGCTGCGCCGCCGAAAAACGCTCCATCTTATGCCTCGCTCGCCGCTGAGAAGATGTCGAGCCTACTTTCCCCGCGTTCAACTTGAAGCCGATAATATTCTTCCATCACTTTGCGCACTATCGGCAAGGCGGTTAACGAGCCCTCGCCGCCGTTGTACACGAAGGCGATGATAATGATCTCCGGATCATCATACGGAGCGTATCCGGTATACCAGGCATGCGACGGCCATTGGCCCGGGACACAAAGATTGAGCGGCCGGGCGACATCATCGCAATATTCAGCGGTGCCGGTTTTGCCCGCGACCTCGACATAGGGCAGGGCCGCCGGTTGCGCCGTCCCGCCTTCCGTGACAACAGCAGCCCTCATGCCTCGGCGAACCAGGTCCAGCGAATCATGGGACACAAATGACGGGATGTAAGGTTCGCTAGCGGCGCGAAACCGCACCGACTGGCATACAGAGCCATTAAAGCTGTAGTTGAGCGGGATATGGATGCGATAGGTCTGCAAGTCTTCAATTCCTGGATCCGGATTTAAGTCAACCGTATTGCGATAGCCTTCCGGGTCGCAGCGATTGGGATCGTACCATTGCGAGTTCGGCTCACAAATACAAGCCAGGCTGGACTCTCGCTTCATCAGCATATCTTCCAGCAGCAGCAGCGTTAGCTCATCGCCCGGCTGCATCATCGCCCGATTGATTGTGCGCAAGACCTGCGGCTTGAACGGCTCAATAACCTGCCGTTCTTCGTCAAGGAATTCACGTATGATAGTCGGCTGATGGAGGACTCCGCCGTTAATGGTGGCGGCAACAGCCGCGATCAATTGCAGCGGCGTTACATTCACATAGCCTTGGCCAAAGGCGGCGTTATAAGTGTCGCCGGTGGACCAGCTTTCGCCCTCGTTGCGGCGCTTCCAATCCGGGTCAGGCATGCGATTCGGGTTTTCAAATGGCAGCTCTATGCCGAGCTCGCTGCCGATGCCGAAGGCCGTGCCGTAGCGAAAGAGATCGTCGATGCCCAAACCGCCCGGCCGAATCGTGAACGCCGAGAGATTGGGGTTGCCACCGCCGATCTGATAAAAATAGACATCACAACTCCAGGCGATGCCGTTGATCATATTGACCCGGCCATGCCCCGTGCGCAGCCAGCAGACGAAGCGTTGCGAGGCGGCGCGGTCGTTGGGCGCGTAGCGATTCTCCACCAGAATTTGGCCTTCGTCCAGCAGCAGCGTGTTCGGGTCGATCACGTCCTCTTCCAGCACTGCCGCTGCCGTAATCACCTTCCAGACCGAACCCGGCGGATATTTGCTCTTGATGGTATTGTTCACCAGCGGCCGCAAGGGATCGTTGGCGATTTCCAGAAAATACTCTCCGTCAATCGCGCGAGCGAATCGCGAATTGTCATAGCTGGGATAACTAACCAGGACCAGCACCTCGCCCGTGCGCGGATCCATGGCGATAACATCGCCTTGGCGGGACACGTCCCGCCCAGCGGCCGTGTTTAACTCTTCCAGTTGATTGATCAGCGCCTGTTGCGCGAATGTCTGTAGCGCTGTGTCGATGGTCAGTCGGACATTTTGGCCCGGGATCGGTTCGACCTGATCGATCACTCTGACCACCTCGCCGGCGACATCAACCTCGCGCAAGACCAAGCCACGCGTGCCCGCAAGCTGGCTCTCCAAATATCGCTCGACGCCTTCATAACCGATCCGGTCAAAGGCCGGATTATAGCCCTGGGCCTTCAGTTCCTCGGCGGTCTCCGCTGGTATCGGACCCATGTAACCGATGATATGCGTCGTCAACTGGCCTGTGGGGTACTCACGCACGGCTACCGGCTCCACATCCACGCCGGACATGTAAATTCTCTCTTCCAGAATCTGCATTGCCGCCAACTGCGGCACGTCTTGCGCGACGATGACCGGGCTGAACGGTTCAATACCGGCGCCTTCTTCCACCAGTTCTTGGATACTGCGAACGAATTGACTGGACTGTTCCGCGATTTCTCGCGTCGGGGGCACGCCAACCAAGGCCGATAGACGATTATATACTGCCAGCTCCTCCTCTTCGCTGCCCGGCAACTGCGCCGGAATGATGGTGACGTTGAAGGCCGGCACATTAAAGGCAAGCCGCTGGTCATAGCGATCAAAGATTGCGCCGCGGCGCGCGGCAATTGGCAAGGTCTTCAGCCGGTTTTCGTCCGCCTTGCTCTGGAATTCAGTGTGCTGCAAAACTTGCAGTTCATACATGCGGATGCCAAAGATGAGAAAGACAGCGAATATCACCGCTTGGAAAAAGGTCAGGCGCCAGGTCTGAAATGGGATCAGCCGGTTGGATTTCACTCGTCCGCCCTTGAAGGCGTTCCTGGAATCAGACTTTGCGGCGCGATCTGCAAGCCGCCTTCCAATCGACGCTGCAACAGCCGCACCACCGCGTAAACCGGTATCACAGCCAAGAGATTCAGCAGAATCGTCGGGATCAAGATCAGGCGCGTAACCGCCAGGATATCGTAGGTATTGCCCGCAATCGCCAATGCCATGAGCGTGTAAGCTGTCAAGAGCAGGGTAGCTATTGGTGTAGCGCCAATCAAAAACATCAAACGCACATGGAACAGTTGTCGCGCAATGCCGTTAAACGTGAAAGCGATGACGATGAGGGCGATTGAGGTTGTGCCGATCGGGAGAATCGATAGCAGGTCCAGCGTAATGCCGCCCACGAGCGCCCATATCAGACAGTCTGTCAACTCCGCGTGAACCGACCAGCAAATCACAAATAGCATGACAAGATTGAGTTGACCGCGCGTGTTGCTGAGCACCGGCGTAATCGTGCTAAGGACTGCGATCAAAAAATCGATGGCATGGGGCACGATACTGGCTGTCAACGCGGCAGACAGACCAAGTATGGGAATCGAAAGATAGCGGCCCATACTAGTTGCCTTCTTGATCGAAGAGCCTCAAGTCAATCGGCTCAAAGCCAGTGATGACCAAGACCACTTCCAGTGTTTCGAAGTCGATTAAACTGCGAACCTCCGCTTCCTGAAACAACTCAAATTCAAACTGGCGGACGCTGGTTACTTGCCCAACCAAAATATCGGCGGGGAAATTGCTGCCTAAGCCCGAGGTGATGACGAGATCACCTTGTCGAATCTCCTCGTCCAGATCCACCATCGTCAACCGCAATACGCCAGAAGCCTGGCCAATGATGCTGCCGTGCGCCCGTGTTGTCTGCAAGCGCGAGCTCACCGCGCTGTTCTCGTCGTTTATCAATTGCACCTGCGCGGCGTTGGCGCTGACGTCGATGATGCGCCCGACCAGTCCCAGGTCTGTTGTCACGGGCATACCAATCGCCACGCCATCGCGCGTCCCGCGATTGATGACGATCGCGCGGACGATGCCGGTTTGCTCCACAGCAATTACGTCCGCGGTCAGGAAGTCCTGATTTTCCAGTGCTGATGTGTAATTCAACAGGCCGATCAAACGCTCATAATCGCTGGCCGCTTCTCGAAGCTGGATGGATTCCACCTGTCGGCGGGCGAGCTGTTCCTCCAAGTCCGCGATTCGCGCCCGCAGTTGCCCCAGATTGTTCAGATCATCAATAGCCGCATTGATCGATAGAGACAGCCGGTTTAACACGCCTGCAACCCCGTTTAAGGGAACTCCCGCGATATCTTCCACCGGCGTCAGCACACCGCTGACGCTCAGTATGATTGTGCCGCCACAAAGGCCAAGCATCATTAGCAGCAGCAGAAGGCGGCCGGGGCGCCCAGGCGATCTCACGCGCAAGTCCTCGCGCTAAACGGTCTCGACTTATCTTATCACAATTAAGGCTATAGCTCTGATTGCGCGCGTACGAGCCACGGCCTGCTTGAATTTGTCGAGATGCTGGTTTCACTCAATGTCGGGTGCTGCCGCGTTCGGGCCCAGTCAGCAAGCGGCGCAGATTATTGTAGTCTTCGAGCACGCGCCCCGCGCCCCGCGCCACGCAGGTCATCGCGTCATCGGCAAGCCAGGCGCGGATGTTAACTTCCTCGCGCAACCTTTCGCCCAAGCCGCGCAATTGGCCGCCGCCACCGGCGATCGTTATGCCGCTCTCCATCAGATCAGCCACCAACTCCGGCGGCGTATCATCCAGGGCATCCTTGACCGTGTCCAAAATGATGCTGACCGATCCCCCTATTGCTTCTCGGATTTCTATCGAACTCACCTCGACCGAGTCAGGCAGGCCCGTTGTCAGGTTCCTGCCTTTGACCATATAGGTTCGCTCTTGTGGAAGCGGGTAAGCCGAGCCTATATCGATCTTGGCTTTTTCCGCTGTCGGTTCTCCGATTAACAAGTTGTGTTTGTTGCGCAAATGCTGAACGATATCTTCGTCCATTTCGTCGCCGGCCACCCGTATCGAGCGGCTGATGACTATGCCGCCGAGCGAAAACAAAGCGACCTCCGTCGTGCCCCCGCCGATATCAACGACCATGCTGCCGCGCGTCTCCAGCACCGGCAAGTTCGCCCCGATTGCCGCCGCAACCGGTTCTTCGATGAGGTGCGCTTCACGGGCGCCGGCATCCAGGGTCGCCTCGATTACCGCCCGCTTCTCTACTTCCGTGACGCCGCTCGGTATGCCCACGACCACGCGCGGCCGCGGCACGGGCACCCAACTCTGCTCGTGCGCCTTCTTTATGAGGTAGTCCAGCATGCGCGCTGTGATTTCATACTCGCTGATAACGCCATCGCGCAAGGGACGAACGATCAATATGTCCTTCGGATTCTTGCTCCACATTTCCTTTGCGCGCGCGCCCACTTCAATCGGAGCGCGTGTCTTGCGGTCGATGGCGACAAAGGAAGGTTCATTGATGACGATGCCCTTGCCACGAACATAAACCAGGGTATACGCCGTACCCAAGTCTATACCAATGTCGAGCGAAAAGAGCCCGAACAGGAAATCCAGGGGGCTAAGCACTATGTAATCCTCGACGTGATGCCTACGCAGCGCATTATATCACAATAGCTCACAATCAAATATTAACTAAAATCAATGTTACACAAACGCAATCACGCGCAGTTTAGATTTATTCACAATATATCACCGAATCTCTGATGATTCCCAAGATTTTGGGGGGAGGTTATGATGAGGATAGCATAGGAGTCGTCGGGTATTCGTTGGATTTAAGGCAGTGATTGTCGAGAGCGTTTTGCGGTCAATCGGGCAGACAAGCGCCTTAGCGGAAGCGGCGACGCTTATCGTCGCGGTCTCAGGCGGCTGCGATTCTGTCGCGATGCTTCATATCTTGCGCGCTTTGCGCACGCGGCTGGATCTGGCTTTGCATGTCGCGTCCCTCGATCATGGCATCCGCGGCGAAGCGGGTCAAGACGATGTCAACTTCGTCCGCGGCTTGGCCGAGCGCTGGCAGTTGCCATGCACAACTGCGCGCGTCAACGTGCCCGCGCTGGCGCGAGAGTGGGACGTCGGCCTGGAGGCGGCGGCGCGGCGCGCACGCTACGATTTCCTCGCGACTGTGGCGCAAGAAGAAAACAGCAACTGTGTCGCTGTCGGACATCATGCGCGCGACCAGGCCGAAACCATCCTCATGCGCATCGCCCGCGGCAGCGGTACGCGCGGCCTCGGCGGAATGCGCGTCGTATCGCCCATGCCCTTTCATCCCTCGATCACGCTCTTCCGTCCCCTTCTGTCGCTCTCGCGCGAGCAACTTGAGGCATACTGCGCAGGGCAGGACCTTTCCTACCGGCACGATGAAACCAATGAAGATACCGCTTTCAGTCGTAATTATCTGCGCCATGAGGTGCTCGCAAAGCTGACTCGCCTCAATCCCGACCTCCTCGGCGCTTTTGGCCGCCTTGCCGATTCAGCGGCGGTCGATGAAGATTTCTTCGCCGAAGTGATCAACACAGAAGTGCTGCCCTCTGTCCATAAGACCGATGGCGCTTGGCGAATGAATAGACAAGACTTTGACATGCTGCACCCGGCGCTGCAACGGCGCTTGCTGCGCGAGGCCTTTCGCCGCCTTGCCGGTGAAGCCGATGGCTTGTCACACAAACTGACGCTTGATCTCCTGGCCTGGGCGCAGGAAGCTCGCGTCGGCGCAGCGCGCGACTTCGGCGCTTCTGTAGAGTTGTATATCGATTATGCCGATCTGTGGGTCCGGCGTAAAGGCAGTCACTTGGCAATCGCAAGCTATCGTTTGATCCCGCGCGATACCGACCTGAGAATTACGCCAACGACGCCTTTTGCGCGGCACGGACTGAATATTTCAATCGTTTGCGCGGCGGAAAAGCCTCGCGCAGCCCTTGCGCTTGCATTGAAGGAGGGTTGCGAAGTTCGGCTGCGTACGCGGCGTACGGGCGACCGCTTCAAACCTAAAGGCATGGGCGGCCGATCCCGAAAGCTCAAGGACTGGATGATTGACCGCAAGATTCCGCGCTACTTGCGCGATCGCGTGCCGCTTGTCACTGTCGATGGGGATATCATCGCCATCTGCTTGAAGCAGACCTGGCACATGTCTGAACCGGATCCATCAATCTCTCGCGAAGATTCCTCGCGCGTACTAACCCTCTTGTAGGTACCGAATTAGGCGCAATATGCTTTGGCGCGTCAGCAAGCGCCAATGCTATAATGAGACTACATTCGCCTGTCCAACTCGGCGGTCCATATGTCTGAGAGACAGTTGATGCGACTATTGCTTGTCGACCACGATGGCGTCAATCGGTATACCGTTAGCAACGCCTTACAGCGCGTGGGCTACATGGTCGCGGAAGCGGTTAGCGGGGAAGCGGCCCTTGACCGTTTCGCCACGGGCGACTTTGACCTGATACTGTCGGAAATCGCCCTGCCGGGAATGAGCGGCATTGAACTCTTGCAAGCGGTCAAGAAACAATCGACCGATGCTATAGTCCTCCTTATGACCGATGAGATAACGGTGGACGATGCGATCCAGGCCCTGCGCTTCGGCGCGACCGATCTGCTTGTCAAGCCATATTCCAGCGAAGATATTCGCGAAAGCGTCGAGCGTGGCATCGAAAACGCGCGTAGCTTGAGGCGCCGCCGCCGATTGCTTGATACTATTGAGCGCAACGTTACGGAATTGGCGCGCGAAGTGTCGATCGCAACAGCAGACCATGGCGATGACGCTTTTGATGCTGGCGCGGCGCCAAGACGGGCAGGAACAGCCCGACGCGGCAGCGTCATCAGTCTGGGCCCCTTGGCAATCTTGCCTGGCAAGTACCAGATTGCCGCCGGCGACAATGCCGTCAGCCTGACACCGACCGAATTCGATTTGCTCTTGTACCTCGCGGCCAATCGCAGCCGCGTCGCTACTTGCCACGAATTGGTGCGGGAAGTCCGCGGCTACCAAACCGATGAGATGGAAGCCCGCGAAGTTATCCGCCCCCACGTTAGCAACCTGCGCCGGAAACTGCGCGGCTTGGGCGAGATCGACCTCATCGTGAATGTCCGCGGCATCGGCTATCGCTTGGGCGAGATTCCCAACGGCGACTGATTCTCCTCTTTAATCCCCATCAAAGTTCTTGCCAAACGCGATTTGCGATGGCCGAACCGGTCTGATTTTTTATGTGAGAACGGTAGCCGATGTCGCTGCCGCCGAGCGGCTGTGATATGATTTGACGCTGTTCTGTTTCCTGTCTGCGACGCCGGAGTTCACATGCGCCTGCTTCTGCCCTTAGTCGTATTCTTGTTATCGTCGCTTGTGGCGGCGGCGCAAGACGAAATCTGCAATGAACCCGGCAGCCTGTCTCGCGAAACATACCTCAGCGCTGCCTCCGGGCGCGAAAGCAGATTCCACATTTATACGCCGCCCTGTTACGCCGCAAGCGCGGAGACTTACCCGTTGCTGACCCTTCTGCACGGCTCCAATGCCGACGATCAACAGTGGGCGCTACTCGGCTTTCTCCATTCGCTCGAAGCGGCGATAACAGACGGAGCCGCCACTCCGATGATCGTATTGATGCCCTATGGCGGCGCCTCCGCCAACGACAATCAGTTTGGCGCGAACAGCTACGACAATACGCTCCTTGACCTGCTGACGCAGGTGTCTGCGCGTTATCGCACCAACGGCGACCAAGCCATCGGCGGCATCTCACGCGGCGGCTTCTGGGCTTATCATCTCGGGTTGCGCTTCGCCGATATGTTTGTGGCGGTCGGCGGCCATAGTCCCTTCTTCGATGATGACCATGTGCCGGCAGAATATAATCCCTTGAACCTCGCGGAAACTTTGGAGCCAGACACGCATCTCAGGCTGTGGCTCGATCGCGGCACGCGGGACTACGCCGCTCCCGGCGTAGACAAACTGCATGTGACGCTCCGTGAGCGGGAAGTGCCACACCAATTCGTCGTCTACCGCGACGGCGATCACAGCGGCGCGAGTTGGTCCCAAAATATAGGTGATTACATCGCCTTCTATTCGGACGCGTTTTCTCGGCTGCCCGGCCCGCGCGCTGCGGAATCGCAAAGGCGGCAAGACGCGCTGGAGTTGTGGTTGCCGGTCGCCGGTTTCGGGTCGCTGCTGCTTTCCATTGATTCGTCTGACCTGGATTCGCTCCTCGCCGGCAACTACGATAGCCGGCTCATCCTCACTGATTCAGCAGCCGGGCGACTGGGTCAACACGGATTCGTCTTTCATGAAGGGACCCGCATTGTCCCATCCGACCGGCTTTTCTTCGAACTTTGGCGGGACAAGCAGAGTTTCACGCTATTGCCATTTGAAGAACTGCGCTTGCGTCTTCGTCCCCTCTGGCTCAATGATAAACCCATCGTCGATCAACTCGAACGCTATCCGCTGGTCTTCGCGGGCGCCTTTTCCAACTTCAGCCGCGACAAACTGACGCGCATTACGCTTTCAGGCACGACGGCGCTGGCGCGGCACACCTTACCCGCCATTGACGCAATCGGCGTAGAACAGGCGGCGAGCGGCATAAGCGAATATGTGCAATTGGCGGATTTCTTCCAGATCACCAACGAGGCCTCTATCGTTCCCGCCTGTCCCGACGCCGGCATAGGTTTGGCTGGCCGCGATTACAGCATGTGTATGAAACTTGAGCATGCGCGGCTATTCGATCTGTTAGACGTCGATATTGTCGACCTCACCGGCAACCACATTAACGATTTTCGATTTGAGCCGCTCATACAAACGCTCGATCAGTTTGAGCAACGGGGCATCGCCTTGGTTGGCGGCGGCGGCAGCCTTGAAGAAGCGCGCAAACCATTGATACTGGACCACAATGGATCGCGTATCGGTTGGCTGGCCTGTAATTGGATCGGGCCCGCATTTGCCATCGCCAGCGACGATCCCGACTCATCTTATGGAATCCGCCCGGGCGCCGCTTCTTGTGATCCAAACTGGTTGCATGAAGCGCTCGCTCTGCTGGCTGCCGAGGTAGATCTGGTATTGCTGACGGTGCAATATCGCGAGTATGAGACCTACGAACCCGAGCCGGGGCAGGTGACTGACTTCAAGACCTTTGCCGAATGGGGCGCCGATGTTGTGATCGGCACCGCCGAACACAAACCGATGACCTTTGAATTCTATCCGACCCAGCGTGGCGAAACCGCCTTCATCCACTACGGCCTGGGCAACCTCTTCTTTGATCAACTCGGCTGGGGCAATCAGCGCTTTTTCCTCGATACCTTGTATATCTACGACGGCGTTTTGCTCGCCGTCGAAGTTTACCCTGGGATCATCGAAGACCGCGCCCGTCCGCGCCTGCTCACCGGGGCTGATCGCTTCAACTTTTTGCATTACATGTTCATCCAAAGAAACGGCTTTTGACGAAATTTTTCGCCGGGCAAGTCAATTGCGCGGATTCTGATGAATTTCATACGGGCACGCTGCAAAATATATCGTCAGAGGCAAATCGTTCTGCGCCCAACGTCACTAGGCGAGGCATATTTTCCTAAGCTATAATGGCGATATTCCTCACGCCTTCAAGATCTACAGAGGAAACAGACCGCATATGTCTACCTTGAATCCAGATCTGATTTCCAAGGATATGGACGCCGTCCTGAACGACGCCGTGCCGATGCTGGACCAGTTTCGCAAGTCTTCAATAATGCCGGAGATGGTTCTCCTCGCCATGCTCCAGCGAGAGAATACCGCCGCTCATCGAATGCTGAAGATGTTCGAATCCACTCGAGGCGTGGATCTGGACCGGCTGGAACGGCAAGTCAAAGCGGCTATTCAATCACGCCGCGATCCGGACGGCAGCCTGGACTTCGTCGCCATCGGCAACAAGAAGGTCTCCCTCAGCCGGCAATCCATCATCCTGCTTGATGACGGCTTGACCATCGCCAATTCGATGAACGAGCAAAAGATTGATACCGATCACGCCCTGGCCATTCTGGCGGAAACCTCCGTGAGCACTGGCGGCGTCCTGCGGCAATTCGGCATTACACCGAAGTCAATAAAAGACGCCTACAGCGACGCCAGCAAAATCACCCCGGCTCGTGAAGACAGCACCACTGTCGACTATGTCAAGCGAGCGAAACGCGGTCTTCTGCGCGCTGTGCATTTCCGAGAAGATCTGCTGCGCAATATGATTAACGTGCTAACCCAATCGGTGAACCGCCATATCATTCTCGTGGGACCTGACGGCGTTGGCAAGCGCACCCTGGCATACAGCCTGGCGTTGCTGATGGCGGAAGACAAAGGACCTGCCGGCTTGTCCAATCTGGTGCAAATCAGCGAGACCGCCTTGCTCGATGGCGATCAGGAGGCCTTTCGCGCTGGCATGAGCGCGGCGCGGCGCGGCATCCTTTTCCTGCCCCTGGTTCATCGTTTCTTCGGCGGTCCTATCAAAGCCGACTTCAACAAAGCGACTTCGCTGGTGCAGAAAGCCTTCCTGAGCGACGATCCCGTGGTCATATGCACGACGACCCTGCAAGAATTCGAAGCGCGAATCCAAAGCGTCAGCGCCATTATGGAAAACAGCCAGGTCATCCGCGTCGATGAACCATCATTGGACGAAACCGTGCAAATCCTCGAGACCATCGCGCCCCATCTGGAAGGGGACTATGAAATCGCCGTCGACCACGATGCGCTGAAGATGACGGCGCGCATGGCGCAGCGCTACTTGACCATCAATCCCCTTCCGCAAAGCGCCGAGCAGCTCTTGCACCGAACCGCCGCAATGGTCAATATGGGCAAGCAGGCGCATCTGGCCTTCAAGCCGGAGAACAACGACGCCTGCCTGGATGTTGAGGATGTAACCCTCGTAACCAGCCAGATGACTGGCATACCCGTAACCAAACTCGGCGCGGACGAGCGACTTCGTTACGCTAATATGGTCGAGCATCTGCGCGAGCGCTTGATCGGCCAGGAAGAAGCGGTGCAACTCGTCAGCCGCGCCATAAAGACCGCCCGCGTCGGCTTGAAAGATCCCAGGCGTCCTATCGGCACATTTCTCTTCCTGGGTCCCACCGGCATCGGCAAGACGGAACTGGCGCGTGTATTGGCGGATTTCATGTTCGGCAGCGAAGAAACCCTCTTTCCGCTGGATATGAGCGAATACAAAGACGAAAGCAGCATCAACCGGCTTATCGGCTCCGCTGTCGGCTACGTCGGAAGCGACGAGGGCGGCCAACTGACCGAGCGCATTCGCCAGCAGCCATACACTATCGTCCTGCTCGACGAAATAGAAAAGGCGCATCCGCGCATCATGGACGTGCTCCTGCAAGTGATGGAGGAAGGCCGCCTGACCGACGGCCGCGGCAACATCGCTCGCTTCAGCGAGGCGGTTGTCATCATGACGAGCAACATCGGCTCCGAGCATCTCATGGTGCGGCAGATCACCGACGAACTGCGCGAAAAAATCATGGACCAAGTGCTGGACTTCCTGCGGCCGGAATTTGTTAATCGCCTTGACGAGGTGATCCTCTTCAACGCTTTGAGCGATGAAGACTTCGTACTGATCCTCGATCTCTTGATTGAAAAGGAAAACAAGCTGGCCAAAGAACGCGGTTTGAAGCTGACCTTCACCGATGGTGCCAGGAAATGGTTGCTCGCCCAAAACGACGAGCCGGAATATGGCGCGCGTCCCTTGCGGCGAATCTTGCGGCGCAACCTCCGCGAACCCTTGGCCGATTTTCTGCTGCGCCACAACCCTGACGAGGGCACCGAAGTGCGCATCAGCTCGAGCCGCAAACGTGCCGGCGGGCTGGAATTCTCCTTCAAGTAAGTGCTGTGACAGCGTAGCCAGGAACCCACCCAAATCTGAAGAGGAGTCCATGACAACACTCGATCCTTCAATCTTTAGAAAATACGATATTCGCGGCAGGGCCGCGGGCGATGCGCCACAACTAATCCCTGAGGTGGCTCGACTCGTCGGCAGGGCGCTCGGCACCTACCTGCCGCGCCAATTCAATTCGGAACGCGTCTTTGTAGGCTCCGACAATCGCATCACTTCAGGCCCATTGAAGGCGGCGCTTATTCAAGGCTTGGCGTCTACCGGTATCCCCGTCACCGATATCGGCGAGGTTTTGACGCCAACCGTCTATTACGCATCGGCTTCTTTCGTCGGAAATGGCGCCGGGGTCATGATCACAGGCAGCCACCTCGATACCCGCTATAACGGAATCAAAATGGCTTTCGGCAAGCTCGCCTTGGCCGGGCAGCAAATCCAGGACCTGCTCGCGCTTATCAATGCGGAATCCTTCGCTACCGGCACAGCCGCTGTTGATCAAGATTTCGACATGATTCACAAGCACATGGCGGCGATTCAAAGCAAGGTGTCTATAGCCAAGCCGATGAAAGTTGTACTTGATGCCGGCAACGGACTCTCCGGCGCCTATGTTCCGCCGGTTCTGAAAGCCCTCGGCCTCGATGTCGAATGCTTGTACTGTGAACCGGATGGGACCTTTCCCAACCACCTGCCCAATCCCGAAGACCCGGAAATGACCCGCGACCTGGAAGCCAAAGTCCTGGAACTGGGCGCGGACCTGGGCCTGGCGTTTGATGGCGATAGCGATCGCTGTGGCTTCATTGACAACCGCGGACATCATATCGCCGCCGACCGTCTGCTGGCCCTGCTGGCGCGCGACCTGCTCGGCCGCCATCCCGGCACGCCCATCGTCTTTGATGTCAAGGCGTCGCAAGCTTTGCCGGACGAGATCAAGCGTTATGGCGGCGAGCCGGTCATGTGGAAATCCGGCCACAGCTTGATGAAGCAAAAGATGAACGAGATCGGCTCGCTGTTGGGTGGAGAAGTGAGCGGACATCTCTTCATCGGCGAGGATTATTACGGCTTCGATGACGCCCCGCTGGTTGCGCTGAAAACCCTTGAGATCATCAGCAATTCAGACCGCACCATTGCAGAAATCTTTGACGATATCCCGAAGCTGGTCGCCACGCCGGAGATAGTCTTGTCGGCTCCCGACGAGCTGAAGTTCCGCATGATCGAAGAGATGACGAAGAGCCTTCAAGACCAGTACCAAGTGGTCACGGTTGATGGCGCGCGAGTTGTCTTTGATCACGGCTGGGGGCTCGTGCGCGCGAGCAATACGCAACCGGCCGTGACGCTGCGCTTTGAAGCCTATACGCGCGAGAAAATCTCGCAATACATGGCGGTCTTCGCCGCGCAATTGGACAACTATCCGCAAATCGATCAAGACAACTTCCAGGCGCAAGTCAAAGCCTTTAGCAACTGATCGTTAGACCAGGCCGAATCCAGCATTAATAATTCGGCCTCGACCGCTATGCGCGATCATTTCAGACAGATTTACCGCCACCAAGCCGACATGTACGAGCGTCTGGTCGCGCGTGAAGATCAGCACGGCAATCTATTTGAAGCCCTGATTGACATTGTGCCTCTTCACGGCTTGGACGTGGTCGAATTTGGCGCCGGTACCGGTCGCCTCACACGACTGCTTTCGCTGATGGCCCGTCGTGTCAGCGCCTTTGATATTGAACCGGCTATGTTGGCGGAGGCGAGTTTGATGCTGCCGACGACCGGCATGTCCAACTGGTCCCTGGCCATCGGCGATAATGCCAGAATGCCGGCGGCGTCGAATTCCGCTGACCTCGTTATAGAAGGCTGGAGCTTCGCCCACATCATGGAATGGCATCCGCAGCAATGGCGAGAACGCGCCGACGCCATGCTTGCCGAGATGCGCCGCATCCTCAAGCCGGGCGGTATGGCGCTGCTGATCGAAACCTTGGGCACAGGCCGGCGCCAACCACAAGCCCCGACGCCGGAACTGGCGACGCTCTATCATTACTGGGAGTCAAGCTGCGGTTTCAACATGCGCTGGATACGCACGGACTTCCAATTTGCCTCGCGCTCGGAAGCCGATGAACTGACGCGATTCTTCTTTGGCGATGCGCTGGCGGATGAATTTCTGGCGCCCAGGAGTGTCATCTTGCCCGAGTGCACCGGCATCTGGTGGCGGCGCTTCTGATGGCCGTATTGATACCGCAGCCGCCCTCAAAATGGCGCCGGCGGCGATATGCCCTGCGCCAAGTAGTTGAAGGCGCTCAGCAACAACAGGACGGCGACGCCGAACAGCGCAAGCAAGATTCCGTACATGATTTGTCGCCGATCCCAGGCGCGCGTTCGCTGTGGAGGTCCCTTTTCCTGACTGCGCCTAAGTTTTCGCTGCCAACTGCGATCCCGGTCGATAATCAGAATAATGCCCCACACGATGAAGGGGAAGCCAAACGCCGCGCCAAAGCAAAGAGCCGCGATCAACGTTAATCCCTGCCGCCTTCGATTATTGGACCTTGCCTAACCCGAATATCCTTTTAATTGTCGCTTTGAATACCCGTCTGCGCCAGATGCGGTACTATTGAAAGATGCCCGAATTCAATTATCATGTCTCGTATACGCTCGCGTATATCCTTGGCGAGATTGGCCGCGAGAGGCTGCCCGATGACAAGTTTCAAACGCAAGGGCGACATGCCCGGCATTGAATTCCAAGTGGACCAGGAACACTCCGGTGTTCGTATTGTCGGCTGTCTCACATTTCTTATCAGCGCTGTCGCCGGCTATTTGATCATCAATACCTTCGTTCCCAACGGCGGCTTGCTCACCATTGGCGCGGCGCTGGCGATTGCGGTCGCCTTGACCTATGCCGCTGATTACCTGGGCAAGACTTACTGGCCCAGCAACCGCGCGATCCAGTTCCTGGACGATATGATACTGCTGGTCAAGGGTGAGCAAATTCAGGGGGAGATCGACGCCGGTCAAAATGTCAATCTGCTCCAGTGGCACTTCGAGGCGAAGCGCCATCCTCGCGTGCCGAAAGGCTGGTATGTCGTGGCGAACGCCCTGGAACAAGATGGCGAATACATCGTCAGCTACAGTATCGCCTCTCCTTCTGATTTCGAAGCCTTGCCGCTGTCCCGACTTTCGCAGAAATACCAGCGAAAGAAGGGCAAGAAGGACGATTCACGGGATCTGCGCGAAGCCGGCGGCCAACGCCGGATCGCTCAAGCGGAGTTTCATCGCGGCGAGCTTGGGGCGGAAATGTCCCTCGAAGATTACCACGCTTATCTCGATTATTTGGCGGACACATATACGTCTTGGATGCCAAAAGAAAAGTAACTGCGTTCGCGCGAATCTGTTTCTGCGCCGCGACGCTCCTGCTCGGGCTGTCGCCGTTGCGCGCGCAGGATTCGCGCCTGAGGTTGGGCGACATTATTGAAGCCAGCCTCGCCCCCGGCGAGACTCATCATTATACCTTTGTCGCGCTCGAATTGACCCTGCTGTCTATTCGCGTCTCAGCTTTGAGCGATACGCTGGATCCGCGCTTCGAGCTATTCGATCGCGAAAACCGTCTCATCGTTGCCAATGACGACTACGGCTATCCTGCCACTCGAGACGCGGCGGTACAGGCGCTCGTCCTCAACCGCAGCTCCACTTATACCATCTCGATCAGCGGGCACGGCGGCAGCGGCGGCGACTACCGTCTGCACCTGTTGCCGGGTTTCGATATGCTGGCGCTGCGCGATTCGACCATGGACAAAGCGCAATGGCAGGTCGCCTTCAGCGACACCTCGCTGGATATTTCCGAATCCAGTTTGTATGCCGTAGAACTCGAGGGTTTCGCTCGCACCGCTGTCGTGCTGGGCCAACACTTGCCCCAGGAGCAAGATGTCTATCTGGAAGCTGACTTCCACGCGGTAACGTCGATCGTCGACTGGAAAGTGGGCTTGGTGTTCCGCTATCGGTCACGGGAAGATTACCATCGTGTTTTGCTCAGCAAGACCGGATTCTGGCGCGTGGAGCGAGTCGAAGATGGCGAGATTGTTCCGGTGAGAAATTGGACGACCCATCCCGCGATTGTCCCCGGCGAGCCCGATTTCCGCCTCGGCGTTTTGGCGAGCGGCCAGCACATTGATGTGGTTTACAACGGCCAGGTGGTTGGCTCCGCGGCGAGCGAGGCGGCTCCGCAGCCCGGCGGCCTCGGCATCGTCATGCGCACAGACGAAAGGTCCGGCGGTCTCATGTCCTTTGCCGTCCGCGAGATCGCCCTCACTTTGCCGACGCGTGTCAGCGGCGAGATTCTCTTCCCGCAGCGCATACTCGAGCGGCAGGATTACCTGATGGCGCATGACCTGGCGCGGAAGCAGTTGGCGCCGGCGGGTCACAGCGTCAGTTTTGTGCAGCGAGAGAGTTCGGTGCGCCATGTGCGGCTCGGCGTCACACGGATTTCCATCGCGTCCGACCGCCAATACGAACAGTTTGCGCTGGGCGCTTCCTTGACGTTTGCCGCGCCGGGAGCTGGCAACGGCGGCTGCGGACTGTTCTTCCATTACAACGATGACAGCCACTACACGCTTGCCTATATGACGAGTGACGGCGACTTCGGTGTTTCGCGGCGCAGCGGCGCTGGCTTTGAGCCGGGCATCTATGGCAAGCGCCCGCCGCCCGCTGGCCCGGACCATTATTTGCTTGTCATCGTCACGGATGATTTCATTCATTACTATCTGGATGAAGAACATGTCGGCTCCATGCTGTCGCAACCGAGGGTGGGCAGCATCGGCATCGCCGTGGTGAATTATGAGGCGGCGGAGAGTTTCTGCCAATTCGAAGATCTCTGGCTGCAAAGCTTCGACAATTGACGACATAGGGCATCCGTCCGCCAGGAAAACAAACATGAGAGCCTCACATTTCGTGAGGCTCTTCGCTTCTGCTAGGGGGGAGGATATATGTCAGCCGCCCATCGCCGACCGCAGCGAGGCGCAAGCCGGGCAGCCGCCCCCGGGCCGCACGATGGCATAGCCGGCTTGAGGATCGGCGCCCCAGGCGGTGAAGTTCACATTCCACACGATCATCAATGAAACGCGCCCCGAATTGCGCGATAGCCGAGCCGCGTCCGCCAGCCACTGAGCCTGCTCTGCTACGGTCACGGGATCATTCGGCGTCCAGTTGAAACCAGCAGGGATGCCGGAGGGCATGCCTTCACCGCTTAGATAGCCAAGTTCAGTCCAGCAGACTTTGCTATTGGGAAAGTATTGCGCGCCCCGCTGAAGCATGGAACCGAAGAAGTAGCTGGGATAGTAACCACGAGGGTCGCCGCTGTATTGCGTCGGGCTGAGGACGCCCTCATTGTAATGCAAGCCCAGGCAATCCATGTATTGGGCGGCGCCTGCTTGCGCCATCTGCGACATGAACGTATCGTCATTGCAGCCCCCGTCTCCACAGCCCGCTGCGCCGAAGTAGCCGGTTGGCGCCGGCGCGCCGCTGATGACCAGAGTGGCCGGGTTGGCCGCTTTGATGGCTTGGTAAGCAGCTTGGAGGAGCCGTGTGTAGGAGGCGCCATTGATCTGACCTCTGGGCCACTCGCGGTCGATATTAGGCTCGTTCCAGACTTCTATGGCGTCCGCCCCCTGCTGCGCCAGGAAAGCCACGTATTGAGCGAACTCCGCCACATAACCGTCAAAATTGCTCGCCAGTTGATTCTTGTCCCCGAGCGCGCCCAGCAGCACCTTGAAGCCTTGGGCGCGCGCTTGGGCGATGATATCTCCGCCGTCTGATTGTCCATGTCGTACTTGCTTCTTGACCCAGGTCATGCCGGAACTTTTCATCGCCGATATGGCTGCTCCATCCAAGCCGGCGACGTGGCCACCCAAGGCAAATCCTGCTGGACCGGCATTGGCTGGTCCCACAATGACCGGAGCTTCTTGGGCTTCCGCCGGCTCGTCAGACGCTGCCTCGGCGGGCACAGGTGTTGGCGGCGGCGGCGCGTATTGCGGCGGCACCTGGACGTCAGTGCAGATAACCGAGTCGCCCAGGTCATAACTGACACGCGCTTGGTATTCGTTGCCGGACGTGGTGGTGAAGATATACGTCCAGCCGAACAGTATGTGGTCACGCTTCTCAGAATACGGTATGGAGTCGGCGCAACTGTCGATGCCGGCGGCTCCGTAGAGGCTCAGGCTGGCTGAGCTGGTCCAGTTGTCCTCAAAGAAACGCCAGCGCCGGAGCCGCATCGTTGCTCCAATATCTTCCTCAATGAGGTCGCGCGCGATCTGCATGCCTTGCATCATCGGGCTAACCTGGACCGACTCTACTCCCTCTTCTTCCTGCGCCGCCGAGGGCAGGCCGACGGATAGCAGCAGCGTGAGCGCCAGCAGCACAGTAAGGAATCTCGTGGATACGTTTAGAAATTGTGTCTCTCGCATACGGCTTCTCACTCGTTTCTAGTTTGCTCGTGAACCAAAAGCATAACGAATAAAAAGGAGATTGCTATAGTTCGTTTGTCAGCGAAGGCATAAAGTCAGCTGCTTTCAGTGCGCGCTGGCTTTGCTTGGCGCGGCGGCGGATGCTAGCCGGGCGCATCCCGGGGCAAGGTGAAGTAGAATGTGGAACCGCTGCCGACTTGGCTCTTGACGGTGATGTCGCCCCCGTGCGCTTCGATGATCGCTTTAGCGAGAAATAGCCCGAGGCCGGCGCCTTGGGCGCGCCGGGTAAGGTTGTCATCAATGCGATAGAAGCGGTCGAAGATTTTGTCGATTTCGCGCTTGGGTATGCCGGCGCCTTGGTCGCGGACGAATACTGTCACGCTTTTTTCGCTGAAGCGCCCGCCGACCGTGATGCTCTTGCCGGCCGGCGAATACTTGATGGCATTCGTCAGCAGATTGTCGATCACCTGGCGCAAGCGTGTCTCATCGCCGGGAACCAGCGGAAAATTGTCGGGAAAGCTCAACTCAATCGGCTGCGTCGTCGAGTCTTCGAGGCGGGCGGCCGCGCGCGTCGCTACCAGGCGGAGGTCGACATCGGCGAGGTTCAGCCTGAGTTTGCGCGTGGTCTGGAGCTTGCTGGCGGCCAGCAGGTCTTCAACCAGATTGGTGAGGCGGTCGGCTTCGTCTTCGATAATCGCCATCTTTTCCCGAATGACTTCGCGATCCCAATCGACGTCATCTCGGCCCAAAGTGCTGGCGTAACCCTTGATGATCGCGATGGGAGTTCTCAGTTCGTGATGTATAGTGGAGATGAAAATCGACTGCATCTCTTGCGCTTTGCGGAAGCTGGAGATATCGCGCACAGAGGCGATGATGCTTTCCAGGCCGCCCTCCTTGGCCATCAGCGGCGCGTAGGTAATGCCGATGCTGACGGCGCTGCCGTCTCGGCGGATCAGGTCGCCTTCGACGTTTAAGGTCTTGATCTGCGGGTCTTGGGAATTTGCCTGCGCCCAGCCGGCGCCAAGGGCGGATTCGATATCGGCGCCGTCGAGATTCGCCCAAACGATGACCTCGTTTTTTGGCAGGCCCGCCAGGTCCTCTTTGCGCCAGCCGCTCATTTGCTCGAAGGCGCTATTGGCTTGCTGAATAGTGAGATCGGGATTGAGTATCAGCACGCCGTCGCCGCTGCTGTTGATGATGGCTTCGAGGCGTTGCCGCTCATTGTAGATTTCGCCGTATAGCTGAGCGTTGTTGACGGCGATTGCGGCCTGATCGGCGAAGCTTTGCAGCGTGTTGACATCCTCGGGGGTTATAGCGGTCTGGTAGGAGCGGAAGACGATCAGCAGTCCCAGCGGATTGTTGGCGAAAACGAGGGGCATGGCGATGGATTGGACGAGGCGGGCGTCGATGGCGTCGGCCATTTCTCGCAGTTTGCTATCGAGGAACTCGCGGCTGAATCCGCCTTCGTCCAGCGTTTGGATAAGCTCATGCAGCTTGCTGTTCAAGTCTGGCACGGTATCAGCGCTGATGCCGCTGTAGGCGCGCACGTAGTATTTGCCGTCTTGCTTGTCGCTGAGGGCGATAACGCCGACGCGCCCGGCCAACATGACCAGCGAGGCGTACAAGACGCGCCGCAGCACCTCGCCAAGGTCAAGCTGGGCGGTGATGGCGCGGGTTATCTCCAGCAGAAAGTCGCGCTGTTGGGTGCGCAGATCCGGTCGCATTAACATAGCTAAATTGTATCACGCTCCGGGAACGTCCGGTCTTCGGTTGGACAGTTGGCGGCGGGGCGCAGCGCTCAGAAGCGACGGTCCAGTTCGCTGATATCCACGCTGCCGCCGGCGGTTGCCACCAGGGCGGCAGCCCCAACAAGGGCGACGTCATCGCCGAGCTCCGCCCGCTCAATGCGCAGGCCCGCGGTGAAGGCGCTGTCCAGAATATGATCGTGAACGGCTTGCCGCATGGGCGCGAAGAGCAGATCGCCGGTTTTGGCGACGCCGCCGCCGATGACAATCACCTCGGGATTGAAAAGGAGAAGAGCGGTGACGATACCCATGCCGATCATACGGCCGGCATGAGCCAGGCATTGGAGAGCGAGCTTGTCGCCCCCGGCGGCCGCGGCGCCGACCGCTCTCGCGTCGATTTTGCTCAGGTCGCCCTGAACCACGTCATAGATGAGGGAACTGACGCCGGCTTCAAGCGCGGCTTTGGCGCGTCTGGCGATGGCGGGGCCGGCGGCTTCCAACTCAACAGACGAGACCTTTTCGTCATCAATGATGATCGGTATATGGCCCAGCTCGGCCGCCAGGCCGGCGCGCCCGGTCACCAGCTTGCCGTCGCTGATGATGCCGGAGCCGATGCCCGTGCTGACGGTGATGTAGACGACATGACGGCAACCTTGCGCCGCGCCCTTGGAAGCTTCGGCCAGGGCGGCGACGTTGGCGTCGTTGCCGATGTAGACGGGCAGGCCAAACTCGGCGGAGATGAGATCCGCCAACGGCACGTTATGCCAGCCGGGCAGGTTTGGCGGCGCGATGATCACGCCGGTGACAGGATTTAGCGGTCCGGGCGAGGAGATGCCGATGCCGAGGACATCGCTTCGGCGGGCGGGCATAACCTTTTCGATATAGGATTTCATGCGGTCAATCGCGTATTGCGGTCCAAGGTCGGCGCGGGTTAAGGTATTCTCGCGCTGGAGGAGATTGAGATCGTTGTCGTAACGGGCAGCGCGCAATTGTGTTCCGCCCAAGTCGACGGCGATGATCTGGACAGCCATAATTGCGACCTCAATGATTTCACGCCTGAGCTATGGACGCAGCGTTTCAGCGCCTCAGCCCTTGCCGATTTCACAGGCATGTCCGGCGCGGTTCGCGCCCAATTGCGGCGGAAGTGCCGCTGAGAACATCATTGCTGTTCAACTTGTGAGCGCCAAATGACGCTGATAGAATAGCATGAATCAGCGCATGATTTAAGCTCAGTTGCATACAAGTTTTGAGGCATCCACATGGCGCGCGTCACACCCATGCGGCGGCAGTATCTCGAGATCAAGAGTCAGTATCCAGACTGTATCTTGATGTTTCGTATGGGTGATTTCTACGAGATGTTTGATGACGATGCCGAGGTGGCGGCGCGGGAACTGGATATCACGCTGACATCACGGACGCAGCGCAAGGGCGGCGAAAAGATCCCGATGGCGGGAGTGCCCCATCATTCGGTGGACGGCTACATCGCGAAGCTGATCGAGAAGGGATTTCACGTCGCGGTTTGTGACCAAGTGACGGAGCCGACCGGCCGCGGAATCGTCGAGCGCGAGGTGACGCGGGTGATGACCCCCGGCACGGTCCTGGAACCGACGCTGCTGGAAGAGGGCAAATCGAATTATCTCATGGGCATCTTGCCGGTCGGCGATGCCGAGCGGGGCAGTTGGTCGCGGGCCGGCATCGCCTTCGCGGATGTCTCCACCGGCGAGTTTGGCGCGACGCAGCTCGCGGGTGATGACGTGGGCATGCGTGTCCTGGAGGAGTTGGCGCGGGTTGAGCCGCGCGAGGTGATCATGCCGGAGAGCTGGGTCGAGCGCGGGGTGACTTTGCCCGAGGGCATCCATCTGAGCGCGGCGCAGGATTGGACATTCGAGCATGATGGGGCGGGGCAGTTGCTGCTTGATCATTTTCGTGTGGCGACGCTGGACGGCTTCGGCTTAAGCGGACAGCGGGATGCGGTCGCGGCGGCCGGCGGCGTCTTGCAGTACCTGCGGTCGACGCAGAAGGGCGCTTTGGATCAACTTGTGACGATCAAAGCCTACTCAACCGAGTCCTTCATGGTGCTGGATCAGTTCACGCGCCGCAATCTGGAGTTGCTCGAGACGATTCGCGGCGGCACGAAGCGCGGCAGCCTGCTGGGCTTGCTCGATCGGACCATGACGGCGATGGGGGCGCGGCTGCTGCGCGCTTGGCTGAACCAACCCCTGTTGGAGCTCGGGCGGCTGAACGCGCGGTTGAATGCGGTCGAGGCGCTTCACGCCAGCGATATATCACGCGATGAGATCGCCGCGGCGCTGAAGCCGGTAGCGGATATCGAGCGGTTGATCAATCGCATCGTGCTTGGGAAAGCCGGACCGCGCGAATTGATCGGGTTGAAGGATGGGCTGGCTGCCGTGCCGAGGCTGGGCGAATTGATCGGGGATATGCCGAGCTTGGGGCCGATCGCTGAACGCCTGGATCCATGCCAGTTCGTTTTCGGCTTGATTACTAGCGCTATAAACGATGAGCCGCCGGCGACGCTGAATACGATGGGCGTGATTCGCGAAGGCTATTCGGGCGAGTTGGATTCGATCGTCAACTCGTCGCGCGATGCTCGCGAATGGATCGCCAACCTGGAAGCGCAGGAGCGGCGCCGCACGGGCATCGTGAATATCAAGGTCAGCTACAACAAGGTATTTGGCTATTACATTGAGGTGACGAACGCGCATGTGGACAAGGTGCCTGAGGCTTATGTGCGCAAGCAGACCTTGGTCAATGCGGAGCGGTACATCACGCCGGAGCTGAAAGAATACGAGTCGCGGGTATTAAGCGCGGAAGAAGAGATACTGGCGACAGAGCGCGAGCTGTTCGCGGATGTATGCAAGACGATTTCGGCAGATCAGAATGCCTTGCTCAGGACGGCGCGAGCCATCGCCCATTTGGATGCCGTTCTCTCGCTGGCGTCGGTGGCGGCGCGGGAAGGCTATACCCGTCCGACGCTCACGGAAGAGAGCGTCCTGGAAATCGAAGCCGGGCGGCATCCGGTGGTGGAGAAGCTGCTGGAAAGCAGCGCGCGCTATGTACCGAATGACAGCCGACTGGACCTGGCATCGCGGATTCATATCATCACCGGGCCGAATATGTCGGGCAAGTCGACCTACATCCGTCAAGTGGCGATCATCACCTTGTTGGCGCAGATCGGCAGTTTCGTCCCGGCGGATTCGGCGACGGTCGGCCTGGTCGATCGCATCTTCGCGCGGATCGGCGCGCAAGATGAGATTCACGCCGGGCATAGCACCTTCATGGTGGAGATGGTGGAGACGGCGCGCCTCCTTTCGGGCAGCAGCCCGCGCAGTCTGTTGATCCTCGATGAGATCGGGCGGGGCACATCGACCTATGACGGCATGGCCATTGCGCGCTCCGTGATTGAATATATCCACAACAACCCGCGGCTGAACTGCCGCACGCTCTTCGCGACGCATTACCACGAGTTGACCGAGTTGCCGAATATCTTGCCACGCACGGCGAACTTCAACATCGCGGTGGCGGATCAGGGCGAGGATATCGTATTTTTGCATCGCGTGCTGCCGGGCGGCGCCGATCAAAGTTACGGCGTGCACGTGGCGCGATTGGCGGGGATGCCCCGCTCGGTCGTCGATCGGGCGCGCGAGTTGCTCATGCAGTTGGAGGAGGGCGGCAGCGATTTTTCGCTTTATAAACCCAAGCCGCAACATCAGCAGTTGAGCTTCTTTGACACGCCGGAAAACCCGGCGCTGGGGGCCTTGCGGGCGCTGGAGGTGGATGGGCTAAGCCCGATCGAAGCCTTGACCACGCTCTACGAACTGAAGCGGATGGTGGCGGAAAGCTAGATGTTTCTCTTTAATACGGTCATTATTGCCACGCATCGGCGCTCGGGCAGGCAATGGGTGATAGACGCCTTGCGCCGCAACAGCCCCGAAATCAACGATTCATTTATGGCGCTGGAACAGATCGAAACGAACCACGACGCCGCCGTTCCGCTGGCGAATTTCCGTCGTCAACTGCTCAACCTAGAGGGACAAGTGCTGCTCAATGTGCACGACTTGCCCTCGGCGGAGCATTGGAAAGGTTTGGACGAGCGCCTCTTCGTGCGGACGATCCTGCGCAATTCGCCGACCATCTACGTCCATCGCGATGGGCGCGATGTCTTGGCGTCGCTCTATTACTACATGAAGTCTTTCAGCGAGACAGTTCGCAATCAGTCTTTCTCGCGATTTCTGAGGGGAGACCTGGCGCTGGCGGGCGTCGACAGCGGCATAAGCCGGCCGGCTTATTGGGCGCATCATGTCAATTCCTGGCTGGCGAAGGACAACTTGCTTGCGATAGCGTATCGCGATTTGGAGACCGATTACGACGCCACCCTGCGCCGCATGGCCGCCTTCCTCGATGTCAAGCTGAATCCGCAGTTGCAGCCGGTGAACTCACCGAGCCAGCCGGATGACGCGGGCATGCTCGATACTGTGCTCGGCAGATTGGGTGTCTGGCAGAGGCGCGGCGGAGAGGCCGATCATCCGCGGATCGGCAAGAGCGGGGATTGGCGTCGCCTGTTTGACAAGCGGGACCGCGAGTTTTTCATGAAGGAAGCGGGCGAAACCTTAAGAAACTTGGGTTATGCGAAATAGACTTTGGCTTTTGTCCGCGCGATCACGCGGCTAGCTGCCCGGCGAATGCGCCGCTTCCGGTCTGGGTTCCGGAATCTGGGCTTCTTCTTCAGTGATTATCCCTTCCGAGAGCAGAACACGATTGAAAGCCACGATCGCGACTTCAATCATATCGGAGCTTGGCTCGTTGGTGGTCAAGTGCTGCAGCGCCAGATTGGGCTTGATCATGAAACGGATCCAGGGCTTGTCCAGGTTGGCGGCGGTGTATTTCAAGAACTCGTAGGCGACGCCGGCGATGATGGGGATGAATATCACGCGCGACAGGATGAGCAGGCCGAAAGGCGGGCGACCAATCAGCGAAAAGAGAAAGACGCTGACGAAGACCACCGTCAGCAAGAAGGCGGTGCCGCAGCGAGGATGCTCGATGGGGTAACGGCTGACCACCTGCGGCAGCAGGTCATCGCCGGCTTCATAGGCGTTGATCGTTTTATGCTCGGCGCCGTGATAGGCGAAGATGCGCCGGCCGTCTTTCGTCCGGCCGACGAACCAGATGTAAACAACCAGGATCGAAAGCTGCACGACGCCTTCGATCAAGTTAATCAGGAAGGCGTCCAGGCCGATGGGCAAGGCTTCATAAGCCAGGATATTGCTGCTTTGGCCCGCGACTTCTATTTCCTTGCCCTGCTCGTCAATGACAATTTCGCTCGCGGCCGTGCTTAGGCCGATCACGTTGCCGATACCGGTAGCGGCGGCAGTCGGCAATAGAAAGAAGATGCCGACGCCGATGAGCAGCGAGACGGCGATTGTCGCCCAGCCAATGGGGCCGTTGAAGTTCACTTCGTCTTCATCGTCCAAGGCGACATCGGCGGACCACATCAAGGCGCGGATGCCCAGGCCGAGGGCGTCCCAAAGACCGATAAGCCCGCGCAGGAAGGGCGTCCGGGCGATCCGGCCGCGATACAGCCGGGCGCTGAGGGGCTGCTCGTGGATGACGATCTGCCCGTTGGGATCGCGCGCGGCGACAGCCATCGAATGCGCCCCGCGCATCATGACGCCTTCAATGACGGCTTGCCCGCCGTAAGAGAATTTCAATTCGCCGGGCTTGCGATTTGGTCTTTGCTCCAAGGTTTCCCCCTGTGACGATACAAGCGCGTATGATATGTCGAAGCCAAGGCGAGGTCAAGCGCAAGGACATTAGCGCGCGCTGCCGGCCGGCCGGATATCGAGCAGGCGCATTTGCAGACTGCGCTTGCCGTTCCACTCGTTGATTTCCGGATGATAAGCGGCATCAAGTCGGCCTGGCAGCGCCGCCGCCAACTGGCCCAAGCCAAAGCCGATGGCGTCAACCGCCGGGCTGCCCTCATGCGATAGTCTCAGCTTGAGATGATTGCCGTCGACACCGACGCGGCGATGATTTAATACTTTCAGGTTGCGTGTCATAAAAGCGGCCGGGGGATTTTCCTGGCCGGTTGGCTCCAACTGGTCGAGCTCGGCCAGCAGATCCGGGCGCAGCTCGCGCAGGCCGATGTCACAATCGATATGGAGCTTGCGCTTCAGCTCCTTTCCGGCCAGGCGGGCTTGCGCTTTGTTTTGCAATTCTTGCTGGAGCAGATCAATGTTGCAATTTTTCACGGTGAAACCGGCCGCCATGGCGTGCCCGCCATGCCGAACGAGAAGGTCAGCGCATTCGTCCAGGGCGCGGATGATGTCAAATTCCGGGATGCTGCGGCAGGAGGCGCGGCTCTGCTCCTCGCCGATTTCCATGACGACAGCGGGGCGATAGAACTCTTCGGCCAAGCGCCCGGCCACCAGACCGACGATACCGGGTAAGATATTCTCGTCGCCGGCGAAGATCAGCGCTGCCTGGCCCGCCTCGGTGATTTGCTCGCTGATCGCCGCTTGGGCATCGCGAGTGAGCGCCTGACGCCGCATGTTCATCTGCTGCAGCTCGGAGGCGCGTGACATGGCGTCTTCGGCGCTGGTGGTGGAGAGCAGGGCATAGGCGGCCATGGCTGAGTCAAGGCGCCCGGCGGCATTGATTCGAGGGCCCAGGGCGAAGCCGATATGACTGGCTCTGATACTGCTGGGCCCAAGGCCGGCCACCTTCGCCAAGGCATTGAGACCGGGCCGGCGCAGTTCGTTCATGGTCTTCAGCCCCTGACGGACCAGACGCCTGTTCAGACCCGCGTTTAGCGGCATGACATCCGCCACTGTGCCTAAAGCGGCCAGGTCGAGCAGGTCGGACAGACGCAGATCCGGCGGGTAGTTGTCGCGATCGTTTTCCCAGCGATGAAGCAGCAAGGCTTTGGCGAGCATGAAGGCGACGCCGACGCCCGCCATCCGCGCTTCTCCCGGGCAATCTTCGCGCTGAGGATTGATAACGGCCAAGGCGGGCGGCAAATCGGGGCCAACCGAGTGATGGTCTGTAACGATGATATCGAGCCCGGTGCTGGCGGCGGCAACTTCCGCGACCGAACGAATCCCGCAGTCCACGGTGAGCACGAGGTCGACGCCAGCTCGCGTCAGTCTTTGCAGCGCCGGGGTGTTCAAGCCGTAGCCTTCGGCGGCCCGGTCGGGAATGTAGGGTATCACGTTGGCGCCAAGCGCGGTGAGCGTTTGCGTCATAAGCGCGGTGGCGCAGACGCCGTCCGCGTCAAAGTCGCCATAGACGGCGATTAACTGCCTTTCCGCGATAGCCTGATTGATTCTGGCGGCGGCGACGCCCATATCCCGCATGAGGAAGGGGTCATCGTTGAGGTCGCTGCGATGGATGAATTGCCGGGCGGTGGCCGGTTCTTCAAAGCCGCGATTCAAGAGCACCTGAGCGAGTATCGGGCTGAAGCCTTGAAAGCGCTGCAAGCGCTCGGCCGGCGCTTTGTCCGCGAGCACCCATTCTTTTTGGGACATAGACTGCGCCCGAGTTTGTGCCTAGAATGACGGTTCGATACTACCATTGAGGCATACGAGGCGCTATGGCAAAGATTGTCTTTATGGGTACGCCCGAGTTTGGGCTGCCCAGCTTAAAAGGATTGCTGACCGCGCACGAGGTGCTGGCGGCGGTCACGCAGCCTGATCGCCCGGCCGGGCGCAGAAAAGCGCTGCGGCAGTCGCCGGTAAAGCAGATGGCGCTGGCGGCCGGAATCCCTGTTCTGCAGCCGAAGCGGCTTCGCGAGCCGACTGCGATGAAGGCGCTGCGCGAATTTGATGCTGACTTGTACGTTGTCGTCGCCTTTGGGCAGATTCTGCCGCAAGCTGTTTTGGGCCTGCCGCGTTTTGGCGCGATCAACGTGCATGCTTCCTTGCTGCCGCGATGGCGGGGCGCCGCGCCCATTCAGGCGGCGATCCGCGCCGGCGATGCGGAGAGCGGCGTCACGATTATGCTGCTTGACGCCGGGCTGGATACGGGTCCGCTATTGTCGCGGCGGGCGGTCAGGTTGTCTCATGATGAGACCGGGCAGAGCCTGCACGACAAGTTGTCCCAGATTGGCGCCGATTTGCTGCTGGATACCTTGCCCGAATACTTGATGGGCGAGCGCGAAGCGCAGCAACAAGATGACTCGCTGGCCACCTATGCGCCGCAGATCAAGAAAGAGGAAGGCGAAATCGACTGGTCGCAGCCGGCGGTTGCGATTGATCGGCTGGTGCGCGCCTTTAGGCCTTGGCCCGGGACGTATACACGGTGGGAGGGCAAGGCGCTAAAGGTCATCGCGGGACGGGCCAGCGAAGGCAAAGCGGCGCCGGGCGAAGTTGTGGAAGCGGGCGGGACCGTCGCGATCGGCGCCGGCGCCGGACTTTACCGGCCGGATACGCTTCAACTGCCCGGCAAGAAGCGGCTGTCCATTTCCGACTTCGTTAATGGGCATCGCGAGTTCCTTGGCGCTCGACTTGGAGAGTGAGATACGTCGCAGCAGGTCTGCGCCCGTATTCGTAAATCCTGAAACCGGCGGAGGATGCGGCCCCCTTGTGAAACCTAAGCAGGTCATTGCAACTACACGGATAAAAAATCTGCTATGAAACTGAGCCAATTGGAAGCGGATCGTCATCCGTTTTTGCGCAGACCCAATCGCACGATCTTGACGCTTTCATTGCCGATTCTCTTATCCTTGATCGCAGAGCCGGTGACCGGAATGGTCGACACGGCTTTTGTAGCGCAGTTGGGCGCGGTTCCGCTGGCTGCGCTGGGGGTGGGCACGAGCGCCTTGAGTTCTGCCTTTTGGTTATTCGGTTTTCTGGCGACGGCGACGCAGACCGATGTGGCGCAGACGGCGGGACGGGGCGAGTTTGAGGCGGCCAGCAAACAGATCAGCCTCGCTTTTGTCGTTGGCCTATTCATAAGTTTGCTTCTCTGCGCCGTGATGCTGCCGGGCGCCGAGTTCTTGTCATGGCTGCTGGGCGCGGAGGGAGCGGTGCTCGGCTACGCGACGGAGTATATCCAATTGCGCTTGTTGGGCGCGCCGGCGGTGATCGTGGTCATCGTGGGTTTTGGCGCGCTGCGGGGCGCGCAAGACATGCGGACACCCTTGTGGATTGCGCTTGGGATCAACATCGCCAATATAGCCCTCGATTATGTGTTCATATTCGGTTGGGCGGCTGTGCCGGCGCTGGGTGTTGGCGGGGCGGCGCTGGCCAGCTCTCTGAGTCATTGGCTGGGCGCGGTCTGGATGCTGTGGGAAGTTCGACGGCGCTTGGGGCTGAGCCGGGATATCGACCTGCGGGACGGGCTCAGGCTGCTGCGCGTCGGTCGGGATTTGGTCATTCGCAGCGGTTCGCTGACGCTTTTCTTGTTGGTCGCCACGCGCGTCGCCAATCAGATGGGGGCGGAGGCGGGCGCGGCGCATCAGGTTATCCGACAGGTCTGGTTCTTCACGGCGTTATTCGTCGAAGCCTTTGCCACGACCGCGCAGAGTTTGGTCGGGTATTTCTACGGCTCGGGCCAGCTCAGGCATGCCAAGCAGGTTGCGCTATCGACCATGCGCTGGAGCCTGGCGGCGGGTATCGCCCTGATGCTGGCGATGCTGGCGGCGACGCCGATCGTGTCCGAGGCTTTCGTGCCGGCTGATGCCGCCTTCCTGTTTGCGTTGCCCTGGGTTATCGCCGCGCTATCGCAGCCGCTGAATGCGCTGGCTTTCATCACGGACGGCATCCACTGGGGCACGGGCGACTATCGCTTCCTGCGCAATGCCATGCTGCTGGCGACGGGTTGCGGGTTGCTGGGCTTGAATCTGGCGGCAAGGGACAGCGCGGAGCACTTCAGCGCGGTCTGGCTGGCGACGGTCGGCTGGGTATGTATTCGCGCATTGTGGGGTGTCTTGCGCGTGTATCCGGGCATCGGGAAGAGTCCTCTCGGCGGTGGCGGGCAGGCGTGAACGGCTTCGCCGCGGAGCCGGGCCGACGCGACGCAACGCTTGCTCTTGCGTATATTTCATTGAGCGCCGATATGCGGTCGGCGCGGACAGAGCGGAACTGGAGATCATAAATCGATGAAATCCATCGTGAAGAAACGATTGTATCGGTCGCGCGAAGATCGGCGAATCGCGGGCGTCTGCGGCGGCATTGCCGATTACCTGGCGGTGGACCCGACAATGGTTCGCATATTCTGGGCGCTGCTGGCGCTGGCCGGCGGGCCGGGCGTCTTGCTGTATCTCATCATGGCCGTGGTCGTGCCGGAGGAGCCGGAGTTCATCCAGACGACGGCGGAGAAAGCCAAACGGGATTAGCCGGTCCGGTCGGCGCGCCATCAGCGATTGCCCTACAATCGAAAGTCTACAGCAAGTCCTTAATCGCCTCGCGTTCCTCCTTGAGTTCAGCTTCGGTGGCGCGAATCTTGCCCAGAGCATAGGCGCTTAGATTGAGCTCTTGGACGATTCCGATATTGCCTTCGGCGTCGCGCCTCAGCGGGAAAGAGTAGATCAAGCCGTCTGCTATTCCGTAGGGATTGCTTTCGCTGGCGATGCCGGCGCTGAACCATTGTCCCGGCGGGGTCGGCTGAATCAGGCTGCGCAGGGAATCGAGGGCGGCGTTGGCGGCGCTGGCGGCCGAGCTTTTGCCGCGGGCGTTGATAATAGCGGCGCCGCGCTCCTGCACGGTGCTCAGGAATTCCTTTTCCAGCCAGTCGCGATCGCCGATGATCGTCTCAGCCAATTCGCCTTTGATTTCAGTATGCTCGAAGTTAGGGAATTGTGTGGAACTGTGGTTGCCCCAGATGGCGATTTTGCTGACGGCGTCGATTGGGGCGCCGGCTTTCCGCGCCAGTTGCGATTTGGCGCGGTTTTCGTCGAGGCGGGTCATGGCGAAGAAGCGATCGGCGGGGATATCGGGGGCGTTGGCTTTGGCGACCAGGCAATTGGAATTGCAGGGGTTGGCGACCACGAGCACGCGGATATCGGCGGCGGCGCAGTCATTGAGGGCTTTGCCCTGGGCGACGAAGATGGGACCGTTGGCCGCGATCAGGTCTGCCCGCGCCATGCCGGGGCCGCGCGGCATCCCGCCGACGAGGATGGCCCAGTTGGCGTCTTTGAAGGCGACACTGGGGTCGTCCGAGATGATGACATCGTGGAGCAGGGGTTGGGCGCTATCTTGCAATTCCATCACGACGCCTTGAAGAGCGTTCATGGCGGGCGGGATTTCCAGGATTTGCAGGATAATCGGCTGTTGGGGGCCGAAGACTTCGCCATTGCCGAGGCGGAATAGCAGGCTGTAGGCGATCTGGCCCGCGCCACCGGTGACGGCGATACGAATAGGTGCTGTCATTCCTTGGTTTCCTCTCGTGATTGAGCGTATGGCAAACGCGGCGATTGTAATGCAGAAGTCGGCGAATTACAGTGATGAACCGGCATGGGCGACGGCGGGGCAGATTGAGCTGCCTTCATATTCTTCGCTGTTTGATTTTTTCAAGATAGCGCTCGTAGACTTTGGCTTGCTCGTGCGGTTCTCGATTTTCCGCTGCTTGTTTTGCATTGAGTTCCATGGTGATGCTTGGGTTGCAGGCCATGAAGGCGTCGTAGGCGTCTCGCCAGACCGGACGCTCTTCTTTCTTTTCCAGGGCAGGCAGACGACTGTCGAGCCACTCAATGCGGTCGAGGACGCGAGTCAGGGCGAGGGTGCGGCGATTGACATCGGGGGCGTTGGGTTGGAGATCGCGAGTCATCTGACGGGCGTAGGTCATGAGTTTGTCGCGGATGTAGGCGAAGTTTTCCAGGTCGCTGATGGTTTCGTCGGATTGGTCATGGGATTCTTTCGGCTGGTCAGTTTCCGGGGGAAAACTTTTTTTGGCCATCTGGCCATCTGGCTGCTGATCGAGACTTTGGCGCCATCGTCTCAGGGTGCGTTCGGGGATGTCGGTGCGGCTGTGGATGAACGCGATATCGCTGCCGTTACGGAGCATTTCCAAGGCTATATTCTTTTGGGGATTACATACTAATGCACATTTCTGCTTGACACTCTCCCCCGGTTAGTGTACACTAAGTACATAAATAGGAGAGGTGAGACATGGCGCAGAACGCCCCAGGCAAGCACTACCGCAAGGGTATCACTCTTATCGAAGCCGTCCAAAAGTTCGGCGACGACGTTGCCGCAGAGGCCTGGTTCGTAGAACGGCGCTGGCCTGATGGTATCTGCTGCATCCGGTGTGACTCAAAGCACATTCGCATCCGCAAGCCCGATCCCAAGCGCAAAACACCCGTCTACCATTGTAACGACTGCAAGAAAGACTTCACAGTCAAGACTGGCACGATCATGCACGATTCCCGCTTGTCCCTGAGCAAGTGGGCCATGGCGTTCTACCTGTTCAGCACGAACTTAAAGGGCGTTAGCTCAATGAAGCTGCACCGCGACCTGGGCATCACGCAGAAGTCCGCTTGGCACTTGGCGCATCGCATTCGGGAAACCTGGGATGATGCTACTGAGAAGTTTTCCGGTGAGGTCGAGGTCGATGAAACCTACATGGGCGGCAAGGAAGGCAACAAGCATGCCAAGGACAAGCTACATGCCGGGCGCGGCACCGTTGGCAAGACGGCCGTAGCGGGCATGAAAGAGCGCGAGAGCAACAAGGTTCGCGCTGCGGTTGTCTCAGCGACAGACAAGCCAACTTTACAGGGATTCGTGGTGGACAACACCGAAGACGACACGATCATCTACACTGATGACGCCAGAGCTTATCAGGGCATGCCGCGGCACCATGCTGCCGTGAAGCATTCAGTCGGCGAGTATGTCCGCGAGCAGGCGCACACGAACGGCATGGAATCGTTCTGGTCCATGCTCAAGCGCGGCTTTACTGGCACGTACCATCAGATGAGCCCGAAGCATTTGCATCGGTACATTGACGAGTTCCAGGGCCGGCATAACGTCCGGCCGCTGGATACAGAGGCGCAGATGGCGGGGCTGGTGCGCGGCTCTAGCGGCAAGCGTCTGCGATATTCTGACCTAATTGCCGAGTGATACGATCAATACAAATATGCTCTAGCGCAGGCGTGGCTGCAGCAGATTGGATCCCTTGGGCTTGGCCCACCACAGTTCTCGCATACGGCTACTGGTGCTACGCCGTGCGTTATGATTTTGAGTGTAGGCAGTGTCGTGGGGATACCAGCAGTGGCTTCCCTGCTTATGCGTTGCACGTTCTGAAGGATGTCGCTTTGGAACTTGCATAGGTCAAGAGAGAATGCTACCATGATAGTATCTCCTTGCATTGAGATATGCGATTGTTGTGCCAGGACGCGCGGTGAGGCGCGTTTTTGGTTTTTCTGGCACGTCCTTCAGTCTATCGTCGTCGACGCGAAAAAGTCAATCGGTCATATCACCTTTCCCTCTTCCCTGCCTTCTCCTCAGTCTCGATCCCATAAAGTTTGCGAAAGAGTTCGATATCCTCCATCGCCTCACCAAGTCTTTCTACTGTGTATTGAAGCTCCAAATGTTTCAGGGCCTTACGGCGCGCCGAAGCCTCTCTTGATTTTCGCCATGCGTTGGAAATCGCCTGTCCTATCGCTTGGATGATACCAAGCACAAAAACAATGACAATCATCGTTAAACAGATGGCTCCAAGATCCACCATTCACCTCCTCACTTCGTTTTAGAGCAAAAGAGATGGCGGGATTGCCGCCTCTTCTTGTTCTCACATCTTTAACTCGTGTAGTTCACTCTGATCCGTCGTATCGCTCGGCGGATAAGCGCGACCAACTCGCTTCTCGGATTAACCTGTTGGACCATAGCGAGTGCCATCTTCATGCAGGGCGGTTCCCGGCGGCTGGGATCTCTAAGGAAGGCAACGCTTTCATTTTCCAGCTGCTCAAAGTGACATGCTTCATGCACCATCGTCTGGGCGAAAAGAAGTGTGCGCTCTCGGGCGTTCACATTAAACTCGTAGCGTGCCGGGATGCGGATGATGCGCTCGGATGTCCGCCCACTGTATTTCAGATCGAGGAAGGCCTGCGGGTTCTCCGTGCAGACCCAAGAGTAGACTTGCTCGGGGCAGTCCATCGCCACCACGGTAATGTGCTGGAGCACAAACAAGTAGCTATCTGGTGCTTCCCGTCTAAGCAGGCCAAGCGCGTTGCGGACCAGCGCCTGGTGTGTACTGCTGCCGTCGGCGATAGGCTCGTTCAGCGGCGCAACAATACCCGTCCGCGCCATCCAGCCGAGTTCGATTTGCAACCAGCAGTATGTCTCTCCTTGCTGGGAGTCAGTGACCAGGAAAGCCGTGCCTCGCTCCGTGGTACCGGTCTTATCGCTGCTAGTTGTGGGCGCTTCGCGGATATTCATGGCGCCGTTAACTTTGACGGCGCTGCCATCGAAGCAGGTCTCAGCGTTCGAGGATTGCGCCATTTGTGCCTGTGCCATCACACTGCAAACCATGAATAAGAATACAATTACGTGAAATTTCATCAGAGACCTCCAAAATCATACTTGAATCAATTCGTGGAGTTGTGTATACAATGCGCGAAAGGGTGGCGCTCTCCATATAGGAGAACACGCCACTCTGTGCATGTCGGTTCCTCGGGGAGGTGAGCGGTCAACTCAGAGTCCGCCCCAGGGAACCTTCTTCTGACTGTAACTCACATCACCAATTTAACCAATAGGTTAAGGCAATCTTCCCATCGGCGGCGCAAAATCCGACCATGGGACCTCTTGGCAAACCGCTTGGCTGCGCGATTCGGAGACAGCGCCGGCAACTTGAACTTTCTCAGGAAGCGCTTAGTGAACGTTCAGGGGTGCATTGGGTGTACATCAGCCATATCGAGAACGGATTGAAGTCGCCGACGGTGCGTGTGTTACAGGCCTTGGCTGAGGCGCTGCGTATGGAAGTGTCTGAACTGGTGAGAATGGCGGAGCAGATTAGGGCAGAAGAAGCTGTCGAGGGCGGAGATTGTGGGTAGCAGGTTGCAGCAACATTACATCAGAAGTAACATAGTGTTATGCTATATTTAGCAACTATCGTGAATCTGATGAGGTGTACAATGCCACAAGATGAAGATAAGATTGCGGAAATGTTGCAGGAAATCAACACTCGTCTAGGCCGGATAGAGGAAAACCAGAAAACAATGTTGGACACTCTCAATGAATTTAGAGACGCATATAGGGAGCAACAGGTTCAACTTCTGGATCATGAAAGACGAATAGATAGGCTGGAGCGAGGTGGCCAAGATTATCTTGTAGATTTTTGGCTAAATCCAGTATAAGGAGTCTTGCTTGTGAGTGTATCAAACAAACAGCGCTACAATTTCATTTTTAATCTGCAAAGTGCCGATGAGGCATTTGCCAAGACAGAGCTTGGCGAGGTGGAGCCCCAGGTTACTATTTCAGTCAGTGCAACAAACGAAAGGCGAGCTGTGATAGCTGCTTCAGCAGTCATACAGACTTTGAAACAAGAACACTGGGCAGATCAGTTCAATAAAGCTATGGACTCTGGGAATTATACAACTAGCATTGAACGATCCTAAACCATTTCAAGCTCTGATAGGCAGGCCAATCATGAACGCCCCCAAGCCCACTTCCTCTGACCCCAAAGACTCGCCCCCCAAGCGCCCCCGCGGTCGTCCGGTTGAGAAGCCCTACCCCGAGCGCATAGACGCGACGCCGGAGGAGATCGCAGAGATGGTGCTGCGGATGCCGGCGAAGAAGGCCGATGAGTGGCGGTATAGGAAGAAGTGAGGCGCCAAGTTAGTGTGCATTAGTATGTAATCCCCTTAATTTTCATGACTAATTTTCACTTACTTAGTCCGGCAGGTGGGGCGTCGCGGCGAAGGACTGGATGCGCCAGATTTCCTGGTAACGTTCCAGTGTGGTGATTGAGGTATTAAGAATGCGCTTGTCCGGCAGGAAGGCGTACATTGAGGCGAGCAAGATCATCATGGCGGAACTGTGGCCGACAATCGCCACCGCGTTTTGCTCGGCTGCGCTGACGATATCATCCCAGGCGGCTTGCATCCTCAGTTGCACGTCAAGGCGGGATTCGCCGTTTGGGACGCGGTAGGGCCGGTAGCCGGATTCCCATTTGACGTAGGCGTCGGGAAAGCGCCCCGCGACTTCGGGGAAGGTATAGCCTTCGAATTTGCCAAAGGCGATTTCGGCGAGGCGTTCATCCTCGATCAAGGGCATTTGCAGGGTCTCGGCGATGATCTGCGCGGTTTCGCGGGCGCGTTGGCGCGGGCTGGTGTAGATAGCATCGATGTCTTGCGTTTGCAGATAGCGGGCCAGGGCATGGGATTGCTGTCGGCCGCGGTCGTTGAGGGGCACGGGCATGGCGCCTTGGAGGCGGCGCTCGGTATTGAAATTGGTTTGACCGTGGCGAATGAACAGGACTTTGCTTGCGTTCATGGCATCCTCTCAGGCTTGACGGATTGGCGGGTGAAAGGCAGAATCGAGAACAGTGCAGAAGTGTATCATAGTGAAAGCAGTTATCGAGTGACAGACGAACAGGTTGGCGCCGCGAGGCAGCCGAGCAGGTTGACAGTATACGGATTGGCGATGGTCGGCGGAATTGGTATCACATTAATGATCCTGGGCGCGAGCATCGGTGTCATCTATGGCGCTGCGCTGGGTTCGGAGGCGACGCATTCGCTGGGTTTAGCTATCGTGATCGGCTTGCTATTGCTGGTTCTCGCCATCGGCTTATGGCTGAGTTGGGTGCGTCCTTTTGAGCGCTTTGACGATATCAACATTCCGGCCGAACCGGAGCATCACTGAAATTCTCCATGCCTGAACAATTTGCGCCTCATCGCGAGCCGATCGCCGAGCGTGTGGCCGGGGTTATCACGCGCTTTGGCGATATTGCGCTGCTATCAAGCCGCAAGCTGCCGGAGGGCGAGGAGATCGCGCAGGGCGATTTTGTCGCGCGTTACGGCATCACTTATCTGGGAAAGCCGCAGTTTTCGATCGTGCCGGATCTGGTCGTGGCGGATTACGGCGAGCTGCTGCATGGCGAAGCGGCCTGGCGTTTCTTGATGGAGAAGGGTCACTTGTACCCGCGGGCGGATGTATGCGGCCGGCGCAACGATGGGCAGGAGGATATGCTGGCGGTGAAGCAACTGGACTTCGACTATCCCTATGATGTCTTCATCTACGGCGGTGTGGCGGACAGGGAGCCGCTGGCAAGGTTGTCGGCGCTGATCGCGGCGGACCGCGCCAAATTCCCCGAGCGCCTGGTCAAGCATTTGCCGACTTTTCCCAGCCTGGAAAATTGGCGCGCGCATGGATGAGCTTGATTCGGTCTTCAGCGATGATTGGGGCGAGGATCACCGCTCGGGGATCGTGGCTGTGCTCGGCCGGCCCAACGTGGGCAAGTCGACGCTGATCAACGCCATCCTCGGGCAGAAGATCGCGATAACCGCTGCCAAGCCACAGACGACCCGGCAGAAGCAGCTTGGCATCTTGACCAGGGACGGGGCGCAGATTCTTTTCACGGATACGCCCGGCGTGCACGCGCCGGTCACTCGCCTGGGCGAATACATGGTGGGCGTCGCGCGCGGCGCCTTGCGGGATGCCGATGCGATTGTGTGGATCGTCGATGCGTCGCAAGCGCCGACCGATGAAGACCGGCGTATCGCGGATTGGCTAGGGCAAGCGGAGAGACCGATCGTGTTGGTGATGAACAAGTCTGACTTGATCGACCGGGACCGCGACCGCAGCCAGCATCTTGCGCTCTGCAATTATCAACATGCGCTGGAAACAAGCGCGCTGAAAGAACGCGGCCTTGATGAACTGACGCAATGTCTGATTCCACTGATGCCTTTGGGCCCGCGCTACTACCCTGCCGATCAGGCGAGCGACGCCAATCTGCGCTTCATGGCGGCGGAGACAATCCGGGAAAAGATCATCCGCTTGACCAGCGAAGAAATCCCGCATTCGGTCGCGGTCGAAATCAATCGCTTTCGGGAAAGGCCGGATATGACGGTCATTGAGGCGACGATCTATGTCGAGCGGGCATCGCAGAAGGGCATCGTCATCGGCAAGCGCGGACAAATGATCAAGCGCGCGGGCGTCGAGGCGCGCGATGACTTGCAGCGGCTGTTGAACACGAAGGTGCATTTGGAGACGCGGGTCAAGGTATTGAAGAATTGGCGCAGCAATGAAGAATTCATGCGGCGCGTCGGATACGGCAGGCCGCGGCGTAAAAGTCGTTAGGCAGGCGGATTGGCGCTGAGATATTGTCGAGAGGCGCTGATGTCGGATCGGATCTGCGCGACTAGGTCATCAAGCCCCGCGAATTTCCGCTCGGCGCGCAGGCGTTTCTCAAAGCGCAACTCCAGATTTTCGCCATAGATGTCACGATTGAAATCCAGCAGGTGGGCCTCGACCGTGACGGCGTCGCCGGAGAAAGTGGGTCGATAGCCGATATTGGCAGCGGCCATAATGGGGTCGCCGCCGAGGATAGCCCAGGTCGCGTAGACGCCTTTGGCGGGCAGGATCTGCTCTGGCCATACTGCGATATTCGCCGTTGGGATGCCGATTGTGCGGCCGCGCTGGTCGCCTTCGACAACTTTGCCCGACAGCGAATAGGGGCGGCCGAGCATCGATTTGGCGTCCAGCATAGCGCCCCGCCGGACGAGTTCTCGCACTTTTGAGCTGCGAATCAGTCGGTCGGAGTTGACAGAGGTGATCAACTCGATCGCTTCGACCTCGAAGCCGCGCCGCGCCCCTTGAGCTTTGAGGAAGCGCACATCGCCTTCTCGCCGGAAGCCGAGGGCAAAATCCGCGCCGACCCACAACTCCTTGATACGCAGGTTTGTGACAAGCTGATCCACGAAATCGGCGGCCGGCAGGCGTCGGAAACGGGCATCAAAGGCGAGCGTGACGACCATGTCGACGCCGAGTTGGAGTAGCAGTTCCGCGCGTTTTTCCGGGGTGGTGAGATAGTAGCGCCCGCTGGTTTCATTGATGACTTTGTCGGGGTGAGGAAAGAAGGTGACAACGACGGCGACCCGGCCGGACTGGTTCGCTTTCTGGACGAGGCGCCCGATCAGGTTTTGGTGGCCCAGATGGACGCCGTCGAATACGCCGATCGACACGAGAGAGTCGCTATCGGGCTTTGCTTCTTTGAGGCTGCGCAGATGGACCATGGCAGAATTCAGTCGCTCCTGATGCGGCGCCAGCATGATTGTATCAAGATTGAAGGGGGAATACCTTACGCGGTTTCCAATGCTCGCCGCGTGGCTCGAGAACGGCAACCAATTGTTTGGCGGAATCGAATGCGAAGACGAGATCACTTGAGGGGCCGGCGCGCTGCCGAAGGAATCCGCCATGGCGGACAGAATGTATCTCAACATCGGTGAGCGTCATGCGATCGTAGTCCCTGAGCGCGTCGTAGGGCGAAATGATGTGCCGCAGCCAGTCGTCGGATTCGAGTATTGTGGTCAACTCGACACTGTCCTCTAGGGAAAATCGGCCGCTTGCCAGGCGCGTCAAGCCGGAGAGATAGGCGCCGACTTCGAGGGCGTCGCCGAGGTCATGCGCGAGCGAGCGGATATATGTGCCGGCGCCGCAGTGTATCGTGAGCTCAAGGACGGGATTCCGCCAGGAGATGACTTCGATGTCGTGAATGGTCACGTCCCGCGCGGGGCGGGCGACTGTTTTGCCTTGGCGGGCGAGTTGGTAGAGTTTCTTGCCTTTTTGCTTGATCGCGCTGTACATTGGCGGAACCTGGGCGATCTCGCCGATGAATTGCGGAAGGGCGGCGTCAATCAGCGAGCGTGTGATGCGGCTGGCGTCGTTCCGGGAAAGGATGTCGCCGGCAGCGTCGTAGGTGGAGGTCCTTGCGCCGAAGGTGAGGCGGGCCCGATATGATTTGCGGTCAGCCATCATGTATTCGCTGAGCCGAGTGGCGGCGCCAAGACAGATGATAAGAACGCCATTCGCCAGCGGGTCCAGCGTGCCGGCGTGCCCGACTTTCTTCGCGCCGGTCAGGGCACGATAGCGGCGTCGAACCGCGGCGACCACATCGTGGCTGGTCAAGTGAAGCGGTTTATTGATGTTGAGGAAGCCGACCGGAACGCGCTCGCTCAAGTGCCAGCCCCTTCAGCGATGACCTGATGGGCCAGTGGCAAGACAATGGCCTGGACTTGCTCAAGCGTGCCGTTGGCGGTGCAGCCGGAGGCGAGCGTATGGCCGCCGCCGCCCAATTTGAAGGCCAGGTTGGCGACATCATAGCCGGGCTTGGCGCGAAAGCCGACTTCGACCTGGCGCTCGGGCAATTCTTTGAAGACGATAGAGACTTTGGCTTGGTCGACGTTTACGAGATAGCTGACCAATCCGCCATCGGTCATTTTGTCCAGGCCGACGCATTGAATATCGCGTTGACGTATGGCAGCGAAGATGAGGCCGCGGTCGAGACGAACGGTGGACAATACTCGCTTCCATAGTTCGATCTCGGCATAGGGGCGGCTGTTTAGGGTTCTCGCCATGATTTGGGCGAGCGGGGCGCCTCGGTTCATCAAGTTGTGAGCGATCTCCAGGGTCTTGCTGTTGGTGGCGCTGATACGGAAGCCTTGCGTGTCGGTGACCAGCCCGGTCAGCAGAGCGCAGGCGACATCGGTCGAGATTTCGATGTCAAGGCAGCGCAAGAAATCATAGACGACCTCGACCGCCGCTACCGCCTGCGGGACGACCAGGTGAATATCGCCATAAGCCGTATTGGTTGGGTGATGATCGAGGTTGATAGTCCGCTCGCTATGCGCCAGGCCGTAAGCGCCGGCCGCGCCGATGCGTCCCAGGTCGCTGGAATCGACCGTGATCATGAGATCAAAGTCGCCCTCGGTGACAGATGAAACTACGGAATCGCTGCCGGGAATGAAGCGAAGCTCTGGTGGGATGCCATCGTCGACGGCGGCGGTGACTTCTTTGCCGAGGGCGCGCAGGGGCTCGGCTATTCCCAGGAGCGAGCCGATGGCGTCGCCGTCCGGCGCGATATGGGCGACTACGAGCACAGTCCGCGCGCGCTGTACGGCGTCGGCGGCCGCTCGCCACTGCGGCTCGGAAAAGGCTTCAGTCTTCATCGCCGGGGCTGTCGACAGATTCTTCGGGAATATCCAGCGCGGAGATGATTTTGTTGATGCGGTCGGCCTGCTCAAGCGTGTGATCCCACTGAAAGTGAAGCTCGGGTGTATGGCGCAAGCGGACGCGTTTGCCGACTTCGCGGCGCAAGAAGCCGTTGGCGCGCTTAAACGCCGCCATCACTTCGCGCTCGCGCGTGGCATCGCCGAGCGCTATGACATAGACGGTGGCGTGCACCAATTCGGGATCGAGCTTTACTTCGGTGACGGACACCTCACGCAGGCGCGGATCGGACACTTCACGCAGGAGCAAGGCGCTGAGGATCTGGTGTATACGGTCGCTCATGCGACCTTGCTTGATGGACATTGATCTACCCTAGTTGACGCGCTCGCGCACGAAGAACTCGATGAGATCGCCCTCGCGATATTCGCTCACGCCATCCAAGCCGATGCCGCATTCGAAGCCGGCGCGCACTTCCCGAACATCTTCCTGAAAGCGCTTGAGCGAGGCGACGCCCACGCTATCGATGGTTAGCTTTTCGCCGCGTCTCACTCGCGCTTTGGCATTGCGCCGCGCCACGCCATCGCGGATCATGCAGCCAGCGATTAGCCCACTGCGGGGAATCCTGAAGATCTGGCGGACTTCGGCCACGCCAATGACGCGATTGGCGAACTTCGGCTCGAGCATGCCGTGCAAAGCCAATTCGATATCTTCAAAGAGCTTGTAAATGATTTGGTAGCGCCGTATTTCCACCCCTTGCACTTCGGCTGAGGCCAGAGCGGCATTATCAGCGCCGACGTTGAAACCGATGATGATGGCGTTTGACGCGCTGGCGAGCATGACATCGGACTCGGTGACGCGCCCGACCTCCTGCCGCAAAACACGGACGCCGATCTGTTCTTCGTTTCGTTCAGAGATGTTTTGCAATTCATCCGTAATTGGCTGGATGGAACCTTGGACGTCCGCTTTAAGGACGATTGAAAGTTCCTTGGCGTCGCCGGATTGAAATTGCTTGAAGAATTCGTCCAGGGTCAGGGCGGCGGGCGTACCACCGTTGACATCGCGCAGGCGCTCTTCTTCGCGGCGATCCTGGGCGATGTTTCGGGCCGTTTTGTCGTTGGGCGCGATCTCGAACATGACGCCGGGAGCCGGCGGCAAATCCAGGCCCAAGACAGAGACGGGCATGGACGGCAGGGCGCGCTTGACGGCTTTGCCGGAAGAATCGAACATGGCCTTGACTCTGCCATAGGATGTGCCGGCGACGATGACGTCGCCGCGTTTCATCGTGCCATTCATCACGAGAAGCGTAGCCATGGTGCCTTTGGTCTTATCGACTTCAGCCTCAATGACCGTGCCGCGCAGGCGGCCTTTGCGGTTGGCAACAATTGTATTGGAATCGGCGACGAGGATCAGGGCTTCCAGCAAGTCTTCAATACCGTCGCCGGATAGAGAGTCTATGGGGAGCATCATGGTGGAGCCGTCCCAGTCGTCGGGAATCAGATCCAGTTCGGCGAGTTGCTGCTTGACCGTTTCCGGGCTGGCGTTGCGCCTATCGACTTTGGTAATGGCGACGACGATGGGGACGTTGGCGGCGCGGGCATGGTCGAGGGCCTCGCGAGTTGTTGGCATGACGCCGTCATCGGCGGCGACAACGAGGATGGCGATATCCGCGCCGTGGGCGCCGCGAGCGCGCATGGCGGTGAAGGCTTCGTGACCGGGGGTATCGAGGAAGGTCAGGGCGCGGCCAGAGTGTTGGGCTTGGTAGGCGCCGATATGTTGCGTTATCCCGCCGGCTTCGCCTTCCGCCACAGCGGTTTTGCGTATGGTATCGAGCAGGGTGGTCTTGCCGTGATCGACATGGCCCAGGATGGTGATGATAGGCGGGCGGGATGTGAGCGACTCAGCTGATTCGCCCTCGTACATCGCGCTCCATTTTTCTTCGCGCTCTTCGGCGCGTTTGACTTCTTCTTGCGCGGCCGCTTCTTCGCTGGCGGATTTGGCGACGAAGCCAAGCTCTTCGACGACGATAGCGGCGGTGTCAAAGTCGATGGTCTGGTTAATAGAAGCCATGATCCCGTTGGAGATCAGGGTTTTCATGACATCGATGGGACTAGTATCTATGAGAGTCGCCAATTCGCGGACGACTACATAATCCGGTATCAGGATTTCTCTTGGTGCTTCTTCCATACCTACCTCCTTCAGTTGTGGCGACTGTTTGAGGCAGGATGGTCAGTCCCGCCTCGGCTAGCGTGGCTGGTTCATGAGGGTGTCATCTGCCGCAGGTAATCACGGTCGCCATCGCTCAATTTTCGGCGCAGCGCGCGGCTCAACTGCATGTGCGCCGCAGCTTTCATCCAGCACTCTTTGTTTTGACACAAATAAGCGCCGCGCCCATTCATTTTTCCTGACTCGTCAATCATCAAACTTCCATCGGCTATGACAAGACGAATGAGATCGCGCTTGTCCGTCTTCAGGCGGCATACCACACAACTGCGCTGAGGCTTGTGTTTGACAGGCATCGTCAGCCTCTACCGGGGAACTAGAAGTCGTAATCTTCCCACTCTTCTTCATCCCAACTGCCGCGCCCGCCTTTGCGCCGCCGTTTGGCGATGACTTCACCGCTCTGCTCGTCCAAGACGAGCTGTCTGCGTTTCTGGCGGTCTTTACGCCGCTGATTCTTGCCTTTGCGCAGTTCAAGTTCGAATTCCCGTTCGCCTTCTTCCTCAGTTTCAAAGTCGGCTTCGCGCTCTGATTCACGTTGCGGGGGTTGGTCAACCACAGGCGCAATCGGTTGAACGCCCGGCTCAACACTATCGGCGCTCAACTCGGCTTTCGCTTCCGGCGCCGGCACGATGGGCTGGCCAAAGGCGTCGACCAGGACTTCCGGCTGCTCTTCCTCGAGCGCGGGTTCAGAGACGGATTCCACATCATCAGGCGCGGTTGCTTCGGCCGCATCGCTCTGCTCTACAGCGTCAGCGGCGTCAAGCAGTTCGCTGTCTTCCTCTTCTTCGGATTCTTCGATGGAAATCGCTTCTTCCAGCAGTTGATCAATATCAGCGGCCATGATGGTATCAAGCGCAGCCTGCAATTCCGGCATGGGATCAAAGTAACGCGGTTCTTCGACCGGCTCGCTATCCAGTTCGGTCTCGATTTGCTCATCGGTTTCCGCGGCAGTCACTGGGTCGGTCTCCGGCGCCGGCTCGTCATCAGGTGCTGCCGCCGCACCTGTGTCCGGCTCTGGCGCAGGCTCGGAAACTTGCTCCGGGGCAAGCTCGGCGACAGGCTCGCCCGCCGGCTCGTCCTCCAAGTCGGGCGCTGGCAGGACCTGCAAATGCGCCAAGCGGCGCTGCAGCACTTCTTCCTTGACAAGGCTGTTCAACATCACTTCGCCGATGTTTTCAAATGGTTCAAGCGCATCAAGCATCTCTTGCGAGACTGCCAGCACATCGAGCGGCAGTTCGAAGAGTTTCGGCGGAAGCGTTGCGCGGATGGCTTCGCGCTGTTGCAGATATATCTCACGCGCTTCATCGCGCTGCTGTTGCAGCAACTGTTCGACGATATCGGCAAAGCGGGCGAGGGACTTAAATTCTTCCGGCATGACGGCCAGATCGAGGCGCTTCTTCTCCATGATACGCAAGGATTCCGCGATCAGGTCGGCATAACGATCGGCGAGCCCGGCAAGCGGGGGCGCGTCCAGGTTATCCAGGGCGTTCTGAACTGTTTCGGCGACGCTCTTGATATCTATTCGCCATCCGGTCAGTTTCGCGGCGAGGCGGGCGTTTTGGCCTTCACGCCCGATCGCGAGGGACAGTTGGTCTTCCGGCACGAGGACCACTGCCGTCTTGCCATCGATGGGGTCGTCGTCGAGGTAGACGCCGGCGACGCGCGCCGGGCTCAATGCCTTGGAGATGAAGGCGACGGCATCAGTGTTCCATTCGATGACATCGATTTTTTCGTTGTGGAGTTCCTTGACGATGTTCTGGATGCGAATGCCGCGCATGCCGACGCAGGCGCCGACGGGGTCGATGCCGTCTTGCAGCGCGGCGACAGCGACTTTCGAGCGGTGGCCCGCTTCACGAGCGATGTTTTTGATTTCAACCTGGCCGTTGTATATCTCAGGCACTTCGTATTCCAGCAGGCGCCGCAGCATATTTCGATGCGCCCGGCTGACGAGAATTTGGGGGCCGCGGTTGCTCTTTGAGACTTCCACCACATAAACGCGGATCTTTTCGTGAGTGCGGTAGCGTTCGCCCGGGATCTGCTCTTTGCGGGGCAATTCCGCTTCGGCTCGGCCGAGACTGAGTGTGACCTTGCGCATATTGGTGCTTTGCACTGTGCCGGTAATCAAGTCGCCTTCGCGGTTGATGAACTCATCGTAGAGCGAGTTGCGTTCCGCTTCGCGAATTTTCTGGAGTATGACTTGCTTGGCCGTTTGGGCGGCGATGCGCCCGAAACTTCGCGTGGTATGTTCGACTTGCACCATCACGACATCGTAGAGTTGCGCCTCCGGGTTATAGAAGCGGGCGCGTTCCAAAGTCACTTCGGTGGCGTCGCTGTAGACTTCGTCGACAACTTCTTTTTCAACGAACACTTTGGCGCGTCCGGTATCGGGGTCAATTTCGGCTTCAATCGCCTGAGCGGCGCTGGCGCCAGTATCTTTACGATAGGCGGAGACCAAGGCGCTTTGCAGGGCATCCAATACGATATCGGATGGCAGCGCGCGTGTCTGCGCGATTTCGTTGAAGGCGATTTGCAGTTCGTTCGACATTTTGCCTGTCTCCAACAGTCGAGCTGTAAGATGTTCCTTGATGTATGGCAGCCCGATATAAAACGAAAAGTGGGGGCTTCCCACTTTTTCCGAACACTTGCATTCCCATCAAGTTTAGCACGCGGCACAGGCCGAGTCAAGGCATATCGCCTGGCTTCAACTGCTTGTCAGTCGCTTATGTTGACATAGAAGTTCGCGATTGCCAAATCGGCATAGGACTCACTCCAGGAGGAAGGGCGGGAATTTCAGAAGTTTGCCGGCGGCGGAATCGCTGACATATACGAAGCCGGCGTCGTCAACCGCGATGCCGCCGATCTCCTGGAATTGCCCGGCAGAAGCTGAATCGCCGGATTCGCCAAAGGAGCCGAGGCAGTCGCCGGCTGTGTTGTAAACCAGGATGCGTTGGCCGTCCGGGTCGGTAATATATAGCGTGTCCCGGTTTTCATCGAGGGCCAGATAGGGTCGGTTGAAGACGTGGTTGTACCAGCCGCGGACGCGGAAATCTGTCAAGTAGCTACCGTTCGCATCAAATACCGAGACGCGTCGATTCCAGGTATCGGCCACGAAGAGCCGGCCATCAGAGTGAGTCGCCAAGCCACTCGGCTCATCCAGCTCGCCGGGGCCGCTGCCGCCGCCGCCGATATCAAATTGATAGACGGCCGCGCCATTTTCCAGTGTATAGACGCGGATTCGCTTGTTGCCGGTATCGGCAATATAAATTCTTTCGGCGTCGTGACCGGCCACATCGCGCGGTCCCCAAAAAGCGTCCCTAGGCTCGACCGGCGCGTCAAATCCAAATTCGCCGGCGCTGCCCCATGCGGTTAGTAGCTGGCCTTGAGGATCCAGATGCAGAATGCGGTAGTTCCAGGTGTCCACCACGAGCAGGTCATCATCGGGCAGGACCGCCACACTATTGGGACGAACGAGGGTATATTGGCCTGACGCGCCAAAACGCTGGAGGTATTGGCCTTCAGTGGTATAGGCGTGGACGAGATTGGCGTTTTCATCAGCGACGTAGACTTTGCCGTTGCCGACCGACAGGGCGAGGGGATGGGCCAGGGCCTCGGCTTCCGCATCGAGATCAAGCAGGGGCGTCACAAGTCGCCAATTGGCGGCGCAGGGATTAATCTCTGTGGGGATCGTGCTCTTCACCTCGCCTTCGCCGACGCCATATTCCCAGATCTTCGAAGCGAAATCTTTGCGGATGTAGACATGCATCCGATCAGAAACTGGCCAGTTGATCAGGGAGAAATCTTTGCCGGCGGCGTCGCCGTATTGGTCATAATCGCGGGACCACCAGATATCAAAGATGCCTTTGCGCAGCGCGGCGCCGTCGGTGTTTTCGGGCGAGAAATCGAGAACGTTCAAGATCCTTTGCGGCGTCAGCCCGAAATATTCTTGCATGGGCCACCACATGCGCATGTGGTCGCGGCGGATATAACGATCTTCGAGGAAGGGTTCGACATCGCCGCGATGTCCCGCGCCAACCACGACAAAGACGGCGTCCTCGGTGTTTTGCACGGTGGGGTTGCCGCCGACGAATACCGCGTCGGTGAAGTTGCGGAAGTACCAGCTATAGGGCCAGGATACTTCGTCGTCGTAGACAAACTTGAGATCGAGGCCGTCGGTAATACGCAGGCTCATTTCTTCAATATCATCCAGCACCCATTTTACGGCTGGGCCGGCATGGGCGTAGACGAGAAATTCGGTAGGAAGGTCATAGTTGATGAATGAGGCCATCCAGGCGGCGCGGAAGGTGAGCAAGCTCAGCAGACTGAAAATTGCTAGCGCCAGAATGCGCCGGATATGCAGCCAACTGGATTGGCGCGCCAGCCGCAGGAGCACGTAACTCAGGCTGACGGCGACGATCAAGGAGGCCAGCCAGGCGTAGGTGCGTTCAAGCTCTGCTTTGGCAAGACCCATGAAGGGCGAATCGCCGGCGATGAGGGCGCCGATCACTTGCGCCAGGCTGACCAGGAACAGGGGGGAAAGCAGCAGGGCGATCCAGCCGCGGGCCAGGAATTGTGATTTGCGAATGCGTGAAAAGACGCCGCCGAAATACCAGGCGGATATCAAAATCATCGGTGTGGTGAGATGGGCGCCGAGCCAGGGCATTTTCTCGCCTGCCAGCGAGTAGCCGACCAGATTGAGCATCGCCCACCAGGCGAGCAATAGCAGGAAGGGCAGCCGGTCCAGCTTGGCAGCGGACGGCTCGTTTTCGGGGGAATCCGCGCTTGGAGGCGATTCAGGCTCTAGTTCGGCCGCTGCGCTTGGCTCGGCGTCGTCCTCATTGGGGTTTGCGGCCGCTTTGAAATAAGCTTTCAGTTTTTCTTGAGTTTGTCGCCGGCTGAAGTCTTCGAGTTCGACAAGGTGTCTTTTCCGCGATTTCCAGAAGCGGGCGACGCCGGCGAACATCGCGCTGATCGTGCCGATGACCGGCAGGAATTCGTAGGTGGGCATGATGATCAGCAAGTAGTAATACTGCGGCTGGCTGCCGCGGCGCACGCCTTGCTGCTCCAGCCAGTATCCCAGGCTGTAGATCATGCCAGTGCCGAGCCCGGCAATGTTGGTGAAGACGCTGGTGAAGAAAAAGGCGAAGAGGATATGGAATATCGCTGAGGCGATCAGCCAGCGCTTCCAGTTCCAGGTCAAGCCGATGACAAGAGAAAGCAATGCCAACGGGGCAAATACTGACGCGCCGACCAGGAACTGCCCGATCTGGGCGGCGTCAGCCAGGCTCGGGAGGTTTTGCAGGAGACCGTAAAGGCCGGCCGGCAATGACTCGGCCAAATTGCTAAAGTCGTTATGTGATCCGCCCATGAGGCGCGTGAAGAGGGCGGTCGTCCAGGGCAAGATCAGCGTGAGTATGAGCACCAGCAGATCGACTTCGGGGAAGCGGTAGAGATAGCCCCAGAAGCCGCTTCCATTGCCTTTATCCTCGGCCAGCTTGTCTTCAGCGGCAGCGCGGCGAGCATCGCGAATCAGGTAGGCGGCCGCGGCAAGCGCGATCAGCCAAAGGGCAAGTGCGGGCGCCCAGCGGATCGTCGTGCCGGGCGCGGCATCGATCGATTCAGCTTGATCGGCGTCCGGGATGGCCGGCTCAGCAGTCTCGGCGGGGCTGGGAAAATGAGAAAGTTCTTCGATGAACAGGAGGCCGCCGGCGGTAACGAGGGCAAGGAGGAAAATCAGCAGGACTTCGCGCCAGGGAATGCGGCTCCAGCGGCCGCGAAAGGCGAAGAGGGCGGTCGACACGAGCACGAACATACCGGCAAAGATGGACAGGGCCATCCAGCGCAACCAACTGGAACGGTCCAGATCCGACAGGTCTTGCAGGGGCGTGCCTCGGCCTGCGATGATCTCGGCCGGTACGATATCGACAACGATATACATGCCCAGCGTTATCATCCCGCCGAGCAAGATTCCGAGGATGATGGACTGAAACAGGTAGCGTCCGCCAAAGTCATAGTGATGCTGCGCCAGGCGGACCAGAAAATAGATCGTCAGGAAGCTGCCGAAGATGGCGATGTAGATAAACGCCGTTTCTTTAGAGCCCAGGTTGAGGATCATCGCGGCCGCGAATATATATAGCCAGAGTGCGCGGCGGCGGAAACGAGGCGATCCGTCCAGATACATAAGAACACAGTAGGCCATGACCATGGCGAAGAAAATCGAGGGCGTATCGTGGCGGATATAGCGGTTGTAATACAAGAGCAGCGGCGAGATAAGCAGCATCAGCGAGGCCAGGAGCGCGCCCCAGCGGCCAAGCCACTTGCGCCAGAGCAAGGGAAACATCACCATCATGACGCCGAGCAAGGCGGTGTATATCCGCCCGGAAAAGTCGCTATCGCCGAAGAGATAGAAGGAGAAGGCGGTCGCATGAAAGAGCACGGGGCCGTGCATTAGCGGTGTGTGCTGGAAGTTGCCTTCGTTATAGAGGTTGTATGAGAAACGCGTGTGCAGGCTTTCGTCGTGGCTCATCACGCGCGCGTCCAACATGTGAAAGCGGGTGAAGACCGCCAACAAGAAGATGATGATATAGGCGGCCAACTCCCAGTTTACGGGGAGGCCTTGGGATAGCGCGCGGCTTAAGGCATTGTCTTCCTGCTGATTAGGGGCAGTAATCATGTTGTATCAATAGGCGGTCGTTTACTGGTCAAGGTGGCGGGGCCGGCGTCAAAATCTGGGCGAGGGCGTATTCTGCAGAAGCGGAGTTTGCCGTCGCGCATTGGATTGAGCCGTGGCGTTGACAAAAGTCTTCGGAGATGACTGGCTGGCCGGTGTACGAACGATCGATGCGTATCGAGGCAGGTGCGGCAGATCTACCGCGAGCAGGGTCGAATGAAAGCCAATCATCATCGGCAGCAGCAGGGCGATAGTGATCGCGATGATGACAAGCCCGTAACTGAAATTCAAGCTGGGGCGCGAGCGGAAATCGCCGAGCCAGTGGGGATGAGCTTGCGACTCCCGCAGGTCGGCTTCAAGAGAGGACCATATTTGTTCCAGCTTGGCCGAATTGGCATGGCCCAAGGTCGGCAGACTGCGCTCCAGCTTGAAGGCGAATTCACGGTGCTGCATATATTCGCGGTAACAGTCTTCACATTCATCGATGTATCGCGCCACGCGCCGACGCACGGGATCCGCGAGATCGCCGTTGACGAAGCGCGCCATGTGGACCTGGCAGAAGCGATACTTGAACCTGACCATGTTTCCTTTCGCGCCTCACTGGCTGGCGTTAGTGCACACGCAAGAGTTCTTCCAAGAGGCCCAGCCCGACCGGTTGCAGCGATTCGCGCAAGCGCTGATGACCCAGGCGGACGCGACTCTCGGCAGTCTTCTGCGGGCAGCCCATCACTTCTGAGATTTCCCGATACGTCATGCCTTGTCCGTAGCGCAAAACGATGGCTTCACGCAGACGCGGCGACAAATCGAGCAGTGCTTCGGAGATGGATTCGCTGGCGTCGCGACGGATGACGGCGGCTTCGGGCGCTTCCGATGGCGGCGCCTTCAACTGCAGGCCGAGCCACTGCGTGATATCGACGGTGATGAAGCGCTTGCGTCGGTAGGTGTTGCGGCAGCGACTGACAGCAATCGTGTACAGCCAGGTCTTCAGCGACGCCTTGCCGGAATCGTAGCGGTGCAGATTCTTAAAGGCATAGAGGAAGGATTCTTGCAAGATGTCTTCGGCATCTTGCTCGTTCATCAGCAGGCTGTAACAAAGGCGGTGGAGGCTGGCGGCGAAACGATCGTATAGCTCGGCATAACCGCTTTGATCGCCATTGAGGGCGCGCTCGATTATGACGTCGATTTCAGCACGGGCGCTTGCTCGCTTGTCAGTCATCATCCCTCGCTTGCACTGACGCATTCATTGACGCTTTTTATTCTACACAACGACAGGGAGACATCCTCAGTTTCAGGGTTGTCTCGCCCGAGTTGCGCCATTATAGACATCTTGCCGCAGCCATAATATGGCGGCTTCTTCTTGAAAGAGCGCGCGGTCCATCCGCCCATGCGACCACCAGGCGGGGAAATCCCAAATGTCCAGATTTGCTATCGAAGCGGTTCGGCGCAGGAGGAAGCGCTGCCCGACATAATCGCTGGCGAGATCACTCGCTTGATTCGGATCATCCGACATTAGCACGATTCGCTCGCCCGCCGCCGCGGCCGCAAAAGTCTCAAAGCGCGCGTTCGGGAAATCGCGCGCCAGCCATGCGACCAAGCCGTTATCGCTGACGATGCCGCGCTCGTCGGTCACGATGGTGAAATCCAGCACGGGGAAGCCGGATGTTTCGCGATCCGCCAATTCAAAAAGCGTGTCCCGCAGGAACTCGGCATCGCCGGCCACGGCGCGCTCCCGCCATAAGCCATCCGGTTTATCGGGATTTGCGGCCGCGGCTTGCCAGGCGCCGCCGACGCCGGAAAGCATCAGAAGCCAGAAGAAGCCGATGCCGATCCCTTGCAAGCAGGTGCCGAGGCCCCAAAAGTTCGCGATCAAGAGGAAGACAACGATACTAATTATTCCGGTAATGATGAGGAGCCCCAGCGCTTGCAATAGCCTAAGCTGAGACGAATCGCCAAGCATCGCCAAAACATCAGCGAAGCTGGAGCCGGTAGGCAAGCCCGCCATCAGCCGCGCTACTTGCATGAACTGTACGGAGAGGATGAACATAAAGAGCAGGACGCCGGCCGAGATCGCCCATTTTGCCCACCAGTATTGAGTGGTGTAGAGGGCGCTGTCGTCCTCGTCTTCGCTGTCCGATTCCGATCTCGCCCAGAGGACAACCACACGGCGATTGACAATTAATTGAGTCACGCCGTAGCTGGCGAGCAGAGTTAGCGGTACGACAACCCATAGCGCATCTGACGCGCGCGCGCCTGGATACAGGAGCAGCCCGAGCGCGCCGAGCAGGGCCCAAGCGGCCGCGAAGCGATCAACATAGGTGACATCGCCATGTTTCCACAGGAGCCAGGCGCCCCCGCAAGCAAAGATGATCAACAGCGGCTCGTGCAGGATCAGCGCGGCGAAACCCAGGCGAACATCGTGAGTTGAGGCGCTCCGGGAGAGGCCGTCTATAGATGTCTCAATCAATTGGCTGACTGTCCGCAGGCCGGCTGGATTCAGCATGAACAGAGTCGCGGATACGACGACCAGGACAAAGGGGACCAAGAGAGCCGGGACGAAGGGAAAGTCGCGCAGTTGTTTGACCGCCAACTGGAGAATGTCATCGCCCGGCAGTTCGAGCCGCTGCGGGGCGCTCAGCGCGGTGCGCCAGACTGCGAGCCAGCCGGAGGCGATCAAGATGACAAAGAGCGGGATGCCGGAGGGGCTGGACAGGAGGAGCATGAATGCGACGAAGGCAATTGCCCAACAGGCGTCGCGGAGCTGCTGTGAATACCAATAGCGCCTGATCATCCAGACGGCGAGTACGGCAAAGAGCAGCATGAAACTGACTCCGTCGGCGCTGCGGGAGGCCGCCAGAGGAACGGTGAGGAATGAAAGCAGGGCCGTCCAGATGAAGGTTCTCGTCAGGCCCAGGCTGTCGCGGAATAGAAGGGGTGTCATAGCGAGGGCGAAGCCGGCCAGGGCTGTCCCGATGCGCGCGTTGAATCCGTCCCCGCCGGCGAAGGAAAATGTCGCGAGTTGCGTAAGATAGGTGAGCGGACTGCGAGCGGGCGCGAAATTGCCGGGGGCGTCGTCTTCAATCGTATGCCAGGCGTGCAGGGATTGCTCCGCCTCGAAGTCTGAAAGCGGCACGCTGTCCAGCAGGGTGACCCGAAGCCAAAGAGACAGCAGGGCAAGGGCGGCGTAAACCAAGCACTCGGCCGGGATACGGCGCGGCAATGCGAAGGCATTCTCCTGGTCAAAGGCGCTCGCGAGCCTGTCGTCAAGCGCGGTCATGTGTCCGTTTCTCGCCATGCTCGATCTTCACTTGTTTTGGAGTAGCGCCTTTCAGATACGCTAATTGACAATATCTCACGCCCCGGCATAAAAGATTCGCGCCGAGCCGGATTCGCATTGCACGGGCAAATTATCCAGGAATTTCTCCTCGCCGAATGTGCCGTAGGCTTGCTTTTCCGATGAACCATACATGATGTGTGTGATGTTGTATCGCTCGATAATCGGTTGAACTTCGCTGAAGTCCTTGCGCGTATACAGCGCTTTCAAGTCGGCCGCGCGCGACCCGACGATATCATAGTAAGTGGCGCCGCGCCATTGACGCTCATGATTTTCCCATCCCAAGAGTATCGGGATGCCGGAAAGGGCGCCCACACGGCCATAGTCAATATAATAGGCTGGCCCCAGGGCCTCGGCGACGACAGCGCTTTTGCGACCGACGGCGTCGCGCAGGCATTGGATAACGGTCTGGTCATCTCTGTCTATCAAGCCGCGGGCGCCATCCAAGGTGAGCGGCGCGCTGATAATCGTGTCCTTTCCCTCGAAGATTGCCAGGCCGGCGGAATTGGCCCGCAGCAGATCGGACTCGTCTGCATCGGCGAGATTGATGCGGGAGTAGAGCACAGTTCCGGGCGCGAGGGTTTCACCATCGTGAACGTGGCGAATCGGGGCGGTCCATGACGCGGGCGGCGAGACTCGCTGGTTCCGGGCGGCGTACAGTCGCCCCGTTTCGATCATTGCGCGGTGGTTGACGCCGGCGATGGTATAAGCCAGGCCGGCCAGGATAGCGAGCGTAAATATAGCGGCGAGCGCGAAACGCAGGATTAGATGCGGCCTGGGCAAGCTGTGATCGCTGAGCAGGCTGTAGATCGCGTATGCCGAGGCGATGCTCCATAGCGCCCAGGCCTGGTAATAGAGCTTGAAGACGGTGTTTATCCTGACGAAGAAATTGTCTTTCAAGTAAAAGAATTCGCTGAAGAGCGTCAGGCCAAGCCCCATGCCGATAAGCAGCAGCGCGAAACCGGTGGCCGGCGGATACTTGATCCAGACGACGGCGACTTCCCCCAGTTGCCGCGCCCGGCTGTCAGCGGGGAAAATGCGCGCAGTAACCGCGGCAATGCCAGCGAGAAGCAGAACGGTGGTCAGCCCATAGCTTATGCGCCGCAGCGCGAGTTGTTGAAAGAGCTCGGCGGATTCAAAAGCTGAGCTATTGAGATTGCCAACTATGGACTGGCCGGGATTGGCGAGAGCGAGAAGCGCGCCCATGATGGCCATCAGCAGCAGCATAATCGCCAGGACGCCAACGCCGACCGTCAGCCCCAAACGCCAATTGAGACGGTAGGCGCGATAACCGCGCCAGGCCTCCACCACCAGGTAGCTGACCAGTATCACGAGCAAGGGACCAAACATGATGAAGAAATGCCGAAACTGTGACGGGTGCAGAAGGTTGGGCAAGATGCCGCCGGCTTGGGAGCGGAAGCCAACCAGGTAGGGCAGATAGGCAAGCGCGGCGATCAGTGCCAGAGTCAGCCCGAACTTTGCCGTCTCCAGCCAGTCCCGCGCGGTGAGCCGTCCGCTTTCGCCGGTCATGAGGCGGCGGAGGGCTTCCGCGCCGATCAGCCCGGCGAGAAAGGTCGGGCCATCCCAAGCATTGAGAAAGGCAAGCCCGCCGACGGCGATACCGTAGACCAAGGTCTCGCTCCTGCCAGGCGGATGGCGGGTCAGCAACAAGTTCAGCATCAGGCCGATCACGCTGACGACGAATGGCAAGGCGAGAACATGAGGATGATTATCCGACAGCAGGAAACTGAAGGCGGGGAATTCTCCAATCGGCTGAATGGCCGTCAGGCGGTTGTCGAGGTCGTGATCGGTGGGTACACGGCTGGCATTAAACCACCACCAGTGCGACCAGCTTGAGGTGTCAATGGCCAGGCCGGCGCTTTGTTTATGTTCGTAGGTGAAGGTTTCGAAGTCAGGCAGCTTCTGCGTATTCCAGAATTCCAGGTAGGACTGCGGCGCGGCGCGAGTTTGGAGCGGCGCTTCGATGAGCGCGAACTGGAAGTTGCCCATCAGCGTCAAAATCAGCAGCGCCATAGTTCCGGCCGCGATGGCGCCCAAACGGGATGTCCTATTTTGGACAATGCCCGCTCTTAAAGCGAAGGCGCGCGACCGCGCCAAATTGCAGGCGACGCCGAAAGCGGCAATGCCGGTCAGCGCAAATAGCGAGGCATTCGTCAGATTGAAGCCGATGGCGCTGCTAAGGCCGCTCATTGTGGCGAGAGCCGCCGACATGATGTAACCCATGTAGTAGTAACTTATCGCATAGCCGGACATCCAGGGATCGTCCGGCGGGAAGCTGGCGCTGCGTTGAGCCGCGCTTAAGAATGCCAACTCCATCGGCTTTTCCGTCCCGGTCAAGCCATTTTGATGAGCGCGGTAGAGCGCCCAACCGAAGAACAAGCCCGCGAAGAGCAACTCGGTCACCAGGATCAGGCTGCGATTCTCGCGCCACCAGCGGGTCAAGGCGTCAACTTGGCCATTGCGAAAGTAGAGCGAAAGTGAGGCCGACAGGACCAGCAGCCAGCATAAAATGATGCTGCCGCGTGAATTATCGAGGAAGCCGTAACTGCCCAGCAGCCAGAAAAGCCAGGTGACGAAAAGCAGCCCCAGCGCGCGCGCGATGCTGTAGCCGCGATCCGGCAGAGCGCTGAACAGCCGGAGGCAAAGCGGCAGAGCGGTCAAACCGGCGAGCGTAATCCATAGCCACCAGGCGAGCAGCAGATGCCCTTCCCGCGCCAGCCAATCGAGAAGTAGTGTCATGAGCGGCGCTCCACCAAGAATTGCATCAGGCTTTGGTCATCCACCTCGTAAACGACCGCGCCATCGGCTTCAAACGCGATATGGAGCAAGCCGCCTTCCACCATGCGATCAAATTTCTCCAGCCCTTCCGCTGTTGAGTGGACTTTTTCCAAACCGCTTCTGATGATGTACTTGATGGAGAAATGATGGATGATATCGACCGCAACGTCTATATCTTCGGTGTTATAGAATTGCAGGATATTTCTTTCTCGCTGGAAAACCCATTGGTTCATCGGATGAAAGGTGCGTTGCTGCCGCTGATGCCAATTCCAGCCAAGCACGGAAGGCAAACCTGTCAGGATCGACATTCTTCCGTTCCATTGGTATTCGCTGCCCGGCTGCCGGCCTTCGATGATGACCGGCGAGCCTTCGACATTTTCCTGCAACCAGCGCGCCAATTGATAATCCAGCGACAGATCGGTTTCGGCGCTGACGCGACGCTCTGAGGAGAATTCCCTGTGTTTGGCTTGTGTCATGTAGTCCATGCCATTCAGGGTCAAGGGGAGGTCTGGCGCCATACGATCAAAGGAGCGTCCGCGCGTCGCCGTAAAGGGAAAGACGCCGGCGATGCCAATGAGCAGCACGGCAGGCAAATACCAGGCGATCTTCAGCGCTCGGCCGAAATCCTCAGATGCTTCCAGCAGGCAAGCAAAGGCGATGCCGCCGGCGATGCTCAGGAGCAGCCACACCTGCATATAGAACTTGAAGACCGTATTCTGGCGACCGATATCGCCGCCGATGACGAACACTTCGACGCCTAATGTGATGGACAGCGCCAAGCCGATCAAGACAAGCGTGAAGCGCATCACTTCCGTCTGCCCGGGACGGAAGAATAGCAAGGCGATCCAGCAAACTAGCGGCAGGACAATTAGCGCCGCCTGATAGCCGATCACAGCGAGGGCCAGGGAAAGCAGCCAGGCCAAGCCTATGACTGCCAGCGTGCGGGCTAGCAAGGTTTTGTGTTCCAAAACCGCTTTGACGCGTGTAGTCCGGAACCAGCGGCCGGTATCCCAAAACAGAAGCGAGAAGACCAAAAACAAGAACAGGCCGTGAATATCGAGGTATGCCCAAAGGGGCGTCTTGCCGCCCTGCCACAATTGAATGCTGTTGTAAGTGCTGGCATGCCAACTGGTATAGGGCAGGGCAAAGGCCAAACTCAGCGCGACAAAACCGCCAAGCGTCCCCGCAAACTCAAGGGCGGAGGCGCGCAGGAATACATAGCGCAGAGCGAGCCAGAGAATGACAACGCCGATACAGACCATAAGCCCGGCGCGCAGCGCATTAAGCAGGCTCATAGCTGATACTCCGTCCGTCAGAGAAACGGAGCCGGCAGCGGACAAAAGAACTGACAAGACGCCTATAGCCGCGAATAACAGGCTGAATAGCGCGAGGTAGAAGCGCTTATCCTGCGGGGCGCGAATGGTCTTCTGCCAGCGCAAGCTCCAGGCATAGGCCAGAGCCAGGACCGAGAGCAGGGTCATCGAGGGCCAATCCCAGGTGTTGGTTGCCTGCATGAGACCGACGGTCAGCGCGAGCAGCGCCAGCGCCAGAAAACGCTCAAGCCACGGGCGATAATGCTGCCTCGCCCCCGCGACTTCGTTGAAAAGGAGCAGCAGCGTCAGGAGAATCAGCGGCATGTTGATCATGTGCGCATGGAGATCTCCATAAAGAAAGGTGAAATAAGGCATCTCGGTGATGGCGTTGCCGCGTACTCCAGGGGTCTCCGCCAGGACACGGGACGGGCCCCAATACCAGCGATCGCTGTTGATATGGAGTTGCTCGCCCTGCAATAATCTAGCGGCGCCGCGAACCAAGCCGCCGATGAGCGAAAGCGAATTGTTGATTTCGTAACGCAGGCTATCCCATGGGTGCAGCTCGGCCGCCCGACGGGACAGGTCCGCGCTAATATCGGGAGAAGCCGGTCTGTCATTTGCGGCTGCATATTCGTCAATCAGGAAGCGTTCCAGGCTTTCCGGTCGTTGATAGCCGCCGTGCGCCGCGACTGCGTTGCCGATGACGCGCGTCGTATCCAGATTGCCAAACAGGACGCAAAGCAGCAAAGCCATGATACCCGCGACCCAAGGGCTGCCCGGCCGTCCGCGGGAAGGCTTGAGACGTCGATCGTCCCCGATGGGGCGGCGCCAGCGCGACAGCATGTTGAAAGCGGTGGAGAAGGCGCCCATGCCGGTCAAGCTGAAGATGGTCGGGATCATCAGGTTGTAGGCGAAGGCCGGCACGACGCCAAGCAGCAGAGTCGGCACGCCGACCAGAACAAATCCAAAGTAGTAATAGTTGATGAAGCCGCCGGAAAACCAGGGGTCAATAGGCGGGAAGGTGGTACTGCGCAAGACGCCGTTGAGATAGGCGAAGTCCATCGGTTTTTCGCCGCCTTTGGCCGGGTGCCAAAGGTCAGGGTTGGTCAAGCGCACAACGATCAGCGCCAGAAAAGCGATGAGGCCGATCAGTTCCATCCATGCCAGCCGTCTCCAGTGGTCGCGGAGGAATTCGACAAGCCTGATGCGGGCGAGCAGGGCGCTGACAATCGCCAGCAGAACAAGCGACAAGAGAATGCCGCCCTGTGACCAGATTGGAATCTTCAAGCTGGAGACGGCCCAGGCGAACCAGGCGACCAACAGCATGCCGACGAGTTTGCTAACGCCGTATCCGCCGTCCGCCATCTTTGGAAATATCGCGAAGACAAGCGGAAAGGCGAGCGCGCCAAAGAGGAATATCGTCCCATACCAGACGATTACGCCGATGACCTGATTGCTGTTGATAATGCTGTCGCTAAAGAATCGGTCGGACCAAGTCCCGCCGTTTGTCTGTATCTCTCGCTCGGCGGGCGTGAACATAAGACCAGTCGGCACGGGTTCCGCATCCCTTATGACCCAGTAGAACACGCCCAGCAATTGCGCTGCGCCGGCGTCGTTCCGAAGCTCATGCGCCTGCCGCAACGAGGCCTGTGACAGTATCGCTTCCAGCTTGGCGCGGGAATACTCGTCGGTTTTGCGGAAAATAAAGACTGTAGGATGGTCGTAGACATGGAAGGCTTCATCGGCTTCCAGTTCGTTGAGCCAATATGGCGAGTTGTGAATGGGCAGGCGCTGATCGGCAACGCGCCAGGGACCGAATTCGAAGCTCTCTTCAAATACCGCTTCCAACTCATAACCGAGCTCGCCGGCGAAAAGTTTTTGGTAATAGAGAGTCGTCAAAGGCCAGCGCATCTGATTGCGCGGTTCGGTGTCATAGAAGCGATTGCTGGCGATGGTCAGGTAGTCGCCGATATCCAGCGTGCGCACAATGTCATCGTATTTGAGTTGATTGTCCACCGGAAAGGACATTATCTGATCTTGCGAATTGATCAGCGCCGAGAAAGGATATGTGCCGCGGCAGTCGCGCGAGCTTACCAGCCCGGGCGGCGGATCGTCCGCCAGGGTGATGCCCTCCGGCAGTTGACAGACGATGGTTCCCGGAGCCAGATTATCCCAACTGCCTTCGTTGAGCACTACCGAGCCCGAGCCGATTACATCGCCGCTGCCGGCTCCCACCTCCACCGAGAATGTATATCGCGCGCCTTCTCTGACTTCAAAGGGGCGCTCAAATGCAATGGTGTAGCTTGCCCCGAGCGGGTGACTATCGCGCGGCAGGTTCGCCTGTAATTCCGCTTTCGCGAGGATCAAGTCACTGTCTTCCGCGGTCACCTGGATGCGAATATGCTCCGGTTCAGGATCGTTTAACGGGTCGCCCAGATGGGGCGCAAAGACAGCTGTGATCTCTCCGCTTGCCGGAGCGCGGAAGGTCGTTGCCATCCGCCCGCCTTCGCGATAATGGTTGGCGCCGTTATATGGAGGTCCATCGAGATCGGAAGAGCGATATCCCGTATTGTGGAAGGCGATGTTGATCAAGGGCGTCCTGTCCCCGGCGCCTTCGATTTCCAGCGCGAAGTCGCCAGGAATCCGCTCAAAGATGTAATGAGCCGACTGCACAAGCGTCGTTTGATGGCGATAAATGTTGGAGAACATCAGACCCCAGAGCAGCGAAAACAAGACCGCGAATCCGCCCAGAATCACCGGTCGCCACTTGTTCATTTGTGGGATGAGCGCGCCGGCAAGCAGGACGATGCCAAGCAAAAGAGCCGTGAGAGCGGTCGCGTCGGAGGCGCCATTTGAAACTTGATATAAGCCGGTCGCAGAAAGTAATGCGCCAATGCCTATCATGGGAATGATGATATTCGACGGACTGCGTCCATGCTTCCTGGCGTGACGATACCATTCGTGAAGACACCAGCCGGCCAACACCGCCAGCGAGCTATATAGCGGCAGGTAGTAGCGCATGGTCTGCGCCGCCAGCCGGCTCATGAAGAGATAATACCCGCCTATCCAGATCAGGAGGATTAGCGCGTCGACCGCCGCTTTGCGATTTCGCAACAGGCGATACGCGGTCCAGAACCAGCCGAACCAGCCCAAGACGCCGAAGCCCAACCCCATAGCCCAGAAGAGCATGTCTTTCTGCGTATACAGGAATGACGAGCGCGCCAGCCACTGCCAGCTAGGCGGGTAATCCTGCGTGCCGGAAACACCGGCGCTGATGCTCTCGAGGTTTTCCAGCCAGCGATGATTCGGCAAGAGATCCAAAAAGCCGGGACCGGCAAAAGCATAAGGATTCAAGAGGCGAAACGCCAGGAATGCGCCAGTCCCCGCCAATACCAGACCCAAAAGATGCCGTGTGAAGATGCGCGCCCGCTCGCTTGGCTGGAGGCGGGGATCGAAGACGGGCGCAGCTTGGATAGCCGCTGCAATCACAATCATCCCGGCCAGCGGCGCCAGGTTGATTCTGCTGGCGACGGCAGCGCCGGTGAACAGGCCGAATAGAAGATAGTGGCGATATTTCCCGCGTTGCTGTACGGAAACGGCGAAATACAACGCCACCGTGACCAGCAAGGTCGCGATAGCGTTGACCGTGCCGAAGTGGGATTTCTGGATTGCCAGAGGCGCGGCCGCGTAAAAGAGCGCGGCGATCAGCCCGACCCAGGTCCCATGCACGCGTCTGCCCAAGGCGAAAACCGCAATTATTGTCAGGAGGTCGAATATCGCCGAGAGGCCGCGCCAGACCAGGTGACCGCCTTGATAGTCAAACAGAGGGAATCCGCTGATGCTGGCGTCCCGCAGGAATTCAGCGCCGAAATGGGCGAGAAATAGCGGGAAGGTGCCGTATACGTAGAAACCGTGCCCGGCATTGTGCGGATTCAAGGGCGAGCAATGCGTGTCGAAGTAGCCGCCAATGCCGTTAGAAGCCGGATATTGGTATTGGCAGTGCAGAGCCTGGATCTCTTCCGAAGGGAGGGAGGCGATGCTTCGCGCGGCATCGGTGTGCAAATAGGCGCGCGATTGGGGGACAAGCAAGGCGTCTACGTTACCGGCGAGCAAGGCAGCTTGCGCCGCGTTATCGTTTTCGTATATGCTGATTCGTCCCTCATCAACCAGCCGTGTTGCCGCCTCCTCCGAGTAAGTGCCGCGGACGGCGCCGAGACGCGCGTAGGGATATTCTATGAAAGCATCGAGGCTGTTAAAGTCAGGATTATCGCGCGCGGTCAGCAACTCTTGATCGGGAAAGTTATGCTTGTCGGCAGTGAAGTTATTGTCGCCGCCAATTTGCGGCAGCAAGAGGGCGGTGAGAAAACGTTCGTCCGGATGAATATGCGAAAAATCGTCCCAGTTTTGGCCGGTGAAACGCAAGACAGCGGCGTAGAGCAATATTACCGCCAGGAGGACAACAGGCGGGATTCTCCTTAAAGTGTTGCGTTTGCTTAGCTTGGCCAGGTTCTCGCTCATATTGATGCCGTCGCCGTCGGCTTTCGGTCTCGCTAGGTATTCTCTTCAATGAAACGCTGTAGTCCAGCCTCACCCAGCGCCGGCACTCGGTATATATAAAAACTCTGCGCTGACAAATCCGCGTCGATCATTAAGGAATTGCCACCCGGAAACCATTCCGCCAGTTGCTGCGGCGCTGAATCGTTTGATTGCGAATAGAAGAAGAGCAAATCCCGCGCCGGGTCAATCGGGTAATCGGTTTCATAGGCGAGGCGGTTAGCCATGAGCCCCGGCAAGTCCTCCAAAAACGCGACGTTTTCCCAGAATAAAATGCCCGCTTCAATGCCGACCGCGCGATGGTCCCACCAATGCGGCGAAGTGACAATAAAGGCGTTGCCAAAGGCGCCGCCGCTTTCAGCAAATCCGCGCAATACTTGCCCGGCTTGGGATTGCGGTTTGGCCGTTTGCCGATAGTTCTCGGTGTATGGCCCGAAGTACAGATTATGATTAAATTGATACGCGCCCAGTATGACCAGGCTGGCAAAGAGCAGGGCCGCAACAGTGCCCGCTCGCCGCGGCAGCGTCTGAACAAGCTGGCGACAAAAGAGCGTGATCGGCAGCGCAGCGATCAAGCTTGCGGCCGGCAAAGCGCCGCTAGACCAGTCGGTGCTGGGCACGGCCCAGGGATAGGAGATGGCAAAAGCCGCGACCAGCAGCATACCCAGGAAGAAAACGGGCACAAAGCAATAGATTGGATCGCGCCGCTTTATCAGCAACGTAAGCCAGGACGCCGCGCCAAGCGCCATGAAAGCGCCCGTGACCGGATCGACCGCAGGCTCGCCAGGCGCCGAAAAGGCCCAGGACCCCTGGTGCGTATAATAAAACATCAGCAGAGTATTCCGGATGTTGCTCAAGAATGCGCTGGCGTTTTCCAAGAAGAACAATAAGGGATTGGTCCCTTCTTCAGGCAGGCCGCCATAAAACACCAATTGAACGCGATGCGTGAAATGGTGCGGGTCATACTGCCAGTAATGAATGAGGGGCAGAAAAACCACAAATGACATGAAGGCCAAAATGAGAAAATTGAATAATCTGCTCATCCATTCGCTTCGGGAGCGCCTGCGCAGCCAGAAGGTGATAGCCAGCCCGGCTATATATAGAAGCGGCAACATGCGAACTGATTTATAGCTGGAAAGACCCAGCCCCAGGGTCAGCCCAGCCAGGATATAATCCGAACGGCGATTATCACGCATGGCGCGCAGGAAATAGACGGCTGACAGGGCCGTGAACAGCACCGACAGGTTTATGCGCAAGCCTTGCCGGGCTAGCATGGTATGCCAATAACTAGCCGCCAATATACCCGCCGCGATCAGCCCAAACATCAGCGCAAATTCGCGCCGGCGCCGCCTCATAACCTCGAAACCGAGCCAAAACACGATCGGCAGCGTGAGGATGCTCTGCCAGGCCGAGGTCAAGTAGAGCGTGTAACGATCGAAACTCCTGCCCGGCTGGCTGGATAGCAGGGCAATCAAATAGATGTGAATGGGCTCTCGACCGCCGTTATTCGCCAGGAAGATCCGTTTGTCCAAGCCCGTATGTATAGCATAGGCGTCCCAGATATTTATGGACTGGTCGGCGTGCATTTCCGGTGTGAAAGACTCCAGCCGTTCCAGCCGAAAATATATGCCCAGGAACATTATTAAGGCGAAGGCGAGCAATAACGGAGCTTTGGGGGCTCCATTAAAACGACGCCGGGCATCCAGCCTGTCCGATGCCCAACCAAAGAGATTCCAGTCCCGGGGCAAAAGCGTGAAAGCCCAGATCGCTATGGTAAACAGCCAAAGCAAGATGACATGCGGCTCAATATGATTTGCCTGTGTATTCTCCCAGACGATGACGCTGCAAACCATCGCCAATAGCAACATGAACAACCGCAAGCGGCTGATGACCTTCCAAATCGGAAGCCGCCGTGCCGGACGCGACACGATCCAGTTCTGCTCCAGAATTTGCGGCTGCCCAACCTGACTAGCAACTTTGGAGCCTTGCGAGACTCTAAGGACAAGCCGGCTCAGCCATTCTATGAGCAGCAGCAGGAGTAGACCGCCGCCGCCGCGAATGATTCCATCCAGAGCCATACCTGCCGCCGATTCAGGGGGGGCGGCCATAGACCGGGCGAAAAGATGCAACCCGCCAATAATCACAGCCGCCGGAATGATGCGCGCCGCCCAGCGCAATCGCTCCAACCGAGTGCAATCGCGCCAATGTGACTTGATCTGCGGCAGATGCCCGAGAATATCCGCTGCCAGCCAGAGAAAAAAACCCGACCAGAGATAGGGGGCAGCAAAATTCAACGAGAATTCGTTGGTGCGCGAAATCTCCGGAGCGCCACGGGCAAAGGCGCTTCCCATTATCGCGAACAGAATTGCCAGGGCATAGAAGCATAGACGCAAGTTTTTGGTGGCGGCGAGCCTGCTCACAATCGCCTGAAGGGGCAACTTTGTCCGTGGAACTGCCTCGACCGTAGGCGAAGCCCCGGCCATTCTCATAGGAGACGATGGGGCAGGCGCGGGCGAATCCGCGGCATATCGCAGGCGGCGCCAGGTCGTCACTGGCGAACGCATGAAGAGCGCCAGCAGTTCAGATACAGTCAGTTCTTCTAAGCCGGGAGCAGGACTTTGAGCCGATGCGGAAGACTGCTCAATGCTCGAAGAGCCGGCGGTCTCCTCCGGCAATATTCTCCCTTCGGAAGCGCTGGTATCCGCCGATCCATCTTCCGCGGTAGATGATTCGAGCGTGTTATTTTCGGCGTCAGAATCGCTGGAAATCGGCGGCGATTCGCTATGTCCGGACGGCATCTGGATCAAGACTCCTTCTCGACATGTGAAGCGGCAAGCTCTCTGGCGCTTCCGCCATTGTATGGCAGCTCCTTGAGAAGCGCTCAGCGCTAAGAGTTTGCGTATTCAAAGAATATAGCTTCATATTCATTTACCGTCTTTTCAAAGGAGAAGATGTCCGCAATGGTTTCTCTTGTCTTGGTGAACTTCTCGGGCTCGTCCAGCACCTCAATTATCGCTGCGCCTATAGACCGCCAGTCGCCCTTTTTCGCCAGCTTGCCCATGCCAGTGACGCTGACCGCCACCCGTCCGCCGTAGATATTTGTGGTGATAACCGGTGTGCCGCAGAGCATCGCTTCGCCCTGAACGAGCCCGAAAACTTCAATATCGCTGGGAACGACCAAGACATCGCAGGCGGCGTAAAAGTTGGCCAGCTCCTGCTTGTCGGTAAGCAGCCCCAGGAATATGAGTTGGGATCTATTGCCTTCGACCAAGTCGCTAAATCTGTTCCAGGTGTCTTCGTAGGGAATATCTGTCTCGCCCGCGAATACCACTCGCGCGTTGGGATACCTTTTGTTCACGATTTCCAGTGAGCGTATCAGCAGGTCGGGGCGTTTTTCTTCGGCAAATCGTCCGCAGAACGCAATCAAGGGGCCGGCTTCATTTCGCCAGTCCGCTTGAAGTTGGCGGACGCGCTCCGGCTGCGGTTCGGGGATAATCACGGGCGGATATACTGTTCTCACTTTGTGGCGAAAAGGAGCGAGATAAGAAGAATGCGCGGCGTTGTCTTCGCTGTAGGCAACTATACATGCCGCCCGCCGCGAGAGACTCTGCTGAATGGCAAACATAGTCTTGGTAATCAGGCTATTTATCAGGCCGCCGGGCAGGACGAGATCGGCATGATGCGTGGCGACGATCTTGACGCCCGTAATGCCTGCGACCAAAGCCGCCAGCCCGGATTCAAGCATTGGCATATGTACATTGACCACATCGTGCTCGCGCATCAGGCGATAAAGCCGCCAGGGATAAGTTGGCATGATCAGGCCGCGGCTGATGCGAACCGGCGCCCAAAGCCGCAGCACGCGCACGCCATTAAGCAGCTCTTCGCCGAGTGGTGCTTCCTTCGTATGGCGAGACGCCAGCACGGTGACTTGGTGACCGCGTTTGGCGAGGCCTTCGGCAACGGTCTTGACATAATAGGTGAGTCCGGTTGGGTGCGGATGATAATAGAGCAAGAGCATGAGAATCCGCAGTTTGCGGCCGGGAAGGCGGTCTGATACTGAGCTTTGCAAAGCCGGCGCCTTTCAGTCCTGACATGCTTCAAAGGCTATACTACTAGCGCAATGGCAAATCTGCAGGCAAGGGAAACCTGCGGAGCCAAGAAGTGTCATTGCAACTCACAGTATACACATTTGCGTCTGACAGGTCTTAAATCTGATCTGACAGTTTTGTCCGCGGCAGGCTTGCAGGCATCACGAGTTTAGCGCGGGCATCTTCCAGCATCGTGGCAGCGCGCTGACTTGGTCGGAGTGTGGCGCCGGCGGACAATCTCTTGCTTGGGATTCTGTTGAAATCCAGCGGGCTGTCTTGAGTCAACTTGACATTGGGACGCGCCAGGTCTAGACTTGTCTTATCGCGCGGGTGTAGCTCAGTTGGTAGAGCGCCTGCTTCCCAAGCAGAAGGTCACGGGTTCGAGTCCCGTCACCCGCTATCAGTAGGGTAGCCCACCAACAGGCGGGTTTGTTATCCTTCCAGCATTGACCAATAGGCAGAGCGCAAATAGAATAATTGGGATTTTGTCCCGGAATTTCACAGTCGCGGCCATTTCCGCCGCGAGGTAATGCAGCAAGGAGAATCGGATCATGGCAGAGTTTCAGCTTGCGGCTGAGTTGCGCCAAGCCCGCGGCCGCAGGAATCGACAATTAAGACGAGACGGATTTGTACCCGGAATCGTCTACGGCCCTTCGACGGCCCCGTTAAGCGTACAGTTTCCCTATCGAGCGATTGAAGTTACTTTGATGGACGCCGGCGGTACAAACCTGATTGATATCATGGTGAATGGCGATACGTATCCGTCGCTGGCCCGCGAAGTGCAACGCGATGTTGTGCGTGGGGATATCCTGCATGTCGACTTTCTCGCTGTTGATGAATCGCAGCGCATCAGGGTAGAAGTTCCGATCGTCATGGAAGGGACCAGCCCGGTGGTTGCCGCGCGCGAAGGCATATTGATCACCGGCAGAAGTTCCTTGACGCTCGAAGTGTTCCCCAGCGATATTCGCGATCGAATCATCATAGATTTGACCAAGCTGACGGAAATGGGAGCGGAAGTTCTCGTTCGGGATTTGACATTCGGCGAGAATGTTACCGTACATAATGATCCCAACGAGATGTTGGCAAAGATCGTTCAGCCGGCCGCCGCCCGCGCTGATGCCGACCTAGACGACGAATCGGAAGAAGTCGAAGACGCCGAAGGCGAAGACGAAACCGCCGAAGAGACGGACGCCGAATAAAGTCAATCCAAGTTGCGACATTGACACAGAACTTGAGACCCTGCCGAATGGCCAGGGTCTTCTGTTTGTGTGAAATCTGGTTTATCGTCCTCAGTCTTCGTTATGTTTGGAAGCGCCATTCGCGCTGAAACCATTCTGGACGGTTGCATCCGCTTCATCCTCGGAGCGCATGATGGCGATCCCGGCAACTTCATCGGCCTTGTCGAATTTCATCAGAATGACGCCCTGCGTATTGCGACCAATCTCCCGTATTTCCGCGAGCCGAGTGCGCAATACAATGCCGCTCTTGGAAATCAGCATGATCTCGTCTTCGATCTTTACGCAACGCACGGCGATGACCGGTCCGGTCCTGTCGTTGCGTCTGAGCGTCCGGACGCCAAATCCATAGCGGCCCTGCTCACGATAGTCAGTCACCGGTGTCCGTTTGCCGAAGCCGTTGCGCGTCACAACAAGCACATGCGCATCATCATCCGGTACGACGTCCATACCCACGATCTCGTCATCTCCGCGCAGCGCCATGCCCATGACCCCGGCCGCCTGCCGGCCCATCACGCGAACTTCCTGCTCGTGAAACAATATGCTCTGGCCGTCGGCCGAGGCCATCACGATCTTCTGGTCGCCATTTGACCGTTTCACCCAACGCAGTTTGTCGCCATCCAGCACGTTCATCGCGATCAAGCCGCTGTAACGCACGCCCATGAATTCATGCTGCTCCACGCGCTTTACACGTCCTCGGCTGGTGGCCAGCACAAAGAATCCTGTTCTCTGCTCAGCTTGCTCTTCGGTCAAGGCGACGACGGCGGTAATCTTTTCTTCGCCTTCGAGCGGCAGCAGGCTTTGAATAGGCTTGCCGCGCTTTGCGATATCAGTTTCGTCAATTTCCCACGCGACGCAGGAGTAGACGCGGCCGCGGTCACTGAAGAAGAGTATGGCGTCGTGGCTGTAGGCGAAGAAGATGTCCAGCAGCGCGTCATCGTCTTTGAGCGCCATGCCCCGCCGGCCTTTGCCGCCACGCTTTTGCGCGCGATAATGCCGCGCCGCCACTCGTTTGATATAACCGCTCTCTGTCAGCGAGATAACGACATTTTCCCGGCGATAAAGACTCGCCTCGTCCAGGTTATAGTTATCATCCTCCAGGACCGTATTGCGTCCGTCGCCGTATTTGTCCGCGATTTCATTGACATCCTCGCGTATGAGAGTGAGAATCTTCCGCGGTGAGCCGAGCAAATCCTCCAAATAGGCGATGCGCGCTTGAACTGCATCGTATTCTTCCTGCAATTTCTGCCGTTCCAAAGCCGCCAGGCGACGAAGCTGCATATCCAGGATTGCGTTGGCCTGCGCTTCGTCCAATTCAAGCAGCGCCATTAGCTGGACGCGCGCAGCGCTCACATCCGCAGAATTCCGAATCGTCTGTATCACTTCATCAATGTTTGATACCGCTTTTAGCAAGCCCATCAAGACGTGGGCGCGGGCGCGCTGCCGCTCCAGATCAAACTGCGAGCGCCGGACGATGACATCGTAACGATGTTCGATATAGAGCTTCAGACAGCGTTTCAGACTCAAGGTCCGTGGTTCGCCATTGACCAGCGCCAACATCTGGATACTGTGGACCGTTTGCAACTGAGTGAATGAAAACAACTGGTTCAGCACCCGCTTGTATTGGGCATCTCTTTTCAACTCAACCACTAGGCGCAAGCCTTGTCGGTCGGATTCGTCGCGTAAATCTCGGATACCTTCAATACGCCCATCGCGCACCAGGCTCACAATGCGTTCGATTATGCCTGACTTGCTGGCTTGGTAGGGGATTGACGTGAAGACGATCCTTTCAACATCCGCCGGCCGGTCTTCAGTGGATTCTTCGTCGATGACTTTGCCGCGGCCATCTTCCAGTTCCACTGTCGACCGGATAATGACCCGCCCCTTGCCAGTGGCATAAGCCTCTTTGAGCTCCGGGAGCAGTTTATCGCCCACACCGATTTTGGCTCCGGTCGGGAAGTCTGGCCCCTTCACATATCGCATCAAGTCTTCAACGGTTATCGAGTCGATGCCTTCGTAGTTGTCGATGAGATAAATGATGGCATCCGCCAATTCGCGCAGATTGTGCGGCGGGATATTGGTCGCCATGCCGACGGCGATGCCACTGGCGCCGTTGAGCAGCAAGTTCGGCAGGCGCGCCGGCAAGACGGTTGGCTCTTCTTGTGTGCCGTCATAATTCTCGGCGAAGTCGACCGTATTCATGTTGATATCGGTCAGCATTTCGCTGGCGATATTCGCCATGCGCGCTTCTGTGTAGCGCATGGCCGCCGGCTTATCGCCGTCCTGGCTGCCGAAATTCCCCTGGCCATCCACTAGCGGGTAGCGAAGCGAAAAGTCTTGCGCCATGCGCGCCATGGCATCGTAGACTGCTTGATCTCCATGCGGGTGGTACTTGCCAAGCACTTCGCCGACCAAGCGAGCGCTCTTCTTGTAGGCCGTGCCGGGCCGCAAACCCATATCGTGCATGGCATAGAGGATACGCCGGTGCACGGGCTTCAAACCGTCTCGGGCATCGGGCAAGGCCCGCGCCACAATCACGCTCATGGCGTAATTGAGGTAGCTGCCGCGCATCTCCTCGTTGATCGTTATCGTGCGAATCGTACCCGCGTTTTCGTCAAGGTCTTGCGAATCGAATCTATCCATTAATGGTTTCCAACAGATCTGCCAGTTGAGTGGACATGCGCTTCAAGTCCGACGCGTTTTGGCGCCGAAGCCCTGCATTTACCGTCTTGCAACGCTCGTGAAAGGACTTGGAAATTACAGCGATTTACACTGTTGCGCCCTCGCGATTATTCACAGAAATTATAACATGGAGGTTTGTTTTACGCTATCGCTATGGCCGGAGGGAGTGGTGAAATTGAGGACATGGCAACCAATTATCCTGACTCGGGAATACTAGATGTAGGGGCGATCCTTGGATCGCCCGCAGTTTCAGATTCTCCGACCCCGCCAAACATATATCCGCATAATTCACCATGCCCTGGCCGGATTGTCGCCCGGAAGGCGGCTCTACATTGTTGCTTTGCCGATTTTCCCGGCGAGCGTCCGCAACTGTCGCCCGTCGCCCGTGGCAGAATTCGACGATGATTGTGGAGATGTCTCAAGTTTCGAAAGATTATGGTCAGAATTGCTTGCCTTCGTATTTCCAAACGTATATAATGTAACCAATTGACATGGGCGCAACTTGTAAAAATTACCTAAAAGCCTTTGTCATTACATCGTTGTATCGCTATCGCACGTTCATAGATTTGGGAGGAACAGTTATGAATAGCGACGATATGAGAAGAGGCATAGTTCCCGGTGTTATTGCCGGTTACATATTCCTCGCTTACGCGGGTCCGGGTATGCAAGACATGGTTGGCGGCATGATCGGCGCTGATTCTTTTGTCGGCTTCATCTTGCATATCATCATAAGTATAGTTATCGGCGCCCTCTATACCGGGATATTCATGCAATACGTGGATCTCGGCAACCCACTGGTGAATATCGTTGTGGGCGGTTTGATCTACGGATTGATCTGGTGGATCATCGGCGGAAATATTGTCATGCCGATTGTCGCTGGCGGCGATATTTTGCAGCTATCGATCGGTCCCAGTTTCTACGGTCATATTGTTTTTGGACATGCGCTTGCCTTCATTGTGGTCCTGCGCGATGCGGCCCTGGGTATGGGCGGCGAGGGCAAATGACCCCGGTACAGAAATCCGACTGATACATTGATTAGACGGGTCGGCGAAGCAACTTCGCTGACCTGTTTTCTTTTTCCCTTTGCCGGCCAAGATACCTGACGGCGGCGCGCTTCGGGAACGCTGCAATGATCAGCTTGCCCGCTTCCACACTTGCTTCACCAGATTAAACAAGATGATTTCAACGGCAGTTTCGCTGCCGCTTTCGTATTCCACAGTCACTCTCAGTTGTGTTACGCCCCCGTCCGTGGTCCAGATCGCTTGATCGACCACCCGTTGCGCTCGTAGCGGAGCATTGTCGTTGAAACGTTGGTAGGCGGCCAGGCGAACATTTTCCTCCGATGTATCGTAGAGTCGCAGCCATTCGTTTTCCGCCCGCGCTGTTATCAGTTCTGCTTCTGCGTTCAAGCGCCAGGCGATGAAGTCGCGCCAATCCAATCCAGCCGTTTCAATCGCTACAGGCAGCGCCTCTTGCAATATCGACATGTCTGCTGGGGCGTTGAGAGCGGAAAGCAAATCCACAACTGCCTGCTCGCCGTAATTCTGCGCCAGGGAATGCATCAGACTCCCGTCGGGCGTCACGCCGACCAGCCACTCGCTCAACCAGTTAAGCCCGCTCTCCTGCAGGAAGAAGGCGTCCTGCGGGTAGCTGGCGCGGAAATCTGACATCTCCGCGAGCAGGCGCTCCGCCAGCAGCTTGCTGACTTGAAGGCGGTAGGTGCCGTCAAAGGGCAGGTCCGCGCGAGCGAGATCGGCATAGGGCGAGCGCAGGCGCAGATGCAGGTTGTTCTCGTTTATCCAGGCCGCGGCCTCGGGCGCGTTCGGCGAAATGTCAACCTGCAAGATTGGCAAGGCGTCGCAATTTATCAAGTTGCAGCTGCGCGCCCGCCAGTCCGCCGCGACCTGACCCAGCTGTTGCGCAAATGTCTCATCGACAGCGCGATAATTGACGCGGATGCCGGCGCCTGTGTATTGCCGTTCCTCACCCCAGAACGAAACATCGGGCGCGATATGGCGCCAGCCCGCTTGATCGCGCCGGTAGAACCAGAGCCGTACGTATGGCGTTCCGTTTATGTTCTCCTGCACCAGAACGCGCGCTCTCGCGTCGTCGATCTTTACCGCAACGATGCTTCCGGTGAGCTCAATTGCTCCCGCTGACTTCAGCGCCTCGTATTCTCGAAAGAGCGCCGTCTGGCTGCTGCGCCACTCCTCGCTGCCGGCGCTCTGGAAACTGAGCCAGGCGCCCAGGTCGCCGATGCGGAGCGCGGCTACCTCCGCCTTGACTGTGTCCTGCAACAACTGCGCATAGTGATTTTGCACATCTATCAGGCGCTGCCGGACCGCAATCGCGCCGAGGCCTATAGCCGCCAGCAGCAAGACGATCAGGCTCAGGAACCGCAAGGTGTTTCGCCGCCGGTTTTTGCGTTGAAGATCTTTGCCGTCGGACTGGTCAATCTGCTGTGATTCGATATTCCATTCGAATCGGATTTTGCTCATTCGACGCTCCAAGTGTTAGGCGCCTCGAAGACATCGCCTGCATGCACGAGAAGAGCTTCAGCCTTGTCAGTTTTGATTCTCAAAGCGCCGGACGGCGCCACGTCCTGGGCAAGACCTTGCACGCCGTTGACTGTGACGCGTTTGCCCAGCATGTTCAGCCGCCTCCTCCATGCCATAAAAATTTCCTCGGCACTCTTGTCGCGCCAGCAGTCGATCCGTCGGAGCAGGTGGCGCACGAGCTCCGCGCGGTCGAGCGGCGCCTGGGTCGCATCTTCCAGGCTGATTGCCGAGGCATGCAGATCAGTACCGGCAAAGTCTACTCTGACGTTCACGCCGATGCCCAAGACAACGCCAAGCAGCCGGCCGCTTTCCCAGACATTTTCCGTAAGCACGCCGCTGACCTTCTTGCCATTCACCTGCACATCGTTGGGCCATTTAATGCCCGCCTCGTCACAGCCCGCTTGCTTCGCGAGGTCATAGACGGCGAGGGCGCCGATCATGTTGACGAGAGCCGCCTCTTCTTCAGCCGGCCTGAGCAGAACCGAGAGCGCCAGCGCAACACCGGGCGGACTATGCCAAAGGCGACCTTGCCGCCCGCGCCCGCGGCGCTGCTCATCGGCAATGACCGCTGCGCCAGCGGGAGCGCCGTCCAGCAGCCAGTCTTTGGCCAGGTCATTCGTGCTGTCGACGCTCTGATAAAAGCGAAAACAGCGGGCCAATTTCCCTTGCAGTATATCGAGTGATAAGGTCATTTCTGTTGGACTATGCCTATTTCTTGCATTGTATCAGACTCGCCAAGGCCGCTAGAATGAATCTGTTGACCAAACGCCCAAGAAGGCTGGAAGACTCAAAATGAATCACTTGTGGACGCCCTGGCGAATGAAATATATCGGCGACAAACGCAAGGGCGAATACCTCGATGACTGTATATTCTGCAAGAAATCCTCGCAGCCCGCGGATGATGACAGCGACAATATAATCGCGCGTTCGTCGCATACTTTCGCCTTGCTCAACCGTTACCCGTACACATTCGGCCACACCATGATTATTCCATTCGAACATGTGTCGTCGCCGGAAGAGTTGCCGACGGCGGCGCTCACGGACCTGATGGTGATGACCAATCGCATCATGCGTGTTTTACGAGAAATAGCGGACCCGCCCGCATTCAACATCGGCGCCAATATCGGCGCGGCTGCGGGCGCCGGAATCGCCGCGCATTATCACTTCCACGTCGTTCCACGCTGGCCCGGGGACGCCAACTTCATGGTCGCCGTCGGCGGAACACAAACCGTTCCGGATACATTGGCCAATATTCACGGACGGATGCAATCCGCCTGGAATGAGCTTTTTGCGGCGTCAGCGGAGGACATGGACGAGACGGCCTAAGCGAGGGCCGGGCTTGCTAGTTGCCGGCTGTCTTAAACATCCGCCTCTATTGTGGGATCCGTTCCCGTTTCCTCCTGTCCATCCGCGTCCCGCGGCGCTTCCTCTTCGCCTTCGAGGGTGGGCTCCGGCGTCGGCGTCAAGGCGATTACTTCGCTGGCGATATCCCAAGGGATGGTGAAGGAATCCAGATAGATTTCCATCTCATCCGCCAGAGCAAATTGCTCGGGGCTGAGGCTGGCATCTGTCTCTATCGCCTCGCTCTCATCAACGCTGAACTCGTCTTCCTCCGCCATTTCGAGTTCTTCAGCCGTCAATGTCTTCACATATTCCGCTTTTGGATAGGTCAAGCCATCGTTGATGTACAGGCCGACGATGACCTGGCGCTCGATCATGTTGAACCCGGCCGGGAAACGGTGATAAGTCGTGTACGATTCTCCCCAACGCCAATACTCTGTCGGCAATCGCGGTGGCGCATCCGCTTGCGCGAGGATCCCCCCGTCCTCGTCCAGCATGTGAACGAAGACCGTATAATTCTCCGCCGGCGCTGTTTCCGTCTTCCAGTTCAGGATGATCTCGTTAAGTTCAAGATCGAGCTGGAAGGACTCCAAAATGATTGCGTCATCAAATTTGGGCTGCGTCTCCGTCGGGATTTCGTTGAAATCGGAGGCGGCTGATTGAAAACGCAGGGTGACTACCGCGCCAATGTCCAGCAATACCGGCTCAATGACCGCGCCCTCGGCGTCTGTCGGGACGATTCTGATGTCATTGTGGATGTCCTCCCATTCGATATGCAGGTCAAACGGATAGCGACCGTATGCCGACGGGTGAATATTGATGAGGTATTCATCCGGGTAGATGGCGCCGGGTTGCCAGCTGGTGGTGCGCAAGCTGCCAGCGCCCGGATAGGTCGAGTAAGTGCCGATCTCCTGCTGATTGTCGTCGACCAGGGTCAAGAGAATGCTATTGTCCGCGGCGGACTGTTCCAATACCTGCCAATACAGTTTGAGGCGAACGCGGTCTCCGGCCGAATATCGTCGGTCAATCCGCTCATAGGCGACCAGGGCGACATCACCGAACTCGGCGTAAACTTCTCTCGCTTTTTCCGGGATTTCGGCGACCGGCTGCGGCGCGCTGTATTGACTGGCGATGACGGTCAAGGGCGCGAACAGCGCGACGATTCCCAATATCCTCAGCTGCCAGAGCATCGTATCGTGCAGCAATTCCTTCGGGACTGCATCGCCGGCGCGCACAAATTCGAGACTGGGCGGGCGAAGCGAGAAGACGATCCACCACACGATTTCGACCAAACCGACCGCCAGCAGGGGGCTCGTGACGGCAATCAATGGAAAGACGATTCGCCCTTCAGCGGCGTAGGTGAGCGTACCCCAGATGATGACGCCCAGCCAAGTGAGAACAAGCGCGCTCATCAATGTGATCAGATGCGTCAGTTCGTAGCGCGCATAAGCGAAATCGCTGATCGCCAGCAATTGCAGGATCAAGAACACCAGGCCGATGAAACTTAAGAAGGTCATCAGATCCAGCAGGACGTAGAATATGCTGGTCACTTGTATATTGAGCGCGCCAAACAAGCCCCAGTAAGACATGCGGAATTGCTGAAAATCGGCGAAGAGATCAACAACGCTGAAGCTTAGGCCGCGCGGTCCGGCGATGTTTGACATCATTACGATGCCGAAGGGCTCGCCATAAAGCTGAAGGTTGCGCAAGTACCACCAGCCGGCGATCAGCAACCATGATAAGGCGAGCGAGTAAATGAAGGCCAGCAGCCCGCGCCGGTCGCTTGTCTTGCGCTGCACAAAGAGGGCCGTGCCCAGCAAGACCGGCAGCAAAACCAGCGATGTCAGTTTCGTCAGGCATGAGAGCGCGAACAGCAGCGCGATCGCCACCGTGTAACGTCGCTGGAATCCGTCGCGAATTGTGCGCAACAACAGCAATATCACCGCCCCGTTGAGCGCCATCGCCAGCGTGTCATTGTTGACCGATGCGCTCACGTAGATGAACATCGGATTCAAGCCAGTAATCGCCGCCGCCGCGAAGGCGACCGTCGGCCGCTGCGGGGCGACCAGTTCGCCGATTTTGTATACGAATACAATCGTGCCCGCTCCCAGCGCCAGGCCGGCCAAACGCAGTATGACCACAACCAGACCGGCGCCCCGAATCATGGATTGAGACGAATCGCGAATCGTGAGGTTCTTGTTCCCGAAGGAGTCGGGCTGATTTTCAGTCACATGGGGATTAAGCAGGCGATAGCTATCGACATCGTCTATGTTCAAGGGCGATGTCAACAGCGCCGCGAGCGCGTAGTAAAGAGGCGGCTGACTGCCATGCTGCTGATAGAGTGTATCGACGCCGTCAAAGACCTGAATGGGCAAGCTTGCTGTATCGCGAATGTGCTGAATATAGCCGAAGTGCCAGATCTCGTCGTTGGCTTCAAATACAGGCGTCGATGGCAAGTATATCGCGCCGAATACGATGTAGAACAGCAGAATCCATTGGAGTGAACTTAGAGGAAGGTCCAGGGAATCCACCCAACGCCAGGCGCGTATTGCCAGCGCGAAGAGCCGGCTGATGGTTCGCAGCAGTCTGAACCTCAGCGCGTTGGCAAGTCGGTAGATCCTTACCATCTTTCTGCGCACGATTGGGCAATCCTCCAGATGACCGGCCGGACGACGACCATACAGACAAAAACAGTATAATGTCAAATCCGCTTGCGCGACACGAAGGTCTCGCTCTCCCTACATCTATACGATTGAGGAGACGCATCGGGCGCAAGACGGGCGAATGCGACGCGGCGCTTACCCGCCCGCGGCTGCAAACATCTCCTTTGACTGTTCGACATAGTTGAGCGACTGGTGACGAAAATAGGTGTTGTAGAGCTCGGCGTAGTGGCCGCCGGCGCGCATAAGTTGGTCATGATCGCCTTCTTCGATGATCCGCCCTTCGCGCAAAACGATGATGCGGTCGGCGCTGCGAACCGTGCTGAGCCGATGGGCGATCAGAATTGATGTCGAGCGCGCCAGGATCAGCTCGATGGCGTCTTGTATCTGCGCTTCCGTGAACGGGTCGATACTGGCGGTCGCCTCATCCAGGATGAAGATGGATGGCTTCTGCACCAGGACGCGCAGAAGGCTGACCAACTGACGTTGACCCAGGCTAAGGCGTCCACCGCGCTCTCCCACATGGGTGTCCAGCCCATCCTGCAGGCTTTCAAGCCACTCCCCATTGCCGATGCTTTGCGCGATCGCGTGGATCTCCTCAATGGTCGCCGCCTGGTTTCCGTATTTGACATTATCCAGCACTGTGCCGCTGAAGAGAAAGGGCTGCTGTGGGACGACGCCCAGCTTTGAGCGGTAGCTCTTCAAGTCGAGGGTGCGGATATCCTTGCCGTCTATGAGGATTTCGCCGCGTTGGTATTCGTAATAGCGTGTGATGAGCTTGGCGATTGTGCTTTTGCCGGCGCCGGTATGGCCAACGAAGGCCACATTTTCCCCGGGACTAATATCCAGGCTGAAGTCACGCAGTACCGGTTCACCGGCATCGTATTCAAAATCGACGCTCTCGAAACTGATCCGGCCTTTCAAGGGCTCGATGACAAGGCTGTCTTTTTGGATGACCTCATTTTCCGCGTCTATGAGGGCGAATATGCGCTCGGCCGCGCTCAAGCCTTGTTGAAACTGGCTCCAAAAAGAAGCCAGATTCATGAACGGGAACCAGAATCGGTCGACGCCCTGGATGAACAGATACCAGGCGCCGGCCGTAATCGCCCCGCTGAGCACCGAATGCGAGCCCGCCCATACGATGATGGACAGCGCAACCGCCGCAAGCCAGGTCAGAGTGGGGAAAACCAAAGACATGATAAAGCCGCGTTTCAGGTTGATGCGATAGCTCAAGATATTCACCGCGGAGAACTCGTTGTAGATCATCTGCTCCTGGCGGAAATTCTTGGCGACCCGTATCCCGGTCACGCTTTCCTGAATATTGTCATTAACCACTGCCATGGCGCGCGCGCCTTGCCGCGTCACGATGCGGGCGACGATACGAAAGGCGAGGGCGGCGCAGACGACCAGCGGCATGGTGAGCAGCAGCACCAATGTCAGTTCGACGGAATAAGTGAGCAGAGCGGCGAATAAGATAAGCACCGAGAGAAACTGCGAAACCACATCGCTGCCCAGGAGCATGACATCCCCGAACTCCTGCGTATCGCTGGTGATGCGGCTGATCACCGTGCCAGACTTGTGACGATCGTAGAAAGCCAGATCGCGCTCGATCGCCGCTCTAAAAGCGTCCTTGCGCATCTGCGCCACGATCTTGCCGATGACAACGACAGTGAATCGACGCCGCCCGTAGTTGGATATATATTCGGTAACCGTGACGATCGTGAGCGCTGTCAACAGGAAACCGAGCAATTCGCTGCCGCCGACCAGTTCGTCAATAGCCGCGCTGATGAATACAGGGCGGATGGCGCGCGCGATGCCAACGACGAGGAAGCCCAGAAGCCCCAGCGTGACCTGTCGCTTGTGCTCGGCCATATACCTTGCGATGCGTCGGAACAGGTGAGCATCCGAATACTGGCGATCGTATTTGTCCCCTTGCAAGCCGCCGAAAAGCGCCGCCACCTTAGCCTCCCGCCTTGGGCAGAGCCGATGCGTCCGCCGACGCGTAACGGTCGAAAATGTGACGATACGACTGGGACGTCCGCAGGAGCTCTTCATGGGTCCCCTGCGCGGCGACGCGCCCTTTGCGCAACACCACAATATGATCCGCCCAACGAATCTGCGACAGGCGATGTGTGATCAGCAGCGTAGTGCGCCCGGTCGCCGCCGACCAGATCGCTCGCTGAATCTTGTCTTCCGTCGCGCTGTCTATCGCGCTCGTGCTGTCATCCAGGATCAGGATCGGCGGATCGGTCTGAAAGGCGCGCGCCAACGCCAGCCGCTGCCGCTGCCCGCCGCTGAGGGTCATGCCGCGCTGGCCGATAATCGTCTCGTACCGGGCGGGAAATGACGAAATGAAGTCATGCGCCTGCGCCGCCTTCGCCGACTCGATAATGTTCTCCATGTCCAGTTTGTCTTTGCCGAAGGCGATATTCTCCGCCACACTGCGGCTGAAGAGGAAGATGTCCTGTTCGATGATGCTGATTTGCGATCTTAGCGCTTGCAGGTTCCAGTCGCGCACATCTACGCCATCCACGAGAACCCGCCCGCTATCCACATCGTAAATGCGATTGACCAGCTTGCTGAGCGTGCTCTTCCCCGAGCCCGTCTGTCCGACGATGGCCACGGTTTGACCGGCGCGCGCCTCAAAAGAGATATCGCGCAAGGCTTCTTCTTCGGGGCTATAGCCGAAGCAAACATTTTCAAAAACGATGGATCCCTTGATGTTGCCGCTATAACCGCGAGCGTTCTGATCGAGGGCGGTCTTTCCGTTGATGACTTCAAGAATTCGTTCCGCCCCGGCGTATCCGGACGCGATCCGCGAGGAGGAAAACAGCGAGATAAACACGGGGAATTGGAATAAATTTATCAGCCCGAGAAAGGTGATGACCTGGCCTTCCCCGATCACGCCGTCTCGGAAGAGAATCACAGCGTGGATCAGCGCTGCAACTACGGTCAAGCCGAAGATCAGTATGGACAGGTAGCGCGCTTCGAACTCCCCTTGGTCGATGAACCGGTCGCGGACCAGATCCGCCAAGCTGTTGAAACTGCCAACCTCCTGTTCCTCCTGCGCCGAGCCCTTTACCACCTCGAGCCCGTCCAGGGACTCCGCCAGCCGCGCGTTCATCCGGCCGAAGCTGCCCCGCACTTCCTGCGCGATCGGGTACAGGCGCAGGATGAAGTAGATCTGCACCAGAATATGCGAGACGATGAAGAGCAGCGGGACGAATATCAGCTGCGGATGAATGCCGGGCGCGTAGACGGCGGGCATCATCAGAAACATGTTCGCGCCGGTGATCAGGTTGACGCCCGGGTTCATCATCAGGTTCATTTCCCGCACATCATTGGTCACCCTTGCCATTGTCTCCCCGACCGGCTGCATATCGTGGTAACTCATGCTCTTGCCCAGCAAGCTCGCATAGAGTTCGTCGCGAATGTCGCGTTCAAAGCGCTGGGCGAAAACCTCCGCGGCGAAGTTGCGGATAAACTGCAAGACTGAGCGCAAGGTCTGTGACCCTATGATGAGCAGAACGCTATTGAGCGCGAGACGGAGACTGTCTTCGTTCATCAGCCGTATCGCGTCAAAGGCGCTGCCTATCGCGCCCGGCACCACGCCAGCGAGAAAGGCGTTGCTGAAGGCGCCGAAGACCAGCAGCAATGCAGCTATCGGATGACGAAAGATATGCGACAAGATGAAACGCAATGGGCTGTTGTGGTTGGATTTGATGGGCGCAGTAACGCTGAATTCAACCGCCATTGCAGCTCCGGATTATGGCGCGGGAAGTCAAAACCAGAGTGTATCTGAATCTAGGGAATTGCAGAATGGATGATTTCTCCATCGAGGAGCCGGCATCGTGTTGACTTGCTCTTGTCAGCGGATGTCCAATACAAAGGGTAAAACGCCGATCGTCCCCGAGTCTGCGACTTCGGCCCCGCCGACCGGCAAGCGTGTGATGTCGCCGGAACCGCTATCGATACGATACAGGACCACCCACAGTCGATAGTCTCCCGGCTGAGTATGCGCCGGTATTCGAATTGCCCGGTTATCCCAAACTGGAATGCCGGGCGCCTGCTTTGATGTCTCGACGAAACCGCCTTGAGGTCTAGAATCATAACCTTGAGCGACCGCTTGGCCCGAACTCGCGTCCGCAAGAAAGGCGGCTACCGTATAATCATGGTCGAGCGCGATCTCAGTTTGCCATAGCAGCGAAAACGGTATCGCGTCTCCGGGCTCATATTGTCCGCCCTTTGGGAGGACGTAACTGACAAGTCTAATGGAGTCCCCGTAGCGCAAATCCGTCGCGGCATCGCCGAAATACAGCGTCATCGGATCCGGGGCTGTTGCGCTGGTGTCGTATTCCAGCAGCCGCACTGCGTCGTCAGGCGTCGTCAGTTGTACATCTTGTACGAGATAATAGTGCCGGGCAAGATAGCGCTCAAGCGGGCGGAAACTCCAAGGCATGAACGGGCTTGTATTGTCCAGGACCCAGAGCCGATCATGCTTTTCGGCGAGAGCATGAATGACGCGAAGGCTCTGAACATCGAACCAGCTGTTGGGATTGTTCGATACGATTTTCGCCGGCTGTTTGTCGCTCGCCGCTTGAGCCGGGGGGCGCGGCAGCACGATGACGCGCGGCCAGACGCCATCGAAGTGATTCAGGATGAAGTTGCCATAATCGTTGCTTGGCAGCAGCAAGATGTCGCCGGGCTGGGCCGCCCCCGCGAGATAGTCGCGCGCTTCATGCAAGGCCGCCTGCGCCGATTGAGTGCGCGGGTCCCGATCGTATGCCGCGCTGAGGTTGAGCAGGATGAGGTTGAAACAGAATATTGCCAGCAGCGGCGACGCATAGCGCCAGCGACTGCGACCATGACGAAGCAGCCGAATCAAAGCCCAGGCGACCGCCAGCGCGAGGGCGACGAAGCTGAAGCCCCATATTGGCAACTGCGCGCGCGTCCACAGAAAATCGAAGCCCAAATCTCCCCATCGTTGCGGCAGCAGCGCCCAGCGAAAATACTGCGGCTGATACATCGACGGCAGCCATTCCGCCAGCCCCTGGGATTCCGCGGGCAAGCTGTCGCTATAATGCGACCAACTCAAGGATACGGCGCTGAATTGAATCCAGACGCCATATAACAACAGAACAGCCCAGAGCAAGCGTAGGCGACTTTGCCCAGGCTGCAGCATGCGCTCGGCCGCGGGCGCGGTCGCTAACATTAGCAGCGGCAGAACCGGCAAAAGAAAACGCGGCGGCCAGCTCAGACCGCCAAACCAATGGACGCCGGTTGTCAGCGCATGACCGGCGACATAAGCGATCAGACCCGTTGCCACCGTGAGGACGAGCGCGTATTGCTGTCGACGCCAGAGCATCAGGCCGCCGGCGATTGCGAGCAACAAGATCGGGGAAGTGCCCCATATGCTCGCGCCGGGGCTGAGGAGATAGCTGCGCAGGGCCGCGCCGGCAAAGTCCGCTTTGATGCCGAATTGGGCGAGGAGTTGGCTGAGCGGCTGCGGCAAAGGATCCAAGACCATTAACAGCGTGATACTTGCGCCTGCCAGCGCGAGCAGCCAGAGCGCGAGCCGGCGCGTAAACAGCCGACCAGCCCCATAACCGGCCGGCAGGGCGAAGATCAGCGCCGCCGGAATCGCAAAGACAGCCGAATGCTTGGTCAAAAACGCCAGATAAAGTCCCCCAGCCGCGGCGCCAAGGCTTAGCAGCCGGACGATCGGCTTTCGGCCCCGGCCAAGCTGAAGCGAGAGAAGCCCCGCCAGAATGAAAAACGCGCTCAAGGGTTCGCGGAAGAATGTCTGTGAATAGGCCCAGAGGTTTGTGCCCAAGCCGGCGGCAAGCGCAACGACAGCGGCGGCCGCACCGCTGAATTTCAGCGCGCGCAGGAGACAGAAAATCAGACCGACGCTCAGTGACGCGACGAAAACATTGAAGAGCCAAACGGTATGAATATTGCCGAGGCGAGGCAGAAAATCGGCCAGCCGGAGCAAAACTGTCGCCAGTTGCGCATTCAGGCGCTCCTCCACATCGTATTCGCGTAAAGGCAGTTCCGATTCTTCGCGAATGATGAGCGCCGGCTTAAACCAGTTCGATTCGTCCATCAGCCAGTCGCCATAGCGCGCTTGACTGCTTGCCGCGTCCAGCGCCCGCAATGTGTCCCCGGACTGGATAACGGCCCGGAACGTCAACATATAAACGCTCAACGTCAAGGTGACCAGCAGAAGGAATACGCTGAATGAATAAGTTTTGGAACTTGATAAGGACATTAATCGGTCGTCGCTGTCATGTTGGCGACCGGCCGTTTTCGTCACGCCTTTCTCGAATGATGGCCAAGAGCGCGGAAGCGATTCGATCCAGATCCTCACGGTCAATATCGCGGAAGGCCATTGCCAGGCGAATGAAGGCTCGGTTCCTCTGATCCGCGGCAAACTGCGCGAGATCCACATCCTCATCCTTCGCTGTTGCGGCATTGCGGGCGGATGGACTTGCCCTGCGGAGACTGACTCCGGCCGAGTCGGTGAAATAGCTTAGATCGCGTTGCACAGCTTGCGCAAGCGCGGTCAAATGATGCACCGGCATCACGGATTCGCCGTATTCGTATCGCTGCAAAAGGTCAGCGTCAAGTCCGGTTCTCGCGCTTATATCCTCAATGCTGGCTTCTTGATCCCGGCGCGCGGATTGCAGCAGAGCGCCGGCCAGCCGCTGCCTGATTCGCATATACTCGTCCTGCTCTGCCTGCGGCAAGACTGCCGCGCTTAAAGACTCATCGGACATGGGCGCCTTGAAGCAACTGGCCAACCCTTCCAACTGCGACAAACTTGGCGCGCGCTCGCCAAGCTCCCAGGCTTCAATCAACTGTGGCTTCACACTCAAGTATCGCGCGCAATCTTCCGTTGTGACTTCGGCGGCGAGCCGGCTTTGACGTATGAGAACTCCAAGGATTTTGCCCCGCAAGCAATGCGCCTCGTCATGATCAACATACTCGGAATCGGCGGATGTCGAAGATTGCAGCGCGCTTAACGCCACTCGCGTCAGATCAGCATAGTCCATGCTGGATATCCGATTTTCAACTGATTTGCCGGTCTCATCAACCACGCGAAGGATCCGGAATCTCGTGGTCTTTTGCCTGTCCCCGCGCTGCGATTGCTCCTTGCCCTCGCAACAGCCCCACAACCGTATCAAGGATTATAGACTTGAGTACTTGCGCAAGCAAGCTAGCTGTCCTCGATTATAGATCCCATATCGTTGCCGTCGAGCGACTGTGGCGAAAAACCCCTCCCCATTTTGAAAGGATCTCGGGCCGAGTGAAAACGTGAACATTTATTCTCCCACTCTTCCTAATTCTATGCTACACTAATCTCACTTGCGCCTTTACAACCGAATCTTGCTGCCTCGCAGATGGCCAGATTGCCAGATTGCCAAAAAAACATTTTTCCCGGCAATTGCCTCCCGGCTGCCTTGACACCCTCCGTAGTTTCAAGCTGACTCTTAGGAATCAGACTTACTTGCAGGGTTGCTCGCTATTGCGGCGCTGTCTCAGGTAGTCCTGCTTGAAATTCCAACCCTTATCTCCCGTAATTATCCGTTATTTCCCGTAATAATCCGTAATGATCCATAATTCTTCGTAACGAATGAGGAGCGCCACCCGCCCGAAAATGGAAGTCGGCGCATGTCTTCCCGTCATTAATATAGGGCAGGCGGACACTGCCGCGGAGGTCGCGGGGAGATTCCTCGCATTGCAGCCGCCTGCCTCAACCGCTAGTATCGACCTTGCCTGACCGCTGGAGATCAGAATCATGCCCAACAAAGCGCACCATGAAATTAATCGGCTTTCATGGAACGAAGGCACAAAGGCGCACAACAGCCATAAAGGCGACCAAGCAGCATTTTTCCGCGCCGGCGGCAACACTTTGTTTCATGAGGAGCAAACCCTGCTGGGCGATATCTCAGGCAAGACCTTGCTGCATTTGCAATGTAATAGCGGTCAGGACAGCTTGAGTATCGCTAACCATCTCGGCGCCGCGGTCACCGGCGTCGATATCAGCGACGAAGCGATTCGCTTTGCTCGTGCATTGGCGCGAGACAGTGGAGTACCGGCTGATTTCATCCGCGCCGATGTATACGACTTTTTCGATAATCATGTTCAGCTTTTTGATGTCGCCTTTTCCTCTTATGGCGCAATCTGCTGGCTGTCCGATATACAGACTTGGGGGCAAGGCATCGCCAGTTGCCTGAAGTCAGGTGGGAGATTTGTACTGGTGGATTTCCATCCGGCTCTGATGATGTTTGATGCGGAATGGCGGCTAAGCGACGATTACATGGGCGGCGTCGCCTATGAATACGATTCGGGTGTTGGGGACTATGTTGCTATGACTGGCGCGGCAGCCGGGATCGATTCACTTGAAGCGGGCATTTGTGATTTTCACAATCCCTATCCGGGTGTCGAATATAAGTGGGGCGTTGCGGAAATCGTTACTGCTATAATTGATGCGGGTTTGCAGTTGACGCATCTGAAGGAATATGCCTATAGCAACCTCTTCAAACCATTCCCGGATATGCAGGAAATCGGTGGTCTGCGTTTCGCAGTGCCGGCGCATTTGCCGCAGAATGTTCCGCTGATGTTCAGCTTGGTTGCCGAGTTGACGCCGTGAGCAATGCTTTGCCAGCGCGGAGCTACGATCCCGTACAAGTCTTGTCGCGCAGCCTCTTCGGTTTCGCGTTGATCGCCTGGCTCCCTTTGTGCCTTGTCTTTGCCTCCTTACTGCTGGCGCCGTCATCGCCGGAGGCGTCTTACGCCCAGTTGCAGCGTACAATTGTGCTTGGCTTCGGCGTCGCAACGGCAGTAGGTCTGCTTGTCATGGTCTGGTCCTATCGCCTTGACCAGGCAAGCTCGTCCCGCGTTGCCGCGCTGATGCTCTCCTGTATCGGTCGCCGCTGGCTCGCGCTCGCGTTGACAGTCATTCTCATCGAGTTGAATATATTGGCGCAGGCCTTGCTTAGAGACATCGCTCCTTCCATTACTGGGCCGGCAAGATTCCTGTTGATTTGCTGGTCGCTTGTTGGCGGCGGCTTGTTGCTGACCCTGCATTGGCCGGATGTCAGACGCAGGTTTCTTCGCCATCGAGACGCGCTGGCCCTGGCTGGCATCGCAATGACGGCTTTTGTCATCATTGTGTTGATGCTGGTAGTGACCGGGCGGCTGGCCACGGCGACCGGTCTGCAAGACCGATTGCGCGGCGGTCTCGATTACCGCCTGCTCAGATTTATCGACGACGGCGAAGCGCCGACGCCGCGGGAATTCTGGGAGGAGCAGGGACAGACAAGAGTACGCTGGCTGCCTTACAGCTATTGGGTGGTCGCCCCATACGAAAGCGAACTGATTAACGTGAATGAAATCGGCCTGCGTCAGACGCTCTCGTTTGTCGACGACCCGAGCGCGCCGCGGGTCTACTTCTTCGGCGGCTCGACCGCTTGGGGCGAAGGCGCGCGCGATGCCTACACGATTCCGTCTCAGGCGGGGCGTCTGCTTGCCGATCAGGGCGCTCCGGCAGCGGTCGCGAATTATGCGCAAACCGGTTATGTCAGCGCGCAAGATCTGATCCTTTTCCAGCGACAATTGGCTTTGGGGAATCAGCCCGATTTGGCTGTGTTTTACCAGGGCTTCAACGATATCTACTCCGCGTACTTGCAAAGCAAAGCTGGCTTGCCGCTGCGCGAAAGTCAGCGCCTGGACGATTCCGAGGCGGGGCGGCTGTTGCGGCGGGGTCAACCCCTTTTGCGCCCGCTAAATTCCAGCATCTCAGACGTAGATTGGCGTCTGGTTACGGCGGACGGGAATAGCCCGGGTGAGATCGTCGACAACTGGCTGGGCAATCGTCGGCTGATTCGCGCCGCGGCAAAAGATTATGGCGTCGATGTTCTCTTTGTCTGGCAGCCGGCGCTCTTCGCCAAGACAGAACTGTCCTATTTTGAAGCGCAGGTCGCAGCCGAAATAGATCGAGCGCTTCCTGGATTTTTGAACCTTTACGCGGAAGTAGATGGGCGCATACGCGAATTGGCGGCGGACGGCGCCTTGGAAGATCTGATCATATTGTCCGACCTGTTTGGCAGCTACAGCGGTGAAATCTTCTTCGACGAAGCGCATATCAACGAAGTCGGCAACAGCCTCGTCGCCGAAGCGCTCGTGGATACAATCGTCCAGCGCCTAGGCGCGCGCTAAGCCGAAACGCGCGTCAATCGGCTCGATCCGGGGGCTTCGTATCCTCGTCCACCTCCGCCATCAGTTTCAGCGCTTCCGCCTTCATGGTTTTCGGCAGGGCGAAGTCTCTGCTGAAATACACTGATTCGGGGAAGCGATAATTCCAGGCGCGGTAAAAGTCCGCGCGCTGCCTGTCCCGGCTTAGATTGCAGTCAAAGCGCAGAAGAAAGCCATTGGGCAGTGGACCATCGTTGCCGTGCTGTATGTGCGACAGCCCCCAGGTGATGCCGCGTCCATCGCCATTATCGGCGAAGGCGTCGGGCACATAGGGCCCGGCAGCCGTCGGCGGCGCGCTCACTTTTCCAAGGACTTCGAAATTCAATCCGTCCGGCGCGAATTGCACTGTGTTCTTCTCGGGACCTTCGTGGCTCGTGATCGCGACAATGCCGTCTCGATAGGGATAAAGAAAGGTCTCGTGCCCGCTGTTGGTTACCGGGTTCAGCGCTGACTTGACGAAGGGACCGGCGGGATTGTCGGCCATGGCGACCCCCCAACTGATGCCCAGGTCGTGACGATAGGCCCGGCCGTACTGTACGCCCTTGTAATACAGCCAGATCTGCCCGCGATACGTTAGCAGGTAGGGATCGTGAAGCTTATGCGAATCCCAATCGCCGAAACTGTTGATGGCGTCAGCATCATCCGCGTCGCCGTCAAACGCGCCGCGGCGCCCCGGGCGCAGGACAGGCGCATCCATTTTGGTCCAGGGTCCTTCGGGAGAATCGGCCCAAGCCATGGCGATTTGATGGGGCGTCCTGTGTTTCCAGACTCCGCTGATCGCCTGATAGTAGAGATAGTATATCCCCTCATGGACCAAGATATCGGGCGTGAAAACTGAGCGGTCATCGAAGCTGCCTTTTGGGCCGCGGCGCACTGCCAGGCCGCCCTCCGTCCAGTGAAAACCATCAGAAGATGTAGCGTAGCAAATATCCGCCATATCCCAGTCCCAGGCCGGCCGGGTTTCACTCGCGTCCGCGATGCCGCGCCAAGCGGCTTCGGTCTGCCGGCGCGTGTACCAGACGTAGTATGTGTCGCCCACCTTGATCACTTTGGATGGATCGCGCCGAGTCAGTCCCGCTTCCTTGCCGATGCCGGACACGGCGGAATACTTGAAGGCGGAAAAGAAGTCGCTGCCTTGGTCTTTGTAGACGCCAAATGTATCGTAGACCCGCTGCATCGCCCGGCTGATCGGCGCCTCCGGCCGCGCTTCCGGCGGGCGGTCCGGCTCGTTGGGATAGGTTAATGCTTGCATGTTTTGTTCGTTCAAGGCCAGGTCAGGCGAGAAGTATACATCTTCGGGAAAGCGCAGGTTCGCGCCTCGAAAGCCCGGCCGTTCGCGATCCCGCTGCAAGTTGCAGTCAAAGCGCACGATATAAGAATTGCCCGTCTTCATCTCCTCGGTCGCGATGTGGGACAGCCCCCAGATGATTCCCTTGCCATCTTTGGTATCGCGATAAGAGTCGGGCGCGAAGGGGCCAGCCGCCAAGGGCGGGAGTGTGACGTGAGCGACGACGGCGAAGTTCAAGCCGTCCGGCGAATATTGAATCGTATCTTTC
>JAJEBE010000008.1 GCA_022822545.1 Anaerolineae bacterium
TTGAACGTCATACCTTGTCCAGCCAAATGGATGCGCTCCCTAGACGGCGGCAGATTTTGAGAAAACATCGAAAATATACCAAAATCTCTGTGCCCTCAATTTAACTCTGTGTACTCGGTGGTAAAGTTTTTCAGTTTCAACCGAAAAGGATACATTTCCCTTCGCCCGCTGCCCTTGGGAACTCAATACCAATGCGTTATAGTAGTCGCGGCATTTGTAGGCGAGCCACTGGGTCGCCCGCCTGCGCCACCCAGCTAGAATGAACATAAGGAGAAACGCATGGTCTATCAGGCGGCGGAAACCCGTTATGACTCGATGACATACCGGCGGAGCGGACGCAGCGGCTTGCTCTTGCCGGCCATATCACTCGGCATCTGGTGGAATTTCGGCGGCGTCGATACCCTGGAAAACTCGCGGGCTATGCTGCGCGCGGCCTTCGATCTCGGCGTCACCCATATCGATATCGCCAATAATTATGGTCCCCCGCCCGGCTCCGCCGAAGAGACCTTCGGCCAGGTTTTCCGGGAAGACCTCGCGCCCTATCGCGATGAGCTCATCGTCTCCAGCAAAGCCGGCTATTACATGTGGCCCGGCCCCTACGGCGAATGGGGCTCGCGCAAGTACCTGATCGCCAGCTGCGACCAAAGCCTGCGCCGGACCGGTCTCGATTACTTCGATATCTTTTACAGCCATCGTCCCGATCCCGATACCCCCCTCGAAGAGACCATGACCGCCCTCGATTACATCGTCCGCAGCGGCCGCGCCCTCTATATCGGCATCTCCAGCTATACGCCGGAGCAGACCCGCGAGGCGGCGTTTATCCTCAAGCAACTGGGCACGCCCTGCCTGATCCACCAGCCCCGCTACAATATGTTCGACCGCCGCATAGAAGAGGCCGGCTTGCTCGATGTGCTCGGCGATGAAGGCATCGGCTGCATCGGCTTTTCCCCCCTCGATCAAGGCATCTTGACCAACAAATACATCGGCGATCTGCCCGGCGGATCACGCGCCGCCAAGCACAATTGGGGCGACCGCCTGGCCCAGCAAAAACTCGACAAAGTGCTTCTGTTGGATAGCATCGCCAAAGCCCGCGGCCAGAACATGGCGCAGCTCGCCCTCGCCTGGACCCTGCGCCACCCGCAGATGACCTCAGCGCTGATCGGCGCCAGCAAACCGGAACAAATCGCCGACGCCGTCGCCGCCCTGGACAACCTCGATTTCAGCGCTGACGAACTGGCGCGCATCGAAGCCATCCTGGCGGACTGAGGCGATTGCCTCGACAACCGGCCCCCGCGCGCCATGTGCGTTGAATCCGTGTACGTTGAATCCTGTAGGGGCGACTCTGTGAGTCGCCCGCAAAACCCAAATTGTAGGGACGCCCTGCCAGCCCGCCCGCAAAACCCCACCCAAACATGACTCTCCTCGTAATCGACCTGGGCAGTTCATCCGTCCGGGCACTCCTCTTTGACGATTCGGCGCGGCTGATCGACGGCTCTACCCGCAGCCGCCGCTACGACTTCGATACCGATAATGCCGGCCGCGCCACCGCCGATGCCCCCGCCCTGCAAGCCTTGGTGGAAAGCTGCATCGACGAGGTCCTGCGGCATCCGGCCGCCGCTGCCATACGCGCGGTCGGGCTGGCGACTTTCGTCGGCAACTGGCTGGGCCTGGATGCGAAAGGCCAGGCCTGCACGCCCCTCCTGACCTATGCCGATACCCTGAGCGCCGCCGAGATCCCGGCCCTGCTGGCAAAGCTCGGCCGCGCTGCCGACGCCTATCATCAAGCGACCGGCTGCCCGCTGCATTCGGCTTACCTGCCGGCCCAATACGCCCGCTGGCGCCGCAGCCGGCCCCGCTCGGCAAAGCGAATCCACACCGTCAGCGATATCGGCGCTTATCTGTATCGCCAATGGTTCGCCCGCGAAGTACCGACGAGCCTGTCTGTCGCCAGCTGGTCCGGCCTGCTGGATACGCAGCGGCGCGACTGGCACCGGGGTTACGCCCGCGATCTGCTCGGCGATGCCTTCCCCGCCAAGCTGCCGCCGCTCGCCGACTACGATCAGGTACAGACGGGCTTAAATGGCGACTACGTCGCGCGCTGGCCCCAACTCCGCGATCTGCCCTTTTTCCTGGCGCTGGGCGATGGCGCGGCCGCCAACATCGGCTCCGGCGCGGTCGCTCCCGGCCGGATCGCCCTGACCATCGGCACCACCTCCGCCCTGCGCGTCGTCAAAGACGTCGAACCCTTGCCGCCGGGCCTTTGGCGCTACCTGGTCTGCGCCGATATGCCCCTCGTCGGCGGCGCTGCCAGCGAAGGCGGCAACGTCTATCAATGGCTGATGCAAGACCTGCTGGGCGAAACGGATGCCCTGACGGCGGCGCTGGCGGAGCGCCAAGCCGACTGCCACGGGCTGACCGTGCTGCCCTTGCTGGCCGGCGAACGCAGCCCGGGCTGGCAGCCAAATGCCACTGGCACCATCCACGGCCTCCGCCGCAACACCAGCCGCCTCGATATCCTCCAGGCCCATCTCGAAGCGGTGGCGCTGCGTTTGTCTATGATTCATGATCTGCTCAAGACGGAGGGCGCCGCGGTGATGGCCGGCGGCGGCGCGCTGCAATCATCGGCCGTTTGGGCGCGCATAATCGCGAACGCCTTCGATTCGCCGCTGCAACTGCTGGCCGAGCCAGAGATCACCGCCCGCGGCGTCGCCCTGATGCTGCGCCGCGCCCTCGATGGCGCCGGGCTCGCCGCCCAGCCCCCGCGAATCAGCGGCGTCGTTCAGCCGGATCCGGCCGCGGTCAGCGCCCTGCGAGCGGCCCGCGAACGGCAGATCGACCTCTACCGGCGCCTCTATGCCTGATTGCCCTCAGCGTCCAGCAGCCCGGCGTAGCGGGCCACATCCTCGGGCGAATCGTTGCAGCCGCAGATCAACAGCACAAGCTCGCTGTCAGCGGACAAGCGTCCCTTGATCGCATCGGCGGCGGCCAGTGTGCTGGCGGCGGCCAATTCCGGGCATAAACCCTCATCGCGAATGAAGCCCTGCTGCGCCGCGATCATATCCAGATCCCTCGCCAAAATGAGATCCTCCAGATGCTCGCGGCAAAGATCCAACGCCATCCGCCCGACGAAGGGCGCGCTGAGCGTCGCCGAAAGCGAGGCCGGTCTGATGTTGACGATCTCGCCCGCCTCCAGCGCGGCTGTCATCGTCGGCGCGGCCGCCGGCTCGACCCCCCAAACGCGCGCCGTCGGCTTCACCGCTTTTACCGCCGCGATGATGCCGGCGATAAGCCCGCCCCCACCGATGCTGACGATGATATCCGTCAGCCCCGGGCAATCTTCCAAGATCTCCAGCGCAACCACGCCGTTCCCCGCGATCTGTGCCCGATTGTCGAAAGGGTGCAAGACGCTGCGTCCCTGCGCGGCATACTCATCGGCGCGGGCGAAAGCCGCCACCGCATCCGGCAGCAATTCCACCGTCGCCCCGTAATCGCGGGTCGCGTCGATCGAAGCCGCCGGCGCGTTTTCCGGCATGCAGACGATGGCATCGACGCCCAGCGCCCCGCTGCAATAGCCGACCGCCCGCGCGAAATTGCCGCCGCTGACCGCGACCACGCCCCGGCTCAAGGCTTCTCCGCCCAGCGCAAGCATCTGATGGAAAGCGCCGCGCGTCTTGAAAGAGCCGCTGTGCTGCCGCATCTCCAGCTTGAGAGAGACCGTGCAGCCCAACAATTCGCTCAACGCCGCCGAACTCCGCTGCGGCGTCCGGTTGGTGTAGGGGGCGACGTTTCTCGCCGCAGCCTGGATGTCGGCCAAGGTGATCATCCGCGTTCCAAATTCGTCAGCTTCATCCGCGCCCGACTATAGCATGAATCCGGCGACAGGGCAGCTATAGACCAGTCGCGTTCCGGCTAGCCGCAGTCCCGGGAAAAGCAAATGGGCGCGGCGGAATTGGCTGCGCCCAAGGCTGACAGACAGTTTCAACTGCTAGCAGTTGCCGCTCATGTGGACGTAATCGCCGCTGATCCAGCCCGAAACGCCATCAAAGCGCACGGCGTACCAGCCGTTCGATTTTGCGTTCGGCGCCAGTCGTGTGCCAAGCGGAATGATGATTTCCAGATGCTCGCCGGCGGGCGTCGCGCGGAAGTTGACGCCGGCGGTGGTCGTGACCTGGCAGTTGGCGAGCGGCGCGTTGACAGATGCGACATCGCTATTGGCCTGCGCTGCCGTCAGAAAGGCGGAAAAGAGGACCACCGTGCCCGGCTGGTCAATCCAGCCGCAAGTCATGCCCGACAGCTGATAGCTGATCAACTCAGCTATGCGGATCGTATCGCCCGCTTCTTCAATCAAGGCCAGCGTACCGGGCTGGTTGAAACAGGCCTGCGCTCCCAGGTCCAAAGTCCCGCTGAGAGAGACGGCGTCCAGCAATCCATTCAAAAGAGACAAGCCAGACAGATCGACAGCCTCGCACATGACGCCGTTATTCATGGCGGTGACCCGAACCGATTCCCCAACGTTTTCGCAGGTCTGCGGGGTCGGGTAAGTGTTTTCCGGCACGACCAGGCTCGCTTCTGCGCTTTGTCTTTCGGCCGGCAGCCAGGGATCCGCCGCCAAGGCCTGGGCTGGCTCGCGCAGTGGCGCCGTGCCGTCCATCAAGGTGCTGAAGTATTCGTAAGCCATATCGCCGAAGACGCTGCAATAAGCTGCGCTGGCTTGATAGGCGGCTTCGAAATGCACGCCGGCCCAGTTGCGCGATTGCCCGCAGTCATTGGTGAAGTCCGTCCAGGTATCAAAGGTCAGGGTCATGTCGCGGGCGGGGGTGATGCCCGGTTCAATGCGCGAGGAGCCGGCGGGGTAGCTTGTGCTCCAGTTGAGTTCGTCCGTCCCGGTAAGCCGCCGCAGCGACTGCGCATGCGCATAACAGCCACAGGTTGTGCCGGAGGGATAATCCGAGTGGTCGTTCTCGGGCAAATAAGCCTGCCATTCGTCCGCCGGCATCTCTCCGCGCCCCCGGCCGGGTCCAGCCCAGGCTGTCACCAGATCATCGCCGTATACATAGGCAATCGCGCTGTTTGGACGGACGGCGTCATAGCGCGTTTTCTCCTGCCAGGTGACGATGGACGCGTCCATCCAGGCGGACACTTTGAGAAAGTATCCGCGCACAATGTCGGCTGGCGACAGACCGAGGTCGTCCGCGACCTTCAGGTAAGACAAGCCGAGCGACGCCACCTTGTTTTCAAAGAACTCCGCCTTGAGTTTCTGTTCGTCGGTGAGCTCGGCCGAAGTTTCCAATACCTGGTCAACCTGAGCTTTGTAAGCCTCCCAATTCTCCGGATCGCTTGCGACTGGCGGCTCCACCCGGAATTCCCGCGGATTAAATGGCGCCATCGGCTCCATGTTGGCCAACTGAGGCGTGACAAAATGCTGCACGACATACACGCCAGTGCCCGCCAGCCGCAATCCCGGCTGCCAGCGCGATGGATCTCGCAGTTCGAAAGCCGTGTTGACAGGCGCGTAACCTGTCGTATCCAGGTAATCGCCCGCCTGGTTGATGCCATCGTTCAGCCGGTCCAGATTCGCGCCGATGCCGGCTGCATTGCCGATGCCGACAGCCGTGCTAAGATCCACGCTCAAATCGTCGGGATTCAAGCCATAATCCGCCAACATCTCGCGCCAAACCAGCGCGCGCTCTGGCAGCAAGCCCATCAAAGCGTGATAGGCGCCGTGCAGCATCGCCTTGTTGATATTTGCCTCCGTCCATTCCGCCTCCGGCCGGCGCGGCGCCCGGGTGTACATGCCAACCGCAGTCGGATGGTATGGCGCAGCCGCGTCCATCATCGCCACGGAAACAATAAATCGGAAACGATTGATCAGCGTCGCGTCCCCAAGTGTAGGCGATACATCAGCCGCCAGGACGGCGTAGAGCCGCGGCAAGACCACATCGTGAAGCGGGTCCGCCAATTCATGCAGAGGCGCGCGGTTCTCCGCGCTGGTCAAGCCCTGCGCTTGGATTGCGCCGCCGCCGAGAAAGCCGGCGAACAGGGCCAAACATAGACAAACTCGGACGATCATTTGTCCTTACTCCTGATTAAATTGTGGGTAAAAGTTGTGAACAAACCGCTATTTACCTTGCGGCCTGCCAATTGCGAAATTCACAAGCGGGGAATATAATACAAACAAGATAGATTTGTACAGTATGAGTTAGAAAACTAAATTTTGTATCATATTCTTTCTCTTAATTTACTTCTTCATACTTTCATACAGGCGGGGCGATCTTTGCCGTTGCTCGTCCCGGCTGAGGAGAAAGCGAAGGGCGCAGCCTTCCGCGCCGCGCCCTTGAAGCAGATGCTTGGCAACTTAACAACTGCCACTCGCCTGCACGAAGTCACCGCTGACCCAGCCCTCTCTCCCACCGTATTGGACATTGTACCAGTAGGGCGTTTTCGCGATGACAGGAAGCTGCGCGCCCTTCTGGATGAGGCCCATAACTTCTCCTCTGACTGGCGACCGGCGGAAGTTGAGAACCCCCGTGGTAATCACCGCGCATCCCCTCAGTCCGGGCGAAGCCAGCAGTATGACCGTGCCGGGCTTCTTGATCCAGGCGCAGGTCGAGCCCGATACTTGGTAATTGAGCAACTCATGAAAGCCGGGGTCGATCCCGCCGTCTTCCAGCATGACGATTGAGCCGGGCTGGCTGAAACAGACTTGAGCGCCAAAGTCCAGCTCGCCGGCGATGGCAACCGCTTCAAGGGAGTCCGAAAGTCCCGCTAGCTCAGTCGCGTCAACCCCTTCGCAGAGCGCGCCGTTATTGACCGCCGTGACCGAGACCGAGTCGCCGGCGTATTTACATGACTGCGGACTGGGATAGGTGTTTTCCGGCACGATGACCGTCGGCGCAGGTCCTTGTCTCGCGGCTTCGAGCCAGGGATCCGCCGGCAGAGCCTGCGCCGGCTGCCGCAACCCCGCGCTGCCATCCATCAAAGATTGATAATAATCGTAGGCGCTGTCGCCGAAAATGCTGCAATAGGCCGCGCTCGCCTCAATCGCGTCGACGAAATGCACGCCGGCCCAATGCCGCGCCATCCCGCAAGCTTCGGTGAAATCAGACCAGGTTTCAAAGGTCAAGGTCATATCGCGGTTTGGCGTCAGGCCCGGCTCAATCCGCGAACTGCCGGCCGGGTAACTGACGCTCCAATTCAACTCGTCAGTGCCGCTGAAGCGCCGCAATGCCTGGGCATGGGCATAACAGCCGCAGGTGCTGCCCGAGGGGTATTCGGGGTGGTCTGGCTCCGGCAAATACGCTCGCCATTCATTCGCCGGCACTTCCCGGGTCCCTGCGCCCGGGCCGCCCCAGGCCGTCACCGGCTCGTCGCCGTAAATATAGGCGATCGCGCTGTTAGGGCGGACAGCGTCATAACGCAGCTTCTCCTGCCAAGTCACAATCGAGGCGTCCATCCAGGCTGATACCTTGAGAAAATAGCCGCGCGCGATATCGGCCGGCGACAAATCCATTTCCTCCGCCAGATGAATATACGACAAGCCAAGTGAAGCGATCTTGTTGTCGAAGAGCTCGGCTTTCAGTTTCATCTCATCAGTCAAGTTCGCCGAGGTCCCCAGCACCACATCCGCCTGCGCTTGGTAAGCCTCCCAATTCGCCGGATCGCTGGCGGTTGGCGGGGCGACGCGCAACTCGCGCGGATTAAAGAGCGCCATTGGCTCCATAGTCGATAGCTGCGGCGTAACAAAGTGCTGCGCGGTATACAGGCCTATGCCTTGCCGGTGCAAGCCCGGCTGCCAGCGAGACGGATCGCGCAACTCGAATGCCGTGTTGACCGGCATATACCCGGTTGTATCCTGGTAGTCCCCCGTCTGGTTGATGCCATCATAAAGCCTGGCTTCCTGCGCCGCTTTGCCCGCCACATTGCCGATGCCGACCGCCGTGCTCAGGTCAGCGCTCGCATCATCCGGGTCCAGGCCGATGTCGCGCAGCATATCCCGCCAGACGTTCCCGCGCTCCGGCAGCAAGCCCATAAGCGCGTTGTAGGCGCCATGCAGCATGGCCGTGTTGATGTTGGTGTCGGTCCATTCCGCTTCGGGCCGCCGCGGTATGCGCGAATACATGCCGACAGCCGTCGGATGGTAAGGCGCCGCCGCGTCCACCATGGCCAGCGACACGATAAACCGGAATCGATTAATGAGCGTCGCGTCCCCCAGCGTGGGCGATATGTCCGCCCCGATGATAGCGTATAGCCGCGGCAAAACCATTTCGTGCAGCGGATCCGGCATTTCCGCCACATCAATCGCGATCTCCGCGCTTGGCAGGCCCTGCCCCAACCCCGGACCGCCTGCGAGCAACCCGCAGAGAATCAGCAGCCAGAGGCAATTCTTAATGATATTCGCGCATTTTCGCATCGTTCACCCTCCTGCATTTCTGCCTGGAGGGTATGTTAGCGTTTACTCCGCGAGCAACTTGACGGCTCCCCTACGCCTTGCTTGCTGCCAGCCGACGCTCAGTCAAATTCCAGCGCCGGGATGGCGGCGACGCAACTGCTGTCCGGTTCGCGGCGGGGCGCTTCAATGAAAGCCAGCGCGATGCGCACAGCGCAGCGATGCGATCGCAATACCCCATGCCCGACATGCGGCAGCACATAGCTGAAGGAGGCGGTCAAGGTGGCCTCGGCGCTTTCCGCATAAGCCGGCGGCGTGATCGGATCATAGTCGCCGGAAAGCAGCAGGGCGGGCACATCGCTCCGCACCGGCGTATTGGCCAGCGGCGGCCGCGCTTCCTCGCGGAAGAGCTCGCACAAGCGGCCCAGGGTCGCCCGGCCTTCGACCGGATAAGCCGCGAAGCCGCCCAAATGCGGGAAATCCGCCAGCATTGCGGCATAATCTCGATCCGGCGCCGAGCCGTATTCTTCCTGGCACTGCACCGTGTAGTGCATGCCCAGGCTCAACCCGGTCATGGAGGCTTCATGGATGACGCCGACCAAGGCCGCGTCCCTCGAGTCGCCCCGCGCCAATTCGTAAATCAAGCGCGGAATGAGCTCAATTGAGTCGACATCGTAGAGCCAACTGAACACCCAGTCATAGAGCCGATAGCCACTGATTGGGATGTTCAACTCTTTGTAGCCCGGCGGACTGATGGCGGCCTGGGCCGGCTCCAGATTCAGGCGCTCATAAAGCTGATAGAAAACGAACTCCAGGTTGGGATAGCGCTCGTTGCAGCTGGCCGACGCCGCGCACGCGTCAAAAAGCACAGCCAGGGCCCGCTCGCCATGATAATATGCATCCAGGTAGATATCGGCTTGCGGCGGATAGACCGAATCCAGGATGACGCTGCGCAAACGCCCCGGATAATCGCGCATCATCGACAGCGCCAGGCGCGAACCATAAGATACGCCGACCAGGTTCCATTCCTCGAAGTCCAGCGTCAACAGCACATTGACGACATCGCGGGCGATATTCTGGCTGTGGAAAGCGGCGAACCGCAGACCCTTGTCCGACAGTCGGCTGTGGCAGTCGGTCAGGATCTCGAGCAGCAACTCGGCATGCTCGGCATGATGGCTCTGCAAGATTTCGTCCAGACGGAACAGAGCCTCGCGACAATAGAGCGGCGGATTGGAAAAACCCGTGCCCCGTTGGTCGATGACGATGATATGGCGGTCGCCGGCGAAGGCGCGCAGATAAGCGCGAAATGAGGTTTCGAGCAGTTGCGAGCCGCTGCTGCCCGGGCCGCCGACCAGGTAGACCAGCGGGTCCGGCTTCGGTTCCGAACTGCGGCTTTGGATGAGACTATAGTAGATTTCAACCTTGCCGGCCCGCGGCTCCGCATAATCTTGAGGCAAAGTGACATAGCCGCAGCGCGTGACATATCCGGCGGGTTTCACGACGCAGTCGGCGCTGTCGTGGATGCCTTGCGCGCCCGCGTCAGCAAAGGCCAGGCAAAGCGCTATTGCCGCGAAGCCGAGTCTGAGGATCATGCCATGTCCCGCGCTGGTTTCCTCAGAGTTAAACATATTCCCCGCCGTAAATCAAAGTTTGGTCTTTTCTTCTCCTCGGAATACCGTAGCGCCGACCCGCCCGGACTTTCTCTCTCCCCCAGTCCGCAACCCCGCGCCCCCTGCAATTGTCAATCCCTTGGAATACGGTAGGGGCGACCCGGTGTGTCGCCCGAAACTTGTTTTCTGAGTGCTCTCCCATATTCTCATTACTTGCTTTCAACTGCTTCCATGCCCTCGCTGGCAAAGCCTTTTGCCCCTCAACCGGAACCCAGCGGCACGCCATAGAACGACAAGGCATGATCCTCGGTGGAAACGGCGATGAGCGAGCCATCCGGGCTGAAGCTCACATCCTGAACGGCCGCGCCAGTTTCCCGCGTGACGATGAGTTGTCGCGATCGGGTATTCCAGACGGAAAACAGACCCTCGGCCGCGCCGGCCACAAGCATGGAGCCATCCGGGCTGAAGCTGACAGACTTCAAACCGGCGGTCGGCATTTGATAACTGGCAATTTGAGCGCCAGGGGAATCATCGAGCACCAAGAGATTGTCGCTGACGCGCGACAAACCAATCGCGAGCAGCTGCCCATCAGGACTGTACTCGAGCGCAGTCACCGGCGCCCCCGCATCGCGCAGGCCCAAACTGGCGCCATTGTCCGCATCCCAGAAATGGATCGCGCCATCATCCCCGCCGGTAGCCAGGACCGCGCCGTCCGGGTGAAAGGCGATCGCGCGGATCAGCCCCTGATGGCCCGAGAGAACCGCTTGCTGCGCGACTGTCGGCAAGTCCCAGACGATGGCGGCGAAATCGCGATCGGCCTCGACCTGAGTGTAAGCGACGGGGCCGGCGCTGACGAGGCGATTGCCATCAGCGCTGAAGCCGAGCGCGGATATGGCGCCGCCATGCGCGTTCAAAAATAGCAATTCATCCCGCCTGAACTCGGCCCCGCCTTCGAAGCGCCAAAGATGCGCGCTGCCGCCGACGCTGCCGAAAGCGACCTCCGGGCGATTGGGACGAAAAGCCAACGTCGAAATGCCGGCGTCATATTCCAGCAATTGCGGACTCATGGGTTGCTTCCGCAGATCGTAGAGCCAGATGCTGTCCGAGCCGCGCGCGCCGGGCAGGGCGACAAAGACGCTATCGGAGGACCAAGCATGCTGTGGCTGAAAATTGCCCACAACGCGAGACAACTCCTGCAGCCAGGCGACCAAACTGCTGTTCAGAACTTCCCGGCTGGGCAGCGATATCGGATCCTTGGGCTTGATGAAAGTCGCCCCATCGCCCCCTTCGGCGATATAGCCCGTTTGACCGCCGATGTTGACCAGCCACCAGACGTAGCCCTCGGCGCAATCAGGACCGGCCGTGACCTCAAAGCTCAAGCCGGCGGGAACCTGCTGCAGTATTTGACCGGCCGCCGACGGCTGCCCGCGCAAGTTGAGGAAGCTGTCCGCCGCCTCGGCCTCAATGCCGAAGATGACGCTCGAACGCATATACGGCCCATCAGACGCGGCCGCGTCGCAGAGCCGGTTTGAGTACTGCGCGCTCGGCGCGGCCGCCGCCCGATTAGGGTCGAGTTCGCCGCAATATACGACGATTAAGTTATCGGCCGAGACCCGATAATCATAGACGACAGCGCTGTAGGTCAGTTGGAATTCGTAACCGAGAAGGGCGCCGCCACCGCCGTTGACCGAGGCGCAGCCCAAGGCGGAATCGGAAAACTGCTTCTGTTCCCAGCGCCATTCGGACAGATCGCCGATGCTCACTGTTCGTCCAAGCCGCGCGCTCAAGTCGCTCAGAGCGGATTCGATCTGGCTTGGCGCCCCTTGCCCAAGAGCGGGCGCGGCCAGCCACAGAAACAGCAGAAGCAGACATATCCGGGACTTCGCAATTGACATCACTGGCTCCCAATACAGACGGATTGAGCGAAGCCATTATAGCATCTCCCTCCGCCACTGTAGAAAGGCTGCGCCGCTGTATCGTGACAACACCCGCAATTGCGCAACCCAAATCGATTCATTGGCCCAACTCTCTGAATCTTCCGCCTTACCAACCGATCGGTAGGGGCGACTCGGTGAGTCGCCCTCAAGTAACAAGACATCAGCCGATTTGAAGACGCTTGCATCTCGGGGGACAATTTGACACAATTGTTGCGCAAGCGGATAGCGTGGTCGCTGAAGGGCTGCCAGTGTGACGCTGGAATATGTGATACTTGGTCAGGACCAGGATGATCAGGGCCAAGAGCGGCGCAAGCTGTTGCTCTTCAACGGAGCCTTACCATCGCTTGATCCCGCTTTCTACACCCGCATCATTGATATTGAGCCGCTACTCGACGCCGCCGGCGCCGGCCAGACCGGGCTGGCGCTTGTCGACTATGATGGCCCGCAAATGCTGCTGGTCGTCAATCAGCCAGCCCCCGACCAGCCAGGCGCTTTCACCCATCATTATGTTTTTATCCCGGCCGAATCGCTCCCCGAAGCCGCCGACCAATTCGAAAGCTGGCTGGCATTCTTGCCCAAAGCGACGGGAGACCTCGACCTCACCCTGCCCTTGCTGCAAGCGCCGCTCTTCACCGAAGTCGACCAGGAGACCCGCGCCGCCAATCTGACGCGCCTGCTCAACCGCGCCCCTGACGGCGACTTCGAGGTTCTGCTCTCTTTGCTGGCCGCGCTGATCGACAAGCGCCAATTGCTGATCAGCCGCTTTCCCGCGGATTTCAGCCGGCGCCTGGCCACCATCGCCGGCATACAGGCTATGTTGCCGGGCAAGCTGGCGGCGCGCCTGACTTTCGCCACCAGCCCCCCAAACAACTCCCGGCGCAAACCGCAGATCGCATTCGGCGAAGGCGGCGATGAAGACGACGCCTGGGTCTTTGATTGGGACGAACCGCATATCATCAGCGAAGCGCCTGAGCATCCCTATATTGATGTATTGCGCCTCCTTTGGGCCGGTGAGCCATCGGCGCTGGCGGCGGATATTCAAAGGATGGCCCTGCCCGATCTCGCCGCCGGGCAGCCGGGAGATTTTGCCGACGACCTGCGGGGATTGGCGGAGCGCTTCTGGGTCGACCATCGCATTCGGGCCGGAGATGAAGTCGATACCGATGTCATGATAAACATCCTCGAAGGCGTCGAATCGCCCAGCATGAATCTCCGCCGCCTCTATGTCGAGAAACTGCTGCGGAACGCCCTGAACAATCGCGATTCGGCCGCCGGCCGCTGGGTGGCGGAAGAGATGGAGCGCGATGAAGAACTGGACGCCGCCCTGGCCGGACTGATCGAAGAAATGCTGGAAGACCAGCCCGATGCGGTATACGTATTCATTCGCAACCGGCTGATCAATCTCGGCGTCGACGAGCGCTGGCTCCCGCGTTTGCACGCGGCCGCGAAAAACTCGCTCGATGTGGCGATTGAGGAAGGCGATATCGGCACGCTGGCCGGCTGGCTGGAGCTCATCGCCCATGAACCGCAGGCTTATCAATTGCAGGAGATATTGAAGCGGGGCATCCTGTCCGCGACCAAACGCGCCTATGGCGATGGCGAATTGGGTATCCAACTGATACTGATGGCGGCGAGGCGCACGCCGGAAATCGTCGATGCCCTTTATGGCGACGAAGCGCTGATTGCCGCGCTGGAGACCAAGGTCCGCGCCGCCTTGCGGAGCCCGTCCGTCAGCGCGCTGGATGCCCTGATTGATGACAAGCCCGAACATTTTCTCTTCGCCCTTTACAATGGACTCAGCGCCAGCGACGACTTGCTTGTTTCCCTGGCGGCAGCGCGCCGGTTACTCAGCCTGGCGGAATCCGAAGGGCGGACGAATCTGCCGGCGGTTTATCGCGCCCCGGCGCTGATACGCCTGCTGGCAACCCAGGCCAGCCATCAAATGTCGGCGGACGCGGCCGATCTCCTTTTGCGATACATCCTGCACAGCGACGATCGCCCCTTTATCGCGAAGGCCCTGGGGCACCTGGCCGATCGCGACTTGCTTTTCCCCCGCCTGGAAGGCGCCCTGCAGCAAGACGACCTGCCGCTGGACAAGGTGCTTTCGGTGATGAACGCCGTCAGCGCCATCCAAAATGCGGCGCCGCAAGAGGTCATCGCCTGCTATTTTTCACTGCTCGATTATTATCAATGGGAGCCGCAAACCCAGCATCTGATTGAGGCGCTCGCCCGGCTGCTGGCGAAACATCACGAGGTCACCGTCTCCTACCGGCATCTCTGGACCCTCTTCGAGGCCTGCCAGGCCATGCAGTCCGAAGCGGCGACCCGCGTCGTCATGACCCAACTCATGGCGCAGTTTGATAACGAAGAAGACCTTGAGGTTGTCGTCGCCGGGCTGGCCCGCATCTGCCGCCAAATCACCTTCAGCAAGAGCCTGCAAGACGGCGCCAACAATTGGTGGCGCGCATACACCCATAGCTGCGCCATGCCCCAATTGCAACGCCTGCGGCGCGAGCTTGACGCGCAGCGGCACCTGGAAGAACAGAAACATATCATCAAAACTGTCGTGGCGATGCGGCGCTGGCTGCACAGCCGCGGCCCGGCCGAGCTGGCCGAGGCCATCAACACCGCCAACATCATGCTCGAACATATCACCGAAGCTTTTGACGGCGCGAACCTGTCCGAGACGGATCCGCATACGATCCGCCGCGAAGTGGATGAACTAAGCGGCGAGCTGTCATCGGAGCAGCGGCATATCCTGGCCAACAACCTGCGCAGCCTCGCCATCCGGATTACGCAAATGGCGGAGAATCGCAGCAAACCTTCGCTCATGCGCAGCGACGACAGCATCGACCGACAGTTGACCCACGGCGAAGCCAATCCCCAAGGCTCGGTTGACATGCTAAAATGGATCGCCGGCTACCTGGACGGCGCGCATCCGCAGAACTATGACTGAAGAAAACCGGCAAGTTCACGCTTGACACCTGCTCAGCGACAGTACAATGGTAGCGTGCGATCCCGCTTTGCGCGCGTCAACGCAGACCGCAACAGGTTGAGACCCTGATTGGCATGGTCGCGATTGCCCTTATAGCGGCATGAGGCAAAAGAACCATTTCGATGGAAAAACTCTTCACATACGGCACCCTCCGCAACCCCGCGACCCAAGCTCAAATCCTGGGCCGGCAACTGGGCCAAGGCAAACCGGATTCCCTCCGCGGCTATCGGCTGGCCAAGCTTCGCGGCATCCACTTCGTCTATTCGATCCTTCAGCCCCACCCGGGCTCGATCGTCGACGGCACACTCTTTGAAGTGACCGGCGAAGAACTGCAAAAGCTCGACGACTACGAAGGCGACGCCTACCAACGGGTCAGCGTGACCCTGGTGAGCAACACACGCGCCTGGGCCTATACCGAGAATCCCAAATCCGATTTCAGCATTCACATCGAAGCCCCTGACTGAAGGCTTGCCCGCCAATGCCAATCAAGCCATGTCGGGACGATCTATCAGGTTTGGCGAAAGTTGTAGGGGCGACTCTGTGAATCGCCCGCAAAACCCACCACCATCAAGCCTTGTAGGGGCGACCCGGCGGGTCGCCCGCCTGTGCCGCCAGCGTGAAGGGTAGAAAAGGAAAACCAAATGCCAAAGAACGAACTCGGCATCGGACTAATCGGCATGGGCTGGATGGGCCAGGTGCACGCCCGCGCCTACAGCCTGACGCGGCAGCGCTTCCCCGAGGCCGACCTGAAAGCGCGGCTGGTCATCTGCTCGGATAATGTCGCCGAACGGGCCGAAAACGCGCGCGACCGGCTCGGCTTCGAAATGGCGACGGCTCACTGGCAAGACGTGATCGAGCATCCCGCTGTGCGGATCGTCAACATCGCCACGCCGAACAACTTGCACGTCGAGATCGTAGAGGCGGCAGCGGCGGCGGGCAAGCATATCTTCTGCGAGAAGCCGGTCGGGCGCGACCCGGCCGAAACCGCGCGGATCGAATACGCGGCGCGGCAGGCCGGCGTCTTGACCTTCGTCGGCTTCAATTATCGCTGGGCGCCTATGGTGCTGCATGCCAAGCAACTGATCGCCGAGGGCGCCCTGGGCGAGCTGACGCAGTATCGCGGCCGCTTCTTCAGCATGTACGGCAGCGACCCGATGGGATTGCTCTCCTGGCGCTTCGACCGTGAGATTGCCGGTTACGGCGCGCTCGGCGATATCATGGCCCATGTCACCGATATGGCGCTTTATCTTTGCGGCGGCGTCAAACGACTGGTCAGCAACTCGCATACCTTCATCAGCGAGCGTCCCCGGCCGATCCCGGGCAAAGGCGCGCATTATTCCCGCGGGGCGCCGGAAGACCCGAAAGGCCCGGTCAGCAACGAAGATTATGTCGGCGCCTTGGTCGAATTCGCGAACGGCGCGCGTGGAACATTCGAAGTGTCCCGCTCCATCTTCGGGCCCAAGAACCAGATGGCCTTCGAACTGAACGGGACAAAAGGCGCGCTGAATTGGGACTTCGAGCGCATGAACGAACTGGCGCTGTACCTGCCCGACGCCGATGGCCGGCGCGATGGCTATCTGCGGCTGGTCGGCGGCGACCAATACCCCTTCCACGGCAACTTCAACCCGGGCGATGGCAGCGGCCTGGGCTATGAAGATATGAAAGTCATCGAAGCCTTCCACTTCCTCAAAGCCGTGTCCGAAGGCCTCCCCTGCGCCCCAAACTTCGCCGATGCGCTGGCGGTGGCGGAAGTGCATGCCGCCATGATCCGATCCTGGCAAAGCGGCCGCTGGGAAGACGTCGCCAGCCTGCGCCGCGATTGAGGCTAAGATAATGAGAGAATATGGCAAAATAAATAAAAGGGCAAAAAATCGTAATTTTGTAGGGGCGACTCTGTGAGTCGCCCGCCATCACATCCCATCCGTAGGGGCGACCCGGTGGGTCGCCCGCCTACGCCGCCGCCATCAAGCCATGTAAGGCTTGTCCGGTACTGACTTTATGAGTGAGTCTTCGCCCCATTGCTTCGAAAATACCACCCCGCTCTGGCGAAATCTGCCGCAAAATCGCACTCTCTCAAGTGTTGACGCTCCCCCTCCCTCTTTATGGGATGCTCGCCAGAAGTGGCTGTGTCTACGCGCCACTAGAAATGGCGAGAGGGGGGTGGGGGCAGAAACCCCTCTGTGCCCTCTCTTTTTCCTCTGTGCCCTCGGTGGCAAAGCTTTTTGTGTTTCAACCGAAAAGGATATACTACCGTGGTGAAATAATCTGAAGCGATTGCCCTGGGACCGACATCACAGGAAGGCTCATGACAGATTTAGCGTTGCGCGGCGCCACCTACACCCTGGTCAACGACCCCTTCCTGAACGCAGCCGAAGACTGCGTCGTCTACCAATCCGATGGCCTGATACTGATCCGCGATGGCCGCATCAGCGCGGTCGGCGATTATGCCGGGCTCAAGGATCAGCTGCCGGAGGGCATCGAGACGCGGCATTACCCGGATGCGCTTCTGCTGCCGGGCTTCGTCGATGCCCATATTCATTATCCCCAGGTCGAGATCATCGGCTCCTACGGCGCGCAGCTGCTGGAGTGGCTGAACAAATACACCTTCCCGACCGAAGCCGGGTTTAATGACCCGGCGCGCGCGCGGAAAATCGCCGAGTTTTTCATCGCCGAGTTGCTGCGCAATGGCACAACTTCAGCATCGGTATTTTGCAGCTCGGCGCCGCTTTCGGTCGACGCCATCTTCGAAGCGGCGGGCGCCCGGAACATGCTCATCCTGGCGGGCAAGATGATGATGGACAGCCGCGCGCCGGCGAATATCCTCGATACGCCGCGGACCAGCTATGACGATTCCAAAGCCCTGATCGAGCGCTGGCACAAACGCGGTCGCCGCCTCTATACCGTGACGCCGCGCTTCGCCCTGACGAGCAGCCCGCAGCAACTGGAACTGGCCGGCGCCTTGATGCGCGAACACAGCGATGTCCGCTTGCAGTCGCACATTTCGGAGAACCTGGCCGAGGTGGCGCGGGCGGCGGAATTGTATCCGGCGCGGAAGCATTACACCGACATCTACGATCATTACGGCTTGCTCGACGAGCGCGCGATCTACGGCCACGGCATCCACCTCTCGGAAGAGGAACTGAGGCGCTTTCATGAGACCGGCGCCAAGATCGCTCATTGCCCCACCTCGAACTTTTTCATCGGCAGCGGCCTCTTTAATATCGCGGCGACCAAAGACCAAGCGCGGCCCGTCGCCGTGGGCTTGGGCACCGATGTCGGCGGCGGCACCAGTTTCTCGATGCTGCAAACCATGAGCGAAGCCTACAAGATGGCGCAACTGCGCGGCATCTCGGTGACGGCGGCGCAGAGCTGGTACCTGGCGACCCTGGGCAGCGCGGAAGCCTTGGGGATCGCCGACCGCGTCGGCAAGCTGGGCGCCGGTTATGCGGCCGATATCATCGTGCTGGATCCGCGGGCGACGCCGCTCCTGGCGCTGCGGGCGGATGTGGCCGAGACGCTGGACGAATTGCTCTTCGCGCTGATGATCTGCGCCGACGACCGCGCGATTCAAGCGACTTATGTGGCGGGTGAACTGGTCCATGAGCGGGATTCAAATGCCTGATTCATCTTACTCCAAAGTGAACGTATTCAACTCAAAATAGCTGCTCCCGGCGACCGGCAGGCGGGAGTTGGGGTCGCTAATGTCGTAAAGACCGACGATCAGCCTGTACTCGCCCGCGGGCAGATCCCCCGGAATCAGCAAGGCATGCTTGTCCACCACAGTTTCGCCCGGCCGCCAACTCGTCGTTCGCGCCGAACCGCCCGCCGGTTCGCTGTCCCGCTGCGCCACCAAGCGCCCCTCCGCATCCAGCAATTGCAAGAAGACCTTGTAGCGCCAGCTCGGGGTCGCCTCCGCCGTCCAGACCAATTCCGCCAGCAGCAAGTCGCCCGCGGCAATTCCCTCGTCGCTCAGGGCGAAGGAACGCAGCCTGATGTCCGCGCCGAATTGAATATCGGCCCGTATCGGCTCGCGCAGCGGCTTGGGGCTGGCGTACTGCAAATAGCGCAGGTCATCGACCCACTCATCGCTGATTTCGAAGGCCTCCTGGTTCAGGGTCCTTTCCACCACGAGCTTCGGATCCTGCTCGGCGGCGCCATAGAATACGACCTGAATACGATCGTGCGAGTCGATGATGGCGCGCGTCCGCGAGCGGGTCGCTTCTTCATCGCTTGAAGTCGGCAAGCCGTAAACCGGCGCTTCGCCTCGGTAATAATAGCTCAGGACTTCCTGCAAGCCGGCCGCGCTCACAAGAACGGCATCTCCTTCGCGCAATTCTGACTCGATCCGCGCCACCAATCCGCGCACATCATCGCGCTGGAAATTGGGCTGGTAATATAGCCAGCCCAAATTGCCAAATAAATACAGCAGGCAGAAGGCCGCGCCAATAAAGATGATAAACTTGGCTTTGTCTCGCCAGCGCGACGCCCGGTGACGCCTGTGGAGCATCCACGCGATCCAGACGCCCCGCCCCAGCCAGAGCGCGAAGGCCATCTGCGCCGGCAGCAGGAAGCGCAGATAGCGCGTCGTCAAGCCCAGATGCAAGTAGACGGCCGCCGAAACAATAACCCACAGGACCGGCAGCGCGATACTCCAAAGAGTCCGGCTGCGAATCGTGGTTGGAATCAACCCGAAAAGCAAAAAGAAATAGACAAAGAATGTCATATCTCGACCGCTTTCTTCGAAGGCGACGCCGATGGCGAAGTAGCCGAGAATCTGCCCAAGCGTCCGATCAAGCGGCAGCGCCTGCGAGAGATTGGGCTGGGCGAAGACCTGCCGCAGCGATACTGGCAGCCAGGGCAGGAAGAGCAGCAGCGTCAGCAAATTGGCCAGCGCGAATCGCAGCAGCAGACGCGCCGAGCGCTTCATCGCCGCCTTTTCCCGCCGCCCCCGGTAGAGGGATGGTCCCAGCCAGATCGCCGCCAGAATCACCTGCGTCAAGATGACCAAGCCGTATGCGACATGGGTATAGAGTCCGAGGGCGTTGGCCAGGCCCAGGGCGATGACCGCGGGCCAGCGGCCCCTCCTCGGTCTCCCCATCGCAATGGGTGGTAGCAGGGAGCTGGGCAAACCCCGCAGCAGACCGACAAAGAGCCACATGCTGCCGCCGGCGATAGCGGCCAGCATGGCGTACATGCGCGCCTCTTGAGCGTAATAGATGCTGAAGCTGTTTAATGCTATCAGCGCCGCCGCCGCCAAACCGGCCGCCGGGTGGAAGAGCCGCGCCCCCAGCGCGTAGGTCCAGGCGACGCTCGCGATGCTGAACAGCGCCGACAGGGCGCGCAAGGCGAATTCGCTGGAGCCGGTCCAATCCTGCCACCAGCCGAGCAGCGCGAAGTAAGCCGGCAGGTGCACGTTGCGCTGCAAGAGCGGGATGAGCTCCGGCAGTGTCCGCAGGGAATGAGCGTAAGCGACGCCTTCGTCATACCAGAGCGATTGCGCGCCCAGGCGATGGAAGCGGAGCGCCGCCGACAGCAGGAGTATGGCGAGCAGCAAACTCGGAAGCAGCAGCTTTTGCCGCCGCCCGGCCGCCGGCGAGAGCGCGCGCCCCACCGCCTCATTCATCGCCGGCGCTCGCCCAGAGCCAGCAAAATAGTCCCAAGCGCGAGGGCAGCGGCCGCCAAACCCAGCGCCAGCCAGGCCAGCAGGCGATTCCCGCCCCGGTCATACACCACAATCTCATCGATGATCAGCGGCGCGTCGCCGAAGCTGATTGCGCCCGTCCGCGCCAGCTCCCCCGATAGCGCGATGCGGCTCACTCGCCAGGCGGAATCTGCCTCATGGTCAGGCTCCCGCCAGCGGATATCGACGGCGGTGCCATGCGCCCGGAATTGGAGCGGCGCGTCGAAAGCGACCGCCCGCCCGAAGCGAGCCCCGTCAGCCGATACCAGGCGGCCGCCGGCGTCAATCTGCCAGGTCTCGGCCTGGTGCGTCCCGCGGTACAAGACCGGCGCCGGCCCATTGATATAGGCGCTGACGCTGTGGTAGACCGGCAAAGGGCTGAAGGTCGGCTTCTCCGGCTGATAATCCGGCTCGGCCATACGAAAATAATAGAAGGCTTGATCGGCTTCGAAGGGATCCTTACGCGTGAAGAACCAGTACATGACATTGCCGATCCAGGGCCATTCCTGCTGAACCCGATCGTATAACATGGGCATGTAGCGGGCCGCTTGTTCCTGCGTGACGTTGCCATAATTGCCATAGAGCGAGATCTGTTCGGGCGGCAAGTCGGCGTCCAGGGTGGCGTTCCAGGCCGCTTCGCTGAGCCAGATCGGCTTGCCCGCATCGCCGTTGCGGACCATGATATCGCGATAATAGCTGTGGCGGGCGACATTGACGCTGGTCGCGCGCAGGCGTCTGTCGGTCGGGCCGCTGCGCAAGCCGTAACCCTGCGCCGAAAGCACATCAAAACAGTCGCCGCCGCCGCTATCGTAAAGCGCTTGCAGGAAGATCAGGTCGCTCAGGTCGCGCCCGCCGTCCAGGGCGATCGTCGGGGCGATGGCGGCGCTGATGATCACGATTTCCGGATCGACCGCTTTCAGAGCCGCGTGCGTCCGGCAGAGCATATCGGCATATCCGGCCGGATCGATCGGCCTGTTGCCCCACTCGGGGTAGATATTCGGCTCATTCCAGATCTGATAGTGGCGGATGCGGCCGCGATAGCGCCGGGCGACGGCGACGGCGTAATTGACGTAATCGCCCAAGTCGTCGGGCGGGGCATTGTCGCCGGAGTTCGGATCGGCGCGGGACCAGGCGGGCGGGTTGCTCAAGCGGACCATCAGGCGCAGGCCGTAGGCTTCGGTCAGCGCGACGATCTGGTCATACTTCAGCCAGGTATCGGGCACATCCGGCTGCCCGTCGCCGTCCAGATCGCGGGAGTTGCTGAACTGGCCGCGGCCGTCAAATTCGAGGTCTTCCCAGGGGAATTCCTGCCGCAGCCAGACGAAGCCGGCGTCGCTGATCATTTTTAGCATCGCCTCGATCTTGGGTTTTTCCACTTCTTGCTCGAGGAAGGTGTTTATCCCGTAGGGTTTATGCGCTTTGTGCTTGATGGGCGCCAGCGGCTCGGTGGCCAGCGGCGCGCGGACGAGGTTGCCGGCCGCCTCGACGAGGCCGCGGATCTGACCCGGCGCCGCTTCTTCGCCGGTCTGTGACCAGAGGAAGCGCCAGGCCAGGCCTTGACGCCGCAGGTCGAGGGCCAGCAGCAGGGCGAGGGCGAAGGCCAGAACGGCAAGGAGGATGACGCCCCGGGCGCGGCGGACGATTGGGACTGCTTCGGTCATGCGGCGCATTATAATCCAGGCGCGCGACAATCGAAAAGCGCAGACGCTCCCAGGCCCGCAACTCCGCGCCACGCAAGCCTGATCTGACGCTTTTTCCGATTTTTGAGAAACAGTATAGATAGAGTATGTATACAGG
>JAJEBE010000003.1 GCA_022822545.1 Anaerolineae bacterium
GACAAGATCAAGTTGCTGCCGGATGAGCTTACGAAGGAGCAGCTTGGCTTCATTTATCCGCAAGGGTCGGACTTGGTCGAGCCTTTCGATGCGGCGCTGGAAAGCATGATGGCGGACGGTTCGCTGCAGGCCATCAATGACAAGTGGTTTGGCGCGGACGCGTAAGACGCCTGACCGCAAGCGCAGCTAATTTGCCTATCTATTGAAGTGGGACGGGGCTAGCCCTGTCCCGCTTTGCATTTCAAAAGACAAGATTGGATGCCTTATGGCTTCGCGGCACGCTGAACCTGACCTGGACGAGATCATCGCCGAATCGCGCGGGCGGGCGATGCGTTATGGGCGCCTGTATACATTTCCTTATTGGTTCCTGTTTTTGGTGGTGCTTGGCGTCTTGCTCGCTTTCAGTATCCTCACGGATTCGGTGTATTCGAATATCTTCGAGCAGTTGATCGAAGGCGTGATCATGACGCTCTTCGTCAGCGCCACGGCCTATGCCTCCGCGCTCTGTGTGGCGATGGTGGTGGGCATCATCCGCTCGAACCCGCCCGATCCGCCGCAATCGCGCCAGACCTTTAGCCGAGGGGCGCTGCGCGTTATCCGTATTGCCATCTACAACGTCTGCACGGTCTACGTCAACGTGATGCGCGGCATCCCGATTCTGATCGTATTATTGGTGACGGCTTTTATCATTGTGCCGGCGATCCGCGATCTGCTCAACGATGCGCTTCTGGTGAGCCTGCGAGATTTGCTCGGGAATTCGGATATTCCCGATATCATCTGGCGCGGCAGTTCGCCGATGACGGCGATTGTCGCCCTGGGCGCGACTTATGGCGCTTATATGTCGGAGACGATTCGCGCCGGCATTCAATCGATACCAAAGGGCCAATTTGAGGCGGCTTACTCGGTGGGCATGACTTACTGGCAGACGATGCGGTCGATAATCTTGCCGCAGGCTTTTCGCAATGTGCTGCCGCCGCTGGGCAACGATTTCGTGGCGATGATCAAGGATTCATCGCTGCTGGCTTTCCTCGGCATCCGCGATGTGACGCAGATCGCCAAGCTGTCATCCGGGCGTTCGTTCCGTTATGTCGAGACTTACGCCGTGACAGCTTACATTTACTTGACGCTGGTGATTATCGCCTCGACCCTGGTCAACCTGCTCGAAGACACCATCAATATCGAACGGGAGACGCCGCGCCTGGTGAAGCGTTTGCAGGGGCTGGTCCCGGGCAAGCAGAAGCGCGAACCGATAGTTGAGTCCTTCGATTAGGGGTTATTCTTCCGAGTAGAAGCCGATCTTGTTGCCTTCTGTATCTCGAGCCCAGGCGACGAATCCGCCGCCGGCATTTTCGCCGAGTTCAGTCTTGGGCAGGAGCAGCTCGCCACCGGCCGCGGGCACGCGAGCCAGGGCAGCGTTCAAATCACCGGAGATGGTGAAATAGACCAGGCTGCCTTCCGCCGAGGGTGTGTATCCGTACTGCGGATTATGCACCAGGCAGCCGCCAACGCTCCCATCATGCGGGAAAACGCCGAGTATGCTGCCCATGGTCTCGCGCTGATCGTTGATGAAGAGTTGCTTATCCAGCACTGTCTCGTAAAACTTGCGAGCGCGCTCAAAGTCAGCGACAGGGATCTCAAACCAGTTAATGATGGACATATCGCACTCCTTGATGTCTATGTCAAAACCAGATAGTACATCGAAACCGCGCGGAGACAAACCGCTTCTGAGTGAGTTGCATGAAGAGGTTGCTGAAGATGGGAGGAGAGCTTGTTGTTATCGCTGGCTCTGCAATTGGGCGTCGTCGGCATCAATGGCGGCGAGAACGTCACTGGCTTCCGGCGCATCCGCACTGGCGGTACCGAGACGCTGTCTGGTCACTTCTTCAGCCTGATCTATGGAGTCGGCTTTGTCCAGGTAGAGAGAGTGGTTGAAGTCGAACCCAAGGTTTTGGCCGTGCAGCTGCACTTCGTCCATGGCATCAATGGTATCTTGCAGCTTGTCGATTTCTTCTTTGATTTCGATACCCAGGCGTTGCCCTCTGATGCTCTTGGTGTCTTTGGTGCCGAGCAGGGACATTTGCGCGTAGACGGTGCCCAGGGCGGACAGGGTGCTTTCCAGTTGTATCTCGGCGCGTTTGATGATGCTGGCGCTGGCTTCCAGGCTGACGAGTTGGCGCTGGAGCAGTTTTAGTTGTTGCTGCAAGTCATGGCGGGTGCCTTGGTCTTTTTCCGTTTCGATGCGCTGCTTCACCAGTTCGATCTTGCGCGGCACCTGCTGCAAGTCGCGGGCTGCCAGGTCATTATTTTCGAAGTAGTCGATACGGTTCGCCAGGCTGTACATGTGGGCGATCCAGTCGTTGATGCCGCTGATGAGCGTGCGCTGCCGGGTGCGCATGGCGCCGCGGGCGATATCCGCCAGCTTGAGCATATTCCGCCGATATTCAAAGGCGTCGCGCAGCCGCTCGCGCGAGACGCGATTGCGGATATTGCGCAGGTCGTATTCGCGTTCGAAGTCTTCGGCGAGGGCTTGCTCGGTCGCTTCCGGATCGGTCAGGGTGGAGGCTACCAGCACGGTTTCCGCCAAGCCGCCCAGCACCAGCCAGAACCAGGGCTGCCACTCGATGAAGGGCAGGCTGACATCCCCGACGAAGAGAAAGAGGATGGCCGTGACCATGAGGGTGACCAGGGTCTCCCAGCGCAGGAAAGCATTCGTCAGCAGCGCGCCCAAGACCTTCTGCCTTCCATCAGTTTCGGCTGTCATGCCTGGCTGGCTCCCTTTCTCAGTGCCTCGGACGCGGACGATCTACTAGCTTGTCGGTTGGTATGAGAAATTGTCGGACAGAGGTGAATGCGCCCCCTCAGTTATCACCCAGGAGCCGCTGACGGCGTTCTTCCAGCTGCAATTCCACCTGGCCGATGCCGACAGTATCTTCGATCTGGTCGGATAGCTTGCGGCTGGCGAGCTCGGCGCGCGCGTCTTCTTCGTCGATTTTGGAATAGATGGAATCGAGCAGGGTGTCGATTTCCTGGTCGCCGGTGGTATCCAGTTTGTCCATGACCTTCAGCGTCTTGGTCATGACCTTCTTGGTTTCCGCCAATTCCAGCAAGGAGCGCATCTTTTCGCGTTCCTGCTTGATGGTGGTGAGGCGGCTTTCAAGTTTCAGGCGCATGTTGAGCATGCCTTGATATTGCTCTTCTTGTGATTGCCACTGCTCATAATATTCTTGCGCCAGTTCCTGTTTGGTGTTCAATTCCGCCTGGGCGGCGGCGGCGAGGTCGTTTTTGCCGCGCAGGATCAAGGTATCAATGTCGCGGTCAAGTTTATCGGAAAGATTGGAGAATTCTTCGTATTTGCGTTTGAGCGTGCGGACGGACCCGCCGACGGTCGCGGCTGAGTCGTCGAGAGCTTCCAGGTTGCGCTCCACTTGCCGGATGTATTCGTCCATGACTTTGAGCGAATTTGTCTCCAGCGCCCGATCGATCATTCCGTGCATATTGGCGCTGAAGAGCGTTTGGACCTTCTGTAATATGGATGGCATTTGCGGATTTACCCCTTACTGCGCTTGACCTTACTCAACTGCGGATGGAAGCCAGTATATCATAATTGCGCGGCGATAATCAAAGTTGTACTGATGGGGCGTGTATCCATTTCGGTTGAAACTGAAAAACTTTAGCACCGAGGGGCGCGTAGACACAGCCCTTCTACACCGAGAGAAACGAGGACACCGAGAATCGTTTGGAAAATATGTCTTTTTCTTTGTGTCTTCGCGCCTTGACGGTGGGTGCCGGCGGTTGGTGTCCAGGCGCTACGCGCGACCTGCTGTGAAACTGAATCTGGCTCATTTGAATTTCAACCGACTTCGATACACTGCCTACTGACGCTTCATATAGACGTTTACGCATCAATTACCGTTAGGTTTCTCGTCCTGTTCAGGTCGCGTTGGCAATCCGATGGATCGCCAGCAGATCGGAGAGAATCGCGCTGCCGGTCTCGAGCTTGCCCGCGCCGGCGCCTATCAGCGTGACTGCGCCCATGAGGTCAGTCTCGAGGGTGATGGCATTGGTCGAGCCGGCGACGCTCGCCAGCGGATCGCTTAGCGGGAGGCGGGTCGCCTTGACGGAGCCGCCGTTCGGCGTCGCCTGGGCGATCAGCTTGTAACGCTGCCCGGCCGCTTTGGCCGCCGCGATGTCCTCGCTGCTGATATCGGTGATGCCGCTGACGTCCAGGTCGCTCATCTTCAGGCGGCTGCCGAAGAGCGCGTTGGCCAGGATCAGGACCTTGCCGGCGGCGTCCCAGCCTTCGACATCGCCGGCGGGGTCGGCCTCGGCGTAGCCAAGGGCTTGGGCCTGCGCCAGCGCCTCGGCGTAGGACATGCCCTCTTCCATCCGCGTCAGGATGTAATTGGTGGTGCCGTTCAAGATGCCGCGGGCGGCCTGGATCGCGCAGCCGGCCAGCGCCTCTTCCGCCATTTGCATGACAGGCGTGCCCGCCATGACCGTCGCTTCGCAGCGCAGGTGAAGTCCCCTCGCCGCCGCTTTCGAGCGCAGATTGTGGTAGTCCAGCGCGACCGGTCCCTTATTGGCGAGGGCGAGATGCAAGCCGGCGTCAAGGGCTTGGCGGCAGTAAGCGAGGGCGGGCTGCGCGCTTTCGAGGTCGGTCGGGCTGAGTTCGACGAGAACATCGGCTGAGCCGGCGCCGATCATGTCGCTCGCGGTCATATCGCGGCGCAGACCGACGCTCTCTGGATAGTGCTGGAAACTGCCGGTTTGCGCGGCCGAAAGCAGCGCAGCGATATCCAGCCCGGCGGGCTGAAACAGCGCGCCCTTGGTCGCTGTCACGACGCCGATGATGGCGGGCGCGAATTGGTATCGCTTTTCCAGTTGCTCGGCTTTGCTCTGCAAGATTTCGGCGACGCCTTGCCCGACGACGCCGAAACCGATGAGGATGAGTTTCATCGTACCGTCCGATTGCTTGATGGCAGCCAACGCTCGCTATGATACTCGCCTCATGCCAGAGGGCGATAGTGTGATTCGATGAGAATGTGAATATGGAGGCTAGGCGGATTCAGCCAGGCGTTCAACGGCTGCCAGGGCCTTGTCGACGCTCTCTTGCGGGCGCACGCCGATCTGCTGATCGACCAGGATGCCGCGCTCGTCAATGACCCAGTAGGAGCGAGTGGCGGATATCGGCAGCTTGACGATGATTAGCTTGAAGCCCCAGGCGTCCCAGGCGTCAAGCATTTTATGTTCCGGATCGGAAAGCAGGTCGTACTGCAATTGCTTGCGCTGCTTCCAGCGCGCCAGTTCGGCGACGCTATCGGAACTGACGCCGAGGACGACGGCGTTGCGGGACACAATTTGCGGGAAGACATCGCGAAAGCCGCAGGCTTGATTATTGCAGCCTATGGTGTTGGCTTTGGGGAAGGCGAAGATTATCACAGGCCGGCCGCGATAATCGCTGAGGCGCACGGTTTGCCCGTCCTGATTCAGCAGTTCAAATTCCGGCGCTGCTTGACCTATGGTTGGCATGGGCTAAGTCTCCTGTGTTCGCGCTGGGGCTATGTCTCGATTGTACCATTTGCGGGCGATCCAAGGCTGGCCCCTACAGATACCGAAATTTTTTTGCATGACTTACATGCTACTACTGAGCGGGGGCGGGCGACCCGATGGCTCGCCCCTACGGTTTGGGGGGGGGGGTGAATAACGAGGGTATTATCCCGCCGGCTCGGAGAATCTGGTGCGGGCGACCGAATCGCCCCTACGGGTTTCGCGTTAGTGCATATCCTCGAAATTCGCCGCTTCTTCTAGTGGATCGCGATGCCGTGTTCGGCGTCTTCTTCACGGGCGACGCGCTGCCCCTCGGCGATGTCCACCCGGACGAGCAGATAGCCGCCGAGAACGAATAGCAATATCAGGCTGAGTATGGCGGGACGGCTGCTGCCCAGGACGATGCCGGCGAAGGCGAATATGAGGGGACCGATGATCGAGGCGAATTTCTCCATGATGCTGTAGAAGCCGAAGAATTCGCCGCTCTTGGCTGTCGGGCAGAGGCTGGCGTAGAGACTGCGGCTGAGCGCTTGGCTGCCGCCTTGCACCATCGCCACCATCAACGCGAGCATCCAGAATTCCAGCGTCGCGTCCAGCAAGTAACCCCAGCAGGCGACGATGCAGTACACGAACAGGGAGAGCAAGATGCTGCGGCGGGTATCAAGCCAATTGGAGAGTTTGACAAAGCGCGAACGAAGAAGCCAGGCGAGGGCCAGGGCCACAATTTCAAAGGCGATGATGATGAGCATTATTGTGGGCAGGCTGCTTTCACGGGAGGCCGGCAGGACTTCGATCTGCGAAATGGCGATCACGTTGCCGCGCGCGGCCGGGGAATCCGAGAGATTCACTATTTCCAGCATGTGCGCGCCTGCTGCGCCGATGTCGATCGTTTCGGTCTCGCCGTAGCGCAGGGTCTCGCTATAGGCGTCGATTATCAGCGGGGCGTCTTCGCTGTCTCCGGTCAGGGTTTCGCCGTTCAAGCGGAAGCCGATGAGGCCGCCGTCGGGCGCCAGCCGATAGGTCACTATTAGTTGCCGCCCGACGAAGGCGAAGGATTGAGTCGCCGTCGCATCGTTGCTGGTCAGGTAATGCAAGTCGGCGGGGACGCCGGTCAGCAGAGCGGTGAGGCTGCCCAAAAGATTAGCGCCGATGAGTTCTTCGCCCGGGACCAGCAGGCTCTGCCAATCGCCAGTCGCCTCAAAGGCGTCGCCGGCGGGGGTGTAGGTTCCTTCGCCGACGTGTTCCCCCTGCGCGAGGTACGGCGCAGGCGCGGCGCCGGTGAGCGAGGCGGGCAGGCTGTTGACAAGGGCGATGCCCAGGATTGGCAGGGCGAAGGCGTTGATCAGGATGAAAGCCAGATAGAAGGGGGCGCGGCTGTCGTTGTGGGCGGGCAAGCGGCCGAAGATGATGCTGAAGGGGATGCCGGCGAATTGCACCAGCAGTATGGCGAGCACCAGCTCGGTCAGCCCGAAGCCCAGCTCGGCGCCATAGATTGCCGCCACCGCGATGATCGTGCCGATGGCGTCATTGTAGATGAGGAAGGCGACGAGGTACTTGAATAATTCACGGTAGCGCTGGATGTTGCGGAAGGTGTCGCGCAGGCGCCTGATGCTGACGCCGAGCACGGTTTCGCCGCGCTGGAGGACGGCGGTCACCGATGGCGGTTCGGGCACTTGACGCAGGATCGGCAATGAGAACAGGAGCCACCAGATGGCGACGCTGAGGAAGGACAGGCGTATGCCGGCGTTTTCAAAGAGGCTATCGGGAATGAAGAAGAACATCGCCACGTTGATCGCCAGGAGGATGCCGCCGCCGAGGTAGCCGAGGGCATAGCCGCGCGTGGATACCCAGTCGCGGTCTTCTTTGCGGGCGACATGCGGCAGCAGCGCGTCGTAGAAGATGATGGATCCGCCGAATCCGATGCGTCCCAGGACGAAAAAGAGCGATGCCAGCAGCCAGTCGCCCGTGCCCACGAAGATCAGCAATCCGGTCCCGACCACGCCGCCGCCGATGCAAACGGCCAGGAAGCGTTTTTTGCTGCGCATGACATCGGAGATCGTGCCGAGGATGGGCGAGAGGATCGCCAGGATTAAGAGCGAGAAGCTGATGGTCAGGGACCAGTAGGCGGTGGCGGTGGCTTCGCTGGGCAGGGTGCTGCCGGCGACGGTGCTGTAGTAGATGGGCAGAAGGCTGGCGAGTATGGTGGTGGCGAAGGCGGAGTTGGCCCAGTCGTACATGGCCCAGGCGTTGATTCGCCGCTTGTAAATGAGGTCTTCTCCTGCGCGCGCCTCTGCCATATCTCGCCCCCGGTTGCTGGAAGTTTTCCTACGCTGTTAAGGATACATCGAATTCGCAAGCGGGGCATGAACTTTGACATATACGCCGCGCATTCGATCGCGATGGGCTAATAACCGCCTTCGGGATTGGGGTAGGCGTGCCCGCCGCCAAAGCTGAACGAGGGCGTCGGCGTCGCGCGGGGGGGCAGCGGCACATTGTAATCGATCGGCAGCGAACTGATGACCGCTTCCGTCTCCAGTGTGAACAGCGCCATCCAGCCCGTATCGCCCTCCGCTTCCACTTTGACCCAGGGGCTATAGGGGCTGCGGGCGAGCAGCGTCACCGCCATGCCAAAGGGGAGGGTGCGCTTGACGCGGAAGTAGGTGTCCGGCGCCTCGCGCAGGTTCCCCCCGCGGGGCACATTGACTTTGGCTTGATCGGCATAATCGCCGTAGCGCTGGGGCGGCTCCGGCGTGATGTCGTAGACGCTATGGATCTGCCCGTGGCGGCCGGCGAGCAGCTCGGCGCTCATCCAGCCGGTATCGCCGTTGCCGAAGCGGATGTGCAGCCATTCGCCATCGCTGCTGGCGCCGAGGATGCCCATCGTTTCGCCGGCGGGCACTTGAAAGAGCAATTGCGACTCGATATCGGGCGCGACGCGCATGTTGACGCCGCCTTGCGTTTGCGCGTAACCCGGTTGCGGAATGGGCACCGGGCGATCAAACAGGCGGATCGGCATGTGCTTGATCAAGTCGTATTCCAGCAGAACCGGCTCGCCCGGCAATTGCGCCGGCCGATTCCAGTCGCCCGTCTCATAGCGCAGGTTCAACTGCTCGCCGACGTTCAAGGTGACAGATTGACCGTAAGCGACCAGGAGCACATTGCCTTCGATGACGATGAATTTGGTGGTATCGGCTTGCGTCAGCACGATGAGCGTCCCGTTGATTTCGGTGGCGACGCTGTTGATGAAGACGCTGGCGGTTTGGCCGTATAGCCCTTGGACGACCAGCGCGCCGACCGAGGGCATGGCGGCGCAATCGGAGGCGGAGGGGCCGCTTTCGATAGTTATCGAGCGCCAGCGCGCCAAGCCGGTCTCGGCCGAGACGCGGTTGCTGATGCTGACGCTGCCTATTATCAGCGCATCCATGAGGATGTTCTTTTCCAGGCGCAGCCAGAGCAATCCGCCGCCTGCCGCCGCGGATAAGGGCGGGCTTTGCAGGCGCTCAATCTGATTGGCTTCCGCCTGGGCGGCGGGGGTGTTGAGGGCGTTGGAGGCTGGATCAAGCTTGGGCGGCAAACCGCCGTTGCAGAAGTAGCCGGTGGGACCGGCGAGGCAACTATCGCTGGCCAGGGCGTAATGCGCGGCCAGGGCCGCTTCACAATTCGCGGCGGTGATGTTCGCTTTTTCTTCGGCGGGGGCGTCGGGCGCGTCGGTAGGCGGGAAGCGGATGGCGGTCGGCACCAAAGTCGGGATCGGCGTCGGGGTTATGTAGACGATGACGGACGCAGGGCGTTGAATCTGGTCCGCCGTTTGCTGCTGGGCGCGGCAGGCGCTCAACAGCAGAAGCAGGGCAAACGCGGCGGCCAGTTGGGTTTTCATCTCGATAGGTCCAGCACAGCGTCAGTTAGCGGGCGCGGCAATTGTACCAGATTGGCTGGGCGGGGCGGATTAGCTTGAAGCAAACCGCGGATGCGCTTAGTCGGCGGCCAGGAATTTCAGCGCTTTTTCGATGCTCTTCTTGGGGCTGATTTTGACCTGGGCATCGAGCACTTCGCCCTCCTCGCCGATGATCCAGTGCGAGCGGATCACGCCCATGTACTTCTTGCCGTACATCGACTTTTCGCCCCAGGCATCCCAGGCTTCCAGCACCTGATGTTCGGGGTCGGAGAGCAAGTCATATTGCAGCGATTCCTTCTCAATCCACTTTGCCAGCGCGGCCGGCTCATCCGGGCTGAGCCCGAGCAGGACTGCGTCAGCTGTTTCTATCCGCGCGAAGTTGTCGCGGAAGCCGCAGGCCTGCGTCGTGCAACCGGAGGTGCCGGCTTTGGGATAAGCGAAGAGCAGAACCTTCTTGCCGCGGTAATCGCTGAGCGCGACCTTTTCGCCCTTTTGGTTGAGCAATGCAAAATCCGGCGCGATGTCGCCTACTGCTGGCATAATTGTCTCCTTTGATTGTCCATCCGGCTGATTGTAGCGCATGACTTGAGGGAATGGCACGGGGCGCTAGGGGCAATCGCGCGCGCCTTGAATTTCCCGGCGGGCGAGATCAATGCCGAGCCACATGGTCGCTGTCGCCTGCGCCGGCATCATCAAGTGCAGGTCCGGCGGAAATTGGGCGAGGAAAGCCTCGTCGCTAGCAATTGGCGCGAGCGCGATGCTGCCGCCTTCGGTCTCGCTGGCGGTGGCGAAAGGCATATCGCTATCGGGCGCTGTGATGCGGCGATACCAATCGGGGTCGTGAATCAGCAGCAGCGTGCTGACCTCCGGGCGCAGGGTGAGCAGGTTGAAGACGATGCCGGTGGCGCATAGCTGGGCGCGGCCGGTTTTGAGCATGTCCAGGAGATAGAGCAGGGCGGGGTGATCATAGAAGAAATCCCAGCGCGGGGGTTGCAGCTGTTCGGGAAAGTTGAATAATTCTTCCAGCACTTCGCGCAGAATCTGATGCCTGAGGCTCCATTCGCGTTGATCGGCAAAGTCGGCCGTCGTCGGCTCGAAGATCATCGCCGGCAATACATGAACCATGCCGCTGTCGATGGCGGTGGCGGCTGAACGGCGCGCCAGCAGCGCTTTGTAGCCGCCCCCATCATTAAAGACGGTGAGCGTGCCGATGCCGATGGTCGCGCTGCGCCCCCAGCCCCGCCTTAACGCTTCGGCCGGCGCTACTTGTCGATGGTAAGTGGCGCGGGAGGGCGCGCGCATCCAGCCTTCGGCGACAGCATCGCGCAGTTCGCGCTCCAGGGCAGCGCAGGTCGCCAGCATGTCGAAGTAGCGGCCGATGGCGCCGCGGAGGCGAAGCGGCTTCACCCGTATCGCTTGCATGGTGAAGGTCTGGCCGTCGTACAGGCCGGGCTTGCTGTTCTGCAGGTCATGCAGATAGCTGTAATCGTAGCAGGCGAAATCGCGCGCTTCCGGCGCCGGCAAGCTGCGGTCGAGCAAGCTGTCGACATCGTGAATTTGCTGATCGGCCGGGTAGAAAACGGTCACCGGGTGCTCAATGTCGCCCCGCGAAAAGGGCTCGCACTGATACAAATGCCGCAAGTAGTCGGTCATATTCTTGTAGTCGCGGTTGTCGAGTGGCATTTGATATCTTGGTCGATGGCCTTTCTCTACTTGTACAGGATTATGTCAACATGTAAATTATACGCTTAGTGGAAGTAGCGGGGTCGTCCAAGTAAACTCACTATCGTAATCTCGTAGATTAGTAAGGAACTGTCAGTTTGGACCCAGCAAAGACTCAGATGATAATTCACTTTGTCTTGTGGATTTGCCTCAGTATATGTTTACCTCTCCTACCAATTGGGCTTGGTATTTTGATCGCAGCTTTGCAGCAAGTCGAGATTTCGCTGTTTAATCTATTAGATGGAATAGAACTTTTGCTAATCTCGTTGGGGTTGGTAACCGCAACGGGTATTGATCTGTCACAAGTTAGAAGTGCTTGGTCAGATCGGGATTTGCCGTACTTCCTTATCCGCCTGTTGCTTATATTGCTTGGCATCGGAAACATCATATTACTTACGCTGATTTATGTTAACGATCGAGTAACAGATTTGCGATTCGATACTGAGACAAAATTCATTTTTGTAGGCATATTGGCTGTTTCGATTAGCCTGATTACTGTTGTTCTACAACTACATATTGGTTATATTCGTAATAGGAGGAGTGTGGAGGAAGCGTCAGCATGAGTCCTGAAATCCTCGTACTGCTGTTTATCTTCTTGATATTTCTGCTGATAGGCTCAATAGGAATGAGCTTGTATTTGCTCCACGATATAAGAAGTGGAAGCTATCGTAAATTGATTTCAGCGAGCGAACAGCATGCTGACTTTGCAGAAAATGTCAAAAGCCTTCGAAAAAAAAACTTGGAGACGTGAGAGTGGAATCTGGCACATCACCGCAAAAAGTTCGCGATTACATCTACCTTGATACAAATCGCGCAAAGTCGATCTGTTCTCAAATAAGCTGAAATTCAACGCGCATCAATTCTGCCTTTCAGCCAAGCGCTGCGCCAGCCACATCAAGCCGTCGGCAATGAGCGCCTGCGCCAAGGACAGGCCGGCCAGGCCAAGGCCGATGACGATGCCGAAGGGCGCATGCCGCCAGACTGCGCCCATGCTGCCGAGTTGCAAAAGCGCAAGCCCCCAATCGCCGTAGCTGCTGTAGCCGAGAAAGAGCAGGAAAGTCGCCGCGCCCGGCAGCGTGAGCTCAGCCTGCAAAGCTAATGAAACCGCCAGCGACGCCGCGCTGACGAAGACAAGCAGCGCAAGGATCAACAGGATCTGAGCGACCGCCGCGAAAAGACGGTCTTTTATGGCGAGCCTCGTTAGAATGCCCAGCGCGGCGAATGACGCGATCATGGACAGGGGCAGCAAGAAGCCGGCGGTCACATTCAAGGCGATAAGGGGTGGAATGAGGCGCCAGTCCGCGGCTGAGGTCGCGGACTCCGCGTTCAGCATCTGGAGGTAGCCGCCGCCGAATGCGGTCAGGTCAAAGAGTATGCCCAAGGCGAGGATCAGCCGGACGAGAAGAATCGCTGCGATTGGCGCGCGCAGCCGGTAGAGAATGCCCAGCCAGCGAGCGCGCAAGGCCAGCCCAGCGCCACGCTCGGTGATGCGCAGATTGTCCCAGGTATTGCTTTGGACTTGGGCGTCAAAGGCAGCGGCGCCCAGGAGCAGGGCCGTGATCGCGGTCAACGTTTGCAGCGCTGCGGCGGGGAAGTACAGGCTCCCCCAGAGGACGCCGGTGGCGCTTTGGCTGGCTCCTGAGTTGCCCGTTGCCGCCGCGTCCAAGAACAGCGCTGCGCCCCCAAGCAAGATGCCGAGCAAAAGCAGTTGCATGATGAATTGGCGGCGGGCATCGCCGACGCGAGGATGAAACCATTCGTAATCGAGCAGCGGATTCCGCGCCCATTGGGGCAGCAAGCGCTTCCTGATGTTATTCATCGTGAGGCACAAGTTCGCCGATGGTCGATTCCAACCGGTCCAGCTCCGCCATACAGTCTTGGCCGGCGAGCCGGACGGCGCGGTTGCCGCGAATGTAGTGGACATAAGTTTGCGGCCAATGATCGAGACCGAGCTTCGCGCGCAGCGCGGCCGCGTAAACGCCCAGTTGCAGGAGATAGCGATCGGCGTGCTGCTCGTAGGCGCCGCCTGTCACGGCGCTTGTCTTGTAATCGATGACGGTCCATGCGCCGTCGGGCTGCTGCAAGGCGAGGTCCATGACGCCGTGAATGGCGCGTTTTTCTGTTCGGAACATAAAAGGCAGTTCGGTGTAAAGCGGACGGCCATCGGCGCGGGCGGCGTTGACCCAGCGCTGGACATCGCTGGACCCGTGCAGCGAGATCAACGCTTCGACCTGGCGCAGAGCGTAGGCAGCGGCGGCGGAGTTCGTGATTCCCTTCTCCCAGGCGATGGCGCGGAGCAATTCGCGCGCGCTCGATCCTTCAAGCGGGAAATGCCCGTAACACAAGTATTCATGCACGATCTCGCCGATGAGGGCCGGCGTGACAGTTTGCCGCCCAATGGGCAAGGTTATGGCAGCGTCGGGCAAGCCGCGGGCAGCGCTCCGACGAAATCTGCGGGCGGCGGATTGGCGTTGCTGGCGGCTCAGGCCGCGGCGATACTCGCCGATGTCCGCGATTTGCGAGGCGCTGATATGGCGCAGGCCGGGCGGGCCTCGGCTTGGCAGCGGCTCTATCAGCGGCGGCGAGAAGGGCGGATACTCGCTCTCCTCTGCCTGATAGTCCCACAAGTCTTTCTTTTGGTTAGCCGACTGGTAAAGCGCAGCGGACGGCGGCGGCGCTTGCGGCATGATGATCGAGACAGGGCGCTCGGCGAAACTCTTTTCCTGCTTCGGCTCGCGTTCTATATCTTCAAGCTCGAGCGCGGCGATCAACTGTTGCAGCCAACCTTTGCTCGCCCAGCGTCCATTCTTATTTTGCTGGACCTGGCCGCTGATGAGCAGATAATCTTGCGCGCGGGTGGCGGCGACATAGAGCAGCCGTTTGCGCTCAGCCGCTTCCTTGAGCGCAGCCAGGGCGGCATTACGCTGATGCGCGAAACCACTCGCATAGCGGTTTTCGTCCGCGTCATAAACCTGGCAGCTCAACCCGCTTTTGGGATCGGCAAGCAGGGTCGGCGCGCCTGGGAAGCCGCGTTCCCAGGACGCATCCGCCAGGATGACCAGGGGGAATTCCAGGCCCTTGCTGGCATGCACGGTCATGAGGCGGGTGGCGTCGCCCGCTGCCAGATGCGCTTCGCCTTCGCGCGCTTCACGCGTCGACAGATCGGTCAGGTATTGGGAGAACTTGCCAAGAGTGATCTTGCCGCTCGCTTCGGCCAGATGCAGCAGCTTCTCGATATTGCCCCGCCGCCGAGCGCCATCGGGCAGGCCGGTCAAGATGGCGAGATAATTCGTCTTGGCCAGGGTGCGGCGCAGCAACTCGGAAATCGTGACGCGACCCGACATGCGCAGCAGGTCGGCCAGGGTAGCCAGGGCGTGATTCACCAGCGGCAAATCGGCATCGACCATGCCCGGCGCCGATAAACCGGCCGCCGCGATATCCAGGGCGCGCCAAAGCGGCAGCGGGCCGGATGCGCCGTTTTCGTCGGCCGGGATCAGACGCAAGGCGAAGAGCAAATCATCGCTGAAAGCGAATATCGGCGAACGCAAAACGGCCGCCAGCGCCAGATCATCGGCGGGGTTATGCAAGAAGCGCAGCAAATCCAGCATGTCCCAGACTTCCTGCCGGTCATAATAACCGCGCCCGGCGATGGTGATGTATGGCAACTCTGCCGACTTCAGGGCATCTTCGTAAATTGTCACATGCGACATCGACTGAAACAGGATTGCGATATCGCCGTATTCAATGTCGCGCCAATCGCCCTTTCCCTTGTCGAAGATTTGACGACGCTCAGCCAGTATCGCTTTGATACGCTCGGCGATTGCGCAGGCCTCCCAGCGGCGCATGTCTTCCGCCGTATATCGTTGCCGCCGATTTCGCTTGCTCTTTGCCGGCTCGCCCAATTCATCGCGAATCAGCCTGTCCAGAAGCTGCAATTCAATGGCGGGTATGCCGGGCGAGTCCTGGCGAGAGGCGCTCATCGGCTTGTCAAAGACCACTTGAAAGTCCGCCACCGGGCTGTCTTTATCTTGCTTCAAGAGGCGTTGAAAGAGGGCATTGAACTGTTCCACCAGATTATGATGGCTGCGAAAAGACATCGACAGCGGCAGCTCGAGACAGGCATCGCGGTCGCGGAACGAAGCGCGGACGCAGTTGAAGACGCTGACATCGGCGCCTCGGAATTGGTAAATGCTCTGCTTGGGATCGCCAACAGTGAATAGCGAACCGGCGGTCTCCATATCCGCCAGTTGGTTGATAATCCGCCATTGCGCCTTGTTGGTATCCTGAAATTCATCGACGAGAAGGTGTTTGAATTCGGCATTGCGATAACGGGCGCGCACCGCTTCATCTTTCAGCAAGTCCGCCGCCAGCCGCTCCAGGTCGTCGAAGTCGAGTTGCGCCGCCGCCTGTTTGCGCTCGCGGTAGGTCCGGCGCGTCTCTTGCAAGAGCGCATGCCAGCGCGGCAGCAGCTGCGCCGTCAGTCTATCCAGATCGCCGGGCATTTCGCCGATGTTGCCCAGCGCGGTCTTGAGGCGTTTTCGCAGGTCGCGCAGCAGTTGGGCGGCTTCGTTTTTGGCATCCTTGCCGCCCCATTTTGCGGCCGACCCTTTGTTGCCGACAGCGCCCTTGTCATGGCATTCTCGCATGAGTCGCATGACTTGCGCGGCGTCGATGTCTTCCGCTGCCATTTGCGACAGGTAATCTTCATATTGCAGGACGAGCGCCGAAAGCATGTCGCCGGCGGGCAGATAAGCCAGCGCGCGCAGGGCTTCGGCGGAGTCGATCAGACGCTCTCGCTCGGCCATCGTCTCGGCTGCCCACTCATCCATCCAGCGTCCAAAGGGATTTTCAGGCGGCGGCGGATAATCGGCGTTGACCAGCGACATTTGCTTGAGCGCGGCTTCGATCTTGAAGGCATCGTAGTGCGCGAATAATTTCGAGCCGGGCGGCTTGATATCCGCCAGCAGATCGGCGACGACATCGTCCAGCATAATCGCGGCTTCGACCTCGTCCAGCACTTCGAATTTGGGATCGACGCCGGCCTGGGCCGCGTTGGCGCGAATGATGTCGGCGCAGAGCCCGTGGATCGTATCGATGCGCGCGCTGTCTATTTGCGACAGGCGCTCCGCCCAGCGTTGCAAGCCCGGTTCCTTGGCGCGCCGCTCCAATTCCTGCCGGGCGCGATGGCGCATTTCAAAAGCCGCTTCACGCGTGAAGGTGATAGCCACCAGGGCGCTTATGGGCCAGTCGGGATTGCTGGCCAGCAGTTGCAGATAGCGCTGCACCAACACTCGCGTTTTGCCCGAGCCGGCGCCCGCCACGACGATGAGGTTTTTGTCCTGAGTATGAATGGCGGCTCGCTGTTCCCGCGTCGGCTGCATAGCGTCCCTCTACTCGATCACAGTAAAACCAAGTTAGTCATGCGACAAATGAAATGCAGCGGATGTTATAAGCGGGCGACTCACAGGGGCGCGTAGACACAGCCCGTCAGTCGCCCCTACAATGATTTCGGTTTTTGCCATTCTCTTTACCTTGCAATATTTTTCTCATTACTTTATTGGTTCTACGACTGCGGCAGCGGGCAGGGATTTGTTGCGCCCGGTCACCTGCATTCGACAGAGGCGCGAGAATTCGCAGTAGCGCGAGCACTTGCCATTTTCGCGCTTGCTGGCCTGAACCGGGAATTGTCCGGCTCGTCCCATCCGCAGGTTACGCGCGATATGCGCTTTGGCCAGTTCGAGCGCGGCCCTATCATCTTCGTCGTCGGTTGATAGGGCGCCGCTGGTCTTGAGATTGCGGAGATGCCAGAACATGCCGCTCGCCACATTCTCATCGGCGCCAAATTCTTCAAAACTGCTTATCAACGCGAGGATGTAGATACTCATCTGAAAGTCACGGCCGATTTCTATTTCGCTCCGCGGTATGGGCCTGCCGCCGGTCTTGTAATCGACCACGACGAGACTGCCGTCAACATTGTCGATACGGTCGATCAGGGCGGTCACGCGCAGCGGCTTGATGCCGCCGCCCAATCTTATTGTCACTTCCTCGACAAATTCTTCCTGTCGATACACGAAGCGGGTATCGCCTAGATTGAGCGGGCTATCGGGCGAGAAATCCAGCTTAATGAAGGCTTCCAGTCGCTTCAAATGAAATTCGCTTTCTTCTGTCCAAGTGGAGGTCTCGCTAAAATTCAAGAGTTCGGGCGCGCGGGGCAAGATGTCTTCGGCCGCCGCGACGAGTAAAGAAAGCGCCTTAGCCTGATTGTTTTGGTGGATCTCGAGCTGGCGAGAACGGACTTTGCGATAAGTTTCTTCCAGGATTCTGTGGTTGAGCGCGCCCGTCTGGGCCGGGTCAGCGCCCAACTCCGGTTCCACTGCCTGGGACAGCCCCAGAATTCTCTTGGCGAAGAACCGGAAAGGACAGTGGCCAAAGTCGTTCAGTTGACTGGCGCTCCAAAGCCGGTCTTCGCCAAGCAGGTGCTCTAGTTTTTTAAGCAGCGCTGACTGCGACAATATTCCGCTGTATTGGTCGAAGGGCGCATTCGACAAACGCCGCATTTCCACCGCTCGATTGTCCTCCACCCGCTGCCAATGCCCGGCAAGCTCGGGCTGGCTACGCAGCCAGTTCCGCGCGCCGAGCGCCAGTTCCGCTTCTTCGGCATCTTGCCGCCCAAGTTGATCGGCGACCGCGAGCATCAGTTCAGAGTTGTTGGCGGCGGTATGCGGCTCTATGACCGCGCCGGCAGGACGGCTCTCAATCGGCGCATCGGGGAAAACCGCCCGGACCGCCCGCCAAAGGTAACTCTCGATCCACAGGCGACCCGCTTGATAGGTCGGGCGCGACAAGGTCAGGGTCTGGCGGGGCAGGCTGATCAATTCGTAGAAGAGGCCGCGGTCGTCGATGCGTTCGGCGCGCGTCCCCAGAGGAATGCCGCGGGTTTGCAGTTGCTTCCGTTCGGAATCGAGGTAGAGGGGATCTTCGGCGGCTTCCGCCGGGAAGACCCCTTCCGCCAAGCCCAGGATGAAGACGTGATCCTGTGGCAAGCCGCGCGCTTCCGCCGCTGTAGTCACCAAGACCTGACCCCGCCGCGGCTGATTGATGGAGTCGTCGGCGCCGGTTTGCAAAGCCTGTTTGAGATCGGACCAGAATTGTCGCCAGGTCATCCGCCCGCCCGGTTGCATCGTCTCTTGCAGGACATCATCGCTCGCCAGCATATCGCGGAGGATCATTTTTAAGCCCTTGAGCGCGTCAATATCGCGGGCGACGATGTCGCGATTGGCTCGCTCGTGTTCCCAAGCATTACGGATGATGTTCAGCGAATACGCGCCGCTATCGGCGTCCGCCGGCTCAATGGGGTCGACGCCGAGAAGCGCCGCAATCAGGCTGATATAATCGGACACATCGGCGCGCTCCGGCGGCGTAACCGCGGCGATGAGCTTGGACAGGGCCTGCGAGAGCGTCCCTGCTTGCTCGGCGGTCACCGTGGTCAAGGACTCATCATCCCTGTCGGTGCTGGTATGGCGCCGCGCCAGTTGAACAAGCGCGGACCAGTCGTCGGCGCCTCCGCCGAGAAATCGGCGCTCAAGGCTGACGCGATCCAGCTTATCGATCAATAAGTCATCCAGGCCGACATCAAAGTAGGGCGAGCGCAAGACATCCAGCAGATCACGGCGGCGGAAGCGCGGCGCGAGCTCCAGCAGATTGATGATGGCGGCGATGACGGGCGCGCTGCTGTAGCTGCGTTCGTAATGGAGCAGGAGCGGCAAGTCGTATTCCTGGCCGCCCCATTCAAAGTAGCTGGCGTAGCGCTGCCAATCGCGGAGGGCGACCAGGATGCCATCGGCCGGCGCGCCCTCCAGAAGCAGGCCTTTTACCGCGCGCAAGACTGCCCGCGTCTCTTCGGCTGGGTCCGGCATTTCAATCAGCTTGATCGCGCCGCTGCTTCCGGCGGGGGAATCGCGAAACAGGGATTGTCCCAGGCGATGCAAGGCCTCGTGGCGGGTAAGGGAGGTCTCCTCGGCCCATCTCAGCTCCAGGCTGACGCCGGCGGCATTAAATGTCTTTTGCAGACCTTGCCGCGCCAGCACGCTGCGCCCAGGAGCCAGCGCGAACTCTTCGTCCGGCGGCGCTGCCAAAGTGATATGCGTCTGCTTGATGCCGCGCGACAGCTCCGCCAGCATTTCGGATTGCACCGGCGTAAACTGGTCGTAGCCGTCAACGAGCAGCAGGTCAACATTTGCAGTGATGGCCGGACGCTTGCTTAAGGTCGCCAGCGCCAGCCAGCCCTCGCCCTCCACGTCCGCCAGGTCGCTCTGTCTCAGCGTCTCCTGGTAGCGTCGATAGATGGCCGCGATCTCTTTGTCCTTTGGGCTGCGCGCCGCCTTGGCGAAGTCAGCGACATCAATCTTGTTCTGCTTGAGTTCGTCTATCAAGTCCGCCAATACCGCCACGAAGCCGCGCGTCTCCGCGATACGCTGGAAGACGCTCAGTTGATCCTCGCCCAGCATCTGCCATAGCAAAGATCGTAATATCTTATGCCGCATCAAGCTGGAAAGCCGGCGGACGGGCGCGCCCGCGATCTTGAGCAGACGCGCGTTCAGCGTGTAGAAGTTGAAGAATTCGATGTTGAAGAAAGCGGACGGACTATCGTCGGCTTCGAGCAGACGCTGCTGGAAGCGCAATTCCTGTCGGCGCGTCGCCAGCAAGACCCAAACGCAGGGAAAGGCGCCCTGGCTCGTATTGGTCAGTTGACGCAGGGTTGAAATCGTCAGCGCGGTTTTGTCAGCCCCGATGGGCGTCAGATGCAAGGTCGCGCTCAAAGTCGGCTCCTAATGATAGAGGATCTTAACCAGGGCTTGCACCGCGCCGGGCGACAGCCGCTCCTCGGCGAAGTAGCTGTCGCGCAGGCTGGCGACCAACTGGCTGGCATAAGCCACCGGGACGGCCGGCTGCCGCAGTTTGAGGGAAACCTCGGGCGCGTCCCGCAAGAATACAACAGCCGCGTACACGGGAATCTCCTGCATGTCGCAGTCCTTCAAGTGCGCGCGCAGCTGTATGGCTTTGGCGACTATCTCCCGCGTCGGGTTCCAGCGCAGCGGAGTCCACTTGCTTTTGCGCCGGCGCTTCAGCCAGTGCCCGCCTTCGTTGAAGAATGCGCCTTTCCGCCGGCTTATCCGCAGCGCCAATACACCGTGTTTGCTGACCAGCGCGGCGTCGAGGTAGCCGGTGCTTCGCTTGCTGATGTTGCGGATCAGAACATACTGATGATCCAGGTCTTTCGCCAGGATTTCGCCGAGAAGCCGGGCGTTCTTGTTGTCGGTCTTCCAGGTGACTGACCGCAGCGCCAGCGCCATGGCGAGAAGGGCGACGACGGCGCCGATAACCAAGAGCGCTTTGCGCGTCAGGTCGTAAATGGGGTAGCCCCGGTTGAAGGGCGACACCAGGCCGAAAATATGCAGAGCGATGCCGGCGACGAGCAGGGCGGCGCCAAGCAAGAATACCAGCGCCGCGGCGATAAGAAGATCGCTCGAGCGCCGATTCAAGCTGCGGGTCGGGGCTATACTCCGCATCGCTTGCCGCCGGCCTTTCGTCTCGGTCCGTCACACAGTTACGATGATAGCCCATCTGTCGGCGCTTGCAATCTGCGTCGGCGGGCGTTCGCGGGAGCGGCGAGTTTGAATATAATTAGTAATGGCGCGGCAATGCAGGTTTAATTGATGCGGGGGATCAGCGGCGGATGACCGACAAGCGAACGTAGCGGACGATGATGAACGATATGCAAAGCGTATCAAACAGCGAGGCCAACGCCGGGCTGAACGAAGTGCACCGCTTCGGCAGCGCCAGCGAATCGCTGTTCCGACGTCTGTATCGCGGTTTGAACCGACGGCGGCAACTGGAAGAAGAACTGCGTCAACAGCGCGCGCTGGCCGGGCGAGAAGCCTCGCGCCATGCTGACTTGCAGCGGCGCTTTTCGCAATTGCAGGCCGCTGATAGCCGGCGCGGCAGTGAAATGGAGCGGCTGCAAGCTGTGCTGGGCAGCCTGGAAGAAGGCATTATCGCTCAAGATCCCGGCGGCAAGGTGACCATGATGAATCGGGCGGCGGAAGCCATGCTCGGCGGCAAACGCGCCTTTTGGGATAGCGAGCTTGGCACCCTCTTCGAGCGCTATCGCGATGTGGAGGAGATCCCGGCCGAGCTGACGCCCTTGGGCGAGCCCGACGAAATCCCGCTGAATCATCGCATCGTCAGGGCGCAGCTTGTCGCCGTGGGCGATGAGAGCCGGCGGCGCATCGGCACGGTCATCATCCTGCGCGATGTGACTTATGACGCGCTCGCCGAGCGGCTGAAAGACGGCTTCGCCCGGCATATCGCCGAGGAGATGGAGAGCCCGATTAGTGTCATCAGGCTGGCCAGCGAGTTGCTAAGCGGGCAGCCGGAAGACAGCGCAATTAATCAGCGCCTGTTGGAGAAGCTGCTGCAAAATGTGGATATCCTGGATCAACTGGCGCTTGAGCTGCTCGATATTGCCAAGATGAGCGCCGGCGTCTTCGAGGTCAAGCGCGAACCGCTGGCTGCCGAAGCGCTGCTTTGGGCGGTCGTGAATGGCATTGGGCCGGATGTGAAGCGCCGCGGCATTGACTTGCTGGTGATGACGCGCGGTCTCAGCGGCGTCATATTGCGCGGCGATGAATCGCGCCTGCAATGGGCGCTGGGGCATCTCATTCGCAATGGCGCCGATTACAATGCGGAAGGCGGCTATGTGGCGCTGACGGCCCGCGTCGAGACGCGCAAGTCCAAACGCTACCTCCTCATCAGCGTCAGCGACGATGGCGCCGGCATCGGCCCGGCCGACCTGCCTCATGTATTCGAGCGATTTTATCGCGGCAGCGCGGGCGCCGGGCAAGGCAGGCCCGCCGGCCTGGGCCAGGGACTCTATGTCGCCAAGGCGATCTGCGAGGCGCACGGCGGTTACCTGCAGGCGGAGAGCCGCTTGGGCCTGGGCAGCATTTTCACGCTGGCTGTCCCGGCGCGCCAGGCGGCCGCGAACGCGAATTAACCCGGCCGCGCGCGCCAGAAATTAGTTGAGATGCCATATCTGATCGACGGCCATAATCTGATCGCGGCCCTGCCTGATATCAGCCTTGCCGATGAGAACGATGAGGCAAAGCTGGTCCTCAAGCTGAGAGGATTTTCGACGCGCGCGAAGACGAAGTGCACCGTCATATTTGATCGTGGACTGCCGGCTGGCACATCCAAACTTTCCACCAGCGCGGTCAAAGTTGTATTCGCTTCCGAGCGATCCAGCGCCGATTCTTTGATCAGGCGGCGCATAAGCCAAACGCGCGATGCCAGAAACTGGACGCTGGTATCTTCCGACCGGGAGATTGTCGATCGCGCGCGCCGGCGCGGCATGCGACAAGTATCGGCCGCTGAATTCGCGCGGCAGTTGGGGCAAGGCGATACGGCGGGGTCAAGTATTGCCGGCCCGGAAAAGCCGACGCCCTCCGAAGACGATACGGCCCTGTGGCTCCAGCACTTTGGCGATGCTGAAGACGGGGACGGCGTCGAATGAAAGCGGGCTTTTCCAGCGGGCGGCGAAGGCTTTGCCCGACAAGATTATTCCTTTACTTTGGCGCGCGGGGCAAGTAAGATGCAAAGGACTGCGGGGCGTGGCGCAGCCCGGTAGCGCGCACGGTTTGGGTCCGTGAGGTCCCCGGTTCGAATCCGGGCGCCCCGACATGCAAGAGCGCGGGTATGGTGTAACGGTAGCACTCCACCCTTCCAAGGTGTCAGTACGGGTTCGAATCCCGTTACCCGCTAATAAATGCGCGCTTGACAGATGAATTAGCGTTTGCGCGATGGGTCCATAGCTCAATGGTCAGAGCAGTCGGCTCATAACCGATTGGTTCCAGGTTCGAGTCCTGGTGGACCCACTGACAAATCAGCCGCCCGACTGTTTTTCGTCTTGCTCGGCTGGGTCTAGCTCCAGCGCCGATGCGATCTAATGCGGTCATAAGCCGACTTGACTTCCTTGAAGCGCTGTTCGGCTTCGTCTTTCTGGTGCTCGCTGACATCCGGATGGTATTCCCGCGCCAGCTTGCGGAAAGCTTCTTTGACCGCTTCCTGCCCGGCGCCAACTTCAATTTCAAGCGCCAGGTAAGCGGCGCTGATCTGTGTCGCCGACTCCATATCCGCCGGCCCGGATTGCCGCGTGTGATAGTGAAAGCGTTGCTGCGCGCGCTCTTCGCTGATGCGACGCTTGAATTTCGGCGAGGCGATATCGCCGACGTACCAGCTCCCGCGGATATTGGTTTGGCAATCGCGCCGGCGGACTGACACCGCTTCCAGGGGAAAGTCCCGCGTATGCCAGACGACAAATTCGTTGCGATGCGTCGTCTCGTCCAGATTGACTTGCGCCAGGGACAGGTCTGCGCCGCTGAGTTCGTAGGCGTGGATGGCGCCGACATTCAGCGCGCGCAAATCATCCTGCCAGCCTTGCAGCCGGCCGCAGTAGCCATCCGCGGGCAGGAGATTCAAATTGATGAGAAAAAGGGAGCCGATGCTCGCTTTGCTGTTCTGCTTCAAGATGGCTCTAAGCGCGCGGGATTTGGGCGGCCGGTCGATGATGTAGGCGTAAAGCCGACTGTTCATCCAGGTTTCGACGACAATATCCGGTTCGTGGCTGAGCGAGGTCAGGCTGGCTTCGCGGCGGGCGCTGGCGGATTTGACATCCTGCGCCTCACGAAAGCGCTGTTTGATCAAGTCTGCGCAGGGGTGCGGCACATCGACTATCTTTCTCACCGGCGAACGGCATGATAATAGAAGCAGAGCGGGAGCTTTGTCAAATGCGCGGCGCGGTTCGAATGTCTTGCAATCGCGAAAGACTTGCGCTAAACTTGGGGTTGATATGGGCCGTTAGCTCAACTGGCAGAGCGCCTCGTTGACGTCGAGGAGGTTACAGGTTCGAGTCCTGTACAGCCCACAGGAGCAAATCGCATATATGAGCGCGCCGGCATCATTGCCGGTGTTTTATTTCCGCGAGTGGCCTCACATGATGCCGAAGGATTCAAAGGCCTCGACCGTGCCCATGCCGGCCTCGAGCGCTGCCCGCACTTGATTCTCGCCACGCGCTTTTTCCAGGGCGGCGGTGAAGACGTCGCGTTCCGCGCTTTGCGGCACGATGCAGACGCCATCAATATCGCCGAAGACGATATCGCCGGGGTCTATTTTGACGCCCTCCATCTCGATCGGACTGCGGTAATCTATGACCCGGCCGCGCGGTCCTTGATCCTGAGCGTAGCCGCCAAAAGAAAATGTGGGAAAGTCCAAGTGAAGAATCTCGTTGGTATCGCGCGAGTAGCCATGCACGACGGCGCCGGCCGCGCCCAGCAAACGGGCGCGCGTGCTCATCAAGCCGCCCCAGAGCGCGTAGGTTGGCGAGGCGCCCGCGCAGATATAGACCTCGTTCGGTTTCATCGTGTCCAGCGCGTGGAACATCAAACCGAAGGGATTATTGACTTTGTCATCATCGGCGTCATCCACCGCTTCGGCGGTCAGGTCGGCCTCGAGCACGGTCATGGCGCGGCCGATGACCACCATGCCGCTCGCCAGCGGTTTGATCTGCGGCGGCAGAAACTGATGCAACAAACCGAGTTTGTCCATCACATCGCCGACGACGGCGGGAAACAACTCCTGCCGCGCCAGCACAAATAATTCCTCATCCGATTGCCAAAGGGCCATCGCGTCGCTCCTTTGCCGCAGCACAATTGCTTACTCGAATCAGCATTGTAACCTGCGCGGGGGCGATGCACAAAAGCACAGGGCCTTTCGCAAGGAGCAATCGCTACAAATGACGGCGGCCGACATGCCACAGACTCAGACGAATTATCCGCAAAAACTGCCTAAACTCTGTGCTTTCTGTGGTTAGAAGAAATGACGCGCCGGTCTAGAATTCGATGCCGGCTCGCGCTTTGATGCCGGCGTCAAAAGCATGTTTGAGCTTCACCATTTCGGTGGCGGTATCGGCGTAGTTGATGAGGGCGGGCGGGGCGTTGCGGCCGGTGATGAGCAGGTGCTGACGCGGCGGTTTGTTCGCGCGCAGCCATTCGATCACCGCTTCCGTCTCCAGCCAGCCGAAATCCAGCAAGTAGGTAAACTCATCCAGCGCGACAAGATCGTACTCGTCCGACACGATGGTATGCTGCGCTATCTCCCAGCCATGGAGAGCGCGGGCTTGTGTTTCATCCAGGTCGCGGCTGGTCCAGGTGAAGCCGTCGCCGGTTTTGATCGGCTCCAGGCCCAGGGCCTTCAAAGCGCGCACTTCGCCCCATTGCCCGCCTTCGTGTTTGAGAAATTGAATCAAAGCGACTTTCTTTTTGCGCCCCAGCATGCGCAAGATCAGGCCGAAGGCGGAGGTTGACTTGCCGCGGCCATCGCCGGTGTTGACCAATACCCGACCGCGCCTCGCTTGCCGTTCCGTCATTCCAGTTGACCTTCCAGCCTGTTCAGGACGGCCTCAATCGTTTGGTGCTTCGTGACACTCTCATTGATGCGCAGTTTCCAAATCGGCTCGCGTCCGTTTTGCGCGCGCATGACCACGATCTTGCCGGGCTCGTTATTCAGGGCGAAGCCGGCGCGTCTGACAGCGCGGCGCATCCAGGCGGTCTCTTCGCTGTCGCCGGCGACATGGATGGCTCGTCCGCCGGGCGGATCGAGAAAGAAGCCGCCACGCCGCTGATCGAAGCGGACGCCATCGGCGCGGAATGTCTCGCTGAGGCGGCCATCCAGCACTAGATCTTCCGGCGCGCCGACGGTGATGCCAGCGGGGCTCATCAGCCAGAGACGGTCGCAACTGCGCAAGGCCAGATCAAGATCGTGCGTGGAGACCAGAATCGCGCGCTGCTGCGAATGCGCCAGCCGCTTCAGCAGGGACATCGTTTCGATCCGGCGGGGCAAGTCCAGGTAGGCGGTTGGTTCATCGAGCAGCATGATCTGGCTTTCTTGCGCCAATGCTCGCGCGATCAGCAGTTTTTGACGCTGTCCATCGCTTAACTCCGCCAACGCTTGCTCGGCCAGATCTTCGCCTTTAACCGCGCGCAGCGCCGCCGCGACTTTGCTGTGGTCCTCAGGAGTCATTCGCCCGAGCCAATCGGTATGCGGGTGCCGGCCCAGGGCAACCAGCCCGTAGCCGGTCATCAGCATCGGCGGCGGCAGGGCCGTCAGGACCATGCTTAGGTGGCGCGCCAGCTCACCTGGTTTCAGGTTCGCGATGTCACTGCCCGAAATAAGCACTTGACCGGCCAGTGGCTTCCGCACACCGGCCAGCGTGCGCAGCAGCGTTGACTTGCCGATGCCGTTTGGTCCCAGCAAGCCGACCAGCTTTCCGCGTTGCAAGCGCAACTCAAGACCATGCCCCAACCGAAGATCGCTTTTGCCGCGACGCCGATAGCCAATGGCGAGAGCGCGCGTTTCCAGTGGTGGCGTCATAACTTGCCTCGCGCCTGACGCAGCAGGACCAGCATCACCACCGGCGCGCCGAGGAAGGCGGTGACCACATTGAGGGGGAGCACCAGATTGTTGCCCGGCAATTCGGCGATGATGGCGGCGCAGAGCGCCACGCAAGCGCCAGCCAGGCAGGCGCCCGGCAGCAGCAGTCGATGATCGGAACTGCCCAGCAAGCCGCGGCTGAGATGCGGCACGGCGATGCCGATAAAGGCGATGGGACCGCAGAAGGCGGTCACCGCGCTGACCAGCAGGGCGGTTGCCAGTACGATGCCGATGCGCGCCCGCTTGAGATTGATGCCGAGGCTGCGCGCATAATCTTCGCCGAGCAGCAAGCCATTCAGGGGCTTGACGAGCGCGGCTGCTAGCAGCAAGCCAGCGACGACAAATGCCGCGAGTATCGGTAGTTGCGCGCTTGTGACGCCGCTGAAGGAGCCGAAAGTCCAGTTGATGTAGGCTTGTATCCGCTCCGGCAAGGCGAAATAAAGCAGCAGGCTGACCAGCGCGCCGACGAAGTAGCCGAACATCAAGCCGAGGATCAGCAGCGTCACGCTGCTGCGGACGCGGACGGCGACCAGGAGCACCAAGGTCATCGTCAGCGCGGCGCCGGCCCCGGCGGCAGTCGTCAAAAGCAGGTCGCCAGCCAAGCCCAAGCCAGCCAGCAGCGCGCCACCGACCGCGCCCGAACCCAGCACGACCAGCGCCACACCCAGGCTCGCGCCGGACGAAACCCCCAAGACAAAAGGCTCCGCCAATGGATTGCGAAAATAGGTTTGCATCAGCAAGCCGCTGACGCCGAGGGCCATGCCCGCCAGCGCGGCGGTTGCCGTCTTGGGCAGGCGGAACTTGAGCACGATATTCGTCCAGGACAGGTGATCGGCCTCGCCGCCCAGCAGGATCGTCAGGATCTGCTCCGGCGGTATTGAAGCCGAGCCGAGAGCCAGATTCAGCAGCAGAAGCAGGCCCAGCGCGACGAACAGGGCGACCAGCAAGAGTGGTCTGGCGCCGGCGAATTCTCGTCCGCCGATGCCGATCCAAGTCCATAGATATCGCTCCGATTGCGCTGTGAGCGAGTGGCGCGTCCTTGTCCAATCGCCGCGCAGGCTTGCCCCGCTCAAGGCGGGTTTGTCCGCCAGTTGCGACATTACTCGACCGCCAATCGCTGATAAAAGGCGAAGTCGCGCTCGGGCAGCAAATCGGGATGAAAGATCGCCAGCAGGTCGGCCAGCACCAGATGCGGATTGGTCGCGCCCGATTCGTAATAATTGTTGCCGCCGTTGGCGTTCTCATCGCGATTGTTGTTCCAGATATTGCCATTCTGATAGGCGGCGAAGTCACCGAAGCGGCTGTCCAGCGCGAGCAGGTCAGCGCCGGCATAGACGCCGAAGGTCTCGACCAGCCAGATATCCGCCTCCAGGCCGCCATCGTAGACGACTTCAAAGCTCAAACCCTGGCTCGCCATCGAGCCTTCTTCGGCCAGCAGCAACTCGCCGCCGGCATCGCGAATCAACTGCCCGATGTAGGTATCGCCGCCGGGGATAAACCAGGCATCGGCATAACCCAGGAAGGCGTTGGTCAAGACCTTTGGCCGCTGGGCCTCGCTCAGATCAGCAGCCAGGGTCTTCACCGCCTCATAAGCCGCCGCGATATCGGCGTAGACTTCGTTGGCCCGCGCTTCCTGATTGTAGAAGAGCGCGGTGAACTTGAGCCACTCCGCCCGCCCCAGCGGGGACAATTCGCGCCAACTGGCATCCAATGCGGTGAATAGGCCCGCCTCAAGCAGGACGGGGTGGGCATCCGTGGCCGGATTGAAGCCGTAGCTCAAGACCAAATCGGGGTCCAGCTCCAGCACGCGTTCGATGTTGATCTCGGCGCCGAAACCGACCTCAGCCACATCGCCCGCGGCGACCATATCGGTCACTTCCGGCGTGCTGATATAGAATCCGCTATCGACGCCGATCAGCTGATCCAGCAGGTCGAGTTGAGACAAGGCAGGCAGTTGCGTGGTCGAGAGCGCGATCAAATTGCCGGCCGGCACCTCGATGAACTGCGCGCCCGCGGCGAAGTCTTCGGCGGGCGGCATGGGACTGCCGCATTGCACGAGCACGTAACTGAACTCCGGCGCGCCGTCAAAAGCATCGGAGACGCTGACCACTTTGTAGTGATTGAAGTATTGGACCGTGAAGCGGGCGGCGTCGACGATTGCCGCCTTCTGCGGGAAATAATCGATATCTTCCGAGAAGTCAGTGACGCAGCCGTCAGTCAGATTGACTTCCTGCGCTTGAAGTGAATAGAGATTCGCTAGCAGAATAACGAGAACCAGCAGCTTGAATTTCATTTGAGTCCCTCCTTTTGGACTTAGGAGGAAACGGGGCTGATACGCGCCCAGAAAAAATGCCCGCCGGTATGGGCGAGCAAGGGTTTTGCGTACCATGCTCGTCTCCCTTTTGACGCGAAAGATTTACGAGCTAAGTCTCAGGCAGGCATTCGGACTTCTGGCTGCTGGCCAGTTACCGCTGCGCGACAGTGTCGGACTTTCACCGACTTCCCCATTTACGCGTCCGACATCCGGGTTCAGACGCGCCTGAGTCTTAGAATATGTAAGTCATGCAAGCCTAACACGGCTGGCGCGGTATGTCAAATGCGGCGGGATTGCCGCCTCTTGTCCAAGCCGATAAGCAACAGCGGCAAGACGACAAGGCCGATGACAGAGGCGATTAGGAGCGGCAGATCCTGCGCGATGACATTGAGCAGGAAGAGGACCGCCAGCGCCAACAGAAAAAATGCCAGCAACATCGCCGCGCCGCCCTTGATGCGATAATTTCTTTCGAGCGGTATCTCCTTATCGCGCAGGATGAGGAAGACGGCCGGCATCAAGCTGACGCCGGCGAAAAGACTGATGGCGGAGATCAGCGCATTCTCGTCCATCGGCGGGTGGTCAGCCCTCGCCAGGATAACGCAGGCCCCAGCTCGCGCGCATTCGGTCCAGCGTTTCCATCATCGCCAGCGTTTCGTCCAGGGGCATCACATCGCTCTCGGTTTTGCCGGCGCGGATGTACCTGCCAACGGCCGCCGCTTCGTATTGGAAGCCTTCGCCCTCCCGGTCATAGCGGAATGTTTCCGGCTCCCTGCCGGCCACAGCGACCGTCAATTCGTAGGGCGCCCACCAATTTGACATGGAGATAATTCCATTGGCGCCAATGATGCGCGCCTCATGCGGCGTGCTAAGCCGAATCGCGGTGGTGATGGTCGCCATTTGGTAGTCGCTGTACTTGAAGACCGAGACCGAGAGCTCGTCCACGCCGGTGCTGCCCAGCGTCACTTGCGATGCGATCTCGCGCGGCTGCTCGCCATAGACCATTGACGCCAATTGCACACAATAGCAGCCAACGTCCAGCAAGGCGCCTCCCGCCAGCGCCGGGTTATATGTCCGGCTATCCGGCACAATGCTGCCGGTGCGGTAGCCGAAGTCGGCTTGCACGAGCATCACATCGCCGATGACCTTGCTGGCCAGCAGCTCGCGCAGCTTCGCCATGGCGGGGAAGAAGCGCGTCCAGAAGGCCTCCATCAAGAAGCGATCATTAGCGCGCGCGCAATCGATCATTCGCTTGGCTTCGGCCGCGTTGACCGCGAAGGGCTTTTCGCAAAGCACATGTTTGCCCGCTTCCAGGCACATGATCGTTTGTGGCAAGTGATGCGTATGTGGCGTGCCGATGTAGGCGACATCGACCTCCGGATCATTCGCAAGCTCTTCATAACTGCCGTAGCGCTTGGTTGCCCCATATTCAGCGCCGAAGGCATCGGCTTTGCTTTGCGAGCGTGACGCCACTGCGTAGATCTCAGCGCTCGGCTCCAGCCGCAAACCGTTGGAGAACCTGCGCGCGATGCTTCCCAGCCCGATCAAACCCCAGCGGATCTTGTCGCTCATACCGGTTTCTCCTCCGTCTTCAACTCCAGCCAGGCGATTTCAGCCGCGCTCAATTCGATATCGGCCGCGGCGGCATTTTCCGCAATCTGGTCGATTTCCCAATTGGCGATGATGGCGTGATAGCGCGGGTTGTTGCTCAATACGTATGCGACCGAGAGCTGCGCCGGCGAGACGCCTTTGTCCGCCGCCAACTCCAGCACGCGGTCCAGCCGCTGGAAGTTGCTCTCATAAGCGTAAGCGCCGATGGGATTGGTATCCCAATAATCGCTGAAGCTAGCGATGTTGTCGCGCGTGAACTTGCCGGTCATGAAGCCGCCGGCCAAGCTCGACCAGGTGAAGAGCGATATTTCGTTGGCATCGTACCAGGCGCGGTCGCTTTCGCCTTGTTCGCCGCTGACGCTGATGCAGCCGGCCCAGGGTTCCTTGACCATCTCAGCCACGCTGAATTGCGGGCTGCTTACGGTGAAGGGCGCCTTGCCATTGGCGGCCGCGTAGGCGTTGGCGGCGGCGACGCGGTCGGCGCGCCAGTTGGAGCCGCCGTATACCCCGATATGCCCCTTCGACTTGTATCCGTCCAGCACATCCACAATCTCGCCGACCGGATAATCGCGATCATCGCGATGCAGCAGGTATAGCTCGACATAATCTGTGCTCAAGCGCTCGAGCGATTCTTCCAGGTCGCGGCGGATGTACTCCGGCGCGACGCGCTTGGGTTCGCCTTTGTATGGATGGGAGCCCTTGGTCAGGATCAGGACCTCGTCGCGGATGCCGCGGGCTTTGATCCAGGCGCCGAGTTCCTTTTCGCAGACGCCCGCGCCGTAGCCATGGGCGGTATCGTAGCTGGTGAAGCCTTGCTCAAACAGCGCATCCAGCAAACGGAAATTGCCGTCGCGGTTATCGGCGGTGAGCATGACCGTGCCTTGCAGCAGGCGCGCGACCGGTTTCTTTACGCCGTCAATCTGGTTGTATTTCATCAGAGGCAGTCCTTTCTGTACGCGCGCCATTGTAGCGCAATGACCTGCGAAGCGCAGTAGCTCATTCCTCGGCGCGCGGATTTGCCCCGGCGATCTGGCCCGCGGATCCAGGAGACCAAGGCGTCGATGGGAATCGGGCTGATGCGGTTGCTCAACGACAGAGTACGTTCAACCGCGCCGGGCGGCGCAGCGGGAAGCGTCTAGGACTTCAAGACATCGCGCGGCTTCGAGCTGCCTTCTTTCGGCGGCCCGACCACGCCGCGTTCTTCCATCATATCAACCAGGCGCGCCGCCCGCGTATAACCGATGCGCAAGCGCCGCTGCAGCAGGGAGATGGAGGCCTTGTCCAAACGGCGCACCATGTCCACCGCCGTCTGATACAGTTCATCTTCTTCTTGATCTCTGTTGCCCCCATTGCCGTCGCCTTGCCGCGCACCGGCCGCCGACATGTCCCAGAAAGCGGCTTGGCCGTCTGTCCCTTGCTTTGGCGCGGTACCTGGGGTAATAGCGTCGGCAGCCTGCGAGGGAGTGGGAGACGACTTGGGCGGCAATGGTATCGGCTCCACGCCGGCGATCCCGCTCTTCTGCAATTTCCAGAAACGGCTGATGCGCTGGATTTCTTCATTGGAAAGGTGCACGCCCTGCGCGCGCTGCGGCGCCGGCGCATCGCCCGAGAGATACAGCATATCGCCCTTGCCCAGCAGACGCTCCGCCCCCGGCTGATCGATGATGACGCGGCTGTCCACGCTGCCGGCCACAGCAAAGGCGATCCGCGCCGGGCAATTCGCTTTGATCAGCCCGGTCACCACATCCACGGACGGGCGCTGCGTGGCGATGACGAGGTGGATGCCGGTCGCCCTTGCCAGCGCCGCGATACGAGCGATGGCGCGCTCGGTGTCGTCTGGCGCCATCATCATCAGGTCCGCCAGCTCATCAATGATCACGACGATGTAAGGCATCGCCGCCAGGTCAGGATCTAAAATGCTGTTGTAATCGATGATATTGCGCGCGCCAGCCTGGCTGAATTTCTTGTAGCGTTCATCCATCTCGGTCGTGACCCAGCGCAATACGCCGATGATCCGCTCGAGCTCCACAACGACCGGCGCCACCAGATGGGGCAGGCCATTGTAGCCTGTCAGTTCCACGCGTTTGGGATCGACCATGATAAAGCGGACTGACTCAGGCGAGTTATTAACGAGGATGCTATTGATGATGGCGTTGACGCAGACCGACTTGCCTGAGCCGGTCGTGCCGGCGATCAGCAGATGCGGCATCTGGGTCAGATCGGCGGCCATCGGCCTGCCGTCAACCGACATGCCCAGGGCGATCGCCAGCGGCGAGTCGATTCTTTGATAAGCGCTGGAATCCATGACATCGCGCAAGCCGACGCGGGCCGAGACCGGATTGGGCACTTCGATGCCGACATAGCCCTTGCCCGGCACAGGCGCTTCCATGCGCAGCGAACGCGCGCCCAAAGCCAACTGCAGATCTTTGTCCAACTTGGCAATGGCGCCGACTTTGACGCGATTGCGTTTGCCGGTCTTGGCGGTCATGTAGGCCGGCTCGACCCCGTACTGCGTGATAACCGGGCCGGAATTGACTTCGACAACGCGCCCGGGCGCGCCAAAGCTGGCCAGCGTGTCTTCAATGATTTGCGCCTGTTGCTGCAGCGCCGCCTCATCGAACTCGCTGGCGGTACCCGCATTGAGCAACTCGCGGTAATCGGGCAGGTCCCAACCGAGGCGCTTGGTCGGCTTCGCGGAAACAGCAGCGGGCGCTTTTTTGAAGCTCGCGCTTTGTCCTTTGTCTGAAGGCTTGCTCTCGGTCGGCGGCGCTTTCGCCTCGCTTGGAGCGCTCTCGTTATCCGCTGTTGGTATGTCGTCAGGATTGGAGGCGCTATCGGCTACTCCCGGCATGTCGCGGTTTCGAGGCGCGACATCCTCCGGCGCCCTATCCGCCGCCGGACCCGGGGTCGGCGGAGGCGCGGCTGATTCGGGCCCTGGCTCAAGCGGTTTGATTGGCGGGCGCGGACGATCCCGGCTGACTGACGGCGGAGGATTGGCGCGGCGGGGTCTTGGCGCAGGCGCCGACAAATTTGCGGTCGGCGGCCCGGCGGTTGACGGGGGCAGGTCATCGCCGAGGTTGAGAAAGCGCTCCAGGCGACCAGCGCGCGCTGCCGGCTTCGCCGCTTTTACTGGCGCGCTTTCATCCTGCCTGCGGCTCAGAAGGCGCCGCATCAACCCTTTATCGCCAGTCTCGGCAGGCGTCTCAATCGCCACCGACTCCCTATTTTGCCGGGGTTCAGCTTTGGCGCGGCGACCCAGGAAAGCGCGCAGCCGGCTCGGAATCGGCATCCAGTCGCTGCTCGGTTCCGGCAGTGCCGGGCCCCCCGCCGGCGAGGCGCTCAATTGCGCCGGTTCCGGCTTGCGGACGCGCACATGACTCTCGTTCCGCGCTATCGCCAACTGCTCCTGTTGGGTCTGTAAGCGCGCTGCTCGCCGCTGGGCCAGGATCTGCCCGATGCGCGTTCGCAAATTGCGGCTGAGGCTGATGACCACCACCGAAAGCTCTACTATGCTGGAGCGCGTCGTCAGCATCGCGGCGATCGTCAAGGCCATGAAGACCGCGACGAAACCGCCGAGTTCAGTGAGGTTGATGACCAGAGCGCTGTATAACCAGCCGCCGATGAGTCCGCCGCCGCGCCCGTCTTGATAGGACTGCCGCACGGCCTGCCCGATACAATCGCGCCCGCATTGCTGGGGATAGCCGAAGCTATCGAGGAATTGAAAGAGGATCAGCGCGCCCAAGAACCCCAGCGCCAGGCCCGACAAGCGCACTGGATCGATTATGGGCGCCTCATCGCCGAAATGCCGCACGATCAGCCAGAGGCCGACCGCGAACATGGCGATGGGGACGGCAATGGCGCCCCAGCCGAGCAGTTGCCCGATGACCGTATGTACGCTGCCGATAGCCGCCTGCTCCGGCGAAAGCGCGCTGAAGACGAAAACAATCGCGCCGAATACCAAGCCGACTCCGATCAGGTCCAGCTTGCGGTCGAGGTCCAGCCAATCGCCCGAAGCGATCTTTGGCGTTTTGTTGGCGCGCGCGCGCGCTGCGCCGCCTGGCTTGCCATCCTGCTGCCGTGAGAAGGCGTCGCCGCGTTTGACATCGGCTGGCCGGGTCGCCCCTCGGCTCGCGCCGAATCGCCCGCCGCTCTCGCCATCTCCCCGTCGATTGCCGGCGCCATCGTCTTTGCCGTCACTACGGCGCAGCCGTCCGCCTATTGCGCCGATCTTCCCAGTCACCGATGCGAAGGCCTTTGAGCCAGCGCTCGGCTCGGGCGCTTCTCGCGGTGATTGGCCGCGGCGCGAGAAACGCTTTCGCCAGCCGCGTCTGTCTTTATCGGCCTCTGGTTGCTTCGGACTTTCCGAACGGGCTGACTTCTTCTGATGTTTGCCGGCGAGGCGCGCGCGTCGTTCTTCACTATTGGCTACCGACGGCGCCGGGTTACGCGCCTTCGGCGACTTGGGTCCCGCTTTCGCTTGCTTCCGGTCGCCCGCCAAGCCTCCGGCCCGCGGATCTCGCTTGCCGCTTCCGGCCCGCATCCGGTCTTCCGGCGGCTCATTGTCTTCCGCCCGCGCTTGACGCGAGCCGCTGCCGCCCAAAACATTGGAGCGGCGCCCGCCCGAACCCCCCAACTCGTCGGGGTCGAAGAACTCGTCATCATCAATGTATTCAGGCTCGCCATCGCCACGATAGTCCATGCTGTGACACTGTCCGTTTCCCCGGTTGATAGCGCCAAACAGACGGCCGCCTGCGCGGCGCAGCTTCCAGCATAGCATAGTCTCCGAATTCGGGCGATTCGCTTTAGAACAAATTTTCGCAGAGCGGGCCGAGGCAGCGGCGGATGCTCAGGACATCCTGATGACGACCTTGCCCTGCGCGCGTCGCTCCTGCAATTCACGCAGGGCAGCGACCGCGTCGTCCAGCGGGAAAGTCTTGTGGATATGCGGCTTGATCTCGCCCGCGGCAAAATAGGCCATCAGTTGCTCGAAAGAGCGGCGGATCACGGCGGGATTGTTCTGCCAATATGCGCCCCAAAAGAGGCCCACAATCGAGGCGTTCTTGAGCAAAGCGATATTGACCGGCGCGGAAGGGATGCGCCCGCTGGCGAAGCCAATGACGAGGTATCGCCCTTCCCAGGCGATACGGCGCAGGGCTTGGTCGAAGAGATCGCCGCCGACCGGGTCGAAGACGACATCGGCGCCGCGCCCGTCGGTCAGGGCTTTGACTCGATCGCGCAGGCTCTCGTTTGTATAGTTGATCACGTCAGCCGCGCCGTACTCAAGCGCGAGATCGAGCTTTTTGGTTGTACTCGCCGCCGCGATGACGCGGGCGCCCAGCAGCTTGCCCAGTTCAACCGCCGCCAAGCCGACCCCGCCCGCCGCGCCCAGCACCAGCAGAGTCTCGCCGGGCTTGAGCCCCGCGCGATGCGTCAGCGCCACATGCGCCGTGCCATAAGCGAGCGGAATCGCAGCCGCTTGTTCAAAGCTCATTGCCGCCGGGATCGGCAGCGGCATTGCGGCGGGCGCCACAACTGCTTCCGCGAAGCCGCCCCACATCAAGGTCGAGACGACGCGCTGCCCAACTTTCAGCCCCTCGACGCCTTCGCCGACCTCGCTGATCTCCCCCGCCACCTCCATACCCGGGCTGAAAGGCAAGGGCGGTTTCAGCTGATACAAGCCTTGGACCATGAGGATATCGGGAAAGTTGACGCCGCAGGCCCGCACCCTGATCTTGACTTGTCCCGCGCCGACGTTTGGGCTCGTCGTCTCAGCCAGCGCCAGATCGTCAACCGGACCAAATTCGCGACAGATAAGCGCTTTCATATTGACGCCGCTCAAATGGCAATATCGTTGGCGAGCAGGCCGGTGAGCAGGTCGATGCAAGCCTGGACATCGCCGATGTCGACAGTCTCGCTGGTCGTATGCAGGTAGCGGGTTGGAATGGAGATGCAGCCGCTGGGGACGCCGGCGTCCGCCATTTGAATCGCGGAGGCGTCTGTCGTGCCGCCCGCCAGCAACTCCAATTGATAGGGGATGTCATCGGCCTCGCAGCGGTCGATCATCCAGTTCTTGATCGCGGCGGGCACAATCAAACCCGGGTCATGCACCTTGATTGCCGCGCCGCCGCCCAGCTTCACCAGCATCTTCCGCCCGCGAATCTGGTCGCCGCTGCCGGTCACATCAATGGCAATGCCGATATCGGGATGCACACCCTGGGCCGCTGTCTTGGCGCCGCGCAAGCCGACTTCTTCTTGCACCGTGAAGGCGAAGTACAATTCGTTTGGCGTCCGCCGTCCCAGCCGGCGCATCGTCTCGATAGCGACGACGCAGCCGATGCGGTCGTCCAGCGACTTGGCCACGATGCGGCTGCCGCGGACTTGCATCTCGCGCATGAAACCGGCCGGCTGCCCGACCGGCGTCGCATTGCCGCCTCCATCCGCCTGCACATCAATGTAGAAGTCGGTCAAGGCTTTCCCGCCGCCGTCTTGCACGGCGATCACGCCGACTGTCCCATCTTCAAATTGCACCCGGTTGCCGTTCAAGGTGTCGTTGCGCAAGCCGCCGAGACTGGCGAAACGCAGGTATCCGCTTTCCGGCTCCTGATAATTCGCCATCAGCCCGATCTCATCCATGTGCGCCGCGATCAACACCTTCGCGCCGCCGGAACCGACGCGACAGATGAGATTGCCCAAGCCGTCTATCCAGATCTCGTCAGCCAATGCCGAGACTTCCTCGCGGATCAATTCGCGGATGCGATGCTCGTAGCCGGGCGGTCCCCAGGTTTCCACCAGTTTCTTGGTCAGTTCAATCACGGACATACTCCAGACTTATTTCACCTTGTCGCCAAAATTGTAACGCATCCGATTGCCGCTTGCGCTCGAGCCAGGCCAACTCCAGCCGCTTAGCCCGGCGTCACTTCGGGCAGATCCGCCGCGGCGCTGATCATCTCCGCGGGCGCGCGTTCCACGAGGCGCATGGGCAAGCCATCGCGCGGGAACAGGGTGATCAAGGCGGCGGGCTTGATCTCGACGCCATCAATCAGGCGGAGTTGATAGCGTTGCGCAATGGTCGCCAGCAGCAGATTGGCTTCCATGATCGCGAAGCTATTGCCGATGCATACCCGCGGACCGCCGGCGAAGGGCAGGTAGGCGTATTTGTGCATGTTCTCGATCTCGGGGTCCAGCCAGCGCTCGGGTAGGAAATCCTTCGGTCGCTTCCAGTGCTCGGGGTGGCGATGAAGGAGATAGATCATGACTTGCGCCGTCGTGCCCTTGGGCATGGGATAGCCGCAGACTGTCGTGTCTTCGGCGGCGGTTCGGCTGACGGACCAGACGGCCGGCATCAGCCGCAGCGCTTCCTTGATGACGATGTCGGTATAGGGCAGGCGGCGCAGGTCTTCCAGCTTGGGCGCGCGCCCGGCCAGCACCGAATCCAGCTCGGCATGCAGCTTGGCTTCAACTTCAGGATGTTGCGCCAAGAGCCACCAGGTCCAGTTCAGAGTATTGGCGGTGGTTTCGTGCCCGGCCAGGAAGAGCGTCACCGCTTCGTCACGCGCTTGCAGGTCAGTCATGCGCTCGCCATCGGCATCTTCCGCCAAGAGCAACATTGACAAGAGGTCACCGCGGTCTTCGCCGGTTTTACGCCGGTCATTGATGAAGCCGTAGACGATTTTGTTCAACGCGTTATTGGCAAGCCAAGATCGCAGCCGCAGCGGAGTCGGGAGCCAATACGGCAGGATGCTGGCTGTGTTGTTGGCTTTTTGCACGACAGCGACCGCTTTTTTGACCTGGTTGACTGTGCTTGAGGCATCGGCGTCGAAAAGAGTCCGCGCGACGATCGTCAGCGTGAGTTGCATCATCTCTTCATCCACATCGACGACGGCGCCATCGCTCCAGCCTTCCAGCCGCTTCAAAGTATAGTCGACCATGGTATCGGCATAGGCGTGGACGCGGACGGCATGAAAGGCCGGCGCCACCAGACGACGCTGCCGCTTCCAAAAGTCGCCGTTGCTCGTTACCAGCCCCTCGCCCATGAAACGGGCCAAGCCGGTTTTCTTGCTGGTATAGGCGGGTCCCTTGATAAAACGTTTCGATTGGCGCACGAAGAGTTCATATATGACATCTGGATTGGCGACCGAATAATTGTGCGTATCGCCGATCATGAAGTGCCAGACATCGCCATAAGTCTCCATCCAACGTGTGACGTGGCTCAGCGGGTCTTTGAAGAACCGGCGGTAAAACAAGTAATTCTGCCAGACGCCTTCGCCCATCTCGGTGGGACCTGGCGGGAATGCGCTGGCTTGGGCTGGCCTTCCGTCAACGCTAGCCGCAGGGTTCACTAGTGCCGCCTCCTTTGAGCTGCGCTTTTATACCCATCGTAGCCGATAACGATGCTTGTGGCTATGCCCCGTCGCAGGCGCGATTTGCCATACAGGCGCGCTTGCGGGAAAATACGCGACAAGATCCGCATTAACGAAGCAGCGAGGGCTGGGGTATGTATACAATTGGACTCGACTTCGGCACATTATCCGGGCGCGCGGTACTGGTCGACGCCCGCGACGGCGGCGAAATCGCTGAATCCGTCTTCGATTATCCCCACGGCGTGATGGATGAGCAACTGCCCTCTGGCCTGAAATTACCGCCCGATTGGGCGCTGCAGCATCCGCAAGATTACCTGGATGTCTTTGTCCATACTGTGCCGTCGGTGCTGAGACAAAGTGGCGTTGCGCCGGCCGATGTCAAAGGCATTGGCATCGATTTCACCGCCAGTTCGCCGATGCCCACGACTGCCGATGGCAGGCCTCTGTGCTTTCTCGACGGGCTCAAGGACGAGCCGCATGCCTACATCAAGCTGTGGAAGCATCACGCGGCCCAGCGTCAAGCCGACCAGATCAACGAAACTGCCCGCATGATGGGCGAGAGTTGGCTGCCGCGGTATGGCGGCAAAATCTCATCGGAATGGTTTTTTAGTAAATTGTTACAAATCCTGCAAGAACGCCCGGATATCTACGCCCAAACAGAGCGCTTCATCGAGGCGGCCGATTGGGTCATCTGGCAATTGACCGGTCATGAATCGCGCAACACATGCACCGCCGGCTACAAGGCGATGGTGCAAGATGGGGACTTCCCGAGCGCGGATTATTTCCGCGCGCTGGATCCCGCCTTTGAAAATGTGGTCGACGAGAAGGTTGGCCGCGAGTTCGCAGAATTGGGTTCTAAAGCAGGCGAGCTTAGGCCGCAAATGGCGGACATGATGGGGCTTCCAGCCGGCATCGCCGTCGCGGTCGCCAATGTCGACGCCCATGTCACCGCGCCCGCGGTCAAAGCGACTGGCCCCGGCATCATGGTTATGGTCATGGGCACGTCTTGCTGTCACATCCTTTCCGGCCGCGACCTGCAAGTCGTGGACGGCATGTGCGGCGTCGTTATGGGCGGCGTCATCCCGGGTTTATACGGTTACGAAGCCGGCCAGAGCGCCGTCGGCGATATCTTCGCCTGGTTCGTCGATCATGCCGTGCCGGGCGAATATCAATCGGCGGCGCGGCGCGCCAAGCTCAATCTGCATGAGTATCTTGAGCGCGAGGCGGCCAAACAGCAGGTCGGCGCGCACGGGCTTATCGCCTTGGATTGGTGGAACGGCAACCGCAGCACCCTGGTGGATGTCGATCTGACGGGCATGCTGCTGGGCATGAATCTGGCGACGCGGGCGCCCGATATCTACCGCGCGCTCATCGAATCCACCGCCTACGGCACCCGCGAGATCATCGAAGCCTTTGACGCGCAAGGCATTGAAGTCAACGAGCTGGTGGCCGCCGGCGGCTTGCCGGAGAAGAACGCGCTGCTCTGCCAAATCTTCGCCGATGTCACGGGCCGGCCCTTCAAGCTGTCAGGTTCGGCGCAGGCGCCCGCCTTGGGCTCGGCGATGCACGCCGCTGTCGCCGCCGGCATCTACCCTGATATTCACGCGGCCGCGGACAAGATGGGCAAACTGAAAGAAGGCGTCGTCGCGCCAATCGCGAAAAACCAGGTGGTCTATGACAAACTCTTCGCCGAGTATCAGACGCTCTACGATTACTTCGGGCGCGGTTCCAACGATGTCATGAAACGCCTGAAAGCCATCAAACACGATGCTATCGGTTAGTAGAACGACTGCGCCGCCCAGGCCGCGCTGCCCAGGCCTGAAGTAGCCTTGTGAGAAATAACCAAAAGTACTGCAAGTAATTGGGATATTATTGCGCTTTATTGAGGCTGCCTCGGCGCGATAGTATAATTGCAACGCTGGAGAAACCAGAAAATTGTCTGTGCGGGGGTGCTGAATGAACAAAGGCAAGTTAGGTATGGGCAACAAGCGCAAGATATTCTATCGCTTCATCTCGCTGTTTTTTGGTTTGGTGATACTGTACAGCTTTGGCTTTGGCACAATCGCACAAGACGAACCCCCGGCTGAGGATGCCGCTGCCGAAGTGGTGGTGGAAGAAGGGATCACTGCGACGGAAGTCCAGTTCAACCTGGATCAGACATGGATTCTGATCGCCGGTTTCATGGTCTTCTTCATGCAGGCCGGTTTTGCCATGTTGGAAGGCGGCATGATCCGCGAGACGGGGGTGGTCAACTCGCTGGCGGAAAACTTCATGGACGCCTGTATTACTGGCCTTGTTTTCTTCTTGGTCGGCTATGGTATCGCTTATGGCACCATAGAAGCCGGGCTTGACGGCGGCGGCTGGACGCCGGGCGCAATGCCGCTAATGCTCGGCGGGGCGGACGGCACGGGCGCTGGCGATGGCGCGCTGTTCGTAAGCTTCTTCTTCCAATTTGCCTTTGCCGGCGCGGCCGCAACTATCGCCACCGGCGGTATGGCCGAGAGAACCAACTTCGTCGGCAAGTTGATTTACAGCGCGATCCTCGGCGCAATCATATACCCGGTTGTGGTTTTCTGGACTTGGGGCGGTGGCTGGATCGCGGCGCAAGGTTTCGTAGACTTCGCCGGTTCGACCATTGTTCACATGACAGGCGGCATCGTGGCGCTGGTCGGCGCCTACGTGCTGGGGCCGCGCGCCGGACGCGTCTTCGGCCGCCCGCCCGCGGCATCAAATCTAGGTCTTGCGGCGCTCGGCACTTTTATCCTCTGGTTCGGCTGGTACGGCTTTAATGTTGGCTCGGCGCTGGGCGCGAGTGATGTGAACGTGCTGGGCTTAGTGGCTGTGAATACGACGCTCGCCGCCACAGCTGGCGCGCTGGGGGCGATGTTCCACACCTATTTTGTCACCAAGCACTGGAATGTCAGCTTCGTCTTAAACGGTTCCTTGGCTGGCTTGGTCGCCATCACGGCCGGCTGCGCCTCGGTCACGCCAATTAACGCCGTGATAATCGGAGCGCTGGCGGGCGTGGTTCTTGTCATTTCGATCGGCGTAGTGGAAGGCTTGAAGATTGACGACGCCGTTGGCGCATTTTCCGTCCACGGCGCATGTGGCGCTTTCGGCACGCTGATGATCGGCATCGTTGGCTCGGAGGCGCTGGGCGCGCCCAGTCTTTTTGACGGCGGCGGCCTTGGTCTGTTTGGGACGCAGCTCATCGGGGTGGTTGTGGTCGCGGTTTGGGCCGGCGTCACCAGCTACATTATGTTTACGTTGCTGAATCGCATTGACGTCTTGCACGTGCATCCGGAAGCGGACCGCATCGGCATTGACGCCTACGAGCATCACGCCTCAGTCTGGCCAAACGTCCTGCCCCTGAACGAGCCGGACCAAGAATAGCGCGCCTTTGCGACACTCACGACAAAACCAAGGCGATCCGAAACGGGTCGCCTTTTGCTTTCTTCGCTTTGCCCACAGGGTTATAAGTTGTCGCTGTCAAGCATGATGGTCACGGGGCCGTCGTTGTGGATTTCCACCTGCATCAGCGCGCCGAAGACGCCACACTCCACTCGTTTGACGCCAGCTTGGCTCAGGCAGTCGGCGTAGCAACGCACCAGCGGTTCGGCGATCTCGGGCCGGGCCGCGCCAATATAACTTGGTCGCCGTCCCTTGCGCGCATCGGCGTAGAGGGTGAACTGCGACACCACCAGCGCGCCACCGCCGACATCCAGCAGCGACTGATTCATCTTGCCTGCCGCGTCAGCGAAAACGCGCAGATTGGCCGTCTTCGCCGCCAGCTTCTCCGCCACGGATTCGTTATCCGAATGAGTGACGCCGACCAGCGCAACAAAACCGAAATCGATCGCGCCGGTGATTTCGCCGTCCACGCTTACCGAGCCCTTCGTCACGCGCTGCAAGAGCACACGCATACCGGCGCCTCCATTTCAAGCTCGCTGGTTCAAGATCTGCATCACGCGCAAAAGGAAGAACTGACAGCAGGTATCGACGTGGTAGTGGATATCCAGTTCTTCCAGTTGGCGGTCATACCTGCCGGTGACTTGGAATTGCGGCGCTTCGGCATGCTCGCCGCAGACGACATCACGAAACTTGCGCTCCAATCCGTCGCCGAGTGACCGGCGCGTACTGTCAAACATCAATTGAAGTTCGCGAGCGTCGAGGAAGGCGTCGGGCTGTTCATCGCCTTCAATTCGAAAATCAAATTCGATCTTCATGTGTCTGTTGCGGTCAGTCGATCATATTTGTCTGCCGCTGCACCAACTGAATCGTATAACCCCAGGGGTCGCGCAGGAAAGCCAGCCTGTCGCCGTTCGGGCGGTTATCGATGTCGCCGTCCAAGGCAGCGCCGGCGTCAACCAGCCGCTGACGGGCCGCATCCATGTCCGCTACGGAAAATGCCAGATGGAAGGTGACCGCGTGATGTTCGGCGTAATCGATGAATGAGCCAAGCGGATTGCTGTATATCTCGATCATGCTTTTGCCGGCGCTATCCGCCAGGAAGTGAATATACGGCGGCTCGGCGAATGACCGTACGATTTGCATATTGAGGTTTTCGCAATACCAGGCGGCCAGCGCCGCCGGATCCGCCACATTAAAAGCGATGTGCTCCAATCTCATGATGTCCCCTATTCCAATTCAAATCGTTCCGAATCCGAGGCGGGCGATTGCTCGCTCTCTACTTCCGGGTCGTCCGCCTCCAACTGCTGGCTGCGCAGCCAACTCATGCCCATCATGCCCAGAAATACGATGGCGATCCCCAGGAAGATAATCTCGTCAAATGGCCCCAAGGCTCCGTGCGCCAGGATAAAGGGCATGTCCCGCCTCGATTATCAGCCTAATCGGCTGCATTATAGACGACGCCAGGCGCAAACTGAACCGATGGTTGTCAGGTCGCCCCAAGAAAAGCAGAATGGCATGGGCGCGGCTTATGCCGCTCGCGGGCGGCTACACCGGAGAGCAAGGTATATGTCCGAACAGATTCTGAGCGTCAGCGGCTTGCGGAAGTATTATGGCGCGAAGCTGATACTCGATGATGTCACTCTCAATTTGAATCGAGGCGAACGGGCGGTCCTCGTCGGCGAAAACGGCGTGGGCAAGTCTACGCTGGCTCGGCTGATCCTGGGTATCGAAGCGGGCGAGGGCGGGACGATCCGCCGCCAGCCCGGCAGCGTTGTGGCTTATCTCCCGCAAGAGGCGCAGGTCGCCGACGCGCTGACAGTCGGGGAATACATCAGCGAATGCCTCGGCGAGCTGGATACGCTGGGGCGCCGTTTGACCGAGCTGGAAACGCAGATGGCCGAGGGCGACGATATAGAAGCCGCGCTGGATGAATACGGCCGATTGCAGACGCTGTTTGACCTGCGAGGCGGATACACCCTGGACGCGCGCCGCGAGCAGATCTTCGCCGGTTTGGACCTGGGCCATATTGACCAGGCGCGGGCGGTCATGTCGCTGAGCGGCGGCGAGAAGACGCGTATCGGCTTGGCGCTATTGCTCTTGCAGGCGCCCGATCTGCTGATATTGGACGAACCGACAAACCATCTGGATTTCACCGGTTTGGCCTGGCTGGAAGATTATCTGCTGGCTTATCCGCAGGCGCTGTTGATGATCACCCATGACCGCCGCTTCATCGACCGCGTGGCGACCAAGATACTTGATCTGTCGCCGGTGACGCACAGCCTGACGACCTATCATGGCAATTACTCGGATTATCTCGCCCAGCGCGAGGCGCAATATCAGCGCGAGGTCGATGCCTATCACAATCAAGTGAATCGCATGAAACAACTGCGCGCGCAGATGAAGAAAGAAGCGCACGGGCATCGCAAGGCGAAGCGGCCCGATGATGGCGACAAATGGATCAAGTTCACCGCTCAGCAGCAGGTCGCTCGCACTGTGAGCAAGTTGGTCCGTTCGGCCCGTCAGGAGTTGGACGCGCTCGAGGCGAACCGGCTGGATAATCCGCGCCAGGTCTGGCATATCGAATTTGAATTCGACCCGCTGCCATTAACCAGCATGGAGCCCTTGCAATTGCAATCATTGAGCATGGCTTTCGACGAACGCGAGCTAATCTCCGGCGCCGACGCCATCTTGCGCAAGGGTGAGCGCGCCGCTTTGGTCGCGCCGAATGGGGCGGGCAAGACCACGCTCCTGCGGCTGATCATGGGCGAGTTGGAGGCGACCGGCGGCGCAGTCAAGATCATGCCCAGCGCCAAACTCGGCTACCTCGACCAGACCGGCGATGCCTTTGACGAGCGCGCCAATGTCGTTGAGTTGCTCAGCGCGATCAGTCATGACAGTGCCGACAACATCCTCACCCTGCTGCACCGCAGCGGCTTGTTCCGCGATGCGCATCTGGCGGCCAAATCGGTTGGAGATTTGAGCTTGGGGCAAGTCCGCAAGCTTGGCATCGCCCGCCTTATTCACAGCCGCGCCAATTTGCTGCTGCTGGATGAGCCGACGAACCACCTCGATTTGATGAGTCTGGAAGCATTGGAGCGGGCCCTGCTTGCTTTCCCGGGCGCGATCCTGGCGGCGACGCACGATCGCTGGTTCATCGACAAAATCGCGACCGCAGTCTGGCGCTTGCGCGATGGCAAACTCGTGATTGACTAAAGGCGCGGGGCGTCTCAGTCCGCGTCGACGGGAATCTTGAAGCCGGAGGCTGGCGGCGGCGCATCATCATCGCCTGGCTCGTCTTCGGCGCTGTCGCCGGCCGCGCTGATGTCGATGCGGACCGCTTTCTTGCCAAGCTGGGGAGGCTTGCTCTGCTGTTTCCGTCTCCGCTTGCGCGGTTTTTTCTTCGGCTTCTTAACCTGGACCGAGATATCAACTTCCACGTCAGCCGCCTGGTCCGCATCAGCGCTTTCGCTAATTTCGACCGTGCGCCGCGCTTCGGCAAGGGCGCCGGCGTCTTCCGCAGCCGCAGTTTTTGGCGACTCGGCCTGGGGCCTAGATTCTTTCTGTGAACCGGTCGCATCTTGCCCCGATCCAACGGATTGCGCCGCGCGCATCCGCTTGACCATGGCGACGATGTCGTCTTCGAATATATCCCAGCGAGATGGCGCCAGCGATTCCAGCATGAGCTCCAGCGCGTCAAGCAAAGCCATGCTATCGGCCTCGTTGCTGTTCAAGGCGAAGATCCGCCAAACGCGCAGGGCCCGATAGCTCGGGTGCAAGCGCAGGCCTTCGTCGATGACCGTCAGCGCCTCCTGGACTTCGCCCATCGAGAGCAAGGTAGCGCCGAGGCGCGTGTATAAACGTGGCATATCTTTGGGCGGCAAGCCTTGCCCTTTTGGCAGAGCGAGCAATTCTCGGTAGAGCGGCAGCGCTTGCTCCGGCACCTCGAAGGCGGTCCAGCTTGCGGCCAGTTCAAACATGATGCGCGCATTGCCGGGGTAGGTGGCGTGCAACTGCCGAAAATGTTCGATCGCCCCGCGCAGATTGCCTCGCCGTTTCAATTGCAGACCGGCATCAATCAACTCGGTGATCACCGCCATCGTCCTTCTTCCTCATCGCGCTTGTCTAGCATGAGTATAGCATGGTCGAACGGCGCCAAGTATCTTCATTGCGCGGTCGGCAAGAGGGTGGCTTGTGGCTTGCCCCGCCAAGCGGCCGAACGGATAATGGGTGGCGTTCAGGCAGGCAGGAATGAGGGATATTTTATGCGCCATTTGCGTCGCGGGATTGGCAATATCGTCGGACTTGCGTTATGCCTGTCGCTTGCGCTGCTCGTGTTGCCCTTACAGGCGGCTGATAGCGAGCCGCTCGCAGTTGAAACGGGTGAAGCCGAGAACCCGCTCGGTGATGCGCTGGTCAGCGTCAATGGCGCGCAGATCGAGCGCGCGCGTTTCAATGCGGCGTTCGCGCGTCTCGCGGCCTTCTCAACCGCCGCCGATCCCAACACGCTTGCCCTGGACGTATTGAATAGCCTGATTGGCGACGAGCTGATTCAGCAATTCGCCATAAAGAATGACCTCGCTGCTGCTGCTCATGAGGCGGTGGAGGACGAGATCGAGAGCCTGAAAGACAACATGGGCGCGGACCGTTGGGAAGAGTGGCTTAAGGAGAATCTTTACACCGCCGACGAATTCCGGGACGAACTCCGCCAGCACTTTGTCGCGCTGGCCGTGCGCGAACAGGTGACGGCGCATTTGTGGGAGGAGGTCTTGCATGCGCGCGCGCGTCACATATTGGTGGCGCAGGAAAGCGAAGCGGAACTTGTGATAGGGCGCTTGCGGGCCGGTGAAAGTTTCGCGGCCTTGGCGGGGGCGCTTTCACTCGATGTCTCGACCCGCGAATATGGCGGCGATCTCGGCTGGTTTATCCGGGGCGAACTGCTGGATCGGCGTCTTGGCGAGGCGGCCTTTTCACAAGGCCTGGGAGAGATAGGCGGTCCGATCGCCACTCGCCTCGGCTACCATGTTCTGCAGGTTATCGGCCGAGCGGAGCGCGGAATTGAGGCCGGTCGCCTGCCGCATCTGATCGAGAACACCTTCAACTTGTGGCTGGAAGCGCAACTTGAAGCGGCGGATATCCGATTTGATCTGGAAGCGCTCGACTCGTTGCCGGGCGCTATGCCTTGACGACAGGCACAACATAGCCGTCATCGAGCCAAACTTTCAGCCGGCCCGGATCCACGGCGTCGCGGCGGAAGCCCGTCGGCTCGTTGAGGCTTAACTGAACCAGTTCTTCGTCCCTGACAAATGTGCTGAGAAAGTCGTGATAGATACCGCGGTGCGGCGAAACATAACACCAGGGCGCGAGTCGATACTTGGTTTCAGCGGTAAGTTGCGGGATCCGATATGTCAGTGGCGGCTTCTTGACCGCATTAAGTATGATATCGGCATAACTGTCGACCATCGCGTCGTGCGAGAATTCCGCTCTGAGATAGCTTAGGGTCTCTGGAGATGTTCGGCGGCGTTCGCTAAGAATGCTGTGCGTTATCGCCGCGGCGCTTTCGATTTCGCCGTAATCGATGCTGTCGATATGTTCTTCGGGCAGAAGTTCGCGATAAGTCGCGACGCGAGAAACGACCGCCGGCGTGCCGCAGCCCAATGATTCAAAGACCGCATTGCCGAAAGTCTCGATGATGTTGCCGATACACAGGCTTACATCGGCCAGGCTGTAATACTGCGGTATTAGAGCTTCGCTTATCCATTCGTGAAATATGAAAATATCGCTAAGGCACATTTCATTGATGCGGCGTCTTAGCCCGTTGTAATAATTGACATATTTTGGTTCCTTGGAGACGCCGGGCCAGAGCGGCACCAAGACGCGCAGATCCTGCCAGCCATAGTCATGCACCAGCCGATGCGCCACCTGCACCACATCGAAAATTCCTTTGTTGACGTCGGGCCGGTGCGGAAAGAGAACGACAGGATGCTTGACAATTTCGGCCGGGATGTACTCAAAGATTTCCTTTGGCTCCGTATAACGGAAGAAATCCCAATCGAAGCCATTGTGGATGGCGTGCATGCGTCCGCTAATTTGCGGCGCGAATTGCCCGACGGCCGCTTCATAAGAGGCGCGTGTATGTTCTGATGGCAAAATCCATTCGTCGCCTTGAAACAGGAAGGCGGACATGACCGGCTCAGGGTAGATGATCGTTCGAAGCGAAATCACCGTTGGAATGTCTTGATAGGCGTAGGGAAATATCAAGCTGCCATCGTGGCTGTAGTGCACGTCCGCCTCGGCGAAGGCAGCACCGATTTCGCGCATCGCGTTTGCAATATGATAAAGCGGTGTGAGATAGGGCTCCGGATAGGGTTGCTTGAAGCGAAGCACAGGCAGGACTTCTATATTTTCATGCCATTTGAAAGGTGTCTTTGAGCCTTCAATGGGCGTGGTGTAGATCGTTACCTGATGCCCTTGCTCGCCCAGGTGCAGCGAGATTTTTTTCAATTGCATCTCGGCCCCGGCTATAGAGATATCCGGGAACAGAGCTGTCATGGAGAAGCCGACGATCTTTTTGCCCATAGTTTTCACTCAGGTGATATTCATGCCACAATTACTGTTGCCTATTATTTCAGCGTATCACAAAGCAAAACCTGAGTAAAGTGGTCTGGCTGCGCGAGCCGGGCCGGCGGGTCAGGCAGAGATTATGGTGCCGACGGCGGTATCGCCTCGCAGCGCTTTCACCAGGTCCTCCGGGTTCCAGAAGTCCAGCACGATGATGGGCATGGCGTTTTCCTGGCAGAGGGTGAAGGCAGTGGTGTCCATCACGCGCAACTGTTGATCGAGCACTTGCTGGTAATCCAGCTTGCTGTAGCGGGCGGCGTCGCGGTTCTTCAGCGGGTCAGCCGAATAGACGCCATCAACCTTGGTCGCTTTCACGATGACATCGGCATGGATTTCGCTGGCGCGCAAGGCGGCCGCGGAATCGGTCGTGAAATAGGGGCTGCCAATACCGCCGGTCAGGATGACGACGCGGCCTTTTTCCATGTGGCGGATGGCGCGCAGCCGGATGTAGGGCTCGGCGATGGAATTCATTTCGACGGCGGTTTGAACTCGTGTCACGATGCCGAGGCGTTCGATGGCGTCTTGCAGCGCCAGGCCATTCATGACAGTGGCGATCATGCCCATGTGGTCGGCCGTGCTGCGGTCCATGCCCAACTTCGCCGCCGGCTCGCCCCGCCACAAGTTGCCGCCGCCGATGACGATAGCGACCTGTATGCCCAAGTCATGAACTTCGCGCACGCGTTGGGCGATATAGGCCGCCATTTCCGGGTCAATGCCGACGCCGCTGCCACCGGCCAGCGCCTCGCCGCTAAGCTTCAACAAGACACGTCTGTAAGGCAGGCTGCCATTCGCGCTCATTGTTTCTCCCTGGTTAGTTGTCTCCATCGTTTACGATCAAGCGCCGGCGCGCAATCACGCGGGCGGGGCCAGCCAGAACTCGCCGGTTAATCCCAGCGCGCGAAAGATCGATTGCGCTTCCGCGGAAGACTTGCCGCGGTAGGCGGGCGACATCCGGTCGTGATACCAGCGCCTCGCCAGCGCCCATACTTGCGACAAGCTTAGCACCGCGCCTCGATTTTGACCGACACGTCGGCGCCATTTGTCAATCTCGTTTTCCGACCGGAAAAGCAAAATATTGGCTCAAGTATCTACAATATCGTCATACCATTGGCGAAAAGGATGGGCGAAATGCACAAGTCGGTCCTCACTATTTTGCAGCTCCCCGCCGGCGATGCGGTAGCGCATGGCCTCCTCGCCCAGGGGATGGCGCGCCTCGATTTGCGCGTCGCAATTCAGCATCGCCGGGATGCCCAGGGAATCCCAGGCGCAGTTGGCGTATAGCGCCACATCGTCGATAATGACGCGATAATCGGTCGGCGTTGCCGAAAGCGGATGCGCCATCAAGATTTCATCGCTCCCCGCCTGGAGTACGAGGGCATGCGCGTCGTGCAGCCGCCGCAGCGCATGCCGGGCGTCCGGCAGGGAAAGCCCGAAGCGCTCGGCAAGCATTGCCAAGGATGGCGCGGCGCCCGTCGCGATGAGAGTCTCATACACGAAGAGACGAATCTGCCAATCGCTGTCTCGCGTAGTCACAGCCATACACAAAAAAGGATTAGCCGATAACTAATCCTTTGATCGTCCAGTCTCGCCTTTGTCAGGCATATCAGGCGCTTGAATAATTAGGCTCCGTCGCCGATGGCGAAGCGCTGAAAGCGGCCGATGTTAATCGTCTCGCCCACTTCGGCGACCGTCTCCTGCAGGTACTGGGTTATGGTTTTGTCATCGTCCTTGATGAAGGACTGCTCCATCAAAACGATCTCTTCGTACCACTTGTTCATGCGCCCGGACACGATCTTTTCCGCGATGTGTTCCGGCTTGCCTTCATCCAGGGCGCGCTGCATCTGCCGCTCGGTTTCCGAGGCGACTTGCGCTTCCGGCACATCTTCGCGCTTGACATATTGCGGATTCATATTGGCGATGTGCATGGCGATATCTTTGGCGAAGGCCTTGAATTGATCGGTGGCGGCGACGAAGTCGGTCTCGCAATTGACTTCGACGATGACCGCCAGTCGCTGGTCAAAATGGACGTAATTGCCTATGACGCCCTCGTTGGCGCTACGCCCTTTGCCTTGCAGTTTGATGCCGTCCTTCAGCGCCTTTTCCCGCAAGAATTCCGCCGCCGCGTCGATGTCGCCGTCGTGCTCCACAAGCGCATTTTTGCAGTCGAGCGGACCGGCGCCTGTGATTTCTCGCAGCGCTTTCACCTCTTTTGCTTTTACTGCCATCTCTCTCCTCGTCTCCGTAAAGCTGAATCGGAAGCAGCTCAACAGTTTATTCGTCTTTGCCGCCGTCGCCGTCGGCATCAGCTTCGCCAGCGTTTTCATCGCCGAAGAGCTTGGAATCGCGCAGCTTCGCCAAGGTGGATTCACCGAGCAAGTCTTCGTCAGCGAGTTCCTCTTCGTAGGCATCGGCGAGGAATTGTTCTTCCTCTTCTTCCACGCCGGCCGACTGGCGCAGGTTATGCCCTTCCAGCACCGCATCCGCCAGCGCGCTGATCAGCAGGCGGATAGAGCGCATGGCGTCGTCATTGGCCGGCAAGATATGATCGACCATATCGGGGTTGGCATTGGTATCGACCAGCGCCAAAACCGGAATCTTCAAGATATTGGCTTCCTTGACCGCGGTATACTCCCGTTCGGCATCCACCACAATCAGAAGATCAGGAATGCGCTTCATCTCGCGAATGCCGCCCAAGCGCAATTGCAGCTTGGATATCTTGCGCTGGAGGACGAGACCCTCTTTCTTGGTCAGGCGATCAAACTCGCCGGCGTCCCGCCGCTGCTCCAATTGTTTCAACGTGTCGATGCGGCTGCGGATCGTCTGCCAGTTGGTCAGCGTCCCGCCGAGCCAGCGATAATTGACGTAGGCCATGCCGCAGCGCTCCGCTTCGCGCTGGACAATCTCTTGCGCCTGGCGCTTGGTGCCGACGAAAAGCGCTGACCCGCCGCCCGCGATCAGGTTGGCGATCATGTCGTGAAACTGGTTGAGATTCCTGAGCGTGATTTGCAGGTCAATGATGTGAATCCCGTTGCGCTGGGTGAAGATGAATTCATCCATCTTCGGATTCCACTTGTTGGTGCGGTGCCCGAAATGCACACCGGTCTCGAGCAAAGTCCGCATTCTTACTGCTGAAGGCATTGCCATACTCCTTGGATATTTGGTGTTTTATGCTCGCACATCGTTCAGCCTCCGGTGACAATCCGCCCTTGCGGACAACACCCACCGCGAGTCCCGATGTGTGCTATTTTGGCATAGCGCCGAAATGGCGAAATGCCGCGCGATTCTAGCATAGGCAGCGCTTGAGAACAATGACGGGTTTGGCGCCCGCAGGGCAATAGCTTGAAATAATCTTGCGCCGCCGAGTGCACCGAGCAACAGTTTGACTGATGACGCCGCGATGTCTTGCGGCTATCGGCTCGTATTCAGAATATCCTCAAGCGCGTTGATGAAGGCCTTATTCGCCTCTCGCGTTCCCAGGCTGAGGCGCATGGCGTAAGGCAGGCCATTGCCCGTCTGGCCGCGGAGGAGGAAGCCGCGGTCTCGCAGTTCTTCTTGCAGCGCGTCGGCGGGCAGGCGCGTCTCAAAAAGGATGAAGTTCGCCGCCGGCTTCCAGTAGCGGATATCGAGCCGGTCGAATTCGGCGCAGACCCAGCGCGCCTCGCCGCGGAGGCAGGCGACAACTCGCTGCACATGCGCTTGATCGCGGCAGGCGGCGATGCCGGCCGCCAATGACAGCTTGTTCTGATGAAAGCCGCGATGCAAGCCGGCGATCGCGTTCGCGATATCGGGCCGGGCGATGCCATAACCCAGACGCATGCCAGCCAGCCCGTAAGCTTTCGAGAAGCTGTGGACGATCACGATGTTGCGCTCGTCCAGGACATACCGCAGAGAATCGGGGAAGTCGTCTTCTACGAAGTGGTGATAAACCTCATCAGCCAGGACCAGGACGTGATCGGGCAATCCGCGCATCAACTGATCGATAGCGTCCGCCGAGATCAAGGTGCCGGTCGGGTTGTTGGGATTACAAATCATCACCAGCTTGGTCCGCTCGCTGATGGCGGCCAGCACCGCCTCCGGTCGATAGCGGAAGGTCTCCGGCTCCAGCGGGACATCAATGATTTTGGCGCCGAGCGGCAAGGATACTTTTTTGTAGGCGCCGGCAAAGGTGGGGGAAGACAGGATGACTTCATCGCCCGGCATCAGGACCGCGCGCATGATCAGTTCCAGCGCTTCGAATCCGCTGCAGCCGGTGAAGATCTGCTGCGGCGTCAGCCCGCGCCCGAGCGTTTCCACGATGGCGCGGCGCAGCTCTATGTCCGAGAACTGGGGGTAATATGAGAGGGTGGGCGCGACAGCGTTTATAGCTTCAATGACGTCCGGCGATGGCCCCAGCGGATTTTCGTTGTTCTGCAAGCGATGGCAAGGCATATCGGGTGAGGGGCCCCGCCCGTCATCTAACGCGTTATCTGCTTCTTCCCGCTTGAAGGGCGCGATGTAGGGGTTGAACTGGAAAAGGCTCATTTGCTCCCTTTTGCGCTCGAGGCAGCGATTGCTTGGGCGAGCGGCGATGATAACGCATATCGTCTGATGTGTTAAGCCGCCAGTGATCGAGCGAGCCGACGCTGCCGCTAGCGGGTGTTGCGCAATTGCATTGAAGCGCCATCCTTCGGCTTAAAACCAAATTGATCGTAGAAGCCGATCAGTTCTTCGCCGCAATCAAGCATGACGACTTCTATGTGCTCGGTGCGCTTCAGGATCTTTTTAAGCATTTGAGAGGCGATGCCTTGGTGGCGATAGGCGCGGTCGACCACGACATCATCGATCACCGCGCGGTAGAGATCATCGGTGATGACACGGGCAAAGCCTATAAGATGGTCTTCGTCCCAGACGCCGAGGGTAATCTGGCTGCGATCCAGCATGAGCTGGATATCAAGCGGACTGCGGGTATCGGCCCAGTTGGTTTGCCGGAAAAGTAGATGGAGTTCTTCCGGATTGAGCGGCTCGCTGAAAGAGTAGATGTATCGTGTCGGCATCGTCTTTACCCGTGTCTCATGCGCAATGTCATTTTTGACGCGCAACCGTAAGAATCGACCCGCGCGCCAATACAAAATCATCATACCGCAAAGCGCGGATCGCGGTTGCCAATTTGTACCCTTTGTCCAGTGCGAGGGGTGGCGCCCAGCGGTTTCGCGATACTCTTAGGCAGTGCTAAAATAAAGTCCTGTGACAGATTGTCTTGAGGATTTGCGAGTTTGGCCAGATCGCGCTGGGATTCATTCATCCAGTTTCTGTGCGAGATCTATCAGACGCCGGAAAACGAACGTCAGCGTCTGGTGGATGAATTGCTCAATACGCATGATGAATGGCCTTGGGTCGAACGCGACAAGGCGACCTTCGTCTATGATTCCTGGACGGCGGAGAATGTCGCTTTGAATATTGACATCGTCAATCGCGACCCGCCCTTCGAGACTATGGCGCGGCTCGAGGACACCTCGCTCTGGTATTTTCAGCGCTACTTCGAACGGGATGCGCTGGTGGATTATATGTTCGCCGTTGATGATCCGGGTACGCCGCTGGCGCAAGAGATTGACTTGATGGATCGTGTTGGCAGATTCTGGCAGGCGGACCCGCTCAACGCCCTGTCGATCCGCGCCAGCCAGGTGGATAGCTCCGTCTTGCAGATGCCGCGAGCGCGCCCGTTTCCCAGTTGGCAATCGATGGCGGCGGTGCCCCGCGGACGGGTTTATCGCCACCGTTTTAGCTCGGTCCAGCTTGGCTTCAAGAATCGCAGCCTTTGGGTTTATACGCCGCCGGGTTATGACGCCAACGATGGGCTGGAGTATCGCCTGCTGGTATTGATGGATGGCCAATGGGCGATGAACATCCTGGAGGCGCCTTATATCGCCGATGCGCTGATCAAGCATGGGCGGATGCAACCCGTCATTATTGCGATGCTCGCCAGCGGATCGCAGTCGGATCGTCTGGCCGAGTACGTCGGCAATGACAAGCATTACGCCATGATAGCGGCGGAGCTGCTGCCCTTCTTGCAAGCGGAGCACCGTATCGAACCGCTTGATCTTGGGCTGGGCGGCTTCGGGGAAGGCGCCATCGCCGCCGCCTATGCCGCGCTGAAGAACCCGGCCATTTTCGGGCATCTCATCATGATTTCACCGCCATTGGGACGGGCGCCGGCGGTGCAATTGCTCAAGGATTTTGCGCAGCGCTTCCGAGATTTGCCTATCCTGCCCAATCATATCTTCCAGTCGGTCGGGCGTTATGAGCAGGACCTGCGCTTCTATCAACCGGCGCTGGCGCTGCGCGGCATACTGGAGCGGCGCATGTCGCACGACCCGGACTTGCGCTACCGATTTGTTGAGCTAGGCAGCGGCCACAGCTTGGCCGCCTTCAAGAGCGTGCTGCCGGAAGCGCTGGCGCACGTCTTCCCCGCTCAGGCGATACCGACCTGACGCAGCCCATGGGTACTCTTTACATCGTGCCAACGCCGATCGGCAACCTCGAGGACATCACCTTGCGCGCCTTGCGCATTTTGAAAGAGGTCGCGTTGATCGCGGCTGAGGACACCCGCACGTCGCGCGTACTGACCAGGCATTTCGACATCAATACGCCGATGACCAGCTACCACGAGCATAACAAGCTTGCCAAGCTGGATGTCATCTTCGCGGCTTTGGAAACGGCCGATGTCGCGCTGATTTCGGATGCCGGCACTCCCGGCATCTCTGACCCCGGTTACGAGCTGATCGCGGCCGCGCTTGAACGCGGCTACGCTGTTGCGCCGCTGCCAGGCGCCTCAGCCCTGACGACGGCGCTGGTTGGGTCGGGCCTGGCGACTGATCGCTTTCTGTATGTCGGCTTCCTGCCGCGAAAAGCCGCCGCCTTGCGCGCGCAGTTGGAGTCGCTCAAAGAGCGCTGCGAAACGATCGTCGCCTATGAAAGTCCTTACCGACTTGCGGATACTCTTTCGCTCATCGTCGAGGTCATGGGCGAGGGCAGGCGCGTCTGCGTCGCGCGCGAGTTGAGCAAGAAGTTCGAGCAGTTTTACCGCGGCCGGGCCGGCGAGTTGAGCGCGTTATTCCAGGCGGATAATCCGCGCGGCGAAGTGACGCTGGTGATCGCCGGCGCCGATGCTGAAGCGGCTAAGTGGAGCGAAGCGGAAGTCCAGGCGGCTCTGAAGGAGCGGATCGCTGCCGGCGACTCGCTTTCGCGGGCGGCGCGGACCGTATCCAAGTCGGCCGGCTGGAGCAAAAGCGCGGTTTATCAACTCGGCATTAAGGACAATTGAGGGCCGCCACTTAATCGCCAGCGACTTCCAGACGCGACACATCGACATCAATAGCGTGCTCGCCGAGTTTCGCGCGCAGCGCCTGCCACTGATCTTCCCGCACGACGCAAGCCATTGGTCCCAGGCGCGCGCCCAGAAAGCGGCGTAACGCCGGAATAGCGAAGATCTTTTCGAGCGTCTCTTCCGATGTCGTGCGCAGGACGATCAGGTTCTCGAATGTCACGGAAGTCTTGGCGCCATCTTGCCAATTGCGCAGGAGCTTTACGACAGGCAGGGGCAGTGGCTTGCCATCCAACTGCCGGCTGATGAAGCCGTGGATATGCTGTGCCGTGATGCCTTGGGCGCCCGCCCGCTGGATGCTGGCCGCGTCGATCGTATAGACGTAGGGATCGCCGGCGGCTTTGCAATGGGCGAAGCGGGCCAGTTGAAATCGCTCAAAGCGGTCTACGCGCCTGGATGCCAGCAGCGCGCCATCGTTGCGCACTTCGATCCTCGTTCGCGGCTCGGCTTGCCGCGGCCATTCGCTGAGTTGCAGGAAGGCGCGCCCGTAGGCGGTCAGGCGCATGACATCCTCGCCGACATCGACCAGGCCCAGCCAGTGCATCGGACCCACGATGTAGAATTCGATCAGCGAGCCTTCTACCGCGTCCCAGCTTTCGAATCCGCTCAAGTATTCGCCCGCTTCATTGCGGATATACCAGCGGTCGTAATCGCCGTCCAGCCGCTGAAAATCCGGCTCAAACTCTTTGATGATCTCGATCAGATCGTTGATGGAGACCCAGCCCTGCTCCGGCAACAGATCGCCGAATAGCTCAATGACCGCTTTGCGCGCGGCTGCCGCATCGTAGGCCCAGCCGGAATCTTCCGGGTATAAGCCCGGTATATGCCACATATCGCGGTAGATCTGGCTTTCCAGCCAGGCGGACGCCAGGCTTCGGATTTGTTCGGCGCGCGTCGCTTTTAGCCAATTTCGCGTTTCATCGCGACGCGGTTGGGCTTTGCCATCCTGCGCGCCGATGAGGTCCGCGCTTATGCCCAGCGCCAGCATAAAAGCCAGCCGCGTTTCCGCCGGCCTCAGCAGGTAGCGCTTGATTGCGGCAGTCGCCGCTTCCGCGAAGCGCTCGTCTTCTATGGCCGCCTCGCTAACTTGCAGCCAGGCGAGCAGAGTCGTCATGTCGTCGACGATTGATGTATCGGCCGGGTGGATATCGTCCACATTGTCAATCAGCCCGATGCGCGGCAATTCTTCTTCCGCCGGCTCGGACGCGGCTTCCAGGTTCACATAGCTGGTCTTGTGCAGTGGCAGCGCCTCGATGAGGTCGGCGGGAATATAGACGAAGCCGAGCAAGTTGTCCCCGACTTTGTCATAGCCTTCGCTGATGAAGCCGCGATAATAGAGCGTTTCGGCCAGGCTATTGCCCTGGATATGCGGCTTGTCCCGCGCGATCTGCGCCCGGCCCAGTTTGCGGATCTCGCCGTAAAAGCGCTCGAATTGCCCGACCTTCATCCGTTGCTGCGCGCTGCTGACCAGCAATTGCAATGCCGTCCGCGCCGGCTCGTCAAGCTTGTCCCATACCGCTTCCACTTTCGTCGAATCCAGCATGGCGCCCTGCAGGCGCCGGATGAGATTGTCATTGGACAGGCTCTTGCTATCGACGCCCCAGACCTCCGCCAAAGCCGGCAGCATGCCCGGATCGCAGTCGTGCAAGGTGGCCAGCAGATTCTTCATTTGACCCGCTTCGCTTCACCGACCAAGGCGGCGTAAATATCGAAGTGGTAGGCGATCTTGGTGTAATCCTGCGCGCTGAACACGATGCGAGTCGGCGCCGCGCAGGTGGGACAGTAAAAGTCGAGAAAGCCCTGTTCGTCAGCGGGCAAGCCGGGCGTCAGGTCATCGAATACGCGCTGCAATTGGCGCTGAAAAATGGAGCGTCCATTGGCTTGGTAGAAGCTGCGCCAGCGGAAGCGAATGCGATGATCGCAACGCGGGCAACGGTAGATGCAAGTCCCGGCCACACGGTTGCGATAATCGGCGCCATCAAGCAAACCACGAAATACCGCTCGCGCGTCAAAATGGTCGATGGCTGCGCTTCGCAAGATGCCTTCCCGCCGTCTCCTGACAGTTTGATTTTAGCATAGCCCCTCGGCGGCAGCGATTGCGGCTGCCCTGTTCACGTACAAACTCAAGGGCGCATGGCTGCCACAAACGGCGATTTGAACAAAGCGCCGCATGAAACGCTCAGTCGATCAGCAGGCTGCCATAGCCCATATAGGCGCAGCGACCGCCCACCACGACGCCGGTGATTGCGGCGCCGTTGCGCTCTATCCGTATGCGAATGATGCTCGGCCGTCCCATTTCGACCCCTTGTTCGCTGATCATGTCATCCGCCTCAGACAAGCCATATTTCAGCAAATACGCCCCAAGAGGTCCGCTGGCAGAGCCGGTGGCCGGGTCTTCGCTGACGCCGAGCGCCGGCGCGAACATCCGGCTATGCGCGGTTGCGTTTGCGAGAAGGGTCTCCGTTGTCATTAGGAAGATATTCTGCGCATCGCTGCCGGCCAGTACGCTGCGCCACCTGTCGTATTTCAACTGGGCTTTGCCGGCCGCTTCCAACGAGCGGACTGGCACATAGAGGAAGGGCAGACCGCTGCTAACAACTTGCAGCGGCGCGCCCGGCAAGAGGTCAGCCTCAGCGAGAGACAGCATGTCCGCAATCCCTTGACGATCGTGAATGATGTCATGGAATTGCGGTATCGGCTGCCGCATCCACACGTCACGCGGCGCTCCGTCTTCGTCCGCTTCAATAGTGACGGCGATGGGGCCGACGCCTTCTTCAAAGACAATCGCGCCGTCGCCCTTTGCACCATCAAGCCGGCCGAGGCGCGCCAGGGCGAAGGCCGTGCCAACAGTGGGATGCCCGGCCATGGGCAACTCCGCTGCCGGCGTGAAGATGCGCAGTCTGTAGTCATTGGCGCTGCCCACCGGCGGGAAGAGAAAGGTCGTTTCGGACAGATTCAGTTCCTGCGCGATCCGCTGCATCGTGACTTTGGACAAGTCCTGAGGCGGGTCGAGAAAGACCGCCAACTGGTTGCCGCCGAATTGCCGATCGGTGAAAACATCCAGAAGATGATAATCCAGGCGCATTTACGTTTTATCTCCGCCGCATCCAGTCATCGGTTTCTGCATGTTTATAGCATAGTACAGCATACTGCACCCGAAATAGCAGGCGACGATATTCGGGCGCTGGCAGATGTTGACAATAGGTCGAAAAAGCTAAATTCTCCGTGTCCTCAAGTTAACTCATTGAACTCTGTGGCAAAGCTAATTTCCTTTGCGCTAGTTCCTGGGCAAGCGCGACTCTGGTGGACGAATGGGGCGCTTTGGTCTACACTCCTGGCACTTGCGAGAAGGAGGCGGCGGTGGCGATCGATTATTTGAAGCGGCTTGACACTTTGCTCGAAAACAGCGAGGCGGACCTGGTGGCTTTTGTGCCGGGCGAAAACATGGTCTATTTCACCGGGCTGCACTTTCACTTGTCCGAACGGCCTATACTTGGCCTCTACAATGACCAAGGGCTGTCCTTCATCATCCCCGAATTGGAAGTGGCAAAGCTGGAAGCGCGTCCGGAATTGGAGGCGCGCCGCTTCCTTTGGGCCGACCAGGACGGTTATGAAGCCGCCTTCAGCGAGGCCGTCTCGGCTCTGCTGCCCGGCAATACCAGTTGCGCGCTGGATGGGCAGACGCTGCGCCTGTTTGAATGGCTGGCGCTGGAACGCGCGGGGCTGTCCGCTGCAAATGCGCTGGACATCGGCGACCTGTTTCTCAACTTGCGCGCGCGCAAGGCGCCGGAAGAAATCGCCAATATGCAGCGGGCGATTGATATCAGCGAGGCGGCTCTAAAAGCAACGATGAACTGGGCGCGGCCGGGCATGACCGAACGACAGATAGCAGACCGCTTGGGCGCGGAAATGCTGGAGCGGGGCGCGCAGGGTCTGGCCTTTCTGTTGGCGCTAACGGGCGAGAAATCTGGCTTGCCGCATGGCGATACGGGCGACCGCGTCTGGGGCAAGAACGAGTTTCTTCTGATCGACTTCGGCGCGCGCTATCAGGATTATCCGGCCGATATCACGCGCACATTCTGCCAGGGCGAGCCGACCGCGCAGATGCGCGCGATGTATGAAGCGGTCTACCAGGCCAACAAAGCCGCCCGTGAATTCGCGGGCCCGGGAGTAAGCTGCGAAGCGGTCGATCGGGTGGCGCGGGCTGTCATCGAAGAGGCGGGGCTGGGCGAGTATTTCATTCATCGGCTGGGGCATGGCTTGGGCTTGAGCGTGCACGAGCTTCCCAATATTGTCGAAGGCAATTCGCAGTTGCTTGAGCCGGGCATGGTCTTCACGATCGAGCCGGGCGTTTATCTGCCCGGTGTTGGCGGGGTGCGGATTGAGGACAATGTAGTGGTCACGGAAGCTGGCATTGATGTCCTGACATCTTATCCGCGCGAGTTGTGATCGACTGTCAGGCCGGGCGCGGACCAGCCGAGAGTAGTCGGCTTATGCCCACTGGTTCGCAGACGAAGAGACCGATCTCTGTCGAGATACTTGACTCATCAGGCGCGCATGACGCCGCAGACGGGCGCCTCCCACGGCAGTTGCTCGTGCCGTGTTAGAAGCGCCTTGAGTTGCGCGTATGACCCCGCGGGAAAAGGCGTCCCTCGCCGCGCGCTCATGTCCACATTCATCATCACGACTTCAACGATGGCGGCCAGTTGCTGGCGCGACTCATTGACGAGAAAGCCCATGAAATACGCCCGCTTGGCGCTGAGCGCGATCAGCCTGATAAACACCCTCACCTGGTCTTCAACAAGCAGTTCCGCGAAGTAACGAATATGCTGCTCCAAAGCGAAATTGCCAAATTTATCCGCTGCGGCGTAGACCTCGCCAAGCCCGACTTTCTCAAATACTTGCCCCAGGCCTCGCTCCACGATATGCAGATAATACTGGACATTGACATGCTTGTTTTCATCGAGAAAGTTGGCCGGTATCGTCAACTCGCAGATCGGCTCAAGTTGTCTTATCTCGCTCAGCGTCGTTTCGATTCTGCTCATAGCGTCTCTCGTGTTATGTGACCAGCCGCCATTATAATGTTTGAACTTGCGCTGGCGTACCGTGGCCTCAATCCGCCGGGGTCAGTTGCCGGCTTTGAGTAATGGAAAATGATATGGTGAAACACGAGCGGATAAACCGCGATAATCTTTCGCGCTTGCGCCGGCTGGCGACGACGCGTTTTGGCTGGATATCGCAAGTGCGCTGGTCGCCCGGCGGAGATCTATTGGCGATCGCCGGCGGCGATGGCATCGCGCTCTATCGGGGGAGTTTTGGCGGGGCTCCCGCTATTCGGCTGGCCGCGTCCGCTGCCCCGATCAAAGATATCGCTTTCAGCCCGGATGGCGGGTGCCTGGCCGCCGGCAGCGCCGATACGACAGTCAAAATCTGGACGCTGACTGATTGGGATGAGTTTGAAATCAAGACATTACACGGACATGCCGGTTCGGTTGAAGCGGTCGCGTTTTCGCCTGACGGACGTATTCTCGCCAGCGGCGGCGCTGATGACGTCATTCGTTTGTGGGAGGTTGTCGGCGGCGAATCATGTGGCCGCCTGGAGGGCCACGACGATGAATTGACGGCGCTGGCATTTGACCGGGCGGGCGAGCGCCTTTTCTCGGGCAGCCGCGACCGCAGCGTCCGCTGCTGGCATCCGCGCGCGGGCGCGAAACCAACCACGCTCGGCGAACACGATGATTGGGTGCGGGATATCGCCCGGCTGCCGCATTCGGGCGCCCTGGCTTCCGCCAGCAAAGATATGACCATCCGCTTTTGGAATGACAGCGGCAGTAAACCGCCCGTCATCCCCGCCCACGCCGGCGGGGTTGATGCGCTGGCTTTCTCGCCGGATGGGACCACCCTGGCAAGCGGCGGTCGCGACAATATGATTCGCATTTGGGACGCGCAATCCCGGCGAGAGTTGCGCCTGCTCGATGGGCATAGCCGTCCGGTACTGGCGCTGGATTTCAACCCGACCGGGTCAATGCTGGTCAGCGGCGGCGGCGATAATCAGATCATGCTCTGGGGACTGGCCTGAGCGAACTGCGCTGCCCGGATATAGCATCAACGAGCAAGGCAAACTAGAATGGTACAAGTGGGTTAGACCAAGGACAGAGACATACCATGACAGATTTGAGGACGACCTGGCCACAGGTGCGCGAGCGCCAGCTAGCCATGATGCGCTTGACTTGCGACTCGCTCGGTCACATTCTTCGCGGCGTCTCCGCTGACGAAGCCCGCGCCCTGCGGGATGGCGACGATGGCTGGTCGATCATCGAGATCCTCTGCCACCTGCGCGACTTCGATGAGATCTTCTACAAGCGCGCGGTTATGATGCTGGAAGAGCCTCATCCGCAACTGCCGGGCTACGATCACGAGGCGATGGCTATCGAGCGAGCTTATCAGCAGGACAACCTGCAAGAGGCCTATTATGCCTTGCGGGCATCGCGGCAGCGCTTCATCCAGTTTTTTGCGGCGCTCTCGCCGGAGCAATGGGAGCGCGGCGGCGTTCATCCGGAGCGCGACAGTTTCACGATGACCGATGCCGCGATGCAGGTTGGCTTGCATGACCTCGATCACCTCGAGCAGATTACGCGCGTGCTGGCGGGACGCTAGCGCTCCAGCCGGCGCGGACGCCGACAGCCGCGATGACCAGAGAAGAGCCAAGGCTCATCATCGGCATGATGTTGGTGATATTTCTCGCGCGCTTTCCGGTGCTGGCTGGGTGTGGGCCTTGTGTGGGCGGGATGCTTTGGCGGACATTTCTCGCCCTCACTTGAAAGGCGCTTGACGCAGGAGATAACCGATGAAAGTTTTGATCGAACGCATTCGCGCGGAAGGCATCAATCTTGGCGATGGCATCCTCAAGGTTGATAGCATCATCAACCACCAGCTTGACCCGACGTTGATGACGGGGATGGGCGTCGCCTTCGCCGAACGCTTCGCCGGCACTCCGGTGGACCGCATCCTGACGGCCGAGATTTCGGGCATCGCGCCCGCCTTGATGACCGCCATTGAGATGAAGGTGCCGGTGGTTTACGCCCGCAAGAAAAAACCGATTACCATGTCCGGCCCAGTCTTTTTGGAGACGGCGCCGAGCCATACCAAAGGCGGCGAGACATTGCTTCTGGTCTCGGCGGAATTCCTGCATGCCGGCGAGAATGTCTTGATCATCGACGACTTCCTGGCGACCGGCAAAACGCTGCTGGCTCTCGCGCGCATCGTCGCCAGCGCTGGCGCCAATCTGGTCGGCGTCGGCGTCATCGTGGAAAAGACCTTTGAAGGCGGGCGCGCCGCCGTGCTGGAAAAATACGATGTCCCGATTCGCGCGCTCGCGACGATCACCAGCATGGAAGGCGATGCGATCAGCGTCCGCGAGTAATCACGCCGCGCTTCACAGTTTCACCGCTTGACCAAGCCGAGCCGATTCTTGCGCCGCCAAGGCGAAGCGCAGGACCTCTCGGCCGTCTTCGCCGGTAAGTTGCGGCGCGTCGCCGGCGAAAAAGGCATCGATCATCTGCCGCGTCGAATTGATGAAGCTATGCTCCCAGCCGACCGGCATATCCGAGAAACTGCGCGTCTGCCGATCCTTATACAGCACCACCGGCGGCAGATCCATCATCTTGCCGTGGCCGCGCGTCACCCAGATCACGCCCTTGCTGCCGGTGATTTCGATGCGGTCGTCTTGGGCATAGTGGCTTGTATCCAGAACCAACCCCGGCGAATATACCGCTTCCAAAGAGCCGTAACGATTGCCCGGGAATTTCCAGGACACAATCGATGGCGCGTCAAGGAACATGCCCGGGGCGGTCTCGGTGCTGCCGATCCAGGCATGCACTTCCTCCGCCATGCCCATGAAATGCCAGCCCAGGGCAAATTTGTGATGCCCGTCATCAAAGACCAGCGGGCCGCCGCCGCATTCTTCCGGGTTCAGCCGCCAGGCCAGCGCCGAAGTCGGCACCTCCCATTCTGTCGGGCTGATGCCGGAATTGCTCTTGATGCGAATCGTAAGCGGGTCGCCGATTTCGCCGTCGTCGATCAAGGCTTTGGCCCGTTGCACCGGCGGGTAGAAGATAAAGTTCTCATAGACTTTTAAGCTGAGGCCGGCCGCGCTGGCGGCGGTCACCATCTCATCCGCCTGCGCGACAGTGAGCGCCATCGGTTTCTGCACCGACACATGTTTGCCGGCGGCGATCGCGTCCAGCGTCGCTTGATGATGCAAGTGATGCGGCAGCAGAATCTCCACCAGGTCAATATCCGGCGCTGCCAGCATTTCATGATAGTCGCTGAAGATATGATTTTCCGCCACGCCCCAACGGCGCCCGCGCGCCCGAGCGAGGTCGATGCTTCTATCGCATACCGCTACGATATCGGCTCGCTCGTCATCGAGATAGGCGAGGGCATGCAAGTCGGATATCCGGCCTGTGCCCAGGAAGGCAACGCGCAATGTTTCCATTAGCATCTGCTCGCTGTTATTGACAGTGAGGATAATAATACTTGCGGCGTCGCGTTTTGGTAAAGGTCACTCTATGCCGTCGTTCAGGGCAATCGCCTCAAAATTGACATCCGCCGCCAAGACAAGTTTCAAACTCAATTTCGCCGCCGAGCGCGCCGAGGGGCAATGTCGGCGCGCTGTGTCGAAGGTCAATGTCTACGTGACCTACGTGACCTACGCGCCCTGCGTGACCTGAGCGACGCCCGAAATCACTTTTCGGCGACCTCGAAAAAACTGCGAACATTCGTTCTTTTCTTCTACTCAATATCATGATGCACTCTCCTTATGGATCAATTATCGCAAGCTCTCAATCGCAACGCCCAACCCATGCTCTACGCCGAAAACACGGTCTGTATCCCTACCGCGTCGATAGACTTGCGGGGTGTAGGGGAGACAGCCAGAGGCATTTCAAGGGCGAATGCCGCCAGTATGGCGGCAGTTGCGCCGCTGCGACGACATACCAAAATCATACCAACAGCCGCCTGCCTTTTCTCCGTTTCGCCCAGAAAACCCGGTCTATTGTCCGAAAAAAGTTTTTTATTGTCCGACTTTGTCCGTTTTGGACAATAAACAAACTGAAAACAAATACCCTCTGGGAATGGCTGTAGGCTGACTGCATGATAAATTCGCTGGCAAATAGCAAATCTCTGTGCCGGCGGGCTGTGTCTACGCGCCCTGCGCGACCATTGATGTATTCTGCGCCAAGAATTAATTTGGAGCGATTGCCCTGGGCAGTCGTTCGAATCGCTGTTATGCCTTGACGGAAAATGATACAATTGATTTGTATTCTCATCCGCCGGGCATGTCCAGCCGAGAAATAGCATGGCCAGCCAGACCGATACCCATGTGCTGAAACTGCGTGACCTTCCTGTGATGCTGCGTCTGAAGCAGAACGCCATCGTCCTGGATAGCGAATTGGGCTTGATCGAAGACGCGCGCGGGCAAAACAGCGCCTTGCTATCGAGCATTGTCTTTCCCCGGGGCTTGCACTCTCTCCTGGGGCATATCGACGACAAGGATGTTGTTGGCCAGTTCCGCCATCGCCAGGGCGACGCCAATGCGCATCTCGTTTACCTAGCGCCGACGCTCGGGGACGACGAAGACGATACGATCTGGCTGCACATGTTGGACGCGATGGCGGAGCAGGCGGGCCGGAATGACGCGCATACGCTCGTTGGTGAAATCGAATTGAGTCATCGCCTGTTCGAGACGATGCGGCGCGCCGGCTACGCGGTATACAGCCGGCAGGTGATCTGGCAGCGGGATCCGCTGGGGCCCGGATTCGCGGCGCCTGATATAGCCATTGCTGCCGAGACCGCCAGCGATGAACTGGGCATATCCGCGCTCCTGGGCTGCACGATCCCGCGCATCCTCCAATCGGTGATGGCGCCCTCAGCGGAAATGACCGGCTTGCTCTTCCGCAAAGAGGGCCAGGTGGAAGCCTACCTCGCCTATTCGGAGGGCCGGCACGGCGTCTATCTGATGCCCTATGTGCATCCCGAAGTGCTGAGCGAAGCGGCCGATATTATCGCCGCCGCCCTCATGAAGATCGACCGCTGCCGCAAGCTGCCGGTATATATCTGCGTGCGCGGCTATCAAGGCTGGCTGGAAAACGCCATGCGCGACCTCGGCTTCAGCCCCTGGCTGGAACAGGCCGTCATGGTCAAGCACCTGACCGCCGGCGTCCGGCAGGCGTCATTTGACCGGCTCCAGTTAAGCGCGAGGGGCGGTCAAAAGCCGGCGGCCACGTTGCAGCTGGCCGGACAAGACTCCATAGGAAACACGAATCGAGAGAGATTCAGCCGCCTGTCCCTAAGGTAAGAAACAGGCGCGATTTCAACATCTGTGATTTAGGAGGACAACACCTGAATTTATGGACAAACGCATAACGGACGATTTCGACATTCTGAGAAGTGTACTGCCACAGAGAATTCGCGATGCGATAGACAAATACGGTGATACGAGCAAACTGCTTGAAATTGTGCTCGACCTGGGAAGAATCCCGACCGCCCGCTACATCCACGGTGAATATCGACTCTCTGACCAAGAGGTGAGGGAGGAGGACCTTCAGCAACTGGTTGCTGAACTGGGCGACTTTGATGACGACAATCGCGCCGGCATTGAGCGGTCCCTGCACCGCATCTCGGCGATCCGCAACCGCCGCGGCAAAATCGTCGGCTTGACGGTCCGCATAGGCCGGGCGGTCTACGGCACGATCGATATCATCGCCGATTTGATCGAGTCCGGACAGAGCGTCCTCATTGTTGGCCCGCCGGGCGTCGGCAAAACGACCTTGCTGCGGGAGGCGGCGCGTGTGCGCTCGCGTGACAAGCGCGTGGTCATCGTCGATACATCGAACGAAATCGGCGGCGATGGCGATATCCCGCATGAGGCGGTCGGCAAGGCGCGGCGCATGCAAGTCTCCCAGCCGGATCGCCAGCATGAGGTTATGATCGAGGCGGTCGAAAACCACAATCCGGAAGTGATTGTCATTGATGAAATAGGCCGCGAGTTGGAAGCGATGGCGGCGCGCACGATCGCGGAACGCGGCGTCCAGCTTATCGGCACGGCGCACGGCAATACGCTGGAAAACCTGATGCTCAATCCGACCCTTTCCGACTTGATCGGCGGCATCGAATCGGTGACCTTGTCTGATGATGAGGCGCGGCGGCGGGGTACGCAGAAGGTTGTATTGGAACGGCGGACGGCGCCTACCTTCGACATCATGATCGAAATCCAGGCCCGCGATCGCCTAGTGGTGCATCCCGATGTCGCCTCGGCGGTGGACGCCATGCTGCGCAACCGTCCCTTGCCGGCGGAATTGCGCGAACGCGACCAGAGCGGCGCCATCCACATCAGCGACTTTGTCCAAGAAGCGGACGCGCGCTCAGCGCCCTCGCGTCAAGGCGCGCAAAATCTGCGTCGCTCGGGCGCCGCGCATGTCGTACGCGGCAACCGCGAAAATGGACAGACGCGCAGCGAAATGAAAGAGGATGCCGCCCAGCAGAACAGGCGCGACTTGCGTCCCATCAGCGTCTATGCCTATGGCGTCGCCCGCAATCGCCTGGAGCAAGCCGCTCGGCGCCTGTCGGTGCCGCTAATCCTCACCGATGATTTCGGCGACGCGGAAGCGATCGTCACCTTGAAGACACATTATCGGCGGCGTCCGCGACTGATTACCGACGGTGAAAAGCGCGGTTTGTCGATATACGTCCTGCGGGCGAATACTGTGACGCAAATGGAAAACTTCCTGGTTGATCTCTTTCGATTGAACGGGCGCGACGATGCCGATCCCTTTGGCGAGGGGCTATGGGAAGCGGAACAAGCAATCAATCGGATTCGCGCCGGCGAGGACTATATCAACCTGAAACCGCAGGCGTCTCAGATTCGCAAGCGGCAACATCAGCTTGCCCGCCAGGCGCGCATGCAATCCGCCAGCGTCGGCGATGAACCGCGGCGTTACGTCACCATCTATCGCGGCGCTTGAGCCCGCCATCGACACGGAATAGGCGCCCGATGCGATCACTTGACAGGCCGCTGCCGATCCGCACCGATCACAGCAATGCCTTCGCCAACAACACGATGCGCGTCCGCTTGCCCGCGATCATTGATGAGACGGTTGCGCTCAACCCCGATTATCCGGCGAGCATCAAACGCCGCCTGGCAGGCTTGCGTGAGGAAATTGCTGCTGGCGCCGAGATTCGCCGTCTCGATATAGCGTCCGCGCCCGATCATGTTGAATGGTCACGCGCCATGGAAGAACAGCGCGCTATCGTTGACGGCGCGCTGACCTGGCACAATGCTGAGTGGTTCTTTGCCGAGACCTACGCCTATCGTTGTCTCGTTGAAGCTGTCCGTTGGCATGAAACAGGGCGCGACCCCTTCCTGCCCAAGAAACAGGAAGAATTGCGCAGCGACGCGCTTTGGCAGCTCGTCAAGCAAGCCCTGTCGCCGGCCGACTCTGCGGTCGACGAATTGCGCCGAGCGGTCGCCTTCGACCTCTGGGCGAACCGCATCGACTTGAGCTACGCCGCCTCGCTGGAACAAGGCACCGACATCAGCCCGGAGGACTGGCTGGTGGATGATCGCGATGCTTTGTTTGTCGCGCTTTGCGCATCGGCGGAAGACAGCGTAGCGCTAAGCGGCCGCGTCCACATCATTGCCGATAACGCCGGTTCCGAGTTGGCGATGGACCTTGTCCTGGCGGATGCGCTGCTGCGGCATGTCGTCGAGCGCGTCGACCTCTGTCTGAAGTGGCATCCGACCTTTGTCAGCGATGCCACGCCAGCGGATGTCTGGCTGATGCTGACGGAAATGAAGCGTCGTTCGCCTGAGCTGGCCGACCGCCTCTACCGCGCCTGGAGTGCCGAGCGCCTGCGCTTCTTGCCGCATCCCTATTGGAACAGCAGCCGATTTCTGTGGGATCTGCCGTCCGACATTCATGATTCCTTCGCGGATGCCCGGTTGGTGATTGTCAAGGGCGATGCCAATTATCGCCGTGTGGCGGGCGACGCCATCTGGCCCGCGCATACGCCCTTCACCGAGGTCCTGCGCTACCTCAATACGCCGGTGCTTTGCCTGCGTACGCTCAAGAGCGACCCGGTAGTCGGCTTGCCGACGGCGGAAACAGCGGCGCAACTCGACCAGGATGACCCGCAGTGGCGCGTCAACGGCAAACGCGGCCTGGCCCAGTTCAAACCTCAGACATCAAACAGCCAGGAAGTGGCGGTCGCGGGATAGTCGCTCTCCAGCCAAGCCATGACTTTCCGCGGGATCAGGCGGAATAGCAAGGCGTCCGACTCTTCGAGTTCCGGGTCCAGCGTGTATTTCTCGACATAGCGGTCGCCGATCCTCTTTTGCAGCGACGCTGATACCTGCGCTTTGACCAGCTTGCCTTCGAGGATCACGGTCTCGTCGCCGCTGTCGAGATGAATGACGACGCGGTTGTCCCGCGTAATATTGCGCGCTTTGACCGAATTGGCATCGGTGCCGAAGTAAAGGACGCCGTCAATCCAGGCGCCCCAGACGGGCGCGCTGTGCGGACGGCCGTCTTCACGCACGGTGCATACCCAGTAATTGCGCGCTTCATGCATGTGCCGGTCGACCCAGTCCCAGCTCAACATGGCATCAACCTGGTCCGGCATGACGCCGTAGTGGGGCATATCGGGGCGGACGCGGCGGGAATTTGGCGGTGCGATCATGAGCGTTTTCCGTTCAGCGTGGAAGGGTAGCGGTAACGGATGTCACTTGCTCATCGGCATGATGACGTGGACGAAGTCTTCTCGATTCTCCGGCTTGAGCACGCCCGGGTTTTCCGGCCCGTTGCTTTGGAAGACAACGCGCTCCTCTTTGATGACCCGCAGCACATCAATGAGGTAGCGGATGTTGAAGGAGATATCCAGGGGTTCGCCCTCGGCGGTGGCGTCCAGCATGCCTTCGCTATCGCCGCGCTCGGCGCTCTTGCCGACGATCAGCACTTCGGCCGGCTCGCCCGGGTTCTGCGCCGGCTTGACGCTTAGGTTGGCGCTGTTGGCATTATCGCGGGCGAAGATCTCGGCGCGCTGGCAAACGACCAGCAGGTCCTGCGTATAGAGCACGGTCGAGGTGACGAAGGAGCGCGGGATGATCGAGGCGAAATCGGGGAAACGCCCTTCAAGCAGCTGCGAAGAAATGAGCACGTTGGGCGCGAAGATGGTGACGCTGTTGCGCTGCGATGGCAGGGCGATGCCGACCTCTTGATCATGTTCGGCAATGCGGGCGATCTCGCTCATCGTCCGCGCCGGGATGACCATATCCCGTTTCTCGCTGAAGCTTTCGCTGATATCAGCGGTTCGCACCGCCAGGCGATAGCCATCGGCCGCCGCCATCGTCAGCTTCTGCCCATCCAACTGCACGTAGACGCCGGTGAGAATCGGGCGGTTCTGCTCGCGGGCGGCTGCGAAAGCGGTCTGGTTAATCATTTCGATCAGCGCTTCGCCTTCGAGGTGCAGGTCGGCGCTTTCATTGTGATTGATCGGCGGGAACTCATCGGCGTCGATGCCGCGGATATTCGAGGTCTGCACACCACAGCGCAGGTGCACTGTGTGCGTGGCGGCGTCCAGGCGCATGTCAACGCGCTCGCGCGACAAGCTGCTGACCAGTTCGCTGAAGGTGCGGGCGGGCAGCGTGATGCTGCCGCTCTGCTCGACCTTGGCGCCGATCCACATCGTGATGCTCAACTCGAGGTTGGTGGCCGAGATCTTCAGGCGAGAATCTTCCGTTTCCAGCAGCACATTGGCGAGCACGGGCAAAGGGGGATTGCTGTCCACCGCTTTGGCGACGATGTTCAGGCTCTTCGCCAGGTTTTCTTGTAAGACGCTAACAATCATGGCTTACCTCGTTTGTGTGGATGGGCGCTGGCAGTCCAATTGACAGGGAAAACGGCCTGATGCGCGCATAGACTATCGCCCCATAGTATATCGCAAATTCCGCCAGAGGCGATAGTTCTGACTTTCGATCAAAGGACTTGACCGGTCGCGCATCGGCGCACGGTGATTTTGGCGCCTCCTTGTGATAATTATCATAAGCGGGATGCGAATATTCTTCATCGCAGCAGCGTCGGGCAGCGCGGCAGGCGCGCTGTAGCCCAGCCATGGCGCGGGGCAGGGGGTTGAGCCCGGCGCGGGGAGCGAGTTATTGATAATTGATTATCGATAGGGGGCAAACTTTTTTCTCTCATAAAATGATAATTCTCCGATGGTTCCGGGCGGCGGGTTGAGATGGAGCGGATCATGCCTTTAGGGTAGCAGATTTTGGCCGGCAATAGGCGACTATATGTTCTCGTATTGGGAAATCAACCACCGGGTACACCTTCTAGGCGGGGAAGATGCGGGCGACATACAATGCCGCCCCTGCGGCTGCCTTGTTGAGGTCAGGCAAGAGTATGAAGCAGGTTAATCTTCCGGGGTGATGTTGGTCACATCAGCGCCGGAGATTTCGATGGTCTCGGCATCGTCGTCGATCGTCTCGACCCGCACGATCTCGATTTTGAGCCGCGCGATCAAAGCGGCCAGCGCGCCCAGCGCCGCCAACACGGGGCTGACTACCGTGGCGACGCCGCCGACAACCACCGCCGGCGTCAACGGGACTTCCATCAGCACCTCGTCGTTGGCGTTGCGGATGATCAGACGGCGGACGTTGCCCTCAGCCACCAGGCTCTTGACCCGCTCGACCAGCTCATTGCCGGCCACTTCCATTTCCTCGACCCAATCGCGTTGATTCTTCGGTTTCTCCGGATAGTTGTCCATGTCTATTGCTCCATTTGAGATTTGGCCATACAAGGCAGTTCCGTTTAGGTCGCGCGACGCGCGTTAGGCAGGTCGATTCGGGCGACTCACAGAGTTGCCCCTACAAGTCAAATGGGCGGGTGACGCCTCGCGAGTAACGCGGTTCTTACTCAAGGATAATTACGCGGCAGGGGGCAAACCGGTTGCGGTATTCTCAGCGCAGCAACTGAAACAGCAGATCTTTCCAACGCGCGGCATCCAGCGCCCAGCAGACCGAGGGCTTAACCGGATTCGCCATCACCTCGCGCCAGACGGCGGCATTGCGCACATCGTCGGCCAGGTTGAGCTTGTCGACGACGGTCATGCCGCGCGTGAGTTCGCTGTCGCATTCGACATCGATGTAATGTTGGCTGCTGACGGTGCAGATGGACGGGTCGATCGCCACCGCCATCGCCACGCCATCCGGCAGGGAAATGCCGACTTCGCCGGTTTGTATCTCATAGCCGCGCATGCCCTTGATGTTCGAGTCGATGGCGAATTCGGCGAAAGTTGTATTGATTTGGCGCGCCGCCTCGATATCGTCAAGCGAGAGGACGAACTCTCCCTGGCTGAATTCCCAGCCGACCATCTCCAGCGGCATGCCGGAGCGGAAAACGATACGCGCCGCTTCCGGATCGCACCAGATATTGTATTCTGCCGCCGGGGTGACGTTGCCGTTGGTGCAGGCGGCCCCGCCCATCACCACGCAGCGGTTTATCTTGCCGGCGATATCGGGCGCTTTGCGCAGGGCCAGCGCCAGATTGGTCAGCGGTCCCAGGGTGACGATGACGAGGTCACTTGTGGCGCGGGCGGCCTCGATGATGGCGTCAACCGCGTGCTGTGATGCCGCTTGCGCGCGACGCGGCTTGTAGCGATCGCCCCAGTCGCCCAGCCCATCGGCGCCATGGAACCAATCAGCGGAGACATATTCGCGCAGCAGCGGGCGATCGGCGCCGGCATAGACGGGCGTATCGGCTTCGCAGAGTTCAGTGAAATACAGGGAGTTGATCAGGCCTTGATCGAGCGGCACATTCCCGGCGACGACCGTGATCGCGCGGACATCCACCTCGTTGTGCCGCAGGGCCATGACGATGGCAACAGCATCATCCGAGCCGGCATCGGTATCGATAAGAAATGGTCGGGGCATGACTAGCTACACCTTTAGCGCTAATTCGTCGACAGCCGCTTTCAGCCGTTCCAATCCACGCTCAAGCATGGCGCGCGGACAGCCGAAATTCAGCCGGACGAAGCCCTTGCCCGCCTCGCCGAAGAACTCGCCCGGGCTGGGCGCGACGCCGGCTGTCTCTCGGCAGAATGCGGTCGCATCGCCATCGATGGGCAAGTCGCGCATGTCCATCCAGAGCAGGTAGGTCGAATCCGGTACGGTGGTCTTGATTAGCGGCATATGTTCGCGGATGTAGGCGAGGGCGTAATCTCGATTGTCCTTGAGATAGATCAGGAGCTGCCGCAGCCATTCATCACCGCCGGCGTAAGCGCCGTAAGCCGCTTCGTAACCCATGATATTGACGTGCGCGCTGATCCCCTGAAGGGCGGCCGCCATCGTCTCGCGAATCTCCTTGTTCTGCGCGATCAGAACGGAACAGGCCATGCCCGCCAGATTATAGGTCTTGCTGGGCGCGATCATTGTGATGGTGTTTTGGGCGATCTCTTCATCGAGGGTGGCAATTGGGATATGCTTGCCCTCGAGGATCAAGTCGGAATGAATCTCATCAGCGACGATGAGCACGTTGTGTTTCAGGCAGATTTCGCCAATGCGCTCCAACTCGGCGCGGGAATAGATGAAGCCGGCCGGGTTCTGCGGATTGCATTGCAGGTGAATCGATGTCTTCGGATCGCGCGCTACCAGTTCAAACTCATCGTAATCATTCTCGTAATGGAAAGAGTGGGCATCATCGGCGATGTATTCCATATTGATATTGGCGGGGAATTTATGGTTTGCCCGGACTGCCTTGAAGAAGGAGCCGTAGACCGGCGTCTGAATCAGCACTGTGTCGCCGGGTCCGCCGAAGCCGCTGCAAGTCGCGCAGAGCGCCAATACCAGGCCCGGCGAAAAGAGCACATCTTCCGGCCTGATCTGCCAGTTGTACAGCCTTTCCATGCGCTCGACGATCGCTTCCTTGAGCTGGGGCGGATCGAGCGTATAACCGAAAACACCATGCTCGGCGCGCTCGATCATGGCCTTGATGGCGGAAGGCGGCGAACGGAAATCCATATCCGCCACCCACATCGGCAGGCAGTCGCCGGCGACCGCGCCCCACTTGGCGCTGTGGTGTCCTGTGCGGTCGATAATCTCGTCGAAATCGTAGGCGGTCATGCGTCGGCTTTCTCCAGTCAGCGAAAATCACGACTAGAAATATACCCGAAGTGACCGATCGTTGCACGGGCAGGTCGGCTGAAGCGATTTGCGATTGTCCCTGTACCCGCTAGACCCGCTGCCGGCTCTCTTGCAGTCGAGCGCCGATATCTTCCAGGTCGATTGTCTCGGCCGCTACTTCAGCGCGCACGGAGAAGAGGCGGCGCCGGTCGTCATGGACGCGCGAAAGGCCCGCCGGCGCGCCGTAGATATCAGATAGTATCGCCGTTAGCCCCTCTCGGATCTCGTCAAAGACCTCCGGTTCGTTGGGGTAATTCATGCGGTCGAGGAAGTTGATTTTTACTGCGCTGTAGTCGAAGACCAGGTCGTCGGGCGCTTCCGCTTGCAGTGCTTGGGCGCCCAGCATTGCGCAATGGAACACAAGCTTGAGAGCGGCGGCGAAGTCAGCGGGCAAGTCGCGCTTGCGCACATAATGCAAGCCGACCTCGCCGTAGCCAAAGTCATAGGCGTAATCGGCTTCATCGGCGATGAGGACGATGCCGGGACCGTCAGGCACGTGCTTGTAGTCGATAACATCGATGAGCATGCCTTCGACCCGGTGCTCCTGGATCCAGCGCTGGAAGATCGGCACAATATCGGCCGGCTGCAGGGGCGGACTTTGCTTCAAGCTGAATTTGACGCCAAGCCGTTTTGGTACGATTGTCATGGGTTCCTCACACTTCGTTAGCGGGCGACCTGATAGGTCGCCCCTACACCATCTGAACGCGGGCGATCCACAGAATCGCCCCTACACCATCTGAACGCGGGTGATCCACAGAATCGCCCCTACACCATCTGAACGCGGGCGACCCAAGGATCGCCCCTACGATTTGCTTGCGGGCGACTCAGTGGTTCACCCCGACATATTCCATCGCGCGCGCCGTCTCTACGAATCCGCTAGCCGACGATGACGCCATTGATTCGCTGTTCGGCAGTGTGCACGTTTTCGATGAAGAGCTGCGTCTCGTCAATGATTTGGTGGGCGTAGTCCTGGTCTATCCGCGCCGGGACCTCCGCGTGCCGTTTGAATAGATAGCGGGCGAATTTGCCTTTGGCGAAGCGATCGTAGATCAATTCGGTATCGTAGAAGCGCGAGCGGAATTCGCCCACGATGTTGTTATAGTCATCGCCGACGTCCAGGTACTTCGTCCGCACCAGGGCGCGGGCGGCCAGCACCATCGCCTTGTAGGCATTCTCATCCGCCAGGGCATAATCGCCATCGTCCAGCGCCAGCAGCGCCTCGAAGTGGGTCGACTCGGCTTTGGAGATCTCCATCGAGAAGAGCGACACCACCTCGCCGGCGCATTCGCCGACGCCGATGTCGTCGATGGTGTAGACGCGCGAATCGCCCCAATCGCTGAAGTAGTTGGGCTTTTCTTCGAAGCTGGGCAGCTTGGTGAAAGGCTGCAGCATCGCTTTGATCTCCTTGCGCCCGAGTTCTTTGACCCAGGCCTGGAAGTTTTCGCCCTCGGCGCGTTCGGCGACATAACGTTCGGTTAAGGCTTCGAGGACATCGGGCACGCATTTGGCCGGCACGGCGCCGCAAGCCAGCCCGTAGCTGCCGGCATTCTCCTGCCATTGCCCGCCGAGCACGACCTGGAAGTGCGGCATCTTGTGATTGCCGGAGCGCCGGCTGTTGCCGAAGAAGCCGATATCGGCGACGTGATGCTGGCCGCAGGAATTGAAGCAGCCGCTCACCTTGATCTTGAGATCGCGGACGGCATCGGGCAGCAGGTTGATGCGCTCGAGCAAGCGCGTGCGCAGTTCGGCGGTCAAGCCTCGCGAGGAGGCGATGCCAAGCTTGCAGGTGTCGGTGCCGGGGCAGGTGGTGATATCGACGATGGTGCCGGCGTTGGCATCACCCAGGCCGATGGCGCAGAGGTCGCGGTAGATGGCGGGCAGGTCGGCATCGGCCACCCAGCGCAGCACGACATTTTGCTCGACCGAGAGGCGGATATTGTCGCCGACATATTTGCGAGCGATATCAGCCAGCGCAAAGCCTTGCTCGGACGTGAAGTCGCCCAATGGCGTATTCAGCGTGATGGTGCTGTAGCCGGGCTGGACCTGCTTGTAGACGTTGCTGCGATACCACTCGGCGAAGCCAGCGGGCAGCGCCGCGCCATTCAGCGCCATACCAGCTTTGGCCGGCGCGTTGACAAAATCGCTGACGCCGTCGATGTAATCGGTGTGGCGGGGATCGGGCGGCACGATTTCGAGTTCTTCTTGCACCAACTGGCGAAATTCGTCGATGCCGAGTTTGGCGACCAGGAATTTCAGGCGAGCGCGGTTGCGATTCTTCTTTTCGCCGAGCCGGGCGAAGACGCGCGCGATCGCTTGCGTCAAAGGCAGAAGTTGCTCTTCGGTGCAGAAATCGGCCAGGACCTTGGCTTGATGCGGCACCGTGCCCAAGCCGCCGCCGACGAAGACGGTGAAGCCGCGCACGGTCTCGCCATCGATTTCCCGCGTCTGCGCCAGCAAACCGAGATCGTGCATCTTGACCAGGCCGCAAGCGTGGCCAGCGCAACCGGAGAAGGCGACTTTGAACTTGCGCCCGAAGTCCTGCACATCGTCATGCCCGAGCAGGAATTGTGTCATGGCATCGGCGTAGGGGCTGACGTCAAAGAGCTCGTCATGGCAGACGCCCGCCAGCGTGCAAGCGGTGATATTGCGCACGGAATTGCCGCAGGCTTCCTGGGTGGTGATGCCGATGGCCGCCAGCCGCCGCATCAAGTCCGGCGTGTCGTCGATGTGGACATAGTGCAACTGAATATCCTGCCGGGTGGTGATGTGCAGGATGCCATCGGAGTATTCGTCCGCCAGCTCAGACAGCACCTCAAGCTGTTCGGCGGTCAAGCCACCGTAGGGAATCTTGATGCGTTGCATGCCTGGCGCGTCCCAGAGCGTGTCCGGTCCCTTGACGATCTCATCGGAGGGATAGAGCAGTTCGCGCGTGCGGACGCCGTCATGGCGCTGGCCATTGTCATAACGCTGGCCATAGACGCCTTTACGCAAGCGGGCTTCGGCGAAGACTTTCTCGTCCAGTTTGCCTTGCTTGCGCAATTCCATTTGCGCTTCGTAAATATCGATGAGATTGCCCATCTCGGCGGGAATCTTTTCCTTGAGCAGTTCTTTCCAACTCGTCATGTTTTGTTCATCCTTTCAGAAAGCCTATTCTGATTTCTCCGAGTGTTCGCGGCGCGTCCAGTTACCAGGTCGCCACGCCAATCCGGGATTCGATTTCGGTTATTGGCAGCAGGTCAAACCAAGCTACCCCTTCTTCGCGCAGACGCACGACTTCGCCGATGATCGTAATGGCCGGCGGCTTGATCGCCTGCTCTTCCGCGATGTCAGCGATTGCCGCGGCCGTCCCGATATAGGTCCGTTGGCGCGGCAGCGTGCCCCATTCGATGACGGCGGCGGGTGTATCCCCAGCCAGCCCATTGGCGATGAGTCGCCGCGTGATGGACCGCAGTTGCTTCACGCCCATCAGGATCACGATTGTGCCGCCGAGTTGGGCCAGGGCTTGATAGTTGATAGCGCTCTCGCTTTTGTCCGGCGATTCATGACCGGTGATCACGGTGAAGGCGCTGCTTATATGGCGCTGCGTCAAGGGGATGCCGGCATAAGCGGGTACGGCGTATGAACTGGACACGCCAGGCACGATCTCGAAGGCGATGCCGTAATCGCGGCAAGCTAGCGCCTCTTCGCCGCCGCGCCCGAAGACCAGCGGGTCGCCGCCTTTCAAGCGAAGGACCTCGTCGCCCTTCAAGGCGCGGTCGACCAGTAGCTGGTTGATGCGCTCCTGCGAGAGCCGGTGGCGAGTCGGCTGCTTGCCGACGTAGATGAGTTCGGCATCGCTTCGCGTCTCTTCCAGCAGCGCCGGCGGGATGAGCCGGTCGTAAATCACGACATCGGCTCGCCGCAGCAAGCGTAAACCCTTGCGGGTGATCAGGTCCGGATCGCCCGGGCCCGCGCCGACCAGATATACTTTTCCGATTCTCATCGAGCCTCTCCTGAATAGCGCGCCGTCGAGAGCCACAAATTGCAGGCGGAGCGGCAGGGCAGCCGCTTGTCAGCCGCGGTCAGATCCGGCCGCCAGGAGGGCTGACGGATGCACCTGCCGCAAACCTTGTCGAGTGTCTTCTTGATGACAGCGCTCGAAAGTTTATGAATGCCCTTGAACATGCCTGCCTGCCGCTTGCTGACCGCTTCCAGGGGCTCGGGCGCGAGCCGCCCGGCTGAGGCCGCGGCCCAATCCGCGATCAAGCCTGGGTAGACGGTCTCAATGACGGCCTGGGCATCATCCGGCGTTGCCAAATCGACCTGCCAGCCAGCGGGCAAGTCATTACTGCTTGGCAGCGGACGAAAGGGATTCTCGCGAGTGTAGCAGCGCAGCGCCGCCGGCGTCGCGATTGACCGGCTTTCCTTGGTATTATCGCGATGCCAGACGCGCTCAGAACTGACCAATACCTGGCCAAACCTGAGGATTTTCCCAGCTTCCAGGGAATGACGCAAGGCGCGTCTTCCGGCAGACGGGAACCTCGACCAGGGACTTTCGACCCTTTTTGGCTCGAAGGGCAAGCCGGTGTCGCGCGCCAAAGCCAGGACCACCTGGTTTATCGACGCATCGGCGCCGACCGGATCGCAGTAATAGACGGTCCGCCCGTTGACGCGCTCCGCCTCGCTCTGGCCGGTGATGCCCAGCGCCCGCGGCACATCCATGCCGACGTGCGAGCCGGCGGCCAGGAAGTAGGGCAGGGCGATGATATTGGCTGAGCGGGTCGAACGGTAGACGCTTGGAATATCGGGGTGGTCGTCCAGATAAACGGCGACGACTTCGTTGGCATAGCCGGCCTGCCGGAGGCGCTCGGCTTGATCGCGGGCGGTATCACGACTGGCGCGATTGCGGCGTGTGCCATGGCCGATGACGGCGATAGCTGTGTCGCGCGCGGGCAGATCGAAGCGCTTGATAGTCCGGCGCAGGCGCTGATCGACGATTGTCGCCAGTTGCTCGTGTTCGCCGATGGTCGGCGTCAGAGTGATACGCCGCTGGCCTCTTCGCGTCAAGGGACTGCAAAGCCCCATCTCGCTCGGCAATACCTGCTGAGTGAAATAGCCGCGCGCCGTGAACAGCGGCACGATGACTACATCCTCGGCCTCGACCGTGTCCAGAACCTGCGAGAAAGCGGGCGTCTCTTTCCAGAAGCAAGCGGTAATTTCGTCGGCGACGCCCAGTTGACGCAGCCGGTCGACGCAAGCCCAGACGACGCCGGCCGTATTGGCGCTGATATGAGAGCCGTGCCCGGCCAGGATCAAGGCGATACCGCTCATTCCCGCTCGTCCTCAAGCAGAATCGAATTAAAGAGGCGCCGCGCTTTTTCCTTCTCGCCTTCGCGCAGGAGGGCGAGCACTTCGGAAGTCACGATGTCTTGGTAGATGTTTTGTCGCTCGGCCTGTGTGGAAGGCTCTTGCATTTGCGCTTGACGAATCTCGCCCAGCCAATTCGCCAGCAGGGCGTATTCCTCGCCGAAGTCGGCTTCAAGCCGGCGCTTGAGCAGACGAATCAGGGCCGGAGATTTGCCGTTGCTGCTCAAAGCGATGGTCAGCGGCGGCTGCTCAATCAGCGCCATATTGCTGAAGTCGCTGTGGTCGCTGCTGCCGTTCGTCACATTGCAGAGGGCGCGGATGCGATGCGCGTCTTGCGCCACCGTTTGATTGACGCGCCCGTCGTCGGTCGCGGCGATGACCACAATCGGCATATAGTCGTTGAGCATGTCACGCTGGTAGCGGGCCGCGATCCATTCTATCTCGCCTTTGTCCGCCAGGTCCTGCAAGTCTGCACTGATATCGGGGCTTACAAGCAGAACGCGCGCGCCGGCTCGCAGCAGGCGCCGCACTTTCCGCGCGCCCACCTTGCCGCCGCCGATGACCGCGACTTGCTTGTCTTGCAAGTGCAAGAGGATGGGATAACCCGCTGCGCGCTCAGCCACGCGCCACCTCGATTGCCGGCGCGACATGGATGCCGCATTCGGTCTTTGCATGGTCCGCCCAGCGTCCACTGCGGCTGTCTCGGGCATCCGTGATCGACTTGGTGCAGGTCCAGCAGCCGATGCTCGGGTAGCCCATATCGTGCAGCGGGTTGTAGGGCAGGTTCTGGTCGCGGATATACTGCCAGATGCGCTCGGCGCTCCAGTTGGCGAAGGGCGCTATCTTGATTGCGCCGCTGTGCCGGTCACGGCTGAGGATTGGCGTTGCCGCGCGGCCGGCGGATTGATCGCGCCGCAGGCCGGTCACCCAAGCCGCAAAACCGGCCAGGGCGTCGCGCAAGGGAATGGTCTTGCGAATATGGCAGCAGCGGTCGGGATTGCGCTCCCAGAGGCGGTCGCCGTAATCGCGCGCTTGCTGCTTCGGCGTCTGCCGCGGTTTGACGCGGCGCAAGTCCAGATCGAATTGCTGATCCAGCCGGGCGATCAGATCCTGCGTCTCGGGGAAGAGCAAGCCGGTATCCAGCGTCAGCACTGGCGTGCGCGGGGCGATGCCCTGCAGCATGTGCAGCGTGACGATGCCGGTGACTTGAAAGCTCGTCACGATAGCCAGCTTGTCGCCGAAGCGCTCGCTCGCCCAGGCCAGGATGTCGCGCGGGTTGGCGTTTTCAAAGGCTTCGGCTTGTGTCTCGATTTCGTAGCGGTTCATCATGTCTCCTGATAGATGAGAAGGCCTAGAAAAGAAAAGCGCCTCGGATTATCCAAGGCGCTCGGAAGTTTCTGCGCTTCTCACCGGCTACATCGCTCAGCCAGCCCCGGATATCCCTGCCAATTCGGCACGGCGCAACAACAACAAACGCAAGGGCATGGCTGGAATCTGAGGTTCATTGCGCTATCCATACTCTCCTTCAAAACAAAAACCCCGTGTCGTCACGGGGCGTCTTTCTGAATCTTCCGCTTCGTCAATCGAGACTCAGCAAGGCTGCACCGCAGGACTTTTCGTGAAAAGTGTCTGACAACAACAAGCGGGGCGGCAAATGTGATTCATCAAAATTGTCTCATTGCTTCGTTTCTTCGTAGCAAGGCTAACGCAGCTTTGCCGGATTGTCAAGCGCGCGGCGGAAATTGGTCTGTTGCTGCGTCTGCGCATCAGTTGCTTTGCATCCGCAGGGCGCCGTCAAGCCGAATGGTCTCGCCGTTGAGCATCTCGTTCTCCACGATCTGCTGCGCCAGTTGCGCGTATTCGGCGGGCGTGCCCAGCCGCTGCGGGAAGGGCATTTGCGCGCCCAGCGACTCGCGAACTTCTTCCGGCAATCCCCCCAGAAGCGGTGTGTCGAAGATGCCGGGCGCGATGGTGCAGACGCGAATGCCGTAGCGGGCCAGGTCGCGGGCGATGGGCAGGGTCATGCCGACGATGCCGCCCTTGGATGCCGCGTAAGCCGCCTGACCGATCTGCCCTTCGAAGGCGGCTACCGAGGCGGAATTGATGATGACGCCGCGCTCGCCGCCGGCCTTGGGCGCATTGCCCGCCATCAGCGTCGCCGCCAGGCGGATGCAATTGAAGCTGCCGATGAGATTGACGCGGATCACCGTCTCGAAGGCTTCCAGGGGATGGGGACCGCGGCTGCTGGTCGTGCGTATAGCCAGGCCGATGCCGGCGCAGTTGACCAGGACATTAAGCCCGCCGAACTCAGCCGCGCCGAGTTCAAGCGCCGCCCCCACCTCGGATTCGCTGCTGACATCGGCTTTGGCAAAGCGCGCTTGCGCTCCCAAATCGGCGGTCAGGCGCGCCCCTTTGTCTTCATCGCGATCGAGGATGACGACGCGGGCGCCCTGGTCGACGAAGCGCCTCGCTGTTCCGGCGCCCAAGCCGGACGCGCCGCCGGTGATCAGAGCGCTGACGTCTCGCATTTTCATGAACAAACCTCCGCGGGGCGGCGACTGTTTTGTTGCGCTGTTTCAGTTTCGCGCGACAAGTCTGCCGCTGTTGCGCCTAGCGGCCGTTGCTGCCGTGCAGGTTGTTCAAGAATTCTTGATTGGTGTCGTAGAGGCGGAAATTGTGCAGCAGTTGCTCGGTCGCGCCGACGATGCCTTCGGGCTGCTCGGCCAGATGCGACCACATGCGCCGCATGGTGTAGACACGCTGCAAAACATCGGGCCCCAGCAGCAGTTCTTCGCGCCGCGTCGACGATTGCTCGACATCAAAGGCGGGGAAGATGCGCCGTTCCTGCAGCTTGCGGCTGAGGTGCAATTCCATATTGCCGGTGCCCTTGAATTCCTCGTAGATGACATCGTCCATCTTGCTGCCGGTATTGATGAGGCAGGTCGCCACGATCGTCAGGCTGCCGCCTTCCTCGACATTCCGCGCGGCGCCGAAGAGTCGCTTGGGCGGGTGAATCGCCGCGGGGTCCAGGCCGCCGGAGAGCGTGCGACCGCTGGTGGGCACGACCAGATTGTAGGCCCGCGCCAAACGGGTGACGCTATCCAGCATCATCACGACATGCCTCTTAACCTCGACCAGCCGCTTGGCGCGCTCCAGCGCCATCTCGGCCACCCGCACATGATGATGCACGGGATCGTCAAAGGTTGAGGCGATCACCTCGGCATCAACCGAGCGGTCCATGTCCGTAACCTCTTCCGGGCGCTCGCCGATCAGCGCGACCATCAGGTGCACTTCGGGATAATTCTGGCTGATGGCGTTGGCGATATCCTTGAGCACGGAGGTCTTGCCCGCTTTCGGCGGCGAGACGATCAAGCCGCGCTGCCCGAAGCCGATCGGCGCGATCAGATTGAGCATGCGCGTCGAGATGATGCGCGGCAGCGTCTCCAGGTTGAAGCGCACTTCCGGGAAGATCGGCGTCAAGCGCTCGAAATAAGCGCGATTCCTGATCTCATGGGGATTCAAGCCGTTGACCGCATCGACGCGGAGCAAGCCGTAGTAGCGCTCGGTGTCCTTCGGCGGGCGCACCTGGCCGATGACCATATCGCCCGTGCGCAGGCCGAACTTCTTAATCTGCGTTGAGCTGACGTAGATGTCGTTCTGGCCGGGCAGATAGCCTTCCGCGCGCAAGAAGCCGATGCCGTCATCGACCACTTCGAGCACGCCGCCGCGCAACTGATTGCCGCGCCGCTCGGCTTCTTCCCGCAGCAGGCCGATAATCAGTTCCTGCTTCTTGAGCTTGCTGAAACGAGGAACGTTGTTCTTGCGCGCCAGCGTGCGCAATTCGGGCAGCGTTTTTGATTCCAGTGTTGCAATGTTCATTCAGTTCTTCCTGGGAAACTCGGTTGCGGCGGAGCTGGTATTAGATTGTGCCGCATCGTCTGCTGTGTTTCCTGTTCAGTTTGTCGGAGGGAAACGCTCCGTTTGTGCCTGTATGGCGAGTTTCGCAAGTTGCCAACGGTGGGTTTTGGCAATCACTGCGACCGGTCAATGTTCGTTAGCCAGTGGAAACAGGGACTTTCAAGACAGAATATAGCATATATTGAATGGCGCGTCAAATGGTTTCACATGAATTATATATATATTTATTAGGAATACGCTATCTTGCTTGATTTCCCGGCTATGACGACCAGCGCCTTTTCTCTTTGCGCCAGGCTCATGCAAGCAAGGCAATCGAATCCGAGCGTACAGAAAAGGACCCTGCCCGGCAGGCAGAGTCCCTAACAAACCTAAACTTGCGCGAGGTCCTAGTCAAGCTCCTCATGCATTTCACTGGCGTCAGCGTTCAGCTCAGCCAGGGCATCGGCCACGGCGACATCGCCGTTGACGACTTCGGCGATGGTGTTCGGCACCATCCCGCGGACGGCGCTGTAGCTGGGCAGGCCGGGCGATGCGTAGACGCTCACCATGTCGTCCTGCAAGATGCCTTGCACTTCGATGAAGCGGGCGAAGGGCATGCGCGGCTCGGTGAAATCGGCTTCAGTGACTTCAATATCGTTGCGAATGCTGAAGTAGCCGGTCGCGCCGGACCAAGCCAACTGCGCCTCGCTGCCGGCGAGGTACTTGACGAAGAGCCAGGTCGCCACTTCCGCTTCCGGGCTGGCGGTCAAGATCGCCTGGCTGGGCACGAAGAGTTGGATCGTCCGCCCGACGCCTTCCGCGCCCGGGAACGAGGTCGCCACCCATTCGTCGGTCATCTCGGCCGCGGCCGCGTCCCAGGTGATAAAGGGGATGCCGGCCGAACTGCCGGCGGCGAAGGGCGTGATGCCAATGGAGAAATCCCCGGTATTCTGGTAGCGCTCGGCGAAGAGATAGGCGCAGTCATTCTCCAGCATGCGGGTGAACATCTCCATCGTAGCCGCCACTTCACCGGACTCGAAGATGTATTCGCCGGCTTCGCTATCGAAGATGGCGCCGCCATGGGCAGCCACGAAGCTTTCGAAATGCGAGGTGCCGGTATCCAATGGATAACCCTGATAGTCCTCGCTGGCGCCGGCAGCGCAGGCGATCTCCTCAAATTCAGCCAGAGTCTCCGGCACGCGCCGCTCGAATCCCAAAGCTTCGACGATATCGAGGTTGGTGTAGAAGACGTTCAGCGAGTTCTGATTCGCCCAGGCGACCCGCATGCCATAGAAGGGCGCGAAGTCCAACTGGTTCACATTCAGCAGATTGAAGTTGAGGTTGGCTTGTTCTTCCGCCGGGATGCCCCAAGCCGGGCTGTTGAGCAAAAGATTGATATCGACAACCACGCCTTCGTTCGCCCAGCCGGCGACCGCATTGGCGTAACCGGCGACCAGGTTGGGCAATTCGCCGGACAGAATCGCCGTGTTCATCAGGTCTTCGATTGTGCCGTAATGCCCCTGATGCACGGCTTCTACCGTGATGCCGTATTCGTTGTTGCTGTTGAAATCCTCGATCAGCGCCGTCATCGTGTTGGCTTGCGAACTGTCGTCGGAGTACTGATGCCAATAGACAACTGTCTGTCCACTGGGGTCAATGCCTTCATAATCGATATCGCCTTGCGCCTGCGCCATGCCCAAGCCAAGCGCCAGCAGCAGTATGGCGATGAATGCTAACTTCCTCATGATCTATGCTCCTTCACTACCTGAATGTCGATCTTCGGACGATTTGAATGTCGTGACCTTTTTCCTATTCTATCAGACTGTGAATCTCATATAAGCGTGAAGTCTGTTAAGCGCCAGTCCGCCGTCTTGATACAGAGCCATTGCCCGCCGGCCCGCTCAACTCTTGATGCCCGTCTGCGCGATGCCTTCGGTGAATTGCTTCTGCGCGATGAAATACAAGACGAGAATCGGAATGACGGTGATCACCGATGCCGCCATCTGCAAGTTCAAATCGCCCGGCGTATCGGCCGTCACGAAGTTCGAGAGCCCGACAGCGATTGGCCGCCAGTCGTCGTTGATCGTCACCAGCAGCGGCCACATCAGCGCATTCCAGGACCCGATGAAACCGAGCGTGACGATGGTCATAATCGGCGCTTTCGACAAGGGCAAGACGACGCTGATGAGAAAGCGCGGATGCCCGGCCCCGTCAATCCGCGCCGCCTCCCACAAGTCCATCGGTATCTGCAGGAAGAATTGACGCAGCAAGAAAATGTTAAACACGGAAGCGAAGAACGGTATGGTTAAGGCGGGCCAGTTATTGAACCAGGCGCCGGCCGGCCCGAAAATGCTCGCGCTCAAACGGCCCAGCCAGATCACGGTCAGCAGATGCGGGATGAGCATGACGATGCCCGGGATCATCATGGTCGAGAGGAAGAGGGCGAAGATGAAATTGCGGCCGATAAATTTCATCCGCGCGAAGGCGTAGGCGGCCGGTATGCATACGATCAGCGAGCCGACCACCGTTACAAGCGTGATGCGTACGCTGTTCCAGATGTAACCCGAGATTGTGAAGGACTGCAAGATGCCGGTGGCGGGATCGCGAAGCAATTCGATATCGAGAAAATTGGCGCGGCGCAAGGCGGTGGCGTAGTTCTCCCAGAGCAGCTTCTCCGGCAGCAGGCGCGTCAAGCTGACTTCGCTGAGCGTCATGAACGAGGCGCTGATCATCCACAGGAAGGGGCCAACCGCGATCAATACGCCAGTGAAGAGGACTGCGTAGATGCCAAGCCGGCTCAGGTCCAGCGGCTTGCGCGGTCCCTCAGCCGGCGCTTTGCCCGTGACCGGCGGCGCCATGCCAGCCGCGTCGCTAACCATAAAACACCCGCCGTCCCATAATCCGATTCTGGAAGAGTGTCATCAGCAAAATCAGCGCGAACAAGACAAAAGCCATCGATGACGCGTAGCCATAGCGATTGCTGTTTTGCAGTTCATCGAAGATGTAAACGCTGGCGGTATTAACCCGATTGCCGACAGCGCCGGTGCGCAGGATCCAGATCTGCGTGAAGGCCTGGAAGGTGCCGATGATCGCGACCAGGGAGAGAAAGAAGATGGTCGGCGAGAGCAAGGGCAGGGTGATATGGCGGAAGATGCGCCAGCCGTTGGCGCCGTCGATGCGCGCCGCTTCATAAAGCTCGCCGGGGATATTGCCCAAACCGGCCAGGAAAATCACCGCGTCGTAACCGATATAAGTCCAGGTGGAATAGATCATGATGACGACCAGCGCCAGCGCCGGCCCCGCCAGGTAATCGGGCAAGCCCAGCAAACCGCCAAGCGTGGTCCGCTCGAGGATCCAGCGCTGCGGCTCGATGCCGACCAGGGCCAGCATCCGATTGGCCGGCGCGTACTGGCCGGCGTCGAAGATGATGCGAAAGACGATTGATGTGGCGACGAAGGGTGTGATGTAGGGGATGAAGTAGACCATGCGGAAAAAGGAGCGAAAGCGAATCGGCTGAAAGAGCAGGTAGGCGAGGAGAAGCCCAATCGCGAGTTGCACCGGCACTGTCCCGCCGGCGTACATCACCGTCACCCAGAAACCCTGCAGCAAGTCGTCATCGGCGGCCGCCAATGCCGCCGGCGCCTCCGCCATCAGCATGTAACCGCCGACCGCCAGCGAGACCCCGCCCAGGATCATTAGAACAAAGCGCCGATTGTCGAGGGCCTTGATGCCCCGCTGGAATATGGTGTAGGCCAAAGCGATCAAGACGATGCCGGCGCTGACGAATACAAGCTGCGACCAGATCGGCAGCGACTCGCCCTCGTCCCGCGCCGCGCTGATCGCCAGTTCGGTCTCTTGAATCGTGAGGCGCAGCAGAAAGACCGATGACACCAGCAGCGCCGTCACGATGGCGCTA
>JAJEBE010000021.1 GCA_022822545.1 Anaerolineae bacterium
GCGAAGCGGCCTACAATATCCCGGTCACATCAACCAAAAGCATGATCGGGCATGCCATGGCTGGCTGCGGCTCGCTGGAAGTTGCCGCCTGCCTCATGACCCTGGCGCGCGAGGTTCTGCATCCAACAGTCAACTATGAGACGCCTGATCCCGCCTGTGACCTTGATTACGTGCCGAATACCGCTCGCGATGTTCCGGGTATTCGCACAGTCATGTCCAACAGCTTCGGCCTGGGCGGGCAGAACGCCTCGGTCGTCTTGCGCAAGATTTAGTTTTTTGGAGATCTGATGTCGCAAGCAGTGATAGTTATCGGCGGAGGCTTGGCGGGCAGCGAAGCGGCCTGGCAACTTGCCGAGCGTGGACATCAGGTGCGCTTGTATGAGATGCGCCCGGCCAAGTCTACCGGCGCGCACGTCAGTGATCGGCTGGCGGAACTGGTATGCAGCAATTCTCTCGGCTCAAAATTGCCTGACCGCGCCACCGGAATCCTCCAGCGGGAAATGAGATTGCTCGGTTCGCTTCTATTGACCTGCGCGCAAGAGGCGGCCGTGCCCGCTGGCGGCGCGCTCGCCGTCGATAGAGACCGCTTCGCTGAGAGTGTCACCGCCCGAATCACCGGCCAGGGCAATATCGATGTGCGCCGCGAGGAAGTGCGGGCGGTTCCTTCGAACGAGCCTACAATAGTCGCCACCGGACCGCTAACCTCCCCTGCCCTTGCGACTGACATCGGCAAGCTCACAGGTGAGGACTACCTTTACTTCTACGACGCTATTTCACCGATCGTGCGAGCGGATAGCATTGATATGGGGCGCGCCTTTCAGGCAAACCGTTATGGCCGCGGCGACGGCGACGCCGGTGACTACATCAACTGCCCGATGAATCGCCAAGAATATGAGCGCTTTGTCTCTGCGCTCCAAAATGCCGAGACGATTGAACTGCGCGACTTTGAACGAGACGACCCCAATTTCTTTGAAGGCTGCGTGCCAATCGAGCAATTGGCAAAGCGTGGCAGGGATACGCTGGCGTTCGGCCCCATGCGTCCGGTCGGCTTGATCAACCCCCATAGCGGACGGCGCCCTCATGCGGTGGTGCAGTTGCGTCAGGATGATCTGGCGGGAAATCTATACAATATCGTCGGCTTTCAGACCAATATCCGCTGGAAGCAACAGAAAGAGATATTGCGCATGATACCTGGCTTGGAAGACGCTGAATTCCTTCGCATGGGTCAGATGCACCGGAATACCTTTTTGAACGCGCCTGCCCTGCTCCATCCGACGATGCGATTCAGAAGCCGAGACAATCTCTATTTCGCCGGGCAGATCACCGGCGTCGAGGGCTACGTCGGCAATATCGCCACCGGTTTCGTAGCGGCGCTTAATCTGTCGCGGCAGCAGCGCGGCTTGCCCGCCTGGATCCCGCCGCAAGATACGATGCTGGGCACCCTCTGCCATTACGTCACACATACCGAGCCGAAGCATTTTCAGCCTATGAAAGCTAATCTGGGTATACTACCGCCTCTGACGGTCAAGATCAAAAACAAGGTGGAGCGCAGACGCGCCTATGCCGAACGGGCGGAGGAGTCAATGCGGCTTTCCCTGGCGAGCCTGGACGATAAATTGATCGCGGCTGACCCCCCTGCAATTCCGATTGAGGCATGATGCCCACTTTTCACTACAACGAATATCAGTCTGCTGACCGCGGCTATCTGGTCGGCGTCGGGCTTCGGCAGGAGCGCGCGCTCCTGAGCATAGAGGACTCTCTTCGCGAGTTGACGTTGCTGGCGGGGACAGCCGGCATCAAGGTCGTGGGACAAGCCAGCCAGCTCGTCCGGCAGGTCAATCCCAAGACGCTGATCGGCACGGGCAAACTGGACGAAATCATCGAGCAGCTTGCTCTCCTAGACGCCAATATTTTGATCTTCGATGACGAATTATCGCCTCGACATCAGCGCGAAATCGAGAAACAGCTCGGCGAGTCCGTCAGATTGCTTGACCGTTCAGCCCTCATCCTGGACATATTCGCGCAGCACGCGCGCACCAGCGAAGGCGCGCTGCAAGTGGAATTGGCGCAATATGAGTATCGCCTGCCGCGTCTGACACGGCAATGGACACACCTGGCGCGGCAAGCCGGTGGCGGTGGCGCGCGCGGCGGCTCCGGCGGCGTCGGGTTGCGGGGGCCTGGTGAAACTCAGTTGGAAGTCGATCGACGGGAAATTACCCGCAAGATCACCAAACTCAAGAAAGACCTTGAGCAAGTGCGGGCGCACCGCAAGCTGCATCGTGAGCGCCGGCGGCGTTCCGGCCTGCCGTTGGTGGCACTGGTCGGTTATACCAACGCCGGCAAGTCCACGCTTATCAACGCCCTGTCCGGCTCGGATATCTTCGCTGCTGACCAGCTCTTTGCCACGCTGGATCCTACAACACGCCGCGTCCCTCTGCCCGATGGCAACGAGATGCTGTTGAGCGACACGGTTGGCTTCATTCAAAAGCTGCCGACGACCTTAATCGCGGCCTTCCGCGCCACACTGGAAGAGGTGATCGAGGCCGATCTGCTGCTGCATGTCGTCGATATCAGTCACCAAAATGCCGGGCAGCATATTGAAGCGGTCGAAGATACCCTCGCTGAAATTGACGCGTCTGATATGCCGCGGCTGCTTGTGCTGAACAAGGTTGACCGGCTAGGAGGACCTTTGCCTCAAGTTGGGCTGGTCGATAATTATGCTGGAATCGTGCCGATTTCGGCCCAAGAGCAAACCGGATTGGGAGACCTGCTGCTATCAATCGCGGGCGCCCTGGCCCAGCAAAAGACTCTGCTGGATGTGGTCATTCCATATCAGTCTGGTCAGATCTATTCCGAGTTGTACGACAAGCGCTATATCGAGGCGGAAGCGACCAGGGAGGATGGTTGGGCTTTAACCTTGCGGCTGCCAATAACGGATTCCGACCACTATCGCGAGTTCGTCGTTGACGAGACTTCCCCAGCCGGAAACTCAGCAGATTGACGCCACCGATCAGGCCGGCAATTGCAGCCAGTAGATTTCTGGCCGGAAGCGGCTATGCAGGAAGAGGCGCAGGTCGTCTGACAGTGTGATCGCCAGCGGCGCCGGAATATCGGAAAACACAACCAGTTCGACATCGCTATTGCTGCAGCCGGATTCATGGCAAAGGGCAGGATCGATCCGGCCGACCACGCCGCGGGTGCCGAGGGCGTAGGCAAAATACAGCTTGCCGTCATTACCCAAAACCAAATTCGATGTGTTCTGTAGTCCGCTGACTAGTGGCTTGACTTGAGAGAACTCCCCGTCGTCATTGATTTCGAAGTACTCAATCCCGCGCCGCGCGCTGCCGCCGTTGGCGAAATAAATCTTTTCCTCGTGATGCACGATGCCGGTTGGGGCGCGCAACTCGCTCTGGACTTCTCGCTTCTCGCCGCTTTCCGATACTTCAATGATGCTATTCGTTCGTACATCCGTAATCATAAAACGCGTCGCATCCAACCTGGCGATGCCCCAGGGCGCTTCAACAGCCGAGGTGAATCGAGCCGGCGCCGAGCGCGACTGATCCACTTTCCAAACTGTGCTGTTGTCGGGGTCGGGCACCAGAATATCAAAGCCCGCGTTCGTGTCCTCGATGAGGAGCATATTGCCGTCCCGCGTGCCAAAGACGAAGGTGATCGTATCGCCGGTGCGATCATCAATCTTGTAGATCGTCCAATCCCCGTTGCAGACTGTGTACAGGCTGTTGTCGTGCCATACAAAGCCGTTAGGTCGCTGGACATTGCCAACAAGCAACTCCAGATCATCCTGCAAGAAGGGATTCTCCAGTTCAATACTGGCAACAAAACCGGACGATTCCCCATCGGCCGCGTCAAGATTCGTTCCCGTGCCAGATTCTTGACTAAATACGGGAAGGGCTGCAAAGAGCATAATCAGAGCGACCAGCAATTTCATGGGTATGCCGTTTCCGTCAAGCAATGGCGTTCACCTTGGCAAGTATGGACGGTGCGGAACATTCTACATCACATGACCATAGGCCACTAGCGCGAGACCGTCGGCACAGAATATGACAGTCAGGCATGGGCTGGCGTAAAGTATACTTGAGTGGTCGTCCATTATCTGTCACTCGCCTCGATAGATGGCAGCAACGTCCGGGAATCCACGAGTATTGGTGTAAAGGGCAAGCTGAGCAATGACCTTAAATTCGTCGCAATATGAAGCCGAGACGATACCAGGTCTTGAATCCGTCGCGATTGAGGAATTGTCCGATCTCTTTGGACCTGAGCTAAACCCTGTCCACCGGTCCCGCCCCGGCTTCTTGCGCTTCCGTTTTTCCGGCGCGCAGGAAGCGCTTTCAACGTCGCGCGCCGTCATCGCAGTTTATCGCGTTCACCGCTTTGACATTCCCCGACCGAAAGCCCTGCTCGGGCACGAGCACTTCACAAGGCTGACGGCTATTCTGCGTCGTGCGTCAGTGAACTGGGGCAGTGCGCCGGAGACAATTGGGATAGGCGCCGCCGGGTCGCAATCAAGCGTGTTGCTCCGCCTGCGGAAGGAACTGGCCGAGGCGCTTGCTTTGCGCTCGGCTGATGACGGCAAGGGCGAGTTGTATATGCGCCTGGCAAGGCAGCGGGGCGGATCCGGCTGGGAGATTCTTGTTCGCACGACCGGGCAACCGCTGTCGAAGCGCCTGTATCGAGTCGCCGATGTGCCCGGCGCGCTGAATGCGACCGTAGCCTACTCGATGACTCGCTGCGGGCTGCTGCCGAATCCGGCCTGCGTCGTCAACTTGTGTAGCGGGTCGTCGACTATTCTCATTGAGCACGGCATAACACGGCCAAGCGACAACCTGATCGGCGTCGAATATTGCGCCGACATGATCGATTGTGGCATGCGAAACGCGCGAGCCGCTGGCAATGATACCACGATACGCCATGTTCAGGCCGATGCCAGGCAGGCGCCCCTGCCCGCGGGCACGGTCGATTTGATATACGCGGACCTGCCCTTCGGCCATCATATTGGCTCTCACGCCGACAATCTCACCCTCTACCCGGCCATCCTGCAAGAAGCACAGCGACTGGCGAGAGAGCATACGATCTTTGTAATCTTGACGCAGGAAGTGAAACTGATGAGACGCTGCCTCGCAAACTCTGCCTGGCGGATCCTCGATGAAAAATTGATAAACCTGAGGGGACTTCATCCGCGGCTGTTTGTGCTCAAACAGAATTCAGCTACGATAGTGTAGGGACGAAACAAAATGATGATGGCTCTTCATGTTGTATCGCTGCTTGCTGCTACTACTGCTGCTTCTGCCTTTGGCGAGTTGCCGCCCTGCGAGCGCTGCGCAGTCACTCGACGTGCGTATCGCGGTTGACGGCAACGAGCAACTCTACAGCGCTAGGAATTCCTTGACTGTAGACCAATTGCTAGCCAGCGCCCAGATCGAAATGGGTCCGTTGGACCGAATCAGCCACCCGCTGGTCGCGCAGATCGCTGACGGAATGCTGATCACGATTCGGCGCGTGCGTGAAGAGGAAATCTGTGATCGCCATAATATTCCCTATGAGAGGCATGTATTGCCGAAAGAAGGCCTGCCCTCCGGCGATAGACAGTTGGGGCAAGTTGGTGCTGTCGGGATTGAGGAAGCATGCTTCCGCGTCGTTTTTGAGGATGATGAAGAAGTCAGACGCGTTCTCATCGACGAGCCAGTAATTGTAAAAGCTCCAATTGCAGAGCTCATCTATACCGGGCCGGAACAATCCGTGACGCCGATAGCGATCGCCGGCCGCCTCAGCTATATCAATCACGGGGATGCTTGGACCGTAAAAGACAACACGATCAACAAGCAGCTGCTTACGTCGGACCATAATCTTGATTCCCTGGTATTTCACCAGAGCGAAGCCGGCGCGACACTGGTCTTCACAAGCGAAACTGACCCGACTGACGACTTTTTCAATGAGCTCTGGATCATCGCCACTGATGGAGGCGCCAAAGCGCAACGGCTGACGCCGAGCGATGTCCTCTACGCTGAATGGCGACCGCGATCCAGCAATACGCTTGCTTATTCCACAGGAGAGCGCAGCGTCGGCACGGCCGGTTGGAAGGCGCTGAACAATCTGTGGCTCATGAAAATCGACTTGGAAAGCGGGCGTACCCTCACAATTGAAGAAGCGCTACCGGAGTCAAACGGCGGATTCTATGGCTGGTGGGGCACCAATTTCGCCTGGTCGCCTTTGGGTGATCGAATGGCTTGGGTGCGCCCGGACAGCTTCGGCCTGGTTGACTTCGCGGGGCGGCGTCCAATTACCTTGGCCGATTACGCCGTCTTCCACAGCGCGAGCACTTGGGTCTGGCTGTCGTCCCTGTCTTGGTCCTTCGATAGCAAATTGTTGGCCTCAACCATTCATGGATTGCCTGTGGGCAATGAACCAGCGGAGACAAGCCCGATTTTCCACGTGGCGGTAACGAGCGCCGATGGACTGTATTCCGTGCCGCTCAGCACTGAAGCCGGTATGTGGTCGGCGCCCTCTTTCTCACCGGCGCTCAATACGAACGGCAACGAGCACAGCGCTGGTCATATCGCCTGGCTGCAAGCGCGCGAACCGCATAACAGCATGAACGGCGAATACGACCTGATGATCGCGGACCGCGATGGCAGCAACCGGCGCTCCCTTTTCCCGCCCCCCGGTGAAGAGGGGATTCGCAAGGGCGACTACGGCCTGGCGCCCGTGGATTTCGCCTGGAGTCCGGATGCCCGCCATATCGCCGTCACGTATCGCGGTGATATATGGCTGGTCGATAGCCAGTCCGGTGAGGCAACACAACTCACGTTTGATGGAGGCTCATCGAATCCGGTGTGGACGCTCTGATGCGTAAACTGCTCGTCCTGGCAATAAGTATGGTATTGGTCGCCGGTAGTCTTATTGCGACGCTCGGCACGCAGGAGCTGCACGATTTCGAATTACGCGGTTATGTTGACCCCAGCAAAGAGCAGAATATTCCATTTACCGAGCCGCGGCTGGGCGTGAATGTCGAACTGCTGCAATACGACGAGACAGAACTGCGGCGCCAATTGAACCTTATCAATACATCCGGCTTTCGCTGGATCAGGCAATTTGCCTACTGGGACGAAATCGAAACGCAGCCGGGCCTTTTTGACTGGACGAGTTGGGATATTCTGACAGCCGCACTTGAAGAATACCCGCGCCTCGAAATGGTCGCTGTCCTCATGAATTCCCCACAATGGACGCGTGAACAGGAAACGCTCGGCAAAACTGCTCCGCCTCGCGACATCGCCGCATTTGGCATATTCGCCGGCGCGTTTGCGTCGCGCTACGGCGCCAGCATCGACTACTATCAGATCTGGGACGAACCTAATCTGTCAGATGCCTGGGGCTCTATGGATCCTCGGCCGGCGGAATATATATCGCTCCTGGCGGAGGCGCGCGCTGCCATCCGCCTGGCCGATTCGTCAGCGACAATAGTGGCTGCGGGCCTGGCGCCCACGACCGAGACCGGCGGCCGTAACATGAGCGACATACGCTACCTCGAAGCGATGTATGCCTTGGGCGCCGGCCCCATGATGGATGTGGTCGCTGGCAAGCCCTACGGCTTCTCAACCTCGCCGCTTGACCGGCGGGTGGACGAGCGCGTCTTGAATTTCTCGCGCGTTGTCGCTCTCCGTGAAGTGATGCAGCGGCATGGCGACGCCAAGAAACGCCTCTGGGCGAGCAACTACGGCTGGAATTCGCTGCCGCCGGATTGGCAAGGAGACCCATCAATCTGGGGCGCAGTGTCTGAGAGTGAGCGAACAAAATACACCTTAAATGCTCTCGATCGCGCCTACCGCGAATGGCCTTGGCTCGGCACGATGTTCCTGCATCACTGGCAGCCCGCGGCCGACGCCGCCGACGCGCAATGGGGCTTCTCGCTCTTGCAGCAAGACGGCGAGCCCTCGCCCTTGCTGCTGGCTCTGCAAGCCTACCCGCTTCCCGAATTGGCGCAGAACGGCCTCTACCACGCGCTCAACGAAAATGCCCGTTACAGCGGCATTTGGCAGTTTGGCGAACTCGGCGCCGATATCGGCTGGCTTGAGCCCAGTGATAGTCAGCTCGAATTTGACTTCTATGGCGTCGATATCGCCATGCTCCTGCGCGAGGATGACTATGTCGCCTTTCTCTATCCCACGGTAGATGGACAACCGGCTAATGCGGCTCAGACCGATTCCAGCGGGAACGCTTACATCTTCCTGCGCAGCAATTCTCGCGGAGCGGAAACGAACCTCGTTCCTGTCGCCGCCGGTCTTCCGCTCGCGAAACACACGCTTCACGCGGCCGCGGATCGCGGTTGGAACCGTTGGGCGGTAGCCGGCTACGCCGTCAGTTCGGGCGATCTCAGCCTGCCCTACGACCGACAGATCGCGCTGGGCCTTATCGCGACTTGCCTCTCGCTGCTTGTCTTCGCTCACTCAGCCGCGACGGCGCCCTGGCGCGCCTGGCTGCCATCTCTAAGCTTCCTGGCAACGGGCATCAGCGCCACGCTGCACCTCGTCATGACTGGCGTCACCTCCATCTTTATGATGCTGGCGATGCTATTGACCTGGGATTCGCCTCGCGCTTCGCTGCTCTTGCGCGACGAAGTCAATATCTTGCTGGCCCTCCTCAGCGGCGGACTCCTCTATCTATCCCCCGGTCTGCTTATCTCGATCTTGTTGGCATTTGGCATGTTTGTGCTGATCTGCCATCGGCTTGAGACCGGACTCATTCTGACCTTGCTCTGGGCGCCCTTCTTCTTGTACCCGGTGGAGTTGTATACCTATGCCATACCCATGGTCGAGGTGATGATTCTGGTCACCGGCGCCGCTGGATTCCTGAGATTCATGGTTGCGTTGGGCAGGCAACTGCAGATGAGCAACGCCGCTTTCCCGCTGCTGTATGCGCGCCTGCGCTCGTCCCTCCATCCAATGGATGTGGCTGTAGCTGCCATCGGTTTGTTCGGGCTTGTCTCGCTATTGTGGGCGCAACATCCTGATACGGCGCGGACGGAGCTGCGCGCCCTGATTTTCGAGCCGCTGCTGTTCTATCTTTTGCTGCGCGCGTCCCGCCCGAGCAAACAGACATTGATCCGACTCTTTGCCGTCCTGGTCCTGGCTGGTGTTTTGGTGGCCCTTATTGGCTTGTTCATGTACTTCAGAGTGGAAGGCAGTTTCTTCTCCGCCGAGTACGGCTTCCGTCGCCTGGATAGCGTTTATGGTTCAGCCAATAACGCCGGGCTGCTCTTCGGACGCGCGATCCCAATCGCCTTGGCTTTACTACTTGCTGGTCTGAACAGGCGCCTTCGATTGCTGGCCGGGCTCGCATTGCTTTGCATGCTTCCCGCGCTTGCGCTCACGCTGAGCACGGGCGCCATACTCATTGGTGTACCGGCCGGCGTGATTGCTGTTTTCCTGGCGGCATATCGCCGCCGCGCGCTGGCGCCCATACTTGCTGCTGGCGCGCTGGCCATCGGAACCTTTGCTCTGTTGACGCGTCTTTCCGATCGCCTGGCGAACCTGCTGGATTTCAGCAGCGGGACGACCTTTGTGCGGCTTCGCTTATGGGAAAGCGCCATTGCGATGTTACTCGACCATCCACTTACCGGTATCGGACTGGATCAGTTTCTGTATCAGTTCGGCGGGACATACCTCAAGCCGGATGCGATTTGGGACCGTGACCTGTCTCACCCGCATAACTTCGTCCTGGACTTCTGGACCCGGCTCGGTCTGCTGGGCATGATTGCCTTCTTTGTCATTCAGCTACTTTTCTGGTGCATCGTCTTGCGGCTCTTGCCGCGCTTCCGAGACGGCGATCCCTTATGCTTTGCCATGACGCTGGGGCTCGCCGGCAGCATGGCCGCCCTGCTCGGGCATGGGCTGATTGACAACAGCGTCTTTGTCATCGATCTCGCTTTTATCTTTATGTTCCAACTGGCCGCCTCCGCGCGCCTGTCCGAATTGGCGGAGGCGCCATAACCGCGCCCGCCAAGGTAAATATATATGCGGCGGCCTAGCTGTGGTAAACTTTCTGCATTCTTGGCGAGTGAAGGTGGTTCAGATTGCGAACCTTAATCACCGGCGGCGCCGGCTTCATCGGCTCACACTTATGTGACCGATTTCTTCAAGAGGGACATCGCGTGGTGGCGATGGATAATCTCATTACCGGCTCGCAAGACAACATCGCGCATCTGGCTGGCAACCCCGACTTTGAATTCATTTATCACGATGTCAGCAACTTCATCCACGTCGCGGGGCCCGTTGACGCCGTTCTCCATTTCGCCTCGCCTGCCAGCCCGATAGATTATCTCAAGTATCCGATCCAAACCTTGAAGGTCGGCGCGCTGGGGACGCATAATGCGCTCGGCCTGGCGCGATCAAAGGGCGCGCGCTTTTTGCTCGCCTCTACATCCGAGGTCTATGGCGACCCGCTCGTGCATCCGCAGCGCGAAACCTACGCCGGCAATGTCGACCCGGTCGGGCCCCGCGGCGTCTATGACGAGGCGAAACGTTACGCGGAGGCGTTGGTGATGGCCTACCATCGGCAGCATGGCATGGAAACGCGCATCGTGCGTATCTTTAACACTTACGGACCGCGAATGCGCCTGGACGACGGACGGGTTGTGCCGAATTTCATCGGCCAGGCAATACGCGGCGAACCACTGACGATCTATGGCGATGGCTCACAGACACGCAGCTTTCAGTACATTGATGACTTGATCGAAGGTGTCGTTCGCCTTCTGCGCAGCGAGTATGTCGATCCGGTAAATATCGGCACAACGCGTGAAATCAGCATGCTGGAATTCGCGCGGATTGTCAACAAGGTAGCGACCAATGACGCGGGCGCGGTCTACGCCGATGGTTCACGAATTGAGGGTGATCCGCAAACCCGAAAACCCGATACTGCGCTCGCCAGGCGAGTGCTCAACTGGCAGCCCCAAATCGAACTTGAAGACGGGCTTGACCGTACCATTCGCTACTTTCGCGCGGCGCTGAGCCAACCCGCATAACATGATTGGAATCTCCAGCCGCATACCGTTTATTGTTCTCTTGGCAGCTATGGCAATTGCTGCCGTCGCAGCGACCACGATCATATCTCCGCTGCCGATGCTTCTCATCGCGCTGGCATTCGTCTGCGCCTCGCTCGCGCCGGCGACGCCGCTGGTCATGCTGGTCGTAGTTTTGACTTTGGCGCCGTTGCGCAGCCTGATCGCGACCGAATCGAGCCTGCGCCTTCCGCTTGATATCGGGCAGCTTCTGCTCTTGCTGTATTTTGGCATTTGGCTCGCCGACCGGATTCGCTCCCGCCTACCGGTATTTGTGATTCGACCCAGCCTTCCTTTGGTCGCCACAGTTGGCTTGACCGCGGTCTTCGCCATCGGCGCTTGGCATAGCGCTTCACTATCACACTGGCTGAGAGAATGGCTCAAATGGCTGGTGATCGCACTAATCATCTGGAATCTTTCGCTGCTCGACGCGGAAAAGTGGCGCTGGCTGATCTTTGCGATTCTGCTAAGCGCGGCGGCTAACGCCATCGTTGGCCTGTACATTTTCTTTGGCGGGAGCGGCGCCGACCATCTCCTGATCTTGGGCCGCTTTTACCGCGCCTTCGGCACCTTCGGCCAACCAAATCCTTTCGGCGGATTTATGGGCATCGCCCTGCCGATCGGTTTGATGACCACCGGCAGTCAACTTCCGGCGATCGCCAAGGACTGGCGCGACAAGAGGCAATTGCCTGGGATGCCGGCGCTGGCCCTCGCTTGCAGCGGCCTGGCAACTCTACTGATCGCCGCCGCATTGCTCGCCTCCTGGAGCCGAGGTGCCTGGCTGGGAATCGCAGTGGCTTGCCTGGCAATGTTGGTCGCGCTTCCCCGGCGTCTCTTCCACGGCGTCATATTGACGCTGTGCATCGCCTTGCTCTTTTTCCTCGCCTGGTCAATCGGCCTCCTGCCAAGCTCGATAGTCAGCCGCCTGACCACCACTGCCACAGAACTGGTCACGATATCGGACGTGCGCGGCGTCAATGTTTACCCCTGGAACTACGCCGTGCTGGAGCGCCTGGCGCATTGGCAAGCAGCCGTCAATATGGCGACTGACGCGCCGCTGCTGGGCTTGGGCTTGGGAAGTTACGAAGTAGTCTACGACAACTATCGCCTGATCTTTTGGGAAGCGCCACTGGGTCATGCCCATAACCACTATCTCAATACGCTGGCGGAAACCGGCATCGTTGGTCTCGCCGCCTATCTCGGATACTGGCTCCTCATCATCCGCTTGACGTGGTCGCTGCGGCGCCATCCCGACACCTTTACCCGCTTTATCGCGATCGGCCTGCTGGGTTGCTGGGTCTACATCGCCGTGCACAGCCTGTTCGACAATCTCTATGTCAACAACCTGTTTTTGCATATCGGTGTATTATTAAGTACGTTGGCTATCTTGGAGCGGCAAATGACGCGAGCGTTGGAGTTGAACTAGGCATGTTTCAGGCCTTTAGCTCACGGGCTGGCGAAACAGGTAGACGTCACCACAAAGTGACGACGCCTTTCGACAGCATCATCCGGGCCCTGTCCCTGCGAATCGGCGGCCGCCGAGCGCGGGAAGTCGAGCGCTTCATCAAATTTGCCTTTGTGGGCATCCTGGGCTTCGTCATCGACGCGGGCGCCGTCCTCGTCTTGCAGAATACAATATTGCCACCGGTCAACGAACTGTCTGAGCCGATGGCAAACAACGTGGCGTTAACGCAGACCATCGCCTTTGTGCTTGCGGTATGTAGCAATTTTGTCTGGAATCGCCTGTGGACTTACCCGGATTCGCGTTCGCAATCTGCTCGGCGACAGCTCACTCAATTCGCAATCGTCAGCGTTATCGGCTGGGTCATCCGCACGGTTTGGATTGGCATCAGCTATGAGCCGCTGGGCGAGCTCTCAACAGTATTCGTCTCGAGCTTGAATGTCGACTACGCCCCGGCATTACTGGATCAGCACAAGCTTGGCACGATGATCGCGCTTTTCTTCGGTGTCATCGTGGTGATGTTTTGGAATTTCCTCGCCAACCGCTACTGGACCTATAACGACGTCGAGTAACGTGCCTGCGATCGCCATCGACTACACGCCGGCTTGGGAACAGACCGCCGGGATCGGCAGATACGCGCGCGAATTGACGGCAGCGCTGGCCTTACAGGATCAAGCAAAGACCTTTCGACTGTTTGTCGCGGGAACGTCCCTCGCCAATCTGCCGCCAGCTCCGGCAGCCAACTTCACTTGGCAGCCAACTTTCCTGGCACCGCGCTGGCTGGCAAGATTATGGCATCGCGCCCGCTTTCCGCTGCCTGTTGAGGTTTTCACCGGCCGCATCGACCTCTTCCATGCTACCGATTTCGTTCTGCCGCCCACCCTGCCCACGACACGAAAACTGCTAACCGTGCATGATCTCTCTTTTGCTCGTGTGCCGGAGACCGCCAGCCCGCCGCTAAAAGCCTATTTGGACGCGGTTGTGCCGCGCTCGGTTTCTCACGCGGATCACATCCTGGCGGATTCCGAGGCGACCAAGCGCGACTTGGTAGACCTCTACCGAACCCCTGCGAAAAAAGTTACGGTGCTCTATAGCGGCGTAGACAAACGCTACCGCCAAATCAATGACACGGCGGTACTTGAGTCAATGCGAGCGAAGTACGGCCTGAGCGGTGTCAAATACGTTCTGTCCGTGGGTACGGTCCAGCCGCGCAAGAATTATGCCCGCGTCATTGAAGCGCTCGCCCTGCTCCGCGCAAGCGGACAGGACCTGCACTACGCCATCGCTGGCGGAAAGGGCTGGCTCGATGACGAAATCCACCAAGCGATAGAGCGAACTGGTATGAATTCTTTTGTACACCTGTTGGGCTTCGTCGCGGATGAAGATCTGCCCGCGCTTTATAATGGAGCGCGCCTGCTCGTCCTGCCCTCGCTCTATGAGGGCTTCGGCTTCCCTGTGCTTGAAGCGATGGCTTGTGGAACGCCTGTCATCACCAGCGAGATCTCATCCTTGCCAGAAGTCGCTGGTGAAGCAGCCTTGCTCGTCGATCCTTACGACGTAGACGCAATTGCCAAAGCAATGGTCGCGCTTGACAACGACAAAGCCCTGCGCGCGCGCCTCGCTGAAGCCGGCTTCGAGCAAGCGGCGAGATTCTCTTGGGAGCGTTCCGCCGCCCAATTGAACGCCATTTACGACATCATGCTGAAAGCTTAAACAGACATTCGTGCTAGAATGCCGCTCAACGAGCCAATATCAGACCAAAACAGGACCCTTAGCGATTTGACCAGTACCACCTCGCGAGCAGCGACTACTCTTCTGTTGATCTTGCTTATTGGCGCAGTCGCCGGCTATCTGCTGCCTTGGGCAATCGCGCCATCTGGCCCGATGACGCTGAACGCCTTCGACCTGGCCGAATGGCTCAGTCTGCATCCGCCGCAACACCATACCTCTCCACCGCTCCTGGCGACGCTCTTGCTGCGTTTGCAATTGCTAATCGTCTGCCTGATGTTCAGCGCAGTCTCTGCGAACACGTCGTGGAAATTTGTTTCAGCGATTGTCATCATCTTGCTTGCCCTTGGGCAGTTGCCGCCGCCCGAATTTGTGTTCGACCCCGGCAATCTAAACTACCGTCAGCAATTCGCCTTGGCGCTGGCGAGCCTGCTAGCAAGCCTGCTACTGCTGCGCGTCAGGCGCGCTCGATTGCTATCCGCAATATTGGTCATCTTGCCCTGCGCCGGCGTCTTATCAGCGATAGCAGGCCTTTCGCAAGCCTATGACGTTTATGCCTCGCTGCAGGCAGGCACGGCAATTGGCTTGGGGCTCTGGATCCTCGTCGCGAACTACATCGGCATTTTCTTGGCGGCTGTCTTGACGCACTTTAAGCGGCCGCCGCAATCATAAACTCACATACTTGGCGCGCTTGCCCAATGCCTCCGCGACCATCGTCAACTGCCCGACATGATAGGTCTCATGAAAATGAAAATACAACAGGCTTTCGAATACGGTGTTCGCGGTATAACCGGATGGCGCGCTGAGACTTTCGGCGCTCATTTTACTAAGCCCCGCCAGCAAACGTCTCTGCGATATGTCAAAATACTCGAGCAAAGTTCTGAAGTCGAAGACGCCGGGGCCATCCGCGCCAATTGGCGGGCTGCCATCGCGATAGCGAGCGCGATCTTCGTCCGACCATACCGGACTGGCGCCGACATATCGCAGCGGAAAGGAGCGCGCCGATACGATATGGCCCAGCAGCCAGTTCGCGCTATGGCCTTCTGAGACCGGTTGCCGCAAGCTCTCCTCATGGCTGATCTCCGCCGCTTGCTGCCTAATGATGTCCGCCGTATATTCAAAACTCTTTATCAACGCGTTACTGTTCACTGGACGCCCTTTCCGCAAATTGCTTGCAGAACCGCTCTCAACTCATCCCCAACGTGACGCCTTGTGGAATCCAAACTGGTTCATATCAACTGAGTAGAAAAAAGAAATAAGGCGGCAGCCGCCACCTTATCACAATTGATAACGGATATTGCCCGACTTATCATTCCATATTGGACTGGATGTACTCCACCGCTTGCCCAACGGTCTCAATTCGCTGCGCGTCCTCATCGCTGATTTCGCCGCCGAATTCCTCTTCAAATGCCATAATCAGTTCAACCAGGTCAAGTGAGTCGGCTTCCAGATCCTCGCGGAAGCTTGCGCCAGCGACAACGCGCTCTTCTTCTACTCCAAGCAACTCAACCACGATTCCCTTCACGCGTTCTTCAATTGATGCCATGACTGCCCATCCTCCAAATTGGAATCCTGCTACTCACTACATGCCTGCCAATTATACCGACATTCGGTCGCTCTGCTAGTCTAATTGCGGCCACTGGCATGATTGACACTCGCTGGCTTCACCCTGTTTATCGAACCGCCCTTTTGCGCTAGCCGAGATGTTGTGATATTTTGTGTGATCGAGTAAGCCATTATCGCCGCTCCCCGGCAAAGGTGACTCTGAAAAAAGGAACACCGATCGATGACAAAAGTGACGGAAACGCCAAGTACCGAAAGTCGCAAAGTCGATCATATCCGCATCAACCTGGAGCAGGATGTTCAGTTTCCCCGCTTGACGACTGGGCTGGAGCGTTATCGGTTCCTGCATCAAGCGCTGCCTGAACTCAACTTGAGCGAAATCGACGCCAGCGCCGAGATCTTCGGCAAGCGCTTGCTGTCACCAGTCTTGATATCGTCAATGACCGGCGGCACGACGCTCGCGCGCGAGATCAATCGCAACCTCGCCCGAGCGGCGCAAAGACACAATGTCGCTATGGGCTTGGGCTCGCAGCGTGCCGCTATTGAAGACGAGACACTCGCCGATAGCTACGCCATTCGCGATGTCGCGCCGGATATTCTCCTCTTCGCCAATCTGGGCGCCGTGCAACTGAACTACGGCTATGGACTGGACCAATGTCGACGCGCAGTAGACATGGTCGGCGCCGATGCGCTCATCTTGCATTTCAATGTCTTGCAGGAAGCCGTGCAAGCCGAGGGCGATATCGACTTTTCCGGCTTGCTGGACAAGGTCGCGGAAGTCTGCGCAAAATTGTCTGTGCCCGTCATTGCAAAGGAAGTCGGTTGGGGCTTTTCCGAGTCAACGGTTCATCAGCTCACCCAAGCCGGCGTCGCCGCCGTTGATGTCGCGGGCGCCGGCGGCACCTCCTGGAGCGAAGTGGAATTTCATCGTGCCCCGACCGCATTTCACGCGCGGGTCGCCCGCAGCTTCGCCGATTGGGGCATCCCCACCGCCGATGCGATTCAGTATGCGCGTGCCGCCGCGCCAGATTTGCCCGTATTCGCTAGCGGCGGTCTGCGCGATGGCATCGACATCGCCAAGTGCATCGCCTTGGGCGCGGACCTGGCCGGCTTGGCCAGTCCCTTCTTGCGCGCCGCCAGCCAATCGTCTGAAGCGGTGGAGACGCTGATTCTTGAACTCAATGCCCAGTTGCGTATCGCCATGCTCTGCACTGCCTCGCCCGATCTGATGTCCCTGCGCAGCGCCGCGCTGCATCTCATGCCATGATCCCATCGACAAACTCGCGGATGATGCCGTTGCTTAGCAAGCGGCCCGCGCTGCCAAGCCGGACCCTGTCTTCGCCTACGTGAATTAGACCAAGCGCGCCAAGCCGTTCGACCGCTTCCGGAAACATCGCGACAAAATCTTGCCCAAAGCGCGCGGAGAAGCGTGACCGGTTGATGCCTTCGCGCGTCAACCTTAAGCCCATCATGATCGTTTCATAAAGATCATCTGCCCGGCTCACAACTCGGTGCTTGGCTACGGCCGGCGTCAACGGAAACTCTAATGCTCCAGCGGCGCTATCGGCTAAAGCGGCAATATATCGCTGCGGCGCTGTAATTGTCGAATAACGCAGGCCGCCGGCGAAACCATGCGCCCCTGCGCCCAGGCCGATATAAGGCAGATTGCGCCAATATTGCAGATTATGACGACATTGTTTGGCATCCCGGCGCCAGTTGCTTATCTCGTATTGGACGTAGCCATGACGCTCGAAGACTTCGGCGGCATACTCGTACATATCGGCGAAGACATCATCATCGGGCCTTGGCAACTCGCCCCTGTCCACACGCTGTCGGAGATCGGTGCCGCCTTTCAACTCCAAGCCGTACATCGACACATGATCCGGCGCGAACGCCATCAGCGCGTCCACCGTCGGCCGCCAATCAGCAAGCGCCTCGCCCGGGGCGCCGAAGATGACATCCAGATTGAGATTCTCGAACTGCGCCTTGCGAGCGGCGGCGACCGCATCCGAGACCTTCTGCAAATCATGCCGCCGGTCATATAGGTGCAAGATATCGGCGTTGGCGGACTGCATGCCGATGCTCAGACGGTTGCAGCCAAGCGCGCGCAGATCCCGCAGGTACTCAAAAGACAAGTCATCCGGATTGGCTTCCAGCGAAATCTCCATATCATCGCTGAGCTTGAATTCTCGGCTGATGGTCAGCAGCAATCGCTCAAATTGATGCGCCGTCAGCAGCGATGGCGTACCGCCGCCAAAGTACAGCGTATGCGTTTCCTGATGCGGATTGTTCGCCGCGATTATTTCCAACTCGTGGCGAAGGGCGTTGACGTATGCCGGTATAAGATCGTCGAGATCGGTGTAGGTATTGAAGGCGCAATATCCGCAGCGCACATGACAGAATGGAATATGCAGATATATAGAAAGCGGCGCTTCGTCAAATTGCATGGAGTGGGCTTGCTCCGGCGAATGATTGCGCCATTGTCAGTGGTAAAATATAATTGTGCAAGTCATTATTGAAACTGCCTGTTGCCGGCTTGTCTGCGCCATCTTGGGGCCGAGGCGTCAATTGGTCATGTTCAGGCCAAAGATATGAGCTTTCTTCGCAAATTACTCGGTAAATCAAGCCAGGAAACCAGGCCTGACGCCGTTTCCAGGCGAACCTCCCATGTTACGCCGAGTAGGTCGCAGCCCCCGGTTGAGCCGATGCCAGAAGCGCCGCCAGCGGATTCTGAACTGCCGCCGACGCCTAAATCTGCCGCGGTCGAAGCGCCGGAACCCGTAGTTGAAGCGCTGATAGAAAACGAATCGCCGGAAAAGGGCGGGCCGGAGCCGGGCGCTCCGGTTGAAGTTGAACCGCCGGCAGCCTCCGCGCCAGCGAGCCACCGACCATCGCGGCGAACGATGCCTCCCGCCCCCAAGCCAATTCTGACACGTCAGCGCCAAGCTCTCACCTATGGCATAGCCAGTGATGTCGGCTTGCTGCGCGCCAATAACGAAGACGCCTGCTTTGGTATGCAATGGCATTCGATCACCGTCGACAATCGACCGGATTTCGGCTTCTTTGTCGTCGCCGACGGTATGGGCGGCCATCTCGATGGCGAACGCGCGGCCGGCATCGCCGTGCAGACGCTCGCCGCTGAAATGCTCGACCAGATCTATGTTCCCCTCTTGCGCAATTTCAGCGCCGGCGACAGCCCTACTGTTCTGGAAGCCTTGGTCAGCGCCTGCGAAAAAGCCAATATGGCGGTACTCAGAGGCGTGCCGGGCGGCGGCACCACCCTCTCCGCCATCGCCATCATCGGCAACCTCGCCTATCTCGTACATGTCGGTGACAGCCGAGCCTATCTCATTCACGACGACAAGATTGAGCAACTCACCACCGATCATACCCTGGTTCAGCGCCTCCTGGAGATGAACGAACTGACGCCGGAAGAAGCGGAAAACTACCCTCAGAAGAACGTGCTCTACCGGGCGATCGGTCAGAACGAGAATCTGAAAATGGAGCGCCTGGTCAGGACATTGCCGCCGTCCTCACAAGTCTTGGTCTGCACCGATGGCCTCTGGGACATGATAGAAGACGACATTCTCAAAGTAGTGACGCAAGATGCCGCATCGCCACAGGAGGCTTGCGACCGGCTGGTTAGCCTGGCAAATGATCGTGGCGGCGCCGACAATATCTCCGTGATTGTCCTCAAGGTGCCGGGCGGTGGCGCCGACTAGCGCCTTGATCAGCGCCAGACCAAGTTCTGACCTCACTACCGGGAGCGCGTAATGATACCGAACCCCAAAGCCAAGCCCAAAAGCAGCGGCAAAGTCATCCTCGTGGTTGATGACGAGCCGCGGATGATTGGCTTCATTCGCATGAACCTCGAGCTCGAAGACTATCGCGTCCTCGCCGCGCACGACGGGCTGGAGGCGCTGGATCTCGTCCGTACGCAATTGCCCGACCTTATTCTGCTTGATGTGATGATGCCGGACCTCGACGGCTTCGAAACGCTTAGGATGCTGCGCGAATTCTCCGATATCCCCGTCATCATGCTGACAGCCAAAGGGGAAGAAAACGACAAGGTGCATGGCTTGGAATTGGGCGCGGACGATTACATTACCAAGCCTTTTGGCCCGCGGGAGCTATCCAGCCGAATCAAAGCTATCTTTCGCCGGCTGGAGAAACCTGCCACCGAAGACGCCATCCTCCGCATCGACGACCGCCTGAGCGTGGACTTTAACAAGCGAGAAGTTATTGTGGCGGGCGAGTCGGTCAAACTTAGACCGACTGAGTATCGCCTGCTCTACCACTTAATTCACAACGCCGGCTGGACCGTGCCGCACGATCAACTGCTGCAAAAGGTCTGGGGCTACGAATACCGCGATGAGGCGCACTATGTCCGGCTCTACGTGAACTATCTGCGCGAAAAAATTGAAGAGGACCCGGCCAATCCCCACTACATTATCACCGAGCGCGGCGTCGGCTACCGCTTCATCGACTTCAGACAGTGACCGCGCCGGGATCTGCCCAATGCGGCAGAAAAGCAAAATCCAAATACAGGCAGGTCTCGCCGCGTCTTGTGATCCCCGCCCCGGCGCAATCAAGCTCGCCGTATTTCCGAAAGATAAATATCGTTCTATCTCGCCGCTTGAGCCTTTTCTTGAAGCTGTTCCATTGTGATTTACTGGGCAGTTCACGGCCGGCCGCGACTTGAAAATGACTGGCGGAGAAGATCACGCGGAAGTGTCCATCTTCATATTCTTGAAGCTTTAGCAGCGCGGACCCGCGCGGACCCGAAAGCGCACTCTGAATGATAGACGCAGCATAGCGCCGTTTGACTCGTCGGAATGGTGGCAGTTCACTCTGCATGATCGCGCTCTTCCTTCGTGACTAGCAAGACCAAAGCCTTCGCCGCGAATGACTTTGACTCGTGAAATTATCCCCTGACGCCATTAGAATAATGCTGACAGAGAGGGAGGCGCCATGAGCGAAATCAGCGGCCAGGAATTCAAGAATATGCTTGCCTGCTGGACGGCTGGCATCACCGTAGTTAGTGTCTCATCCCGAAATGATTGGCAGGCCATCACAGTCAACTCCTTCGCCAGCGTCAGTATGAGTCCGCCGCTTGTCTGTCTAAACATCGCCAATCGGCTGGACGCGCGAGAGTATATGGCCCGCGAAGGCCACTTCGCCATCAGCATTCTCTCCGCGCGGCAACTTGACCTCGGCAAACGCTTCGCCGGCTACTTTGATGATGCCTACGACAATCGCTTTGACGGCCTGACTTGTGAGACGACGCGTTTCGGCGACCCTGTCATCCCCGATGCCATGGCCTGGTTGGCTTGCTCTGTCGAGCGGCATATCGACTTCGGCGAGAATACCATGTTTGTGGGCAAAGTTGACGGTGGCGGCTGGACCGAGGACAAGCTTCCCCTCCTCTACCACAATCGTCAATGGGGCGTCTTCAAGCCGACCGAAGACAAATGACAGCGCGCCTACTTCAAGTCGGCCGCCGCAATGGCCGCGCCCACGATGCCCGCTCGATTGCGTAACTGCGCCGGGACAATCTGTGTATCACATCGAATATGCGGGAAGAACTTCTCGTACTTCTTGCTGACGCCACCGCCGATGATAAACAGGTCCGGCGTGATCAGCGTTTCCATGTACTGCAAATGCTCGGATAGACGCTTGCCCCAGGCCTTCCAACTGTAGTCTTTTTCCTGCCGCGCCCGGTCGGATGTCCGCCATTCCGCGTCTTTGCCGCGAATGATCAGATGGCCGAATTCGGTGTTCGGCACGAGTTGCCCGTTCATGAAAAGCGAACTGCCTACGCCCGTGCCCAAGGTCAAGATGACAACCAAGCCGCGCCGCTCCCGGCCGGCGCCGAACTTCATCTCGGCGATGCCAGCCGCATCCGCGTCGTTCAATACGATGACGGGGTTGCCGGTTTGCCGTTCCATCAGCGCTTTGGCATCAGTGCCGATCCATTCGTCATCGACATTGGCGGCCGTTAGCGTCACGCCATGTTGCACTACGGCGGGAAATGTACAGCCGATCGCCGCCTGCCAATCGAAATGACTGGCAATCCTGGCAACCACGTCCGCCACGACCGGCGGCTTTGCGGGTTGAGGCGTCTCTATCCGCAATCGGTCAGAGACGAATTCTCCGCGCTCCGTATCAACAATCGCGCCCTTGATTCCCGATCCGCCAATATCAATGCCAAGGATTTTCATCACAGACCTCCGCCGCTTCAGCAGCCAGAATTCTACCACAGTGTAAGCGCCGCTTCCGCCAAGTTGACCAACCCGGTAGTGTATCCTTTCCGGTTGGAACACAAAACGCTTTAGCACAGAGGGTCGCGCAGGCACTGACCGCCGGCACAGAAGTAGAATCAATAACAGTAATGAGAAAAATATTGCAAGGTAAAGAGAATGGCAAAAACCGAAATCATTATAGGGACGACTCTGTGAGTCGCCCGCTTACAACATCCACTACACTTTATTTATCGCATGACTAACTTGGTTTTACTGAGTAGAGTGCGGCTAGAGAGGGCATTGGCGCGGGGAAAAAGTTTTCCCGCCAACTCGATCATCCATCGTCGTGGCGACCAGCGCAATCGATTATGCCCAACCTACGCCGTCCTACGCTTCCCATGCGCTGCCAAGACGGGCCGCGCCCGCAACTTGTTTATGGGGAGAATTTGGAGTTTAATTGAAGTCACAGCGTCAACCACAGGAATGTATTATGCGCGCGACAATCAATTGCCTCCTTGTTCTTATTCTGATGCGCGGCGGAGTTTCCGCTTTTGCTCAAACCACCTGCCTGCCGGATAACTGCGGCGTATCCGCAAGCGCTATTGAAGAATCCCGCTGGCCGAACGTCCGCCCCCTGCAAGTTGATAACGAACTGCTGGGCGACCGCGATTACCGCAAAATCGAAGGCGAATTCTCAATTCATACCGCGCCGGACAGCGAAGAAAGCGAGCAATACGGCAGCGGCTATACCTTTGTTACTGTCGTGGAACAGCATGGCGACTGGACGAAGATCGGAGACAATCAGTGGGTCCGCTCGGATATACTCAGCGAATCGGTAAGCCCATCGCGTTTCGCTGGCGTCATGCTTCCCACGCTGGATGCCCTTCCCTATACCGTCGCCTGGACGCTGACGCATTTGCGCGGCGCCAGGACGCCCGGCGGTCCGGAGTCAGCCGAGAATTCCTTCCGCTATCGCTATACGCGCGTCTATATCTACGCCACTATTGCGGTCGATGGCTACAACTGGTATCAGATCGGTCCCAATGAATGGGTGCATCAATTCAAGGTCGCCAAGATTCTGCCGATAGCCAGGCCTGAAGAAGTTGATACGCACAAGTGGGTCAGCGTCGATTTGTATGAGCAAGTTGCGATCGCTTATGAAGGCGGCGAGCCGGTATTCGCGACCTTGATCTCATCTGGCCTGGAAGAATGGCCCACCAACGAAGGTCTATTCCACGTCTACGTCCGCTTCACTCGCAAGCTCATGAGCGGCGCCTACAACAAACCAGATTTCTATTTTTTGCAGGAAGTGCCCTGGACGATGTTCTACGATGACCAAATCGCGCTCCACGGCGCTTACTGGCATGATGGATTCGGCTATCGCCGCAGCCACGGTTGCGTCAACATGACCGTCACCGACGCGCATTGGCTCTTCAACTGGTCACAATCGGAATACGACTGGAACAATGGCGATCTTACCGGACCGGCGGTCTATGTCTATTCGAGCGGCGATTACGATTAGCGGGAAGCCCACGCTCTAGGTTGCCAGCGCATAGTCGGCGACCCGGAATCCCTCAATATAGCCGGCAACCGCCATCAGTTCGGCGTTCAAAATGCTGCAGCCGGCCGCGCCCCGAATCGTATTGTGCGATAGCGCCGCGAATTTATAGCCCAACACCGGACACTCGCGCAAGCGGCCAATGCTCGTCATCATTCCCTTACCGGCTTGACGGTCGCGCCGGGGCTGCGGCCGGTCAATCTGATACAAGTATTGCAGCGGGTACTCGGGCGCGCTGGGCAAGTCCGGCACGGGCGCTTGATACCTCTCCCAATCGGCGATGACCGACGACAGCGCCGGCTGATCCGCCAACTCAACCGAGATATTCACCAGATGGCCGTCCACCACCGGCACGCGCGTGCAGGTCGCGCTAACGACGGTTTCCAGCTCGTCGATGCTCTCACCGTTGAAGGCGCCCAGCATCTTGCGCGATTCTGTCTGCATCTTGTCTTCATCGCCCGGCACATAAGGCAGGATATTGTCGATCATGTCCATTGACGACACGCCGGGATAGCCGGCGCCGCTCACAGCTTGCTCGCTGACCAAATGCAGCCGTCGAATGCCGTACTTCACGAGCGGTTTCAGCGCCATCACTACCGGCATGACAGTGCAATTCGAGTTGGCGACAAGCGCGCCACTGCGCCAGCCGCGCCGCCGCCGCTGCACATCGATCAGGCCGATATGCTCGGCATTGACCTCGGGCAGCATCAAGGGCACATCAGCCAGCATACGGTTGGCCGACGCGTTGCTGCAGACGACATGACCAGCCGCCGCCAACTCCAACTCGCGCGTCATGGCAGCTTCCTTCGGCAAGGCGGAAAAGACGAGTGGCGAGCAGAACTCATCGTCAAGCGCCTTGACCGTCAGAGCGGCGATGCCCGCCGGTGGGTTGCCATCCAATACCCAATGCACCGCCTCGCTATAGCTCTTGCCAGCGCTGCGGCTCGAACCGATGACCTCGCTGACCTGAAACCAAGGGTGGCCTTCCAATAACTGAATAAAGCGTTGACCCACCGCGCCCGTCGCGCCCAGAATCGCCACATCAAGTTTTTGCATCGCCATCTCCCGCCTCACATTCCTACGGCGCTCGATTTCACCGCCGGATACGAGCCCAGCATTTTCACAAAGGACGTAAGCTGCAGCAACTGCGTCAGCAATTCTTGACAGCGCGGTTCCTGCCAGTGACCTTCGAAATCCAAATAGAAGAGCGGCTCCCAGGGCCGATTGCGGCGCGGGCGCGATTCAAGCTTGGTCAAGTTCAAATCTCGCTTGGCGAACTCGCCCAGGCACTCATAAAGCGCCGCGGGACGATGCCGCGTCGCGAAGACGATTGATGTCTTGTTGTACTCGGACGGCTCCGGGTCGCCATGCCCCAGCAACAAGAATCGCGTGTAATTGAAGGGTTCATCTTCGATTTGCTTCGCCAGCAGGTCCAATTCATACAACTCGCCCGCCACCGTCGACGCAATCACAGCGACTCCCGGCGCCGGCTCTTCCGCCAGGTGTTTGGCGGCGCCCGCGGTATCGTACCAGCCCACCGGGTTCAAACCATTCCGCTTCAAGAAGCGTTCACATTGCATCAGCGCTTGCGGATGCGAACGAACTTCGCGGACATCCTCCAAAGCTGTGCCATGATTGGCCAGCAGCGCATGATGGACATGCAATATGACTTCAGCCTGGATGCGCACATCATGGTCAAGCAGCAGTTCGTATGCGCCGCTGACCGAGCCGGCCAGAGCGTTTTCGACCGGCAGCAAGCTGAACTCAACTTCATTGCGTTGCAGGACCTCAAACAGATGAATAATTTCCTGGCAGGGATAAGTCTCGACCGCATCGCCAAAATGCTGCCACAAGGCAATTTCTGAGTTAGCGCCGGGTATCCCCTGGTAAGCAACCCGTGTCATCCGCTTTCCATTCACTAGCGTCGGATTCGGCAAATCATAACCAAATCGCCCGAAATCGTAAAGCATCTATAAACGCTTGTGTAGCCCGATTCCGCCGCGCGTCAGTTCCTAGCGGCAGGGAACGCGATTTCGCGGCCGACTGCTCTATTGGCGCGACTAAATTGTCGGGTAGACGTATAATGTTTTGAGAACGAGCCTGAAGATGAGGGATCCCGATGACATACGAACCACGATTCGATCCGCTAAAGGAGTTGCAGAATCTGGGCGATCAGATTACCAAGACGGTCGAAAGAGGCATCCGCACGATGACGAGCAGTTCGGAAGAACTCAAGCTCGATATGTATGAGGCGGACGGCAATCTCTATATCTGCACCCATGCCATAGACGGCCTGGTCAAAGACAGCATCGAGATCAGTCTGGAATCCAACGTGCTGACGATCGCCGTGCGCACCGAGCCTGAAGCGACGCCGACCACGGCGCGCTATCTATTGCAAGAACGCCGATTCGGCCCCTTGATCCGCAATGTCGAATTGTCGCTGCCGGTGAAGGGACATGAAGCCCGCGCGAAGGTGGATAGCGGCAGCCGGCTGCTGATCACGCTGCCCATCGACGAAAGCGGCTTCGGCAATATCACCGTCACGCCGGTTGAATAGGCGTGCGGAGTGTTGAGTTCAAGACCGGCGCAGCCACTGCGCGCGCGCCGTCTTTAGCTCGAAATCAAAGCGGCGCAGGAGCGCGTCCTTCCGCTCGGCATCCATGAAGGACAGCTCGATCGAGCGTCGCGCCAAGCGAATCACATCATCGATTTCAAGCCCGCAAGCTTCGTGCGCCAATACGTACTCATCGATCAAGGTCGACTGAAACAGGGACGGCATAACCGACGACAGCGCAACCTGCACATCGCTGTCCATTAACTGCCGCAAGGGGTAGTCTTCAGCCTTTTTGACAAGGCCGAGGCGCAGCGCGCGGTTCAGCGATACGACGACCGGCTTGGCATTTTCCGCCAATTGGCTGACCAGCGCGTCATCGTCGACCAGCCCCCAGGAGTCAGTCAAGCGGTGCGGGTTCAGTTCAGCGAGCGTCTCTTGAAGCCCGCTTGGTCCCAGATTGCTGCCGGCATTCACAACCGTGAAAACGTCTTTCTTGTGCGCCACATCAAAGGCGCGCCGGAATTGCCCGATCGGTTGAGCGTCCTCAGGGCCGGTCAGCCCCAGCCCCACCACATTGCCCAGGCGGGCCGCTTGGCTCGTGGCCCAGCGCGCCACTTCATCACCGGAACGAGGATTGTCGCGGGGAATGCACAGGATCCAGGCCATGTCGACATTCCAGCCGCGCAATGCGCGATCGCGCCCGTCATTCAGCGCCTCCATGAGCGTATCAAAGTTCATGCGCGCGGAGCCTAGGAAATCGGGCGGGGACACCATTATCTCGGCATAGGCGACGTTTTGTTTGGAAAGCGCCACGCCAATGTCATAGACCACCAAGGCGATATCTTCCGGATACATCGCCCAGCTGCCCGCCTCCCGCGCAATCTCGTCGATCCGCCCATAATCGGGACGGTCAAGCAGCGTTGCCCATTCCTCGAAGTTCTCGCGGACTGAAGGTATGCCATTTTGCCGGGCGATCATCATCAGGCTTTCTCTTTGAAGTGCGCCCGTCAACTGCAAGTTCAACTCAACTTTGGGAATGGCTGCCACAAATTCGCGGAGGGACATCAGGTCTTTTCCAGTAACTTTTTGCTTTGGCCGCTCACTCTTGAGTCGCGTTGGCGGCACAGCTTTTCGATATGTCAGGATTGATCAATGCAATTCAAGCTCGGTCAAGGTCCAGGCCGGACCGTTCACGAATTCGACCTAATTCATCGCGATACTCAATCGACGCTTGAATGAAAGCCGAGAACAAAGGATGCGGACGATTGGGCCGACTGAGAAATTCCGGATGGAATTGGCAACCGAGCATGAAGGGATGATCCTGCAATTCGGCGATTTCCACCAGCACGCCATCCGGGCTCAATCCGCTGAAGTTGACCCCGTTGGCGGCGAACGTCTCGCGATAGACATTATTGAACTCAAAGCGATGCCGATGCCGCTCGAGCACTTCCTCCTTGCCGTAAGCCAGCGCCGCGGCGGAATTCGGCTGCAGCACACAGGGATATTCACCGAGCCGCATCGTGCCGCCCATATCGGTAATAGCGCGCTGTTCCGGCATCAGGTCAATAACCGCATGTGGCGTGCTCACGTCAAATTCGGAACTATTGGCGTCATCGAGATGCAGGACATTGCGCGCGTATTCGATGCACATAACCTGCATGCCCAAGCAAAGACCGAGATACGGCGCCTTGCGCTCCCGGGCAAATTTGGCCGCCGCGATCTTGCCTTCAATGCCGCGATAACCAAAGCCGCCCGGCACGATGATTCCGTCCAGATCATTCAGTTCGTCGAGGCGCTTGCCCTTCTCCAGCTCGCCCGAATGGATCCAGCGAATCTCGACATCCTGATTCAAATGGACCGCCGCGTGCGCTATCGATTCCTTGACCGACATATAGGCGTCGCGCAGTTCGACATATTTGCCGACAATCCCGATGCGCAGTTTCTCCTGCGCGCTGCGGCATTTGCCAGCGATCTCCCGCCATTCATGCAGGTCGGGCGGCCCCGCCTTGAGCCGAAACCGATTCAGAATGAAGTCGCCCAAGCCCGTTTCCTCGATCATAAGAGGCACGGCATAGATATTGTCCGCCGTCTGCAAGGGAATGACCGCGTCTTCATCCACATCGCAAAACAGCGCGATCTTGCTGACAATCTCCTTGTTAACGGGATGGTCTGTCCGCGCGATGATCACATTGGGCTGAATGCCGATGCCGCGTAATTCGCGCACGCTATGCTGTGTCGGCTTCGTCTTCAGTTCGTCGGTCGCGCCAATATGCGGCAAGAAGGTCACATGCACGTACAGCGTATCGCGACGCTTGAATTCGGTGCGGAGCTGACGCAGCGCCTCAAGAAACGGCAGGCTCTCGATATCGCCGGCGGTTCCGCCGACCTCGACAATGACCACATCGGCGTCCGTCCGCTTGCCGAGCAGCTTGATGCAGCGCTTGATTTCATTGGTGATATGCGGCACGACCTGAATCGTCCCGCCAAGATAATCGCCCTTGCGCTCTTTCTCGAGCACCGTGAGATAGACTTGACCGGCCGTGATATTCGATAGCCGGCTGACATTCTCATCGACGAAGCGCTCATAATGCCCCAGGTCGAGATCCGTCTCCGCGCCGTCCGAGGTGACAAATACCTCGCCGTGCTGATAGGGGCTCATGGTGCCCGGATCGACATTAAGATAAGGGTCCAGCTTTTGAATGGCGACCTTCAAGCCACGCGCTTTCAGAATGCGCCCGATCGCCGCCACGGTCAGCCCCTTGCCTACGGAACTGACCACCCCGCCCGTGCAGAAGATGTATTTCGGTTTCACAGCCTGTCGTCCATCCTAATTCAAGTCATTTCGATGTATCCGCGCCTATCAATGAAATACGCTAACGCAACTCGCGCAATGTGGTCAATGCTCGCCGCATGTCCAGATAGACCAAACCGAGCTTTGCCTCTTGACCCGCAAGCGCGCAAAGGACAGAGTTCTCGTCCAGCGGCATCAGCAGGGCATAACCGGCATCGCCCTGGATCATCACCTGATCGAGTGTACCACGCCCTAACTCGTCAGCGATCCGCTCGCCCAAAGCCTGCATTGCCGCCGACATCGCTCCCAGACGCTCTTCATCGACCTCGTCGCCGATCGAACTGGCGACGGTCAATCCTTCAATACTGATGACCGCGGCCGCCTCAATATCGGAGGAAAGCGCCCTCATCCGCTCGAGCTGCGCGACAATGCGGTCGATTCTGGAAGCGATCAAGTCTTCAGCCTTACACCCTATCCGCGCAATACCTTTCGCTTGTCCAATAGCAACACTCGCCTACTGATAGACATCAACTCCGATACTTCTGGCATGATGCTGAACTGCGGGTCGAAACGGACGGAATGGCAAATTGCCATATAGCTTCACGCTGACTTTCATTATACTTGTTGCTCTCGCAGCGGCAAGCCGTACGAGTCGCGAATCCCAAACGAAGGTCAGTCGCAGACTGTCAATTGCCGGCATTAGGCTATACTGATATCAGAATGATCGTGCAGTTGGACACAACTGAATGAGCGAACAATACAGAACAACCCGCCGCAGCGCGCAGGTAGGGCAAGCTGTGGCGACGGCGCAGGAAATCGCCGATCGCGTCACCAGCAGCGTCGGCCAGGTCATATTGGGAAAATCGAACGAGATCCGGCTGACGACGCTCGGTCTGCTCTGCCGCGGGCATATCCTGCTGGAAGATATTCCCGGCGTGGGCAAAACGATGCTGGCCAAATCGCTGGCGCGCGCCGTCGGCTGCACCTTCAACCGCATCCAGTTCACGCCTGACATGCTGCCCTCCGATATCACCGGCGTATCAATCTATAACCCCAAGACGCGCGAATTTGAGTTCCGCCCCGGGCCAATCATGGCGCAGATCGTCCTGGCGGACGAGATCAACCGCGCCACGCCCAAAACCCAATCCGCCCTCCTCGAAGCGATGGAAGAGGGCCAGATGACCGTGGACGGCGTCACCTACCGACTGAGCAATCCTTTCCTCATCATGGCGACCCAGAATCCCATCGAATACGAAGGCACATTTCCCTTGCCGGAAGCCCAACTCGATCGCTTTCTGATACGCATCCAAATCGGCTATCCGCAACCGGCGGACGAGTTGAGAATCCTGGCTTCCCAACAATATCAGCATCCGATACAGAACCTGCAGCAGGTTGTCACCTTGCAGGAACTGCTCTCGGCGCAACAGCAGATCAAAGATGTCTACGTCGCCAACGAGGTCCAGCAGTACATCATTAATCTCATCACCGCCTCGCGGCGTCATCCCGATGTCTACCTGGGCAGCAGCCCTCGCGGCTCGCTGGCATTATTCCGCACGGCGCAAGCGCGCGCCGCCATGACCGGGCGCGACTTCGTCATCCCCGACGATGTCAAGGCGCTTGCCGAAGTCACCCTGGCGCATCGCATCATCGTCGGTCCGGCCTCGCGGATCAAGAACATCACATCCCGAACCATCGTGCAGGACATTCTGCAGAATACGCCCGTGCCCGGCTCATCCGTGCGTTAAGGTCTTATGCCCGGCCGCCGCAATGTTCTATACCTCTTGACGATAATCAGCCTGCTCACCGGGTTATTCACCGGACGGGCGGAGATCTTTAATATCGCCTACTTGATCGCCGCAATCATGGTCTTGTCTTTTATCTGGACCTGGCTTTCGCTCCGCGGGATCTCCCTGCGCCGCAGTACTCGCACGCGCCGCTCCCAAGTCGGGCGAGTCTTTGCCGAATCCTTCGCCGTGCGCAAGACCGGCCTCTTACCCAAACTCTGGCTGGAAATACGCGATCATTCCACCCTGCCCGGCCACTATGCCAGCCATATCGCGCCCACCTTGCTCGGTGGACGCGAATACACCTGGGAGGTCGAAACCGTCTGCGCCACGCGCGGGGAATTCCAACTCGGCCCCTTGACGGTCCTTTGCGGCGATCCTTTTGGCTTGTTCCGGTCGACTCGCCGCGTCGGCGCCACCGACAGGCTGATGGTCTACCCCATGACGGTGGAGCTGAACCGCGTCATCTTGCCGGTCGGCTTCCTGTCCGGCGGCGATGCCCAGCGCCAACTGACCCACCAGGTGACCACCAACGCCAGCAGCATCCGCGACTATGTGCCCGGCGATAGCATCAACCGAATCCACTGGCGCTCGACCGCCCGCACCGGCGATATCATGGTCAAGGAGTTCGAGCTCGACCCGCTGGTGGATATCTGGCTGTTCAGCGACTTCTCGGCCGCCTCCCTCGTCGAAGACCCGGCCTACAAGCGCGCCAGCCGCCACGGCAGTTTCATCCCCTCGCCCGCGCGCATCCCGCCTTCGACGGAAGAATACGGCGCCATCATCGCGGCATCGCTCGCCAAACACTTCATTGATGATGAGCGTGTGGTCGGTTATGCCGCCTACATACCCTATCGGCAGATCTTCCAGCCCGATCGCGGCAACCGGCAGTTGACCCGGATTTTCCAGGCGCTGGCGGGGGCGCGCAGCACATCCAATCTGTCGCTGCGCGAAGTGCTTTCGCTGGAAACACACCAGTTCACGCGCGGAACAACCGTCATGATCATCACATCATCCTTGCAGCAGGAATGGATTCACGAAGCTCAGGTGCTCATCCGCCGCGGCATCCGTCCTATCTGCGTCTTCATCGACCCTCATAGTTTCAATCAGCAACTGGATTCGAGCAGCATGCGTGGTATGCTGCAACTGGCCAAGATTCCAACCATCATCGTGAGCAAGGATGATGACATCGCTGCCGCCCTCGAGCAGCGGCCCGCCTAGCGCCGGAATGCCAAGGACCTGAGATATGACCGAATCATACGATGCCATTGTAATCGGCGCGGGCGCGATGGGCAGCGCCGCCGCTTACTACTTGAGCCAGCGGGGGCAATCCGTGCTGCTGCTCGAGCAATTTGAACTCGACCACCGCATGGGCAGTTCTTATGGCTACTCGCGCATCATCCGCTATTCCTACGATCATCCTGAATATGTCGACTTGATGCGCGATACATTTCCTCTTTGGTTCGCGCTTCAAGACGCCCTGGGCGAGACACTATACCATCAAACGGGCGGCATCGATTTTGGGCCCGCCGATGATGAAACCCTGCTGGCGACCATCGCTGCTGTAGGCAACAGTGGCATCAGTCATGAGTTGCTCTCGCCGCAGACCGCACGAGAACGCTTTCCCCAGTTCAGCTTCAGCGAGAATTTCCAGGTGCTCTACCAGCCGGATAGCGGCTTCGTCACGGCGTCAAAAGCTGTGCTGGGGCATATCAAGCTCGCTCGCGCTATTGGCGCGGTTATCAAAGACCGGGTCGCTGTGCGGGATATCCGAGTCAGCGCGGACAGCGTTGACATCGCGACGACGGACGGCGCATACGCGGCCGGCAAGCTGATCATAACCGCGGGCGCGTGGGCGAAATCCCTGCTGGGGCGGACGGGCATAGACTTGCCGCTCCTGCCGCTGCGCTGCCAGTTGAACTTCATGGCGCCGGCCGATGAGCATCATTATGAGGCGGAGCGCTGCCCGGTCTGGATCGCGCACGTCAGCAGCCTCTACCCGGAAACGCTATACGGCATCCCCTCACATGATGGGTCCGGTTTTAAGATCGCTTTTCACGGCGGACCAGCGGCGGGCCACCCGTCCGAGATCAGTCGTGAGCCGGATGCCAGCAATGTCGCAGCCATGCGTCCCTTCATGCGCGCGCATATCCCCGGCATTGCCAGCGCGCCGGTCCGCGAAAGCCGCATTTGCCTCTACACTCAGACGCCGGACGAACATTTCATCGTTGATGCCCATCCCGAATTCAAGCATGTCGTCATCGGCGCGGGCTTCAGCGGCCACGGCTTCAAATTCAGCACCGTCATCGGCAAGATGCTGAGCGACATCGCGCTGGACGGCGCCACGCCACACAATGACCAACTCTTCAAGATCAGCCGCTTCATAACCTGATCGCCCACCAGTCAAAGTCGCCCGCTTTCCCGAATCCATTGGACAGAAGAAGCGCTTCAAGGCGCGCGTCCGCCCTTGGGACAACTGCGCCGATGCGAAACATGTCATCGGCAGAGGCGCGTTGCCTGGCTTCGTCTATAGCTGCTTGCGAGATTGCGCCTTCCAGCCATATCCCGCTATAGGTCAGCGTGCAGACCGGCGCCAGATGCGCGTCCTTCAGCAAAGCGAAGGATACGGCGGCGCCTGCGCCCAAGCCCCTGCTCGCATCCGATACATAGAGCGCGCGTCTCGTTCGATCCCGCTCGAAACCGCCTGCCCGGCAAAGTCTCTGCATCGCGCGGTTCTGCGAGGCGACCAATGCGCGAATCATATCAGCGTCTGAGGACTTAGCCGCAGCAACGCTCGCCGCCACCAGCCCCGCGCCGATGCCAGCGCCACGGGCACGCTCGGCGACCGCCAGCAGATCCAGTTCGAATCGCAGTGCGCCCGATCTTGAACGCGTCAGAAAGTTGCCGGCAAACCCTACAACGCGGCCGCTAGACACAGCGACGAGGTTGAGGCCCTGGCTGAGAGCTCTTGCAAGACGGGTCGGATCTGGCTCCAGCCCCTCGCCGAAGGCCGCCCGCGCGATCGCCGACATCGCTTTCGCATCAGCCGGCGTCGCCGGGCGGATCACTGCGCTCATTGATTTTTCTCCCCGCCGAGCCGATAATGACGGCGTTCCGTTCACCTCAAGTTTCCCGAGTATTGGATCAGGACTTGGCCAACACAAGCCAGCTCAGCAAGCGCAGCCTGTATCTCATCGCCTTCGTCAGCGGCATGACGACCCTGGCCATTGAGCTTTCGGCGTCGCGGCTGCTGGGCAACGTCTTCGGCAACAGCAATCTGGTCTGGGCCAACGTCATCGGCTTGATGCTGCTTTACCTGACGGTCGGTTATTTCCTCGGCGGTCGCCTGGCGGATCGCTTTCCGCGGGCCGATGTACTCCTGCAAGCGATCTTGTGGGCGGCCTTCCTCTGCGCCTTGATTCCGCTGGTCGCGCGCCCCATCATAACACGGGCGGCGCAGGCTGTCTTTGGCGCCGAAGCGGCCCTGGCCCTCGGTTCCTTCATCGTCATCCTGCTGCTTTTCGCCCTGCCGGTCACGCTCCTCGGCGCCGTCTCGCCCTTTGTGATTCGCCTGGCGGTGACGGACGTGGCGCAGAGCGGAAAGGTCGCTGGCCAGGTATACGCCATCAGCACACTCGGCAGCTTGTTCGGCACTTTCTTGCCGGTCCTCGTAACCATCCCCGAGATCGGAACCACGCGCACCTTTCTGCTTTTTTCCGGTCTGCTCTTTGCGGTCGGATTCAGCGCTTATCTTTCTCTCGACCGGCGGCGCGCTCCGCTCTACCTGGCCATGCTGGTCATGATCGCGCTGCTGGCGCGGCCGACGCTGGCTGGACCGCTGCGGAAGCCCGCGGCGGGTTCTCGTCTTCTTTACGATGGCGAAAGCGCCTACAACTACATTCAAGTTCAGGAAGACGCCGCCGGCTATCGCAGCCTCTACCTCAACGAAGGGCAAGGCGTTCACAGCCAATGGCATGAGCGTGAAGTCTTCTATGGCGGCACCTGGGAGTTTTTCCTGGCGGCGCCCTATTTCAACGCGCCGCCGTTTCGCGCGGATCAAGTTGACTCGCTCCTCTTGATCGGCTTGGCCGCCGGCACCATCCCGCGACAGCACAGCGCGATCTACGGCGATATCCCCATCCTTGGCATTGAGCTTGATCCGGAAATCGTCGCCGTCGGCGCGGACTTCTTCGATATGAACAGCGCCTCCATGCCGAATCTCAGGGCGCAGGTTGGCGACGGGCGTTTCCTGCTCAACCGCAGCCAGGGGACTTTTAGCGTTATCGGCATCGACGCCTACCGCCCGCCTTATATCCCCTGGCATCTGACGACTGCCGAATTCTTCAGCGAAGTCAAGGCTCGCCTCGTTGCTGACGGCGCCCTGGCCATCAATGTCGGCCGCACTGATACCGACCGCCGCCTGGTTGACGCGCTGTCCAATACCTTGCTGCAGGTATTCCCCAGCGTTCACGCTATTGATGTGCCGCAGTCCTTCAATACGATTTTGGTCGCGACCCGCCAGCCGACCCAAGCCGACAATTTGCGCGCCAACATCGGGCATCGCGCCGAGTCGGTTGATCCGCGCCTCTATCGGATCCTTGAAGAGGCGGCGGAGGCGCTCGCGCCGCTCGGCAAAAGCGACATCATCTTCACCGATGACCGCGCGCCGGTCGAGCGCCTGGTGGATTCTATCGTGCTGGACTTTTTGCTGGCCGGCCGCGCCGATGAGTTCCGGCGGGAAAATGACTAGCCTGCGCTTGTTTCGGTTCTTCTTCCGCTGGTGCATCACGCTGGCGCTTCCCTTCTTGCTGCTGCTGGCGGGGGCGCGTCTACTGTTGAGTTACGAGTTTCTAGGCATCGAATACAGGCGTCCGGGCTTCCCGGCCGACCCCTATGGCTTCACGACAGAGGATCGCCTTGAATACGGCATGGCAGCGATCCACTTTCTGTTCAGCGCAGAGGACGTAGAGGAGCTGGCGCGCCTGCGTCTGCCGCGGGAAAAGTGTTGGCAGCCGCCAGCAGCCGCTAGTGACTGCCCGCTGTTTAACACGCGCGAACTGGGACATTTGGAGGACGCCAAGCGGGTCCTGAGCGCCGGATTTACATCGGCCATTTTATGTCTGTTTTTCGCCATATTATGTCCGCTTGCCGTCAGATACACTCGGATTTCCGCCGATTATCGGGACGCCGTTTTGAGTGAGTTCAGCGCTGGTCTTATGTATGGCGCGTATCTGACACTGGCGTTGATTGTGGCGCTTGCTGTTTTTGCCGCAGCGGCCTGGGATCGAGCTTTTGATACGTTTCATGAAATTTTTTTCCCGGCGGGCGACTGGCGCTTTCCCTTTTCCGATAGCTTGATCCGGCTGTATCCGGAACAACTATTCGTGGATGCCGCCTTTGTGATCGGCGGTTTCGCGGCGGCTTCGGCGCTGCTGATTCTGGCTGGGCTGCGGCTGGCGCAACGGTCGCGGTCCTGAATTATCGATAGATGATTATCGATAGACGGAAACTTTTTTCTATCACAAACCTGTAATTTTATGACAGGCGCTTGATATTTCCGGCGCGATCGGGCGAATCAAGCCGACAGTTCCGGTTTTGACCGCAGAAAAAGTTTTTTTGGCCATCTGGCCATCCGGCAATGTGAGCCGAGAGACCTTTCCACGCGACGAGGCTGGCTGCGTAAATTGACACTATTCGGTTGTTACGGCGCGGACAGGATCAGGGTAACATGGGTTGGCTGACTATGCGAGAACAAATGTTCTCTCATTAGGAGATTCTAACCAAGATCCTACGCAAGTCGCAGCTTGGCTCTGACAGAGTAGCGAAGGTCGCCGCTCCATCGCGGGCTGAGGACAGGACAGATTTTCAGCGAGCAGAATATCGTCGTGTATCTTGTACTTTCTTGGGCTTTTTCGGGCGACTCACAGAGCTGCCCCTAGAATGATTTCGGTTTTTGCCATTCTTTTTACCTTGCAATATTTTCTTATTACTTTATTGGTTCTACTGAGGTGTCGAGAGGTGGGGGCCAGAATGCGTCATGCCCGCCATATTCACCACTCCTTTTTATTGAGAGTGGTGAATTATGCGGATATATGTTTGGCGGGGTCGGAGAATCTGAAACTGCGGGCGATCCAAGGGTAGCGTAGACACTAACCTTCGATCGCCCCTGCATCTAGTATTCCCGAGTCAGGATAATTGCTTGCCATGTCCTCAATTTCACCACTCCATTTTTATTAAAAGCTTGAGCAAAATCAAGATTCTGAGTTATAGTTTATGCTTTGTTGTTCTCAGCAGGCAGGCCTCATGGTGAGCGAAGATAGAGAGACAGGTTCCGGCATTACACGGCGACAGTTTTTGCGCATGGCGGCCGGCGTCGCCTCGGGAACGCTTATGGGCGGCGGTCTTGCCACCTTTGCGCATTCGGGCCAGTATGATTATTCATCGACCGCGAGCCAAGCCCGCGTCATTCGGCATGTGCATACGGATGCGCGCAAGGTCTGCTTGAGCTTTGATGATATGTGGAGCGAATACTACACTTGGAAGATCGCTCGCGACTTTCATCGACTGAACATTCCGTTGACGATCTTCCCGATCGGCCGGGCGGTGGACAACAATAATGCGCGCCCTCATCAAGGCTATGAAAACATGTACGCGCGCCTGCGAGATATGGGGCACGAATTCGGTTGTCATCTTTATACGCATCGGGACATCAAGGAATTCAGTTTGCAGCAGTTGATCGATGAAGAGTTGGAGCCGTCGCTGAAAGTGATGCGGCGCGCGCTGGGCGCCAACTTCAAGCCGATTGGAATCCGGCCGCCCTACGGAGTGCTAACAGACGCCTTAAAGGAGTTATCTGTGCAGTATGGCATTCCGCTGATTCTCTGGGGGCTGGATTCGCAGGATTCCATTTGCACCTCGAGGTGCCAGGATAAATGTCCGGACGCGAGTGTGGCAACTGATGAGGTATACGCGAGCATATGGAGCGGAGATTCGGATGATGCGGCCTGCGTCCGTTCAACTTGTGATGAAAAGTGCGCCGATGCCATTTTGAAGAATTACGAAACGTATATGCGGCCCGGCACAATTATCTTGCATCACGGGTTGAAAGCATCGCATTTGGCGATTCGGCGGATCGTGGCGTTTCTGCGCGACTGGAACTTGCGGCCGGTGCGTTTAACCGAACTGCTCACTCACGGTTAAGCCAAGAAGACGCGCGCCGACAAGAATCCGGCAAGCCGCGCTTAACAGGTTTGAGCATTCAATTATCTCAGGCGCTGTACTAAGCTAGGGGCATTGTTATGCCAGCGCTATCGCAGCCGCGCGGCTACCGCAATCGGCGCATTAAAATACAGGATGAAGAAGGAGAGCAAAAATGACAGTTCGCGTCGGCATCAATGGATTCGGACGAATTGGCCGCCAAGTGTTGAAGGCGATGCTTGAGCGTTATCCAGACGATATGGAAGTGGTGGCCTTCAACGACCTGGGCGACTTGAATACGATGGCGCATCTCTTCCGTTACGACTCCAATTACGGAGTATATCCGGGCACGGTGGAAGTGGTTGATGGCGCGCTGATCGTGGATGGCAATGAGATCAAAGCGCTTTCGGAGCGCGACCCGGCGCAACTGCCCTGGGGTGAATTAGGCGTCGAGATCGTGATTGAGAGCACGGGTATATTCCGCGATAAGGACAGCGCGTCGAAACATATCGCGGCTGGCGCCAGGAAAGTCATCATTTCCGCGCCGGCGAAGGGCGAAGACTTGACAGTTGTGCTGGGCGTCAATCAAGACAAGTATGACCCGGCGGCGCATCATGTGCTTTCCAACGCATCCTGCACTACCAATTGCCTGGCGCCGCCGGCGAAGGTGGTTAATGACGCCTTTGGCATTCAGCAAGGCTTCATGACCACGATACACAGCTATACCACTGACCAGAAGATTCTCGACCTGCCCCACTCCGACCTGCGCCGGGCGCGGGCGGCGGCCGTCAATATCATCCCGACGAGCACCGGCGCGGCGCAAGCGGTGGCTTTGGTCGTGCCGGAGCTCAAGGGCAAGTTCGATGGCATGGCGGTTCGAGTGCCGACGCCGACCGGATCGCTGGTCGATTTTGTGGCGAGCGTCGACCGCGTGCCGAGCAAGGCTGAGTTGATCGATGCTCTTGAGGAAGCGGCCGCCGGTCCGATGCGCGGTTACATGGACGTATCGCACGAGCCGCTGGTTTCGATCGATTATGTCGGCAATCCGTATTCCAGCATTGTCGACGCCCTGGCCTCCGATGTAGCAGGCAACCTGGTCAAGGTCATCACCTGGTACGACAATGAATGGGGCTACTCCTGCCGGACCGCCGACTTGACCCAGTTTGTCGGCGAACGTCTTTAAGACCAGCTGATGAGCAACCCTTTAGGCGAGGCTGATTCCCTCGCCTTTTTTGCGTGAGCGGAGGCGAGCTGATATGAAGAAGATGAGTGTGCGCGATGTTGATCTGACGGGGGAGCGGGTATTGCTGCGGGTCGATTTTAATGTGCCGCTGGCGGATGGCCAGATCACGGACGATACGCGAATTGTCGCCGCTCTGCCGACCATCAAATATATTCTCGGTCAAAAGCCGAAAGCCATCGTGCTGATGTCGCATTTGGGGCGGCCGAAAGGGGAGAGAGCGGCGGACTTGTCACTGACGCCGGTTGCGCGCGCGCTGGCTGAGTTGCTGGAGCTGGATGTCACCTTCGCCGACGATTGCGTCGGCAGCGATGTGACAAAGGCGATCGACCTCTTGCCGGCCGGCGGCGTGATCCTGTTGGAAAATACGCGCTTTCATCCGGGCGAAACCAAGAACGATGCCGCCTTTGCCGAGCAACTTTCGCGCCATGGCGATGTCTTCGTCAATGACGCGTTTGGGGCCGCGCATCGGGCGCATGCGTCGAATGTTGGCGTGGCGGCGCATTTGCGGGCGCTGGCTGGTTTGCTGCTGGAAAAGGAAATAGATTATCTGGCGACAGCGCTGGAAGAGCCGGCGAGACCTTTTATCGCCATCCTCGGCGGGGCCAAGGTCTCGGGCAAGATCGATGTGATTGGCGCGCTTTTGGGCAAGGTGGACCGGCTCTTGATCGGCGGCGGCATGGCCAATACCTTCTTCGCCGCGCAAGGGCGGGAGATGGCCGATTCGCTGGTGGAGCGGGAGGCGCTGGAAATCGCGCGGGAACTGCTGACGACAGCGGGCGACAAGTTGAGCTTGCCGCTTGATCAGCGTATTGCGGAGGCCTTCAGCAATGACGCCGAGCAAGAAGTCATCGGCGCGGACAAGGACGTGCCGACCGGCTGGCAGTCGCTGGATATTGGTCCGGCTACGGTAGCGGCTTATGAGCGGGCGCTACAAGGCGCGAAGACAATCGTCTGGAATGGACCGATGGGCGTTTTCGAAATGCCCAATTTCGCCGGAGGCACGATCGGCGTCGCGAGAGCTTTGGCGGCGCAGACCGCGCGAGGAGCGACAACGATTATCGGCGGCGGCGATTCGGCAGCGGCGGTGGAGCAAGCCGGGCTGGCGGGGAAAATGTCGCACATTTCTACCGGCGGCGGCGCAAGCCTCGAGTTGCTGGAGGGCAAAGCCCTGCCCGGCATCGTCGCTTTGGCCGATTGTTAGGGGAGCCTGAAAAGATTTAGCACCAAGTGAGAGTACACCGAGTACAGCATTAAAAAGACGTGCTCTGTGCCCTCAATAGACTCGGCGACCTCGGTGGTAAAGAAAAAACCTACTTGTTCGCCCCAGGATTATCTGGCGTAGAGAGACATTTGCTAGAGAATCGCTGATAGAATTACTGGTGTAGACTGGCGGAAACAGGGAGCGGACCATGGCGAGAACGCCGATAATCTGTGGCAATTGGAAGATGAACAAGAGGCCCGATGAAGCGGTCGCCTTTGCGCGGGAGCTGGCGTCGAAGGCGGCAGAGTTCGAAGATGTCGAGCGGGTTGTGGCGCCGACATTCCTGGCGCTGGCGGGGGTTGCGGATGCCGTAAGGGGAACAGCGCTGCAAGTGGCGGCGCAGGACGGACATTGGGCGGCGGAGGGCGCTTACACCTCGGAAGTATCGGCGGCGATGCTGCGCCCCTATGTCAGCTATGTCATCATCGGGCACTCCGAGCGCCGGGCTTATTTGAACGAGAGCGACGAGAATGTGAACCGCAAGGCGAAGGCGATTTTAGCTGAGGGCATGCGACCGATCATCGCGGTCGGCGAAAGCCTGGCGCAGAACGAAGCGGGAGAAACGGTCGAGTTTGTCCGGTCCCAAGTTACGGCGGCGCTGGCTGGCATAAGCGCTGCTGACATGGAGGAGGTCGTCATCGCCTACGAGCCGATCTGGGCGATTGGCACGGGCCGGAGCGCAAGCGGCGAACTGGCGGATGCGATCATCAAGTCGGCCGTGCGGGATACCGTGCGCGAGCTTTACGATGACAGGGTCGCCGATAGCCTGCGCATACAATACGGCGGCAGCGTGAAGCCGGGCAATATGGGTGAGTTCATGTCGCAGCCGAATATCGACGGCGCCTTGGTTGGAGGCGCGTCCTTGCAGGTCGCGGATTTCACGGCGCTCATCGAAATCGCGGCGCGAGTGAAGGGGTTATGACCTGAGGGAGCTGGATTTCCTCGCCCTGGCTTTTGGGCTGGGGCTGCTCTTTCTCTTGTTTCGCCAGATCGAGCGCTGGCTGCATCAGCATATTTTCAAAGCCGGCTGGCTGCTGAGCGACAGTTTTCAGGTCACGACAATCTTGTATTACATCCTGTTCCTGCCGGGCATCGTCTTGCATGAAGCGACGCTCTGGCTGGCCGCGGGCCTGCTGAATGCGCGCGCCGAGAGATCGATTGGCTTTCCCGAGGCGCAGGCTATTGGCGAGCTACGCTTGAACTTCATCCGCTTGGCGGAGGATACGGGGCGCGCCAAGCGGCTGATCATTCGCTTGTGCCCGGTGGCGGCGGGTATGGCGGCGCTATGGGCGATCGCGGCGCATGTGTTCCGATGGGAGGAATTGCTCGGGCTGGCGGCGGAAGGCTCGCTTGACAGCCTGATCGCGGCGCTGTCGTCATTGACCGGGATTGCGGATCTATGGCTGTGGTTCTACCTGGCATTTGTCATCGCCAATACGATGTTTCCGACGCTGGCCGGGCGCTCGGACAGGCGCGAGAAAGCGCTCGTTCTTGTCACTGCGCCGGCGCTGACCTTCATCGCCTGGCGTTTGGGCGGCGAGGCGAATCCCGCAATCGCCAGAGAAATCGAAGCGCTTTTGGGCGGCCTCGCCTTGGTCGTCGCGCAGATTACACTTGTGAATGCGGTCGCTGTGGCGGCGCTCGGCACAGTCGAGGCGCTGGCAGAGCGCGCGTCGAAGCGTAGCGCCACCTTCCGCGATGGCAAGATGCTCACGATGTCGCGGCAGGAGGCGCGGCAGTTCAAGTCGGCGCAAGGGCGTGAATCGCGCGAGCCGGACAAGGCGCAGCCGAAGTCAGCTTCTGCGCCCTCCCTGAACTCCATATACGAGTTAAGGCTGCCGATACCGGGGCCGCCGGGCCGCGAGCCGGTGAGCCGCAGCGCAGTCGCGGTAGTGAATTTGGAGGTGGCGGAGGAAAGGCCGAGTCCTGCGCCGGCCCAGGAGGCGGGGGCAGCGAATACAGTCGTCGCGGGAAAACCGGCCGCTGCGCCCAGCCCAGCCGACAAAATGCAAGACAGCGAAAAGCGCAGAAGAGTTGTCCAGCCCCCAGCCGGGCAAGACGCGCCCTTTGATCGTCCTTTCGTCAAGCGAGATTCGGCTGGCGACGAGAGCGAGGCATGGCGGGAGCAGGACGATGCGGAAGGAGCGGAACCATTCGCGCGGCCCTTTGTCATGGCTTCCCGCGCAAGCGTCGCTGAAGCGGAAAGCGCCGTGAACGCAAACGATACTGCCGACAGTCGGGACATTCCGGATGGTCAGGCCGGCGCGGAGACGCCAAAAGAGCCGCTAAGTCGTGAGGTCAGGCGGCAGAACCGCAGGCGCCCGGCCCCCAAGCCGTCACAGCGCGCGGCGCATGACCCGGCGCCGACGAAAGCAGGCGCGGATGGCGAACTCGAGTACGAAGCTTTTGAGGACGACGCGCCCTACATCGACGATGACGATGTGAGCGACGCGTCAGGTTAATCCAGGGCGGAACTGCTCCCAAGGGCGATGAAGCCGATGGCGATGCAGATTAGCATGACGGCGAAGGCGATGAACTTGAAGAGCTCGCTGGCGGTGACCAAGGTAAGGAGGCCGAAGAAGGCGCAGAAGCCATAATATGATAGCGCCAACTGCCGCGGTGTCAGCCTGCCCGAATCGAGCAATCGGAAGTGAAGATGCCCGCGATCGCCGCGGAAGGGGTTGTTGCCATGGCGGAGGCGGTTGACCATCTGCCAGCCGAGGTCCATCAGCGGCAAGCCCATCACCAACAGGATGGTCGCCATCTTTGCGCCGCCGATGATGCTCAGCGCGCCGAGGGCATAGCCGAGGAACCAGGCGCTCCCGCCCATGTATACGCGAGCGGGATAGAAGTTGTGGATGAGGAAGCCGAGCAAGGCGCCGGTCAAAGCCAGGGGCAGGAGGCTGACGCTCGTTTGCGCCGGCTGCTGCGCGAAGGCGCTATTGATAAAGAGCACGATGCTGGCGATCAAGGCGATGCCGGCAGCCAGCCCATCGGAGCCATCGAGCAAGTTCACTGTGTTCATCATGAGTACGAGCCAGAACAAGGTGAGCGCCACGGTAATGACAGGGGACCAGGGATCGGTTTGCGCGCCGGTGAGCGGGTTGTTAAAAAACTCGATGAAGATCTGAAAGGCGATGGCGATGGCGGAAGTCAAAGCCTGGCCCAGGAAGATCTGCATGTAGTTGAGATCGAGGATGTCATCGGCAACGCCCAAGGCGGTGATGACGGCGCCCCCGACAAGCAGACCGGACAGGCGTATTACTTCGTTGGGGTCTTGGCGCTGGACGACGACAAATTGCGCCAGGATGATGCCGACGGTGAAACCCAGGAAGATGGCCAGGCCGCCCAATTTTGCCATTGGCGTGGGTTCTTGACGGCGGCCGCCGGGCATGGAGATGATCCCGAAGCGAAAACTCAAACGGCGCGCCAGCGGCACGGCCAGCAGCGCTGTCGCCAGCGCGGCGTTGAAGACGATAGCGAAGGCGAAGAGCGTCAGCATCAGGTGCCAAACATGCGGTCGCCGGCATCGCCGAGGCCGGGCACAATGAAGCCGATGTCGTTCAACCGTTCGTCCAGTTCAGCGACGTGGACGCTCACATCGGGATGCGCGGTCGCGAGCGCTTCGACGCCTTCCGGCGCGGCCAGGATCCCGACGAATTTGATGCGTTTGGCGCCCCATCGTTTCAGAATGTCGACGGTCGCGATGGCGGAGCCGCCGGTGGCCAGCATGGGATCCAGGACGAGGCAAAGCTGGACGGTCGGCTCGTCCGGCAGCTTGTTGTAATATTGCACCGGGCGCAGGGTTTCTTCGTCGCGGTACAAGCCGATGTGCCAGACCTGGACATTGGGCAGCAATTCCTGAATGCCATCCACAAGACCCAAGCCGGCGCGGAGGATGGGCACGACCCCGATAACTTCGCTCGCCTCCCAGCCTGCGGCCTTCCCCATCGGCGTGTTGACAGTGGCGGGGGCCAGGGCGAGATCGCGCGTCGCTTCATAACACAAGAGCAGAGCCAGCTCTCGCACAAGTTCGCGGAACTTCCGATGGTCGGTGGCGGTATCGCGCAGTCGCGTCAGTTTGTGTTTGACCAGTGGATGGGTGGACACCTGCAGGGCGGCGGTCATACGGCGTTCATCCTTTCGGGTTCGGCACAATTTCTAGTGTACGGGTTGTGAGGCTTGCTGTAAAGCAAGCATTGAAACAGCTAGTGCCTCGTCTATACTCAAGATCGGCAACTTTGGAATGGACGAGCTCAGATGAGCGAAGATCGACGTATGGTCAGCGGACGGCAGCGAAAGAGCGAGCGCGAGAATTTCGCTTTGCGACCACAACGGCTGACCGACATAGTTGGCCAGGATCGGGTGCGCGAGAACCTCAGCATCATCATTGAAGCGGCCGCCGCCCGCGATGAGCCGATCGATCACCTCTTGTTTTACGGGCCGCCGGGCCTGGGCAAGACATCGCTGGCTTATGTGATATCCAACGAGGTGCAGGGCAATATCCGCATCACGGCGGGACCGGCAATCGAGCGTGCCGGCGACCTCGCCGCTATTCTCACCCACCTCAAGCAGGGCGATATTCTTTTCATTGACGAGGTGCATCGCCTGGGCAAGGCGGTGGAAGAGATTCTCTATCCGGCGATGGAAGATTTCGTGCTCGATATCGTGATCGGCAAGGGACCGGCGGCCAAGACCTTGCGGCTGAATCTGCCGCGCTTCACCGTCATCGGCGCGACGACGCGGCTGGCGCTGCTGGCCGGCCCGCTGCGCGATCGGTTCGGCGCGCGCTTCCGCCTGGATTTCTACGATCAGACCGCGATGGAGCAGATCATCAGACGGGCCGCGGAATTGCTGGAAGTGGAAATCAGCGACGAGGCCGCCAAAGAGATCGCTCGGCGCGCGCGCGGCACACCGCGTGTGGGATTGCGGCTTTTGCGTCGTGTGCGGGATTATGCCGAGGCGCGGGCCGGTGGCGTCATCACGATGAGCGTGACGGGGGACGCCCTCGGACTGATGGAAATCGATCAACTGGGGCTGGACGATGTGGACCGGCGAATTCTGCGGATCATCATCGAGAAGTTCGGCGGGGGACCGGTTGGCCTGGATACGATAGCGGCCGCTATCAGCGAGGACCGCGCCACCATCATGGATGTCTACGAGCCCTATCTGATTCAGCTAGGTTTCATCGACCGAACCCCGCGCGGACGAATCTGCACCAAGCATGCTTACGGGCATCTGGGCATCGCCTATTTGGAGGAGGACGATGCCGGGCAGCAGCGCCTGTTATGAATGTGACAGACTTCGATTACGACCTGCCGCCGCGTTTCATCGCGCAGACGCCGCTTGAGCAGCGCGACGCCTCCCGCTTGATGCGCCTCGACCGCGCGACCGGCGCTATCTCCCATCATAGGTTCGCCGATATAGAGACTATGCTCGCGGCAAACGATGTCCTGGTATTGAATGACAGTCGCGTGATCCCGGCGCGGCTGCGGGCGCGCAAGGCGGAAACCGGCGGCGCGGCGGAGATTCTCCTGCTGAAGCGGATCGACGACCGGCGCTGGCAGGCGCTCGTCGGCGGCAGGAACCTCCGGCGAGGGGCGCGCCTGGAAGTGGCCTGGGGCGTCATCAGTTGCGTTATCGTGGAGGATTTGGCGCGCGGGCAACGCCTCATTGAGTTCGACCGAGCGCTCGACAGCAAGGCGCTGGGGGCGCTGGGCGAGATGCCTTTGCCGCCGTACATCAGGGCGGCGCTGGCGGACGAGGAACGCTATCAGACGGTCTATAGCCGGGTGGACGGCTCGGCGGCCGCGCCCACCGCCGGTTTGCATTTCACCCCCGATCTGCTTGATCGGCTCCGGCGCAAGGGGGTTAAGCTGGCGACTTGCACCTTGCATATTGGGCTGGATACGTTTCAGCCGGTGAGGGTCGAGCGAGTCATGGAGCACAAGATTCACAGCGAATACGCCCGGCTGGATGAGGATAATGCGCGCGTCATCAACGAGGCAAAAGGGGCTGGCGGACGGATTATCTCGGTCGGAACGACTTCGGCGCGCACGTTGGAAACGGCGGGAAGCGTCTCTGATCGCGGCCGGCATCAAGCGGTTGCCGCGTTCGAGGCGAACACCGATCTCTTCATCACGCCGGGCTACAAATGGCGCGCCGTCGACGCGATGATAAGCAACTTCCACCTGCCACGATCGACCCTGCTCATGATGCTCAGCGCCTTCGCCGGGCGGGAGAGACTGCTGCGCGCTTATGAAGCGGCGAAAGAAGCGGGTTACCGCTTTTATTCATTTGGCGATGCCATGTTCGTCTGTTGAACAAGGCCGCGCCAAACTTGCGCTTGACTGGAGGCGATGCTGTCATTTACAATCTTTGATGCCCTGCCGGAAAATGTAGGGTTTTTGGTGTGTGACCAATTTTCCCCGCGCACGGAGCCGCCTGCGGCATTTGTCGCGGAGATGACAAGAGAAGGTTGGGAGAATCAAGATGTATGCAATCATTCGCAGTGGCGGAAAGCAGTACCGGGCCGAGGTCGGCGCGACGATAGACGTGGACCGCTTGCCCAACGAAGTCGGCGATGCCATCGAGATATCTGATGTGCTGCTGGTGGTGAATGGCGAGGACAGCGCTATCGGCCAGCCGACGGTCGCCGGCGCGGCAGTGAGCGCGACTGTCGTGGAGCAATTCCGCGGCAAGAAGATCATCGTCTACAAATATCGTCAGCGGACCAATTATCGGCGCAAGCAGGGACATCGGCAGTATTACACGCGGCTGCGCATAGACGACATTAAAGTCTAGGCGCGCGGCAAGGGAGGCAATCAGCTATGGCTCACAAAAAAGGCGGCGGTTCGTCAAGCAACGGGCGCGATAGCAATTCGAAGCGCCTCGGCGTGAAGAATTACAGCGGACAATTTGTCGTCGCCGGCAATATCATCGTGCGGCAGCGGGGCAGCAAGTTCCATCCCGGCGAAGGCGTCGGCATGGGAAAGGATTACACGATTTTCGCCACACGCCCCGGCTTCGTGACCTTCGAAAAGATGCGCGGCCGCAACGGGCAGAAGCGCATCTCGGTTTACGATACGCACGAGAAGACCGGTCAATCGCTCACCTAGAATTGTGGCACAAGTCATTTGCGCTACTCGCGAGAGCCGCAAATGCGCGGAGGAAGCAATGAAAGAGAAGATTCATCCGGCCTGGCATGAGACGCCGGTGCGCTGCATGACCTGCGGCACGACTTGGACGACCGGCTCGACAGTGGAATCGCTGACGGTCGAGATATGCTCGAATTGTCATCCCTTCTACACTGGCGAGCAGCGCATCGTTGATACCGAGGGGCGCGTCGACAAGTTCATGAAGCGCCTGCAACAGCGCGATGAAATACGCTCGGCGCTGGATAGAAGCGTGGAAGAGCGCACGCCGCTTGATTTGCCAATCACCGAACTGGACATCGGCGCTCGCTACACGAATATCCTGGAAGACAACGGGATCAAGGTCGTCGCTGATGTGCTGGACCGGCTCGGCGATGAGGACGATGAGAACAGCATCCTGACGATTCAGGGTATTGGTCGCAAGGTCGTCAGCGATATGAAGAAGTCCTTGCGCGGCCGGGGTTATCAGCTAAGCAACTAAGATCTGCTGGATATAATCGCGGGGCGGTCAAGCAAAATTTTGATCGTCCTGTTTTGCGTTAACGTGAAAATCAAAGCAGATTGACAACAAGCCAAAATTGCTGGTCAGGCGAGAAAGCGCGCAGGTCGATGAAGCATGAATCGGGTCGGATCAAAGTGATATGCGGCAGCATGTTCTGCGGCAAGACCGAGGAGTTGATCCGCCGGGTGCGCCGCGCCATCATCGCCCGGCAGAAGGTCAAGGTTTTCAAGCCCAAGATCGATAATCGCTACGGTATCCAGAGCATCACGAGCCATTCCGGCCAATCGGTTGATGCAGTGCCGGTGGAAGCGGCGGAGGATATCCTGGAACTGGCAAACGGCGAGACCACGGTCGTCGCCATTGATGAAGCGCAATTCTTCGACGAAGGCATCGTCGATGTCGTGCAGCGCCTGGTTGAGGAGCTAAACCTGCGCGTGATTGTGGCGGGCCTGGATACCGATTTTCGCGGCGAGCCTTTCGGCGCCATGCCTCAATTGCTGAGCATCGCCGAAGAGATGGTCAAACTTCATGCGATCTGCGTCGTTTGCGGGGAATCCGCCAGCCGGACGCAACGACTGGTCGATGGCGCGCCAGCGGCTTATGACGATCCGATCATCATGGTCGGGGCGCAGGAATCCTACGAGGCGCGCTGCCGGCGACATCACGAGGTGCTGCCGGCCAAGCTCCAATCGGCATAGTGCCGTCTATGCCAGCAAGCCGGGGATCTCTTCCGGATTGGCGGCGACCCGCGCGCCCGCCGCTTCCAGAGCCTGGATTTTCTCTTCTGCCGAGCCTTCGCCGCCATCGACAATAGCGCCGGCGTGCCCCATGCGTTTGCCGGGTGGCGCACTGCGGCCGGCGATGAAGGCGGCGACCGGTTTGGTCATCGCGTTCTTGATGAAATCGGCGGCCACGATTTCCGCGCTTCCGCCGATCTCGCCGAGAAGCGCGACCTTCTCGGTTTCCGGATCGTTCTCGAACATTTCCAGAACTTCGACGAAGGTGGTGCCGATGACGGGGTCGCCCCCGATACCGACAATGGTGGAGATGCCGATGCCGGCGTTTTTCATGGCGAAGCCGACTTCGTAGGTCAGCGTGCCGCTCTTGGAGACGACGCCGACGTTGCCGGCGGTCGCGACCATAGCGGGGATGATGCCGACTTTGGCCTGGCCGGGTGTCATGATGCCGGGGCAATTGGGGCCGAGCAGGCGTGTGCCGCGCGCCTGGCAGAAGGCAACCACCCTCATCATATCGGCGACCGGGATGTGCTCGGTGAGGCAAATTACCAGACGGATGCCGGCGTGAGCTGCTTCCATGATGGCATCGGCGGCGAAGCGAGCCGGCACGGTGACCAGGCTGACATCGGCGTTGGTCGTTTGCACAGCGGTGCGGACGGTATCAAAGACCGGCTTGCCCTCGAACCATTCGCCGCCCTTCCCGGGCGTGACGCCGCCGACGACATCGGTGCCATACTCCATCATCAGTTTGGCATGGAAGCCGCCTTGACGGCCGGTGATGCCCTGCACCAGCACCTTCGCGCTCTTGTCAATGAGAATCGACATCTTATGCCCCCTCCTTTACCGCGGCGACTGCGCGCTTGGCAGCTTCGGTCAGAGTTTCCGCCGAGATGATATTCGGGATTTGCGCTTCGCTGATGATTCTGTTTCCTTCGGCGGCGTTGGTGCCTTGCAGGCGGATGACCATGGGCGCATCCGGCTTGACCTCGTTGTAGGCGGTCAAGATGCCATTGGCGACTTCATCGCAGCGGGTGATGCCGCCGAAGATATTAAAGAGGACGCACTTCACGTTGTCATCCGAAAGAATGATGCGCAGGGCAGCCGCCACTTGCTCGGGCGTAGCGCCGCCGCCAATGTCGAGAAAGTTGGCCGGCCCGATGCCATCGGCGTCGCCGTAGAGCTTGGTCATATCCATGGTGGTCATCGCCAGGCCGGCGCCGTTCACCATGCAGCCGATCTGGCCATCAAGCTTGATGTAGGTGATGCCGGCTTCACGCGCCTGCCGTTCCGATGCCGGCTCGTCGCTGGTATCGCGCTCGGCGGTCAGCGCCGGCTGTCGAAAGAGCGCATTGTCATCTATGATGACTTTGCCATCGACCGCGAGCAATTCGCCTTCGCCGGTGATGACCAGCGGATTGATCTCGGCCAGTTCCGCATCGCTTTTGACATAACATTGGTAGAGGCCGCGCAAGATCTTGCCGAAGCTGCGCCATTGCGCCCGCGGCATGCCCATAGCGCTGGCGATGAAGGTCATCTGATAATCTTGCAGACCCATAATCGGATCAATATGTTCGCGGATGATGGCTTCGGGCCGTTCACGATTGAGCTCTTCAATATCCATGCCGCCTTCCATTGAGGCCATGATCAGAGGCATTCGCGCGCCCCGGTCATTGGTGATCGCCAGGTAGATTTCCTGCTTGATATCCGCGCCGGGATCCACCAGCACCTTCTCTACCCGCAAGCCCTTGATGTCCATGCCCAGTATGTTTTCGGCGTGTCGGCGGGCTTCGGCGGCGTCTTTGGCCACTTTAACGCCACCGGCTTTCCCGCGTCCGCCAACATGCACCTGCGCCTTTACCACAACTACGCCGCCCAGTTCCGCCGCGACTTCCTGGGCTTCGTCAGCGGCGCTTGCCACGCGGCCCTGCGGGATCGGGATGCCGTACTCTCTGAAGAGAAACTTGGATTGATATTCGTGCAGCTTCAAGGGCATTGACCTCCAGGAGCGATATTTGTCGCCTGCGGCTACGGCGGGCATCGCCTCAGGCATTACGCGCTTACATTAAAAAGCTGATGCGCGGTCGATCAGCTCTACAAGTTCAAATCTTGCCTGACCAGGCGACGCGCCCAAGCACGGGCATTGCGTCTGAATTCTTAAGGCGAGAACAGCTTGCCAGACCGTGCTAGGTTACGCGATGCTTGCGACAATCTCAAGTGACAATCGATGATTCGCAATCGATGACATATAGCTTTGTGCGCTTTATCGAATCTGAGTAGACTAGGTAATAATGTCTCAGGATTTAGCCACGCGACCGACAGGCGGAGGTACGACGATGAAAATGAGATTGGCAGCGTTTTTCATCGCGATGATATTTGTTTCACTATTTGTCGCCTTTGGCCAAGACGAAACGACAAACAACCTGCTGTCAAACGGCGACTTCGAGGGCGAGTTCGTTGAACTGGAAGGCGCCGATCCGCGTAATGTCGCCGAAGGCTGGTCCCCTTGGCATATAGCGGCGACCGACAGCAGCCCTTCCTTCGCCAATCATGACCCCAATTATGACCAGGAGACGGACCGAATTCGCCTCGATGAAGAAGGCAGCGCGCAAAAATATTTCACTTTGTTCGCGACTCATCAGGGCGGCATATATCAGGAAGTGGATTCAGCCACCAGCGGGACGACCTACCGTTTCAGCATTTACGCGCATGTTTGGTCATCGAGCTTTGAAGACGCGGACGTCAGCGAAGATCCCGGCGCGGTAGTGGTTCGCGTTGGTATTGACCCCAACGGCGGGACAGACGGCGCCAGCGAAGATATCATCTGGTCGACAGCAGCTACGTTCTTTTATGATGCCTACCGTCAGTACGCCGTCATCGCCACCGCCGAGAGTTCGACGATCACGGTGTTTGTAGAATCCACCGTCGGCGAGCCCCGCGCCAACAATTATATCTATCTTGATGACGCGGTCTTGGAAGTGGCCAGCGAGACGGCAAGCGACGCCACGCCCACATCCGAGACAAATACAGAACTGACAGGCGACAGCGAGGCGGGGACGCCTTCCCCCACAACAACAGGAACAGCGACTGCAACACCAACTGGAACCGCCGAGAGGGCGAGGAGAGAAGAGAGCAGTCCGGCGGAAGGCGGCGGCGAAGAGGATCCATCTCCGACGCCGACAGCGACCGTGATGCCAACGGATACGCCGACGATGACGCCAAGTTCAACAGCGACAGCGACGCTTCAACCAACCGCCACCCTTGAGGCGACAGCGGTTGATGATGGCGAAACCGAAGACGAAACGCCAATAAGCGATGAGTTTCCCGATACAGTCGTGCATGTCGTGGTCGAAGGCGATACGGTAAGCGCCTTGGCGATCGAATACGATAGCGCCATCGACGCGATCAACCGCGCCAACGGCTTGAACGCGGCTAATCTGATCTATATCGGGCAGCGGCTGATCATCCCCATCAATCTGCCTGAGCCGCAAGAAACCCCGGTCGCTGACGAGCCTACAGATACACCCACGGCGACGCTGACAAATACGCCCACGTTCACACCAACCCCAACGCCGACGGCGACGCCCGTCACACATCAGGTATTGCCGGGCGATACGCTTGAAACCATCGCCGGGCGCTACGGCACGACGGTGGACCTGCTGGCGCAACAAAACAACATCGTAAACGTGCACCAGATTGACGTCGGCCAGATTCTTGTGATTCCGACCGCCGTGCCGCCGACGGCGACGCCTACGCCATTGCCGACAGCGACGCCGATTTCCACCGCGACGCCGATAGTTGATCCGGTGAGCGCTTCGACTGTCACTTATGTGGTGGAGGTTGGCGATACGCTGGGCGAAATCGCGGCGCAGTTTAACACCACTGTAGCCGCCATCGCTCAACTGAATGGCATCACAAACCCGAGCCGGATTTTCCCGGGACAGGAATTGCGTATTCCGAGCGCCGACGGCACAGCGAGCGAAGCGGAAGAGCCGGGTCCAACCGCGACGCCGACCTCGGTCCCGACGCCCACGCCCTTGCCCACATCCGTGCCGGTGACATACACCGTTCGGTTCGGCGATACGCTCTTCGGCATCGCGGCTGTCTACAATGTCAGCGTGGTCGAATTGGCGCAGGTCAATGGCATCACAAATTACGATCAGCTGAGTATAGGACAGGTGCTGACCATCCCCGGATGAGTCCGCAACGCGTCATACTGAATTTGCGGACAGGTCAGGTCATATTGGCTCGCGCGAGTGTTCGCGCGGGTTTTTTCTCCCGCTTGATTGGCTTGCAGTTTCGATCGCGCCTGGGCGCGCAGGAAGGGATGATATTCCTATGCGCGCGTCCCGGGAGGCTCACTGCCGCGGTTCATACCCTAGGCTTCCGTTTCGCAATCGGCGTGGTATGGCTGGATGCCGAACTCAAGGTGGTCGACAAGAAACTGGCGCTGCCAGGGAGATTCGCCCATGTGCCGAAGGCGGCGGCAATGTATTATCTGGAAGCCAATCCCGCGATCCTGGACTTGACGCGGATAGGCGACCAATTGCGCATTGACGAGGTTAACCCTTGAAGCACCAACTTCGACGCTTCCTTGTGATTCTGCTCCTAAGCGGATTGGCGCTGCATGGCCTTACATCGGCGCAGGAGCAAAGTGATTCCCTCTTCGCGGTTCACGTGGTGCAAAGGGGCGAAAATCTTTTTCGCATCGCCTTGCAATACAACTTGTTTGCCGAGCAAGTGGCCGCGGCTAACGGCATCACCGATAGCAACAGCATTGTCGTTGGGCAGCGGCTGATCATCCCGCTTGTGACGGCGGGTTTGGATCAGCGGCTCAGCCATGTCGTGGCAGCGGGCGAAACGCTCGCCAGCATCGCCGCCGCCTACAGCAAGAGCGAGGCTGAGTTGATCTCGCTTAACAACCTGGCATCCGCCGACGCCATCTACATCGGCCAGGAGTTAATAATCGTCGCTGGCGCCGCCGAGCCTGAAGTCACCCCTATCGAGTTCCAGCCTACCGCCACGTCTGAAAGCAGTGGGCCGCTTCCCGTCACCCCGCCCTCGCCTGGAGGGGGCGCGGGCCATTCATTTTCTCGCGGCGGCACGATGGTGGATACCTTCGTGCACACTGTTCGGAGCGGCGATACCCTCTTTGAGATCGGCTTGCGCTACGGCCTGACCGTCGAAACCCTGGTCAGCGCAAACAATCTGCTGGATCCTGGCTTGCTTAATGTGGGCCAGAAGCTGATCATCCCGGGCATTCAGTTGCCGCGTTTGGCGCATGATCTGCCGGCGGTGGTCGCTACTTTCACCATCGACCCGCTTGTGCTGGAGACGGGCCGGAGCACGCGTATCGAACTCCTGACGAAGGAGCCGGTTAGCCTAAGCGGTCAATTCCTGGGCCAGGAGTTGCGCGTCATTACTCGGGACGAAGGCAAGCGACACAATATCCTCCTCGGCATACCCATGTTTACGGACAAAGCGGTCTATCCGCTGACGCTTGAACTTCGGGCCAGCGGCGATTCAAGCGAAACGATCGCGGCCAACTTGCAGGTTATTGGCGGCGGTTACGGCTATCAGACGATCACGATCAACGACAGCGAGCTATTGGCGCCGGCGGTGGAAGAAAACGAGATTGCCCTGCTTATCGAACACGCCAGCAATTTCACAGCGGAGCGCAACTGGAACAATTCGCTCAGCTTGCCGGCGGCCGCGGCGATGAATGCCGTGTTTGGAACGCTGCGCTCGTACAACGGCAGCGACTATGATCGCTACCATCGCGGCGTTGATTTTGCCGGGGCGCCCGGCACGTCTGTACTAGCCGCGGCTGCGGGTCGAGTCACTTTGGTTGACCGTTTGCATATCCGAGGCAATACCACGGTGATCGATCATGGTTGGGGTGTTTTTACGCTCTACGCCCATCAGCAGGACACGCTGGTGCAGCCTGGCGACCTCGTGACATCCGGTCAAGTGATCGGCACGATTGGCTCAACCGGCCGCAGCACAGGCCCGCATCTCCACTGGGAGCTATGGCTCAACGGCGTAAACGTTGACCCGATGCAATGGGTGCAAGAAATATTTCCCTGAGCCGCGGCTGGCCTCGCGCCCTTATGCGCTAAAGGCGCCGTCAAGCGCCTCGAAGTCGGTGAAGAGGAAGTGGTCGTGGTAATAATGAATCCAGAGAAATGACAGAATCGCCGTGTAATAGGCGATATCGAAGTGGGTGTTGCCATCGATGCCGGGCTTGACGATGCCCGCCAAAGCGTAAACCAGCACAAATATCACAGCCGAGCCAAGCAGAAGCGCGGCGCTAAAGCCATAAAGAGCGCGAGCGTCCGGCGTGCGGCGGCTGAAACGAGCGACCAGCGGGGCGTTCTCATCCAGGTCGCCGACCATCTGCCGAATCTTGATGATGTAAAAGGTTATCGCCAGATATTGGAATGAGTGCCAGGTATTCAGGCCTTGAAAAGCGGTATCGAGATTTGGCAGCAGCGGCGTCAAGAAAGCGACGATAACCGTCAGAGAAACAAAGGCGAACTTCGGCATATTCAGGATGCCGTGATGATACTCGTACAATGTCTTGCCGACATAGGAAACCAGCGCGGCGCCGAAGATGATCGTCACAAGATAAAAGAACCAGGGATTTTCCGGCTGTTGAAACAGATCCGGGATCGCCTCGCCCAGATCGTTCTGCCCGATTTCAAAAGCCCCCTGGCTGATCTTCCACACGGCGACCGGGAACAGGCTGGTTAAGACAATGGCGTAGTCGATCAATCGCGCCAGCGGGCTCAAGGCGCTCTTCCGCACGAATTTGGCTTCTTTGTGGTTGTAGAGTTCGACGATGTACGTGACCTGGTGCAGAACATGCAAGGAGGCCCAGAAGAAAAAGAAGGTCAGCATCAGGCTGAGGTTCAGGAAGGCCAGCGATATGACGATGACCGGGATGATGATTGAGGAGCGGATCAGAGTGGGATAACGTTCCTTGAAGCGTTCATCGAGGCCCGTGCGCAAAAAAGTGGACATCATATGGGGACCGCCAATAGCAACGGCGACGAAGAAGTTCACCAGATTGCGGCTGGCGTCATCGTCGATGCCGACGCGAACGCCAAGCAGATACATGACGTAGGGCATCGGCACGACAACTACGCTCAGGGTAATGAAGAAGAGATCCCAGCGCCGGTTGCGCAGCCAGAGGCTTCCCTTGTCGATGTCGGTATGGGTCTCAGCGCGAGAAAGGGAAATTACCGAGCTTGCCATGAGGACTCCTGTGAATCATGCGCTTGTTATTCTAGCAGAAAATACTTAGCCTGGCAAAGTAATTTCGGATCTGCTGGTGGATTTTCTCGGGTATTAAGGCAAGAAACCAAACCACTGGCAGAAGCGCGTCGGCTGCGCGGCGCAGCTTTCCGGGGCGTTCAAGTAGAGGAAGACCGCGCCGGCAAAAGCGGCGATGCCGGCGATCACGGCGATACAGCCGCACCAGGCGACCGGACCGCCTTGCAGCAAGTCGATGAGGAGCTCGATCAAGCCGAAGAAGATATCAAAGATGCCGCTGATCGCTTGCAGGACGAAGGCGATGACGAAGACGACCAGGCAGAGCAAGCCGCAGCCGACCGCAATATAGGGCAAATGCGCTGGGTCTATGTTTTGCAGCAAGTCCATTCTCGCGCTCCGGCAGGCACCCAAGCCACCACAATTATTCTACTCGCAAGGCGATAAACGCGTCTCTTCCAAAGTCCAGGCCGCGGCGGCATCGGCGCGACTGTAACAGTCGCAGTAGACAGCATCTTGATTGCCCTCGTTGGAAGCCCAGAGCAGATACGTAACCGCAGTCTCGACGCAAACGGACGTATCGTCAACCGCGCCCGTTTTCGTGGAACGCAGGATCTGCAGGCCGCGATTGTTTACATCGTTGATCAGCGATATCAGAAGCCGAGGCTGTGAATGCGGCTGGGGCATATCGGCATGGCTCAGGCGGATTTCGCCATTGGTCGCCAGATAGAAGAGCGCGCAGGGCGTCAGCAAGAGCAGAAACCAGAGCGCGAGCGCCAGCCCGCAGCCCAGGCGACGCAGCGGACTCCGCCGCTTCACTTCTGCTGGCCCCGACTGCATCTCGGCAGCGCCGCTGGCGAATCTTTCGCTCGTCTCAGACATCGTCGCGGAACCGAAGCACGATCTGGTCGGCCGCGTCGTAGCTGACATGGACATGCAGAGGCGGCTCGTCAGCGCGCATGTCCAGGATGCGCGGCAAAATATGCGGCAAATCCTCAACCAGGTCGAGCTCAAGGACGCGCGCCTTCGGCACCCATTCAAGCGCGCCCTCAGCGCTATGCCGCATGATATCGCGGCTGTCGCTCATGGCGGTGTAGACGAAGAGAATGATGCCAGTGTTTTCGCCCGCGTCGATATTGTGGATGCCCCGCAGGCGCAAGGAATGCGCCGCCAAGCCGGATTCTTCCGCGATCTCGCGCAGGGCGCCGCTGGCCGGATCTTCAAAGCGTTCAATATGGCCGCCCAGCCCATTATACTGATTGGGGAAGACGCGCTTGTGGCCGGCGCGCTTCATCAGCAGCACATCATCGCCGTTCAAGACGAAGGACAAAGTCCGCGGCATGGCCAGCCAGCGACCGCTGGTTGCATCGGCGCCTTGCTGCTTCGCCCCCATTTGGGATCTCTCGGCTCCTTTGGAGCGCGCGCAATTGCCCCGCGCTCCGGTTCATGTTAGGCTAGTCGCATTCTGTGAGTCATTGTACCTGTGAATCCCATGTTTTCGAATCCGATAAGCGCGCCGTCGCCCGAACTGCGAATTGTCAGTGTTGACGCCATTTTGCCGCATGAAAAGAGCGATGTTCAGCGATCGCGACCATTGATGAAGCGGCTGGAAAAAGCGGAGTACTTCACAAATCCCCCGCTTGTCGCCGAGTTGTCCGATGGTCGCTATGTCTTGATGGACGGCTCAAATCGTCACGTGTCGATGGGTTTGCTTGGTTTTGAACACATTATGGTTCAGATCCTGGATTACGAGAGCGATTATGTCGAGCTTGGCGTCTGGCAGCATATCGTGGCGGATTGGGAGTGGCAGCGCTTGCTGCAAGTGCTGGAATCAATCGGCGATACGGATATTCGTTCCGGCTGGGATTCGAGCGCGGTGGCGCAAATCTTGTTGCGCGAAGGCCCGGTTTATTCGATTCACGCGGTCGCCGACGGCCTGGCGGAGCGCAACGCGACGCTGACGCGAGTCGTGAGCGCCTATCACAATTCGGCGACCCTGTACCGAACTCCGCTCACCGATCCCGGGCAGATATGGTCCCTGTTCCCCAGCGGCGTCGCCTTGGTGATGTTTCCCGTCTACAAGCCCGAGGATATCATCAAAGCGGCGCTGTTAGGCGCTTATCTGCCACCCGGTGTCAGCCGGCACATCGTGCACGGACGGGCATTAAATGTGAATTACCCGATGAGGAGATTGCGCGTGAGCCTGCCGCTGGAAACGAAGAACGAGGTCCTTCAAGAATGGCTGCGCGAGCAATATGCCGCTCGCAGCATAAGGTATTATGCCGAATCCACTTATCAATTCGCCGAGTAATGACAGCTATGCAAACGGTAGAACAAGTTCTGAGCCGTACCGAATTCCGCACGGACGAGACCGAATACCGGCTTCTGAGCCTGCCGACAAATGGCGTCACCTTGGCGGCCGCCATCATGGCGGAAACGGGCGAGCCGTTTTCCGCGCTTGTTATCGACCAAGACGAAGTATCGCTCTTGTTGCGTCAGGAGGTATATGAGCAGTATGCGCCGCGCCTGCGCCTGGCGATGCTCAGCGATCAGAGCTATCGGCTGATCACATTTGAGGAAGCGCTTGAGCCGGAGTTGATTGGTTTCCTCGCGCGGGTCGGCGCTGCGCTGGCGGCCGCGGGCATTCCCATACTCGCTTTCGCCGCCTATTCGCGCGATCATATCTTTGTGCCGGCGGAGCAGCATTCGCGGGCGATGGCGGCATTAAATGCGCTGCAGAACGAAGCGAGACGAGGATAAAGCCAGGTGGAAATCAATCTCTTTAACGATGCCAACCTTGTGCCGCAGCCCAAGCACAAGGTAAAAATCGAGGAGCTCCGCGCTGCGCCCTACCCCGACCGCTTTCGCGTGAAGGTCAACCTCAAGCTGACGCCTTTTCAGGAACGGCCCAATCTCTTGATAACGGCGCGCAGACTTGATGGCAGGCTGGTCAGCGACCTGGATGTCATCGCCACAATGCACTTCGAAAACGAATTCACCATACATATTCGCGGCGTGGACGACCCAAGCGGGGAATACACACTGGCGGCGGAACTATATTACGAGACGCGGGATCCGCCGCAGGACGCCGCCCAGATCAGCTTTGTCATCCAGCAGGACGCGTACTGACCATGGCGAGGAGGATTCCTTATGCGCTTGCCCGGCAGATCGCCGATCACGCTCAAGCTGAAGCGCCGAAGGAAGCTTGTGGCTTGCTTGCCGGCGACGGTCGGGCGATCACCCGCGCTATACCGTTGCGCAATAGCGCTCCATCGCCGGGCGATCACTTTCGGCTCGCCCCGGAAGAACAGCTCGCGGCTTTGAAAGAAATCGATGCTGACGGTCTTGAATGGACGGGCATCTATCATTCGCATCCTCGTTCCGCGCCCATCCCATCGCGGATGGATATTGAGGAGGCGCGGGATGCCAAGCTGCTGCATTTGATCGTTTCGCTCGAGCGCGCCAAAGCGAAATTGAAACTCTGGCGCATTGACGGCGACTCGGTGACGCCGATTGATTTGGTCTTTGAAGGCGAGACGCGCGCGGATGCAGACGACCAATTCTCTCTGCGGCATCGCATCGCCGTTGTGCTTGCCGGCATCGCGAGCTTGCTACTGCTGGTCGCCATCTCGGTCTCGCTTCTGCCGCCCCCGCCCGAGCTCGCAGCCCTGCCGTAGAGACAGCGGGATTCGCGCTTATGGAAGCAATCCTGATTGCCGCTGTGGGCATCCTCGTCGGCGGCATTGTGAATGCCTTGGCAGATGACTTGCCGCATGGGCGCTGGCCGCGGCGTCCACACTACCCAGATGATAGCCCGCGACCGGTCTACGCCTGGCTTGGCGTCACGGCCATACTGGTCGGAGCATGGCAATCCCAACCGCCCTGCCCTCGCCTGAGTTGGCGTTATCCTTTGACCGAGTTGACGCTGGCTGGGCTGCTGCTGATAACGCAGGCGGCAACGGGAAGTGATGACCCCTTCCCAAGCGGGCAGCGCCTGATCTGGCAGGCCTATGCCGCGCTCTTCGTCTTGTTGGCGGCCGTGGATCTGGAGCGCAAGCGGATATTGATCGCGCCCACGCTCGTTGCGGCTGCTCTCGCTTTGGCCGACGCGGCGTTGTTGCCGCAGCCCGCGCCGAATCTGGCGTCCGCGCTGGTCGGCGGCCTTTGCGGGGGTCTGATATTTTCCCTCCTATTTTTAGGCGGTCGGCTATTTGGCCGTCTGCTGGGCGGAATCGACACATCGGTGTTTGGCAAGGGCGATGTCTACTTAATGGGACTCGGCGGATTGGTCCTGGGCTTTCCCAGCGTACTGGCGGCGATGCTCCTGGCGATTGCGCTGGGCGGCGCGGGGGCGGCGCTGTATCTGTCCCTGCTCCGCCTGCAAAAGCGCGAGTACAAGCGGTATACGGCTCTGCCTTACGCTCCCTATATCCTGTCGGCCACCTATCTTGTGCTGCTCTTTCAGGATGATATGCGACACATGATCTTTGGATTGCCGATGTGACAGGCAGACAACTCTAGGCCAATGACGCAACCGGTCTCGCTGAGTTGCTCGGCTTTGGCGCGCAGGGGTTGCCCTTGCTTTCGAACTTGGCGATGAGGCCGCCACCGAGACAGACATCATCTTGATAGACGACTGCCGCTTGACCGGGCGTGATATCGCGTTGCGGTTCGTCAAAGCGCAGGCGCATCGTATTATCCGCGCTGATTTTGATGGCGGCTGGCTGCGGCCGGGCGCGGTAACGGATCTTGACGGCGGCGCGGAAGGAATCTGCCGGCGGTCCCCCGCTGATCCAATTGACGTTTTCCGCAATCAGGGAATCACGCCCGAGCTGGTCTCGCGTACCGACGACGAGGGCGTTCTTGATATCGTTCATGGCCAAGACATACAGGGGTTCATTGGACGAGATGCCTAGGCCTTTCCGCTGGCCGATGGTGTAATTCGCCAAGCCACGATGCTCGCCCAGGACATCGCCATCGCTGTTCACGATTGGTCCGGGCTTGATGACATCGGGGGCATGCAAGCGCAAGAAACTGCGGTAATCGCCCTTGCCCAGGAAACAGAGATCCTGGCTGTCCTGCTTGCTGGCGACAGCAAGGCCGAGATCGGCGGCGATCTCGCGGACTTCTGACTTGGGATATTCGCCGACCGGGAAAAGAGTCAGGGCGAGTTGGTCTTGGCTCATCACGCTGAGGACGTAGCTCTGGTCCTTGCCGGCATCGATGCCGCGGCGAAGCAGCCACTTCCCGCTTTCATCCGCTGTGATGCGGGCATAGTGGCCGGTGGCAAGGAAATCGGCGTCCAAAGCCAGGGCATTGCGCAGCAGCCAGTCAAAGCGAATGCGGCGATTGCATTCGAGACAGGGGTTAGGCGTATAGCCATCGCGGTGCTGGTCGATGAAATACTGAACGACGGTATGGCGAAAGATATCTTTTGTATCCAGCACATAGAAGGGTATGCCAAGCTTGTCGGCGATGCGGCGGGCGTCGCTCATCTGGCCGGGGGTGCAGCAGCGGTTGTTGTCCGCGCCGCCCATAGCCGGGTCAGACCAAAGGCGCATCATCATGCCGACGACATCATAGCCGGCTTCGACCAGGAGCGCCGCAGCGACAGAGCTGTCCACTCCGCCGCTCATCGCGACCACGACGCGCGTATCCGCCCGGCTCATGACAGAGGCTCGCGACTTAATAAACTGAGTTTTGCAACGGCGTTCACTATTACGTCCACGGCGTAGTCGATGTCGGCTTCGGTGGTATGCGCGCCGACGGACAGGCGTAAGCCGCTCTTGGCTTCTTCCGCGGTATAGCCGGCTGCCAGCAAGATCTCGGATGGTTCCGGATTGCCGGTCATGCAGGCGGAACCGCTGCTGGCGGCGACGCCGTTCATATCGAGGTGCATCAGCAAGGCGTTGGCGTCGATGCCAGGCAAGATGAAGCTGGCGTGAGATGGCAGGCGGCGACTCGGGTGCCCGCTCAATTGGGCGTCGGGAATGCGACCGAGCACAGCATCGATCAAGCGGTCGCGCATCCGCCGAAAATGCGCGAGCCGTTCGGCATTTTCTTGGTATGCCAGTTCCAGCGCGCGCGCAAGTCCGATGATAAAGGGCGTATTTTGTGTGCCGGCGCGGCGTCCATGCTCATGCCCGCCGCCGGTTAGCGAGGGCGCCAACTCGACGCCATTTCGCAGATAAAGTATGCCAACGCCTTTTGGCCCATAGAACTTATGCGCCGAGAGACTGAGCATATCGACGCCAAGGAGTTTCACATCGAGAGTCAACTGACCGCCGGCTTGCACGGCATCGGTATGAAAGAGAATGTCTCCAGCGCGAGCGATATCGGCCAGAGCTGGCAAGTCGTTCACGCTGCCGAGCTCGTTGTTGGCGTAGATGATGCTGGCGATGGCGCCGCCCCGCGCGCAGGCATGGCGAAAGGCGCTGGCGTCTACCAGGCCGTAGCGATCGACGGGCGCAACGACAGAATCAAAGCCCATCAGGGCGCTCATTTGCCGCATCGTGGCGGACACGGCGCTGTGCTCGACCGGCGATGTGATGAGCCGGGTCGGCGCATTGTAGGTCCGCGCCCACCAGGCCGCGCCGCGGATCGCGAGATTATCGCTTTCGGAGCCGCCGCCGGTGAAAATAATCTCGGCCGGTTGGCAGTTGAGCAGGGCGGCGACCGATTCCCTAGCGCCTTCAATCGCGCGTTCGGCATCGCGACCGTAGCGATGGGCCGAGGTGGGATTGCCGTAAACTTCGCTAAAGTAAGGCATCATCGTTTCCAGCACACGGGGATCAACCGGCGTGGAAGCGGAGTGGTCAAGGTAGACTTGGCGTTCTGCTCTCATAGCGTTTGCGTTTCTACATGATGCCAAAAGCTCCCTCATTCTAATCGATTGGCGTCAGGTACAGCAATGCGCAAGGGCGCGGCTTGTATTCGACGCGTCTCGTATATTGCCAGGAAAAACTTTTTTGGCCATTTGGCCATCTGGCCATCTGACTGTCGCTGAGATTCCGTCGTCGCTGGCATTGGAGGATGGTTGCGGGTTGCTGGTTGTGAAACTGGCGCATAATGGAAAGCATAGCACAAGCAGAATGTAAATAGGCGGCTATATAGTCGCGCATGTGAATCTAGTTTCACCGATTGTAGCGGCAATCAATAGCAATGCCATTTGATATGCGCTTCACAATGACTTAGCGTCAACTTAAGACTTGGGCACTCTTATTGAAGGTGTAATTGCGGCGGAAGGTATACTATCATATCTAGCCGTATTCGGACGCCAGACGCGGCAAGATGACCGCTGTGAGCCATTGGAGACTCATACATGCCAAGTATCAGCAAGGTGCATGGGCGCGAGGTGCTGGACTCTCGCGGCAATCCCACTGTTGAAGTCGAGATTCAGCTATCGGATCACACGACAGGACGCGCGATCGTGCCGAGCGGCGCCTCCACCGGCGAGCATGAGGCGCTGGAGATGCGCGATGGCGACAAGTCGCGCTATTTGGGCAAGGGTGTCTTGAAGGCGGTCGCGTCCGTGAACGAGGTTATCGCGCCTGAGTTGGCAGGGCTGGAGCCTTATGATCAGAAGGCGCTTGACGAATTGATGCTCGAGCTGGACGGCACGGCGAGCAAAAGCAAGCTGGGGGCGAATGCGATCCTGGGCGTATCGATGGCGCTGGCTCAGACGGCGGCCAATAGCTTGCGTATGCCGCTTTACGCCTATCTTGGCGGGATCCACGCCCACATCTTGCCGACGCCGATGATGAATATCATGAATGGCGGCAAGCATGCCGTCGGGAGCACCGATTTCCAGGAATTTATGGTGATGCCAACGGGCGCGCCAAGTTTCCGCGAGGCGCTACGATGGGGCACAGAGATCTATCATCAGCTCAAAGCGGTTTTGCATGACCGGGGTTATCAAACGACGGTCGGGGATGAAGGGGGATTCGCGCCCAGCCTGGGCAGCAATCAGGCGGCGCTGGATGTCATCATGGAGGCGATTGAAGAGGCGGGCTATCGCGCGGGGGAAGATGTGTTCATCGCCCTGGACCCGGCGACATCCGAGATTTATGAAGGCGGCGTCTACAAGTTGGATATTGAAGGCCGGCAGCTAAGCGGCGAAGAGATGGTGGAATTTTGGAGCGACTGGTGTGACCGCTATCCTATCATCTCAATCGAAGACGGGCTGGATGAGAATGACTGGGAGAATTGGTCGCGCCTGGTGGCCACGATCGGCGATCGTGTGCAGGTGGTCGGTGATGATTTGCTGGTGACCAATGTGGAAAAGGTCAAGCGGGCGATCACGGACGAGGCGGCCAATGCGCTGCTTTTTAAGGTGAACCAGATTGGTTCCTTGACCGAAGCCTTCGCCGCCGGCCAGATGGCGCAGCGGCACAATATGACCGTGGTGACAAGCCACCGAAGCGGCGAAACTGAAGACAATACGATTGCCGATATCGCCGTCGCCATGAACAGCGGGCAGATCAAGACGGGCGCGCCGGCGCGGACGGACCGGATCGCCAAGTATAATCAGTTGTTGCGGATAGAAGAGCGGCTGGGCAGCGCGGCGAGTTATGCCGGCAAAGCGGCGTTTGCCAACTTGAAGGCCGATGTAGAATAAGTGCTGTGGCTATTTGAAAGAGGCGCGCGTGCGGCCGAGTCTATATAACAAACATACCAAGATAGTCGCCACTATCGGACCCGCTTCCCGCGAGCCGGAAGTCCTGCGCGAGATGATCCGCGCGGGCATGAATGTTGCCCGCATCAATTTTTCCCACGGCGACCATGCAACGCATGGCAAAGTAATCGAACATATCCGCCGCATTTCCGCGGAAGAAGACAGTGTAGTCGCCATCCTCTGCGATATTCAAGGCCCCAAGATCCGGCTGGGGAAGTTCGCGCCCGAGCCGATGATGCTGGCTATCGGCGATACGATTACGCTGACTACGGACGATGTAATCGGATCGAACGGGGTGGTTTCGCTGCCGCATCCCGAGTTTGTGCAGGATATCCGGGCGGGTACGACCCTCTTGCTGGATGATGGCAATTTGCAGTTCCGCGTGAGAGAAACCGATGGGCGGAACCTGGTCTGCAATGTGGTGGTTGGCGGCGCGCTCAAACCGCGCAAGGGCGTCTCCGCCCCTAATGCGCGCTTGACACTTTCCGCCATCACCGACAAAGACCATGAGGACATCAAGTTTGCGCTGGCGCAAGACTGCGACTACATCGCAATGTCATTTGTGCGCAGCGCCGACGACATCCGCGAGCTCAAAATGATGATGGCGGAACTGGGCAAAGATGCGGCGATCATCGCCAAGATCGAGATGGGCGAAGCGCTGGAGAATATTGAAGCGATCATTGAAATCTGCGATGGCATCATGGTGGCCCGTGGCGACCTGGGCATCGAGACGCCGGCGGAGGAAGTGCCTTATCATCAGAAGCGGATAATCAAGTTGTGCAACGCGGCCGCCAAGCCGGTCATCACCGCCACGCAAATGTTGGAATCAATGACGGATAATCCGCGCCCGACCCGCGCTGAGGCGAGCGATGTCTATAACGCGATACTGGACGGAACGGATGCAATCATGCTGAGCGCGGAAAGCGCCAGCGGCAGCTACCCGGTGCGCTCGGTCGAAGTCATGAGCGAGATCGCGACCATTGCCGAGCGAAACTTGCAGAGTTTCCGCGCGCCTTCCGTGGCCGACAGCTTCCGAGGCAGTCAGGCGGGCGCGGACAGTTCCATCGCAATCAGCCGAGCCACATTTGAAATCTCGGAGGCGATCCAGCCCAAGGCGATTGTCACCACGAGCATGTCCGGGTATACGACCCGGCGCGTCGCCAAGGAGCGCCCTAAAACGCCAATTCTGTGTATGACACCGATGGCGAACACTTATAGACGCATGGCGCTGGTTTGGGGCGTGACGCCATTGCTGGTCGCCGAGTTCACAACCGTGGACGAAATGGTAAGCATCATCATTCGGGCGGCGCATGACAAGGGGTTGGTGAAGCGCGGCGATCGGCTGGTTATCATCGCGGGGGTGCCTTTCGGCATTGACGGCCGCACGAACCTCATAAAGATCCACACAGTGGGCGAAGAGGGCGAAATCTGAGCTATCCCCGCTACTCGAACGAGGCTTGGCAGCAAGCGGCAAACGAAGCCGAATGCCTAAACCACCCTAATCCAATTGTTGTGAGGCAACCCACTTGGCGTCGATTGGCGCGGGCTCCGCTGGCTTGACATGGCGCGAGTTGGTCGCGATGGTGCCGTCAGAGGTGTAGTTGACCTGGCTTATGGTGCAGCGCGGGCAGATATTCCAGGGAAGCTCCAGCAAGTAATCGCAGTTCACACAGGCTTTTTTCAAACGATGATGGCAGTGGGGGCAAGCTTGCCAATCGTGCTGGACGCGCTGTCCGCAGCCGGGGCAGCTCGGCCGCTCCTCGATCTCTTGCAGCAGCGCTTCTTCTTCGAGCGAGCGTTCGTACGCGGCGGTTAATGTCTCCCGCGGGCGCAAGAGAATATAGATGAACAGCCCGGGCGCATTCAGCAGGAAGACGAGAAGCGCTACCAGCAGTTGCGCCAGCGGATCTCGGGAGCGAGAGCGCATGTCGCGATAGGCCCAAAGGACTATAGCCAGCCAGAACGCAGCGATGACGACCGCGGTGAAAATCGTCGCGACTAGCAATATGTCGTTGAGGCTTTCGGGCATGTGCATGTCCCCTAACAGGAAGCGCTAATCCAAGATCGCCCCCGACTTAGCCCCCGGCCGACTCACCGAGGAGCAGAATCATTTCGCTAACGATCGTGTCAAACTGGTGGCCGGAGGCGTAAAAGGCGACGGACTTAATGCGCTGCGGTCGCCTTTCATCGGCGATCAGATTGAAGAGATTATCGGAATCGAAGGTGTACCACACGCCTTGGTTGATATCAACGTGATCCTCTACGCAGGTGTCGCAGCGCTTTCGGGCATCGGTTGACACATCGTCCGCGTAATAAAAGCCACGATACCAATGCTGGACGTCTCGCGCATTGTCGTCAAAAAACGAAATCTGTAGCATGAGAGGGCATTCGCTGGCAGCCCGGCCGCAGACGCTCAAAGACTGATAATTTGTTCTGAAGGTGGTCATGACACGCAAGGAGTCGTATTCACTGACAGACAAGCCATCGCCTTCGAAAGTTTGAATGCAGCGGACTTCGCCGTTTGACTGCGCATTGTTGAAGCGACTCAGGCGCAAGCCTACTCTGCCATCGAAGCGCACGAGCGAATAATCGCCCGGCGGCGCCTGCGCCTGTTCGACGCTGCATTGCCAATCGATAAGCGCGCGCGTCGCCTGGCTGTCATCGAGCAAGCTGAAGCTGCCATTTTTCAGGAGGTTGTTGGTCATATCACGGGTTGACAAACTGCGAGCGCCAATCCGCGCGACCAATTCCTGACCAGCTCTCACCAAGGAGCTTTGGTCGGCGTGGTCGCGGAAGAAAGCCTCCGCTTTGCCGGAGAAATTCGAAATACGGACCTCGTCTTCCGTCACGCTCAGGCGATAGCGGCCATTGCTGCGTATCTGAACATAGACTCCCTTGTCCGAGTTGAGATCATCGCTATAGATGTCCATCAAGAAGGGATGATCGCCGACCCCGGTCACCAAGACATCCAGCTCGCCCTTCAGGCCGGAAAACAAGACATATTGAGGGTTCTGGCTCCATTCAAAGCGCGGGCGGCTGGCGCCGTTAAACGTGACTTGGGTATCGCCCTGCAGGGTGACAGCAGCCAGCAGGCTCGCTGCTGCTTCCTCCGCCGGAGTTTCACGAATAAGAATGGTGGCTTGTGAAAGCGAGTCGGTGCTGATGCCGGTGATCGAGTTGGTCAGTTCCCGATTTTCGCGGACGGCGACAATGGTGGGATCAGCGCCGGGCACGATGCCGATTGTGCCGGTCGCCACTTGCAACGTCGCTGACATGGCGACAGCGGATCGGAAGAAATAGTGATGGACGCCGAAAACGGTGCTGAGCGTGACGGTGCAGAAGAGGGCGAAAGCGACCAGCATGACGATCCAGGCGGCTTTGTCGGGCGCAAGGGGACCGGAATATGGCGGACGCGAGTCATCGTTCGCCGCTGCTTCCAGGATCTCTTCCGCCTGCTGCATGACGTCCATCGGATGTCAACCTCAAACAAACCATCAGACGCATAGAGTATTATAGCATTGCGTACCCTATAGCAGTGAGCATATTTTGGTATAATCTGCGCAATCACTGATATGGCTATGGAAGGGATGCCGTCATGTCCGGTCATAGCAAATGGTCAACAATCAAGCGCAAGAAGGGTGCGGAAGACGCCAAGCGCGCCAAGATCTTCACTCGGCTTGGGCGCGACATCATGGTTGCCGCGCGCGATGGCGGGCGGGATGAGAGCGCCAACCCCAAGCTTAAACTGGCGATCGCCAAGGCGCGGGCCGCCAATATGCCGAAAGACAACATTGAGCGCGCCATAAAGAAGGGCACAGGAGAGATCGAGGGCGGCGAAGTCCTTGAAATCCTCTACGAAGGTTATGGGCCCGAGGGGGTCGCCTATATCGTTGAGATACTGACGGATAACAAGAACCGCGCGCTGGCCGAGGTGAAGCATGCCTTCAGCAAACATGAGGGGCGCCTGGCGACGAACGGGGCCGTCTTGTGGCAGTTTGACCAAAAGGGTTACATCAGGATCAAGGGCGACTGCGATTTTGACGAGCTATTTATGGAAGCGGCGGATGCGGGCGCTGACGATGTCGTTGAGGAAGATGGTCTCGTCACAGTGTATACGCCGCGGGACGATTTCGCCGCGGTGGAACAGGCGTTGTCGCAAGCCGGATACGAGTTTGATGACGCGGAATTGCGCTGGTTCCCACAAAATGAGATGGACATTTCCAAGAGAAAGGCGCTGCAGAACTTGCGACTCATGGAGCAGTTGGAAGAATCGGACGACGTGCAAACGGTCGCCTCGAACCTGAGTATCACCGATGAAGTCCTGACGGCGTACGAGACCTAAAATGATCTCGCTTGGCATAGACCCCGGCACAGCATCGCTTGGCTATGGACTGGTCCGCGAGCATGACGATGGCGCGCTTGAGGAGTTGGGTCACGGCGTTATCCGTACCAAGGCCGGTGTGCCGATGCCGCAGCGGTTGCAACAAATTCATCAGGAACTGCTCATGCTCATTGATCAGTATCGGCCAGACCGCGCCGCGGTTGAGGAAATGTTCTTTGCGCGCAATGTCACCACAGCGCTGACGGTAGCGCAAGCGCGCGGCGTCGTCTTGCTGACGCTGAACATGGCGGATTTGACGATAGCTGAATACAAGCCCAACGTCATCAAACAGTCGGTTTGCAGTGATGGCGGCGCGGACAAAGCGCAGATAAAGCAGATGGTCGGTGTCTGGCTGGGGCTGGATTATGCGCCGAGCCCGGATGATGCCGCCGATGCGCTGGCGGTCGCAATCACGGATTTGCACAGTTACCGCTTGCACAATGTTGGTCTGGTCTAGCGGAAGCGGTCGCGGATGATTACGACAATCGAGGGCGAGCTAGCCCATAAGGCAGCCGATCATGTGGTGGTCACCATTGGCGGAATTGGCGTGGAAGTCAGCGCGCCATTCAGCACCATTGAGCGGCTGCAATCGGAGCGCGTATTTTTGTACACGCGTCTGGTCCTGCGGGAAGACTCGCTTTCGCTTTACGGTTTCGCGACAGCGGCCGAGCGGGAGCTTTTTGACGCAGTGCTGAAGATTAGCGGCATCGGACCCAAATTGGCAGTGAGCATGTTAAGCACACTGAGTGTGGAGAATATCCGCCATGCGGTAGCCAATGACCGGCCGGAGATCATCAGCCGCGTGCCGGGCATCGGCAAGAAGACAGCGCAAAAGATCGTGCTGGAGTTGCAGGACAAGTTCCCGGCGGGTCTGGAGGGCGTGCCGCAGGTGCTGGAAGATGATTCCAGCGCGGTGGTCATGGACGCCTTGACGGGACTTGGCTACAGTGTGGTGGAAGCGCAAGCGGCCGTCCAGGCGATCCCGCGCGATGCGCCGCAGAACATTGAAGACCGTATTCGGCTCGCTCTTCAGAGCTTGGGCGCATGAAGCAAGCGCCGCAACCAATATGGCGCGCGGATATTGCGAACAAGGGGCTCTAACTTGGCAACCAGGGTGAAGACTGCATGGAAGACAAGCTGATAGGCAAGCGCGTTGACGTTCTGGACAAGGGCTGGATTGAGCTTGTCGATCTCATGCCCCACCCGGCTTCCGACGTCAGCGGCGATCTCGCCATCGTGAATGCGGCTCGCGTGAGCTTCCTGGGCGAGAGCAAGGGGCCGGGCCGCGACAAGCGCCTGCTCTTCTACCTGCTTCGCCACCGCCACACCTCGCCGTTTGAGATGGTGGAATTCAAGTTTCGCGTGCGGGCGCCGCTGGTGACCTGGTGGCAATGGGTTCGGCATCGCACCTGGAATATGAACGCGCAATCCGGGCGTTATACGCCATTTCAAGAAAGTGACTTCTATGTGCCGGATACTTGGCGCAGGCAAAGCAAAGACAACAAGCAGGCCAGCGAAGGCTCGCTGGGGCCGGCGGAAAGCGACGAACTGACTGAAAAGCTGCTGCGGCATTATGACGAGGGCTTTCGCCTCTATACTGAGGCATTGGATCTCGGCGTATCTAAAGAGATGGCGCGGCTTTTTCTGCCCGGTTTCAGCGTTTATTACACCTGGGTGACGAAAATCGACGCGCACAATTTGATGCACTTTCTGCGTTTGCGGATGGCGAGGGACGCGCAATACGAGATCCGCGTATTCGCCGGGGCCATTCATGAGCACTTCTTCCAGCCGGCTTTGCCCTGGACGGCGGAAGCCTTTGACAAATACATCTTGAAAAATGAGTAGAAGCCGGTGAGAGCTAGTCCTCGATCTGGAGGGGATCCGGACGGTTAATGAGGAAAGCGGAAGCGCGGTCGAAGTATTCGCGCATTCTGGAACGGGCGGGTTCGCTAATATCGGCGGCGTCAATCGCTCGCAGCATGTGACGCAGCCAGTTGTCGCGCGCAACTTGATCGATAGCGAAGGGAAAGTGACGCATTCGCAGACGGGGGTGTCCGCGTTCCTGGCTGTAAGTTTGCGGGCCGCCAAAGAATTGCACCAGGAAGAGATGCAAACGGCGCTTCGGCGCGGCGAGGTCCGCGGGATACATCGGGCGCAAGACCGGGTCTTCTTCCACATAGGCGTAGAAGGCGTCAACCATCGCGGCGATTGGTTCTTCACCGCCGACAAGATCAAATACACTCTGTGGTGAATGCGCCATGGATTCGCTCGAAACCAAGGGAAACCTGGTCAATGTTGGGGACCGCTTGCGCGTCGCCCGCGTCTGATTAGGGTCCCGCGGCGATGTTAGCAGAAAAGTTCGGCTTTACAATCGTTGCGCTGCTTGTACAATCTCTGAGTTAGCTCGAAGGCAGGCAAGGACTATTCGCTTTATGGTAAAGATCAGACTCTGCGCTAGCATACTTTTGCTGCTGTGCCTGGCGTTTATTGGCGCCGCCCTGGCGCAATCCGAAGCAGTCAGCGTTAGCGGTTCAGCAATCGTCAATGCAGTGATGGAAGATTTGGCGGAGGCGAGCGGCGCGGACGGTATAAGCATCGCATCAAAGGGAAGTACGCGCGGCATCGAAGCATTCTGTGCCGGCGAGCTTGACCTGGCTACGGCGTCGCGAAAGATGTCGCCCGATGAACGCGCCAATTGTGAAGCCAAGGAAATCGCCTTCAGCGAATTGCTGATCGGCCATTATATCATCGCGTTCGTCGCTCACGCCGATGCGCCGGCGCAGTGCCTGCAGTTCGACGAGTTAGAAGACATGCTGCGGCCGACGGCCAGCAACCAGGTGAAAGATTGGTCCTTCTATCGTGAGGAAAACGCCGATCTGCCCTTGACGGTCTGGCTGCCCGGGGTAAACGAGCTAGCCTATGTCATCGCCGACAGCGAGATCGCCGGTGATGGATTGCGCCTGGATGGACAGCACTATGAGGACGCGTCGGAGGCGATCAAAGCGGTGACGAATACGGCCGGCGCGCTCGCCTTGGTCCCCTGGACAGAACAACTCAACAGTGACGACACTCTCACGGTGCTCCAAGCCGGGGACAGCGAGTTCGGTGGCTGTACGCCGCCATCAGCGGAAAATGTGGAAAGTGAAGGCTATCCTTTCGCGCTGTCGCTCTATGTCTATGTCAACCGAGCGCGGCTTGAAAGCAACGATAGCCTGATTGAGTTGATGCAATTCAGCGTTGCTGAAGCAAACGCGGTTGTGATTGAGATGGCAGGCGCCACCCCGCCGTCCGGCACAATCTATGAGTTGAACAGCACGATTTTGGCGGATGCGGACGCGGTACCCGGCGCGACTGGAGACACTGAAGACTTTCAGATTCCGATTGACCTCAGCGGCGAGATCCGTATTGTTGGCGCGGCCAATACATATCGAGCATTAAGCCGCGCGGGTGAGGGGCTGAGCGAGCAACTGAATGTCGACCTATATTTTGCCGGCATGCTGGCGGGAATTGGCAGTCTATGCCAGAGCGAGGCGGATATCGTCGCGCTCGACGGGCCAGCCGCAGCGGACGCGCTTGAGGTCTGCGCGGCAAATGACATCGTGACGACGCCGTTGCAGTTGGGGGCGCAGGCGACGGTGCTGATCGCGAACACAGGGAATGAATCCTCCGCCTGTTTGACAACCGAGCAAATTAATAGGATTTGGCGCGCTGACTCGGCCGGGGTGGTTGAAAGCTGGGCCGATGTCGCTGGCGAATTTCCCGATCTTCCGCTGACACTCTTTGGCTTGCCCTCGCTCGACACCTACACCGATATCCTCGTGCAGACGGCCGGGGAGGTTATCCCGCCAATACGACGCGATACCGAACAGGATTACGACCCGCTGTACCGGGCGGCCGCGGTCGGCAACGTCAGCGGCGGCTTGACTTATATGAGTTGGTCCGACTATCAGGAAGTGCTCGATAACGATCAGGCGAAGATCCGGCTTGTCGCTGTTGATGGTGGCTCCGGCTGTGTTGAACCCAATTTCGGCGCAATAGAAGATGGGTTGTACCCACTTTCACGCCACGCCAGTCTGCTCGTCAGCGAAGCGTCCCTGGCCGATATTAACGTCCAGTCATTCTTGTGGAATCTGTTCAACGAAGACAACTGGACGGCGCTGCAAAGAGATGGCTTCCTGGGCGTCTCAGTGCTGGAGTTGCCAATCATACGGCGAGACTTGTTACGCGGCTATGCTGATGCCGAAAGTCGCTATCCGCTCGCAGAGGATGAAACGGAAGCGGCGGCCAGCGGCACGGAGGAAGAAAGCGCCGGCTGATAACTGACCGGTCCCTTTATTATAGGTGTTGAGACAGCGTCTGCTGGCCGGAGGAGTCTCTCGGCTGTGCTATACTTCCCTTGGTACGTATCAGCGACGGGAGAACTTTATGCGCGGCGACTTGCTCGCCTTCGACCTGGAAACAACTGGATTAGACCCCGCGACTGACGAGGTCATCGAGATCGGCGTGGCGCGTTTTCGTGATGGCGCCGTGGTCGAGCAGTTTCAGTCGCTGGTCAAACCATCAATACCGATACCGACAGACATCACACATTTGACCGGCATTCACCAGGAAGATGTCGATGATGCGCCGGCAATGGCAGAGCTTCTGCCGCAGATCGAGGATTTCTTCGCGGACGCGCCAGTCATCGCGCATAACGTTCAGTTCGATCTGTCCTTCATGCGGAAGCATGATCTTCTTCATACAAATCCGGCAATTGATACTTTAGATCTGGCGACGATCGTCCTGCCGTCCGCCCCGCGTTATGGCCTGGGCGCGCTGGCGGCGCAGGAGGGCATCGAGCTGGCGAACGCGCACCGGGCCTTTGATGATGCGGTCGCGACCGGGCATTTGTATTGGGGGCTTTGGCAACGACTCTGCCGGCTAGCGCCTAATATACTGGCCGAGATTATCCGCGCCAGCGAGGGAAAGGCTTGGCCCTTGCGCGAAGTCTTCCAGGCCGCGCTCGCGGAGAGTTTAAAAACCGGGATTCAACAGCGGCTCACCGTTCCCTTTGAAGCCGAGTGCCTAAGCGCGCCTCCCTTGGACTTAGCCGATGCGCGACACGAGACAGTGCCGCTGGAAACGGTCAGCGATATCTTCGGCTGCGATGGGCGCCTGGCGCAGGAATTCGACGACTACGAAAGCCGCGACGAGCAGCTTGCCATGGCGCTGGAGGTGGCCGGCGCCCTAAACGATGGCAGCCAGGTCATGATCGAAGCCGGTACCGGCACTGGAAAATCGCTGGCTTATTTGCTGCCGGCGGCGCTTTGGGCGATGCGGAATGGCCAGCGCGTGACCATATCCACACAGACGATCAACCTGCAAGAGCAACTGCTCAAACAGGATATTCCGCAAGTCAAGCGCGTGGTCGGGGGCGGTTTGCAGGCGGCGCTGATGAAAGGACGCGGCAATTACCTCTGCCCGCGCCGGCTGGAGACTATGCGCCGACGCAAGCCGGCCAATCTCGATGAATTACGGACATTGGCGAAGATCCTCTTGTGGCTGCAAGAATGCGATTCGGGGGACCGGGGCGATATCACGCTGCGCGGACGAGAGTGGTCGGTCTGGGCTCGCCTCAGCGCCCAGGACGAAGGCTGCTCGATGTTTCGCTGCTCGAGCGAGATGGATGGCGTTTGTCCCTTCTATCGCGCGCGCCAACGCGCGGAATCCGCGCATGTTCTCATCAGCAATCATGCGCTGCTGATAGCCGACGCCCGAATTGAGAATCGCGCCCTGCCCGCTTATCACAATCTCGTGGTGGATGAGGCTCATCATCTTGAAGAGGCGATAACCAATGGCTTGAGCCGGCGCATCGACCAGCCGCAGATTCTGGCGCGATTGCGCGACCTCGGCGATAGCAGGAGCGGCCTGATGGGGGAGTTTCTGGGCGAGGCGCGCGCCTATTTTCCCGCGGACGCGTTTGAGCGACTGAATAGATTCGTTGACAACATCGTAGAGACGGTTGAGCAAATGAAGGCCTTCGTCCGCCTCTACTTCCGCGCGCTGCATGAATTCGCAACCAGGCAAAAAGCGAGCAATCGCTACGCGATGCGCCTGACGAACTCACAGCGAGACAGCGGTAGTTTCACGGCGGTGTTAACCGCCTGGCGGCAACTCGACGCCTATCTCCTGGCCGTGACCGACGCCATGGAGCATCTGTGCAATGCCTTGCCGCGATATGAGCGGTATGGGCTGCCCGATTTCGGCGATTACAGCAGCGAAATCCGCGGGCATTGGCGTTACCTGGCAGACTTGCACGAACAACTGGAGTGCTATACGCAAGAGCCGGACGCGAATTCGGTTTACGCCTTGACAGCCGGCGACCGCGCGGAACGGCTGGAACTGACCATTTCGCCACTGCATGTCGGCCCCATGATGGAGGAGTATCTCAATCAGCGCATGGAGAGCATCGTGCTGACGAGCGCCACCTTGCGGACGCATGAGTCCTTTGATCATATCAGAGAGCGCCTCTATACCGACAGCTTCAAGGCGATATCGGTCGGCTCCCCATTCAACTACAAGGAATCGACCCTGGTATATATCCCGCAGGACATGCCCGCGCCAAACCAGCGCGGTTATCAGAAGATGATTGAGCGCGGAATCATAGAATTGGCGGCGGCGCTTAATGGGCGGGTGATGGTGCTCTTCACCAGCTACGCCCAATTGCGACAAGTATCCAAGGCGATTACCCCGCGGCTGACGCTCGGCGATATCCGGGTCTACGATCAGAGTTTTGGCACGAGCCGGGAGTTGTTGCTGGACAACTTCAAGAAGGCCGACAAAGCCGTGCTCATGGGCACACGCAGCTTTTGGGAGGGGGTGGATATCCCCGGCGATGATTTAAGCGCCGTTGTGATCGCCAAATTGCCCTTCGCGGTGCCGTCCGATCCAATCTTCGCCGCGCGGAGTGAAACCTACGCCAACTCATTCCAGGATTTCGCTGTGCCGGACGCGATCTTGCGCTTTCGGCAGGGATTCGGGCGCTTGATCCGCCGACGCAGCGATCGCGGCGTCGTCGCGATTTTTGACAGCCGCGTCATCAGCAAGAATTACGGGGCCAGCTTTCTTGAATCCTTGCCCGATTGCACAGTACAATTCGGCACATTGGACAAGTTGTCGGCAATTGCATCACAATGGATTGATCGCGACGCTCGGCGGCAACGATAATTTCTAGCGCGCGAACGCTGACTGAAAACCTGTTCGACTACTGCGGACTTGCTGTGGAATAAGTCAACTAGGCGAAGAAGATGAAGACACCCGCAGGCAGAGAGTGCCCCCATTACTACTCCGATTTCAATCGCCACACGCGTGACATTGAAGAGTGCCGCCTCGCCAAGAGCAACGCTAAATCGGAAGAATGGCACCCAAAGGATTGCCTGAGATGCCCGGTGCCGGATATCCTGCTCGCCAACGCGAGCCGTGACACACAGCTCAAATTGACCATCAAGTCCGGATTCCTGGGGCTAATCCGGCGCGTTGAAGTCGAAGCGATCTGCCTGAAAAATGGTGAAAAAGTAGATCCTTATGTCGGTTGCCCGGATGAGCACCCGGGCCTGGAGATTTTCCGGCAAGCATTGGAACGCAGCGATGATTAAGGGCGTTCTGCTTGACCTCGACAATACCTTGCTTCATAATCCGGACCGTCAGTGGGTCCAAACCTTTCGTCAGGGATGGGATCGGCATTTCGCAGACTGCTTCGGCATCAGCCGCGCTTCCGACGCCCTCCGCAGCGCCATCGGGAGCCTCAACGGCAAGCCCGAATCTTACCTCACCAACGCCGAACTGATACTGGATAAGTTGGTCTGCGAGATGTCGCTTTCAAGAGAGGAGATTTCCGCCGCGCTAATTTCATTCTATGCGGGTCCGTACCACTGCTTCCGGGCAAACACATCGCCCATGGCGCGATCGGTGGAGTTGGTGGAAGACTTGCTGAATCAGGGTCTGCTGGTTGCGATCGCGACCAATCCGCTGTTCCCGGAGGCGGCGACCCGCGCGCGCATTGTCTGGGCTGGCTTAGGTGATTTTATCGGCGAGTTTATGTTTATTACACACAGTGAGAACATGCACTTCGCCAAGCCGGATCCGGCTTATTTTGCCGAAGTGGTCGCCCGAGTCGGTGTGGAGCCGGACGAGTGCCTGGTCATCGGAGACAGCTTGACAAACGATATTGCGCCGGCGCGCGCCCTCGGCATGCAAACTTGGAGAGTACAAACCAAGAGCGGGCTTAAGCCCATCATGGAACGGTTGCAGCGCCCGAATTGGCAGAATGAACTGATGCCAGACGAGTTGACGGCCGACATGCTAAAGCCGCAATTTAGGGGCAACCTCGCCGCGCTGTCTGGTCTGCTTGCCGAAGTAAAGCCGCATCAGTGGCTCCAGCGTCCCGATCCGCAAGAGTGGTCAATTTTGCAGATACTTTGCCATCTGTGGCGGGCGGAAAGCGATGTGCATCAGCAGCGACTGCGGACCATTCTTGCGGAGGACAATCCATTCATCCCGTCCTTGCCGCCGCCGGGACCGGATATCCCCGCCTGCCATGATGACGGGATGCAAGTCTTCGAGCGCTTCCGCAACCAACGCATGGCGACAATGACGATGCTGGCTGGATTGACCGAGGAGGACTGGGCGCGGCCGGCGCGCCACAGTATATTTGGTTTGACCAATCTGCTGGAGATGGCCTACTTTACAGCGCAGCATGACCGGCTGCATATCACACAACTTTGCCAGACCTTGGGAAAATGCGCTGACTGATCGATGCAAGCGCCTGTCCTTTCAAGACTGAAGTCGGATACTGTTGACGAATAGCAGGCATAATGTAAAATAGATTTAGATAGTTCTGAACTTCACAATTGCTATCCTGGAGTTTGTCATGACGGGAACAGTAGCAAGCCCGGCGAGACTATCGAAACAGTTGGACGATGGATTGGCCGCTGTCGAGCGCGCCATGCTTGATGTCACCAATAGTCGGGTGGAGGTTCTGCGCGCAGCCAGCCAGCATATTCTGAGCGCCGGCGGCAAGCGAATTCGGCCGCGGCTCCTTCTGCTGACTTACCTCGCCCTCGGCGGAGATGATGTGGCGCGCGTTGCTAGGCCGGCGGCGGCGATAGAGTTGATGCATACCGCGAGCGTCGTACACGATGACATCAATGATCATGGCATCCTCAGGCGCGGCCGACCATCGGTGAACGCGATTTGGGGACGGACATTTGCGCTGCTTACCGGCGACTTTCTCTTTACCGCCGTCTATGAATTGATGGCGCCTTATCAGCAGCTCAATGTTGATCTGGCGCGGGCGGCTACCGCCTTGGTTGAAGGTGAGACGCTGCAAGCCAGCGCAGTCAAGAACAATACCTTTACCCGCGAAGTATATATGGACATCATCGCCCTTAAGACCGCCGCTCTCTTCCGCGCCGCCGCGGTGATTGGCGCCAAAATGACGGGCGTGGGCGAGAACGAGGCGAATGAGTTGGGCGAGTTCGGATTCAATCTAGGATTGGCCTTCCAGATCACCGACGACATTCTTGATATCGTGGCGGATGAAGAAAGCCTAGGCAAGACAAGCGGCATTGACGTCCATCAAGGGCGCGGTGTCGCCGTGGCGCTGCATGCCGGCAATGGCAACGGCAGTACGCAAGTCATCGACCCGGTGGAGGCCATCAAGCGCAAGATGATGGAAGGCGACAGCATTGAAAAGGCCCGCGCTCAAGCGGCGCTGCTTGTTGACAGCGCAGTGGCGAGGTTGTCAGCATTGCCTGATTCACCGGCGAAGCAAGCTCTGGCGGATCTCGCGCTGGTGGTGATACAGCGGGAAACTTGAGCGGAGACATAGTTTGGGATCAGCGAGGCGTGTATCATTGAGATGCACGTCTCTTTTATTTGCCCATTAAGGACAGGAACAATGACGATCAAAGTAGCGAGCGTGAAGGAGATGCGCGCGATTGAAGCGGCGGCTGACCGATCCGGGGTCAGCTATGCGCAGATGATGCTCAATGCCGGTCAAGCGGCGAGCCGCTACCTGCAAAGGCGAATCACGCTGAATGAAAAGTCGGTCGTCATTTTCCTGGTGGGCAAGGGGAATAACGGCGGAGACGGCTTGGTCATGGCATGTGACCTGGCGCGCGAAACCTCAGCAGACATTCGGCTCTATTTGCTGGAAGCGCGCGGCGATGACGATATCCATTTTCAAGCGGCAGCCGACGCCGGCCTCAGCGTAAAGCTAGCGGCTGAAGACAACGGCGGCGAAATTCTATCGGCTTGGATTCGAGAGGCCACTGCCATCGTTGATGCCATTTTTGGCATCGGGCTGCGGCTGCCATTGCGAGGCGGTGCAGCGGCTGTGCTGGGGCGAGTCTTGCGGCGGCCCCGTGATGATCGGCCCTTCGTTCTGGCGATTGACTGCCCCAGCGGCGTCGATTGTGACAGCGGCGCGGCCGACCCGCTCACGCTGCGCGTAGATGCGACGATTACTTTCATAGGGGCGAAACCGGGGCTGCTGACCTTCCCGGCGGCGGAAAAAGTCGGCGACCTTGAGGTTGCGACCATTGGCGTGCCGGCGGCGCTGCCTGAGTTGCAGCGGGTCTCAACAACTCTGGTCGAGGACGGGCTGGCTGCGTCGCTGCTTCCGCCGAGGCCGCTTGACGGGCATAAGGGAACCTTCGGCAAAGTCATGCTGGTCGCCGGCTCGCCCAACTACATCGGCGCGATCGCTTTGGCCGGAGAATCCGCTTGTCGATCCGGCGTTGGGCTGGTCACCATCGCCACGACGAGAAACCTCATAGACATAGTGGCGAGCAGCTTAAGCGAACCTACCTGGCTCGCCTTGAGCGCCGACGATGGCGCAATCAGCGAGCGGACGAGTGAAGCGGTGATTCGCGCCGCGCGGGCCTATGACGCTTTGCTTATAGGCTGCGGACTTGGTTTGCACGACAGCACGTGCGAATTTGTCAAACGCGTGGCGAGCGCCGAGGCGCTGCCACCCTTGATATTAGACGCCGATGCCTTGAACGCGCTCAGTCAGCAGCCGGAATGGTGGACGAATCTGCCGGCATATTCCATCATTACGCCACATAGCGGAGAGATGGCCCGCTTGACCGGACTTTCCACCGCGGAGATCAACGCCGATCGCTGGCGAGTATCACGGCGTTACGCGGCGCGCTGGGATGTAGTGGTCGTGCTCAAAGGCGCGCACACTGTTATCGCCGATCCGGCCGGTGAAGCGAGTGTCATCCCGGTCAAGACCGATGCGCTTGGCACGGCCGGCACGGGCGATATCCTGGCTGGCTTGATTGCCGGCTTGCGCGCGCAGGGGCTCAGCGCCTACGACAGCGCTCGCCTGGGCGCCTATGTTCACGCTCTCGCGGGCATGATCGCGGCGGACATTGTCAGCAGCAGTCGCAGCGTCATCGCTGGTGATCTGCTGGCGGCTCTGGGCGCGGCTTTCCAGTGGATTGAGCGAGATTAGTTGTCGCGCTCAAGTCGTGATTTCGCTTTGGTTTTCGCCTCGCTGATGCTGGCTTCCATATCCAGTTCGGCGCTTGCGGCGCCAAACTGCGTCAGGTCCCGCCGTCGCGTTGGTCCGCTCCGCTTGATGTGCAGCAAGGCGTATAGCGCGCCGAGTATCAGCCCGAGCAATATGCCGACGAAGGTCGCGTTTTCGTCCAGGTCAGATCGTTTTGGTCTCATGCGTTTCATCCGCATCGGCCTCATCCGCCAGGACCGCGGCGCGGAGGCGAATCAGTTCGCGCAAGAAAGCCAGCAAGCCAGCCAGAAAACTCTTGATCTGAATCAAGGGATCCAGCGCGTTGCTGTTGACGAATTGGGCGGTCGCTTTGCTCAGGCGCGTCGTTTCCCGCGCGTTGTCCAGGATGGGCTTGATTTCTGAGCGCAACATGATCAGAAAGCCAGCCGCCTGCAACAAGAGAATCGCCAAAGCCGCGATGACCAACACCGACTCCAAGAGCAGAAGCAAAAGGAAGACATCGCGAAAAATCTGAACAAAGGGCGCCCAAGTCTCGGCAGCGGTCAGCGCGGCGGCGAGTGCAGCTGCCAAAAGAAGGACAATGAGCAATATACCGATGATGGACGTGACCTTGATGAGCCGCGTAATCGAAAGACCGCCGGAAGCTTGAGCAGCGGGCGGCGCAGTACTGGTGTCAGCGTCACCGTCGGTCATGACTCAACGCCGCGATACGGGCGTGGTAGGATCCGCTGTTAGAATGTGAGCGAAGATCAATAGCGCCAGGGCGCCGGCTGAGGCGGGCAACAGGTGTATGACGCCTATTTTGAGCAGGGCGATGTCAATATGGCCGCCGATGTACTGCCCCAGCATGAAACCAAGCCAACTGGTAACGATGAAGAGGACCATGCGGCGCGCATCGCCACCCAGCAAAAAATGAAAGCCCAAGCCGTGCATGGTGGCGATTATGAAGGCAAAGATGTATATGGGGTTCGGCATCGTGGTTGCGATTCGGTTTTCCAGTGGTAAAATCTGAAGTCAGTGTAGCATAAAGCGCGATTCCAGTCACGCCTCTGCGGCATAAACCATGAATGTCATTGATCTCGAAATCCTGATTCCCGCCTCGCCGGAGTTTATCTGGCGCTTTATGGGCGACCTCGCTGCCCTGCCTCAATGGCAAGAAAATGTCAGTTCGGTCTCCTTTCTATCGACGCAGCGTGAAGGTCGGGGCACACGCTGGCGCGCATCGGCCGACAATAACAGTGATACCGTGGTCGAGATCAGCGCTTGGTACGACACGCTTGGCTACGAGTACAGCGTGAAGGACGGCACGAGCTTCGGCGAGAATCAGGGACGCATCCGTTTGCATGAAGTGACTGACGGCACCTTGATTCGCTGGACATTTCAATACGAGCTCAAGGGTGTCTTTGGCGGATTGCGCAATGCTATGCGGATAAAGCGGGGCACCACCAATCAAATCCAGGCGAGCCTGCGCAACCTGCACCAACTGATCCTGCAAGAGTCGGGCGGCATTTCGACGCATGAAGCTAAAGCCAGCGTCCAGGAAGCGCCTGATGTCAGTGAACGATCGGCGTATAAACCGCGTCATCCGTCCGTCTTTCATGACCCCGCGCTGGAGGAATTGGCCGCCAGCGAGACCGATACAGACAGGCAGCCGGCCTTCTATGAGTTTGAAACTGAAGTCGAGCCGCTTCCAGCGGTGGTCGATACAGACACGAAACCGAACCCGGTGGTGCTGTCGCCTGGTTTTGGCCTGGAGATGGAGCCCGAGCCAGAAGTAGCGCCGGATGATACGAAGCCGGTAGAATTGGAGGCGCTTTTCCCCGAGGCGTCCCTGCCCCCGCCCCAGCCCGCTGCACCACCGCCTGCTGAAGAGAGAGAACTCGTAGAAGTCGCGTTGCCGGAGCGACCGTCGCTGCAACCAAGGGAAAACCGTGACACAGCGGAACTTAGCGTCTTTGAGATATTTGGCTTGCAGCGGCCGAGCGAGGCGCGCGAATTAGCGAGTGCGCCAAAAGAACCCGTTCGGGAGCGATATCGAGCCGCTGAACCAGCGCCGCGCATCTTCCAGCGTGAAGAAAGCCGCTATGAGGAACCGGCTCATCTTGCGCCATCGAAGGCAGTATCGACTTCGGATTCCGTAACGATCACGGGTTTGCGCCGCCGCGCCAGACGCCGCCGCGCCATAATCAGGTCACACACTTAGCTCAAACTCCCAGCGGTAACGCTAGAGGAGACGCAAGCGCGCTGAAACAAAACACCTGCCGGCCGCAGGTGTTACCGTCTACGGATACAGGGTGGACGAAGGGGCTCGAACCCTCAACCGCCTGAACCACAATCAGGTGCTCTGCCATTGAGCTACGTCCACCATACTCAACCAAGAAGTGTATCATGAATGCGGCGCGTAATCCATACCAAGATCTGACTGTGGCGGTATTGGCGCCGGGACGGCCGTCAGCACCACAATTTGAGCGACAGAGTTGCCAATGGTCAGGATATGATTCTCGATACGAAAGCGCGGCGCAGGGAAAAGTTCGCGGATAGCGCATTCACTCAGCAACTCATCGCCTTGCCCGGTCAAGCGATACAGTTGACGAATGAGTTGCCGCCCTAAACCCTTGCCCCGCAACTGCCCTACAAGCACAACAACAACTCGCCCGGAGGGCTGCAGGACACGAGCCAACTCATCCAGGACGCTCTCAGTCAGGATGAATGAGGTCGGGAAGGCGCAGACAGCCGCGGCAATGGCATTGTCGCGATATGGCAAGCTTTGGGCATCGCCCCTGACGAGGTCCGCGTTTAGACCGGCGCGCCGGAGTTTGCGTCTTGTCAGCCGCCCCATGTAGGAAGACAGGTCAAGCGCGACGCCCTGGTAGCCAGCGCGCAGCAAATCGATCTGCATATCTCCGGTGCCATGCCCCAATTCCAGGATCATGCCTGCGTCCGGCCTTGGCAAATATCGCAGCGCGCTACGCTGCCAAAGATGCCAATGCCCAAGCGAAACCATTCGGCTGACATAATCGTAGGTGAAGGCAAATTCATTGTAGAGCAGTCTAAAGCAGAAGCGCCAGAAGTTTCTCAGCATGATTCCAGGGCGGCGATAATCCGGGCCGGGTTGTCAGTGATCAGGCAGTTGACTCCCAGACGCTTGAGGGCGCAGGCGCGATCCGTATCGTTGACGGTCCAGGCGTTGACGAAATAACCGGCGTCTTTTGCGCAATTCATGTAGGCAGCGTCGATCTGCTCATGCCAGGGGTGACGCGCTTCATGCGCCAGGCCATCCACCCAGGCGGCTTGGCCACCCGGGCGCTGCAGGCAGCCCATCATCACATCGGGGCAGATCGTCCTGAATCCCTTCAACAGCTTCGGATCGAAGGACGAGACAAGCGACCGTTCAACCATTTTATGGCGTCGGATGCAGTCGGCGACGGCGCAGTTTAGCGCTTCGGGCTCGGCGAAGCGGGATTTGATTTCGATGTTCATGAGAAGCTTGCCGCCGACGGAATCAAAGACTTCGTCGAGCGTGGGAATTGTCTCGCCCGCGAATGCAGGGGAGAACCAACTGCCCGCATCCAGGCGTTTCAAGTCCGAAAGCGTGAAGTCCGAGGCCGGGCCGTGGCCATCAGTCGTGGCGTCGACAGTGAAGTCATGCAGCACGATAAGCTGCCGGTCTTTGGAAAAATGCACATCGAGTTCAATACCGTCCGCGCCCTGCTCGTATGCCAACTGAAACGAAGCCAAGGTATTCATTGGCGCATAGGCCATGGCGCCACGATGGCCAAATACCAAGGTCTTGCCCGGTTCCATCGCTTCGCGCATGCTTGCGGCGTGCATAAGTTTGCGCATCTCCTTCAGCTAGAGAAGGATCTGCACGTTGCCATGTTCAACGCGTGTTTCGAAGAAGGGCACATCGACCTCGGCTGGGCGGCGCGTCACCTTGCCACTGCGTACATCGAATCGCGCGCCATGGCGGGGACACTCCACCTCGTAGCCGATCAGTTTGCTCGGTCGGTCATATTGGTCGAAGGCGAGCACGTTGCCGTCGTGCGTACATAAGTCTTCGATAGCGTAGATCGCGCCGCCGATATTAAAGACCGCGATCCAGCGACCGTTGACGCCGAAGACTTCTCGCTGCCCGGGCGGCAGTTCATCGCTGGCGCAAAGCGTCACCCACTCTAACATCTCTATCTATTCCTCTTCCAAAGCAGCCCAATGTTCGCTGCCCGCTTGGCCATAAGCGCCGACTACCAATACCTGCAAGGGCAGCAGCGCGCATTTGACGCGATTGATGCTCAACTGCAGGCCGATATTGTCGAGCAGCTGCTGTTTATTGATTTGGCGGGCGTCGGCAAGCGACATGCCGAGCAATGCTTCACCGAACATTGACGCCGATGCTTGACTGATGGCGCAGCCTTCGCCATCCCAGCCAAGCTCCTCAATAGTGCCGTCTTCGCCCAGGCGCAAGGTAAGCCGCAAGCGATCGCCGCAAAGCGGGTTACATTCTTCGTGGTCGAAGTCATTTGGCTCGAGCAAGCCCCAATTTCGCTGATTGCGCGCGTGATCCAGAATAAGCTCGCGAAACATTTCCTGCATGGATTACTCTGTTCAAGAACCCGATCAAACAAGAGGCGCATCCTGAGACATGTTTTACATTTTAGCACTGTTAGCGCCGCAATGCGCGTGAAGCTCGCGGGAGTGGCGGATTTTAAGGATAGAGGACATATTCTTAATTCCATGCCGGGGATTTACCACAGAGACACAGAAGTAGAAGCAAGTAAGTCATGCGAAAAAGCGAGCCTTGTAGGGGCGATCAATCTGGTCGCCCGCTGCCGCTGCGACTTGTGGTTTCGGGCGACATGGTATGTCGCCCCTACAGATCGTTGCTTTAGTGAAATTTGCATGACTAACTTGGATTTACTGAGGGCGCAGAGGTTTTGGGACTGCAAGGTTGAAGTTGTCATATCATTGGTATTCAACACTCCCGTCGTTATAGGCATTATAGGCATTATGGGAGTCATTGGAGGCGGCGTTGGAGCTTGTCGGCGGATGAATGGAGGGGGGAGTAAGCGTGAGGGTATCAGATTGTTGACGTGTGTTAGTGATATATATGACATTGTCCGTTTGTCGGACATGGGAAAACTCTTTTCGGACAAAGTCGTATTTTGCGTCAGCGGCGACGGGTGCGCCTGCAAGCGGGCGGGCGGGATTGAAGTCGTCATGGATATTGAGGAGGTCCATGGCGTGGGGTTTTCACGGACTGAGAGGTTTCCGGTATTGGGCATGGCGGCCCTCAGTTGCTTGGGATTAAAGCTATTATAGCACAGATGTTCTGAATTGGAAGGGCTAAATGCGGCGATTTTGAGGCGCGGCGAAAATCGTGGACATGCTGCTGGTTTCCCCAGCCCTCTCCCGCTATCTCAGTAGAACCAAGTTAGTCATGCGAAAAATGACAGGTAGTGGATGGCGCAGGCGGGCGACTCACAGAGTCACCCCTATAATGATTTCGGTGTTTTGCCATTCTCTTTACTTTGTTGGTTCTACTTTTATGGCGAGCAGCCCCAAAAAGAGGAAGGGGAGGTTTCATTGTTTTGAAGTCCCTCCCTCTGGGGGAGGGATTTAGGGTGGGGAACTCCATGCAATTCACCACTCCCGAAGCTCGCCGCTTCAGCCGATGATCTTGGCTTCGATTTCGTCCATCAGGCGTTGCCGCACCCTTTCAAAGGGCACACGCTGGAGCAATTCGTCGAAGAAACCTTCAATGATCATCAGCTCGGCTTGGGGCCGCGTGATGCCCCGACTCATCAGATAGTAGATCGGTTCTTCCTCGAGTGTGCCGAAGGTCGCCGCATGCGAGCAGGCGACATCATCCGCTTCGATTTCGAGGCCGGGGACGCTGTCCATGCGCGCTGCGTCACTTAGCATCAAATTGCGGCAGACCTGGTAGCCGTCGATGCGCTGCATTTCCGGCAGGGACTTAATCATGCCTTGCCACAAGGTGCGCGCGTCATCACGGGCCGCGCCCTTGAAGAGGAGATCGGTATTGGTCAGCGGCGCGTTGTGATTTTGCTGCGTATCCAGATCAAAGAATTGACCACGATCGGCGAAGAAGAAGCCGCTAACGCGCGCGTTAGCGCCTGTCCCGACTACATCGACTTCGATGAATGCTTTGGTGAGCCGGCTGCCCATCACGCCATTAACCCAGTCCAATTGCGCGTCCCGGTCGACGACGCCGCGTTGATGGCTGAATTCGAATGTCTCGCGGTTCCAATCTTGCAGGGAGACATAACGCAGATTGCTCGCGGCGCCGACTATTAGCTCGGTCGCGCCGATATAGGCCGATTGCTCGCCGCTGTGGCGTGAAGCGTATTCCACCTGCATGGTCGCTTGCGCGTTGTCTTCCAGCACGACCAGGACGTGGCCAAAGCCGGCGCCGGCAGCGGTGTTGTAGCAGACGACATGCAGCGGAAGTTCAGCAACTGTGTTCCGTGGCACGTAGACAAAGACGCCATAATTCCACAGGGCCGCATGCAAGGCGGCGAATTTGCCGTCGGCGGGCGTGACGGCGCGCGTCATTAGGCGAGTCTTCACGAGGTCCTCGTGATCACGCACGGCGCTGCGCAAGTCGGTGAAGATCACCCCTTGCCGCGCAAGTCTGTCCGAAAGCTCAAACTGGGCAACTTTGCCGTCAACAAATACCAGCAACCCGCCCTGCTCTTCTCCGGTCAAGGGCTCAAGATTCTTGCCGGGCACAACTCCGGAAGTCATGCCGTTGGCAGGCAGTAAACGGTCCGCTTCGCTCCAGCGTATGTGGCGATAATCGGTCCGGCGCCACTCCTCTTCCATGTAGGGCATTGGCGTATCAATATAGCGCTGCCAAGCCGCCAAACGCCGTTCCCGAAGCCAGGCCGGCTCCTGGTTTTCGCGGCCGAGGGCTTCCACATCGGCGCGCGTGAAGCTCGGCGCTTGGGGCAATGAAGATCGTCTGCGTACAACGGCCAAGTCAATTCTCCTTTTCGCTGCTAGTCAGTCCCAGTTCGGCCGCCGTCCGTCCGAGCAGAAAGCGGCAAACCCGGACCATATCATTTTCGTCGAATATAGGAATTCGCGTGTATCGAATCGCCAGCCCGAAGCCGGTCAACTGCTTGCTTTGATAGGCTAGCCGATTGAACCTTCCAGTTGAATCTGTATGAGCCGGTTGAGTTCGAGCGCGTACTCCATCGGCAATTCCTTGACCAGAGGTTCGAGGAAGCCGTTCACGATCATGGCATTGGCTTCGTCTTCGTTGATGCCGCGGCTCATCAGGTAAAAGAGTTGATCTTCCCCCACCTTGCTGACGGAAGCCTCGTGGCCCATGGTCACATCTTTGGCATCAATTTCGATGGTGGGATAGGTGTCCGACCGGCTGACGTCATCGAGAAGCAAAGCATCGCATACGACGTTGCTCTTGCTGTGGCGAGCGGCCTCGTCAATTTTCAGCAGGCCGCGATAACTGGCTCGTCCGCCATCTTTGCTGATGGACTTGCTGATGATTTGGCTGGTGGTATTCGGCGCCAAATGGGTTATCTTCGCGCCGGCATCCTGGTGCTGACCGTCGCCAGCAAAGGCAATCGACAGCACCTCGCCGTGGGCGCCTTCGCCCCGCAGGATAACGGCCGGATATTTCATCGTCAGGCGGCTGCCGAGGTTGCCATCGACCCATTCCATTGTCGCGCCTTCTTCCGCCACAGCCCGCTTGGTCACGAGGTTGTAGACGTTGTTGGACCAATTCTGGATCGTCGTATAACGGCAGCGTCCGCCTTTCTTCACGATGATTTCGACGACCGCGCTATGCAGGCTGTCGGAACTGTAGATGGGCGCGGTGCAGCCTTCGACATAGTGCACGTAAGCGCCTTCATCGACGATGATAAGGGTGCGCTCAAACTGCCCCATGTTCTGGGTGTTGATGCGGAAGTAGGCTTGCAAAGGCATTTCCACCTGCACTCCCGGCGGCACGTAGATGAAACTGCCGCCTGACCAAACGGCCGTGTTGAGAGCGGCGAACTTGTTGTCGTGTGTGGGAATCACAGTTCCGAAATATTCCTGAACTATCTCGGGATACTCGCGCAAGCCGGAATCCATGTCCAGGAAGATGACGCCCTGGGCTTCCAGATTTTCCTGTATGTTGTGATAGACGGACTCGCTATCGTATTGCGCCGAGACACCATGCAAGAACTTCTGCTCCGCTTCAGGGATGCCAAGCTTGTCAAAGGTGTCCTTGATTTCCTGCGGCACATCATCCCAGTCGCCTTCGGTTTTGTCTGTGGCCCGCACGTAGTAGTAGATGTCGTCGTAGTCGATCTGGTTCAAGTCACCGCCCCATTGCGGCGTGGGCTTGTCCATGAAGACGTGGTAAGCCTCAACGCGCCGGTCAGTCATCCACCCCGGTTCGGCCTTCATGGCGCTGATCTGGCGCACGATGTCTTCGTTGACGCCTTTCTGGCTCTTGAAGGCATAATCCACGTCATCATCATGGAAGCCGTATTTTTCAGCGTAACTCAAGCCGACTTCCTTCAAGGCTTGCTCTTCTTGCGTCAGCTGCTTTTCACTCTGTATTGCGTCAACCATTGTGCAGTCCTCGTTCGCTAGACTTCCAGTTGCGCCATGTGCTTTTCTCGTATCCACTCGTAGCCCTTCTCTTCGAGCTCAAGCGCCAATGCGGGGCCGCCGCTTTCGACCAACTGCCCATCGTACATGACATGGACATAATCGGGCTTGATATAATTCAGCATTCTCTGATAGTGGGTGATGACAAGCGCGCCCATCTGCGGACCGGTCAAGGAATTCACGCCATCCGCGACGATGCGTAGCGCATCAATATCCAAGCCCGAATCGGTCTCGTCAAGCACGGCGATACGCGGCTCCAAGACCGCCATTTGCAGGACTTCGGCACGCTTTTTCTCACCACCGCTGAAGCCTTCATTCAGATAACGCCCGGCGAAGGCGTGGTCGATATGCAGTTGCGTCATCTTTTCGCGCATCATGCGGGCGAATTTTGGAATCGGGATACCTTTTGAATCCGGATCTTCCGCCTTCATCCGCGCGTTGATGGCGTGCCGCAGAAAGTTTGCCACCGTCACGCCCGGGATCGCCACCGGATACTGAAAAGCCAGAAACAGTCCGGCGCGGCTGCGTTCATCCGGTTCCATATCCAGGACATCTTCGCCATCCAAGAGCACGGCGCCATCATGCACTTCGTAGGCCGGGTTGCCCATCAGGACATTGGCGAGAGTGCTCTTGCCAGACCCGTTAGGTCCCATCAAGGCATGAATCTCGCCTTGTTTTACCGTCAAGTCTACACCGCGTAAAATGAGGCTCTCATCGCCTTGCACACTAGCGTGTAGATTCCGTATCTCCAATGTCGCAGCCATTCGCGGCAGGTCTCCCTTCTGCTTGATTTAATGTCGGTTAAATATTCTCTGTAACCGAGTCAAACTTACTGGCAGTGTATCAGTCCGCAAGTACCTTGTCAACAGCGCGTACAGGGGAGCGCCCGAGCGCGGATCGTGAATCAGAAACGCGCGATCAGGTTAGCACAAGAAGTATAGAATGGCATTAGAATTGCTGGCATTCGCCAAATTGACAGAGCAGCAAGGGTATACTATGCTTGCTTCACTCTGCAGGTTGAGACGGGTTGTCAGCCGAAATCAAGCGGTTGATTGCGGTTACAGCGATCGTCATGAGGAGAAATGGATGAGCGACAAAGAAGCGGGATTATACGAAGCCTTGCGCGCCGTCATCGATCCTGAGATCGGCATGAATATCATCGAATTGGGTTTGGTGCGCGGCGTGGAATTCGACGAGGAAAGCGCGCATGTGAACATGATCATGACGACGCCCTTTTGCCCCTATGCGCCACAACTGCTTGAACAGACGCGGCGCACCGCGCAAGATTTTCTCGGTGTGCCAACCACGATTGAAATGGGCATGGAGATGTGGGACCCCAGCATGATGGAAGAAGGCGCTGCCAGCGACTGGGGTCTGTTCTAGTCCTGTTTTATGGGCGATGACGGCGAATCCAATCCAAGGGATCAATATAATTCGCCATGAGCAGGCCGTAGTCCAGTTTAGGCCAGTTGCTCGGCCGTGTCTCGAGCAGCGTCGTCGGGCTCAAGTCAAAGTGCAGGTGCGGGACGAAACGACCGAAGGCATCGCCGACTTCGCAGATGCGCTGGCCCCGCGCCACGCGGTCGCCGGCGGAGACGCGCATATTCTGAACATGGGCGTATCGACTGTAGATCACGCGGCCCGAAGGCTCATAGAGCGGGTCGTGCCGGATGACCACCAGATTGCCCCAGACGCCGAAGCGGGCCGCCACGACTATCACGCCACTGGCGCAGGCATAACAGGCCATACCTTTGTCGGCATACGGGCGACCAAAATTCAGGTCGGCGCCGGGGTGGTAGGCTTCGCTGGGCGTGCCGATGAAATAGAGCTTGCCGAAGGGAGTGGCATCACGCCAGCCGGGGGGCCAGACAGTTTCGCCCCGACGTTGTTCGCTGGTCCCTACCGGCGAGTCGTAGCCGTCCGCAACATGGACGCCGTCAATCACGGTGGGGCGCGGCGGTTCGGGCGCGGGCGTATAACCGGCGGGCGTTGACACAATACGGCGAAAACGAACGGCGTCGAAGGCGATTTCCTTGTCAGGCTCGCCGGTCACATCATTGAGGAAGACGCGCCCGGCATTCTCCATCGAGCGATCAAGATCGAAAACGCCCAAGGACACCCAGCGGTTGCGATTCTGATTTTGATTGATATCGAGGACCACTTCGGTTGTCGTGCCGACGATGCCGTGCACTTTGTAGCGCGCGCGGGTGGTGGTCGCCTTGCGATTGGGAATGAATGCCGCGATCTCGTACAAGCCGTTCCGCGGCAGGTCATCGCGCCATTCCGCCCAGACCTTGCTGGTGCGCTCCTCCGTGGTCACGTAGAGATAATCCCAACCCCAGGTATTCCGCCGCGCGCTAAATTCCGGCTGACCTGTATACGTGCCGCTGCGGAAACCTTGCTTCGACGGGAATATAGTGACTTCATCGGCGTAATTCTGTACGATATCCGATGTTGTATCGGCTGGCGAGCTAGCCAGGTCTATGGGCGTGTTCGCCCCGGTCCATTGCGAGATGACACCGTGGCGCCACCAACTGACGCCTTTGGCGCCGTGCACCTGAGTGGCCAGCGTATGCGCTTCGGTCTGCTCCTGGGCTGCCGCACTGCCTTCAAGCACCGGGATAATCGGCTTGTCAAAGCCGCCCCAAACGGTCCACACGGAGGCAAGGGTTTCCGCAGGCGTCTTGCGAAATGTGTCCCAATATGATTGAGGATGGACGCTGTCTACAAATGGATTCCATTCTTGCGGGAAGACAGTATGGTAATGCTGAGGGCGCGGATCGACGCTCAAGCCGATGTGAAAACGTGTGCCCAAACCACGGCGCAGGGCGAGCATAAATGGACGCACGGCCGATGCGCCTCCCTGCCAGTAGTCGTCGTAGGGTTCGATATCCAGAATGAGGGATTGGACGCCAGGTCGCTTGCAGGCTTCGACAATGATGGCGGTCTCCGCTTCCACATTGAGACCGAGCGGCACCGCCCAGGCATGGAATTCCATGCCAGCGGCTTGGCAGGTCGCCACCCATTGGTCGATACTGGCTGTCCCGTTTATCGCCATGTCGCTGGAGTCATAGTTACCCATCCAGTTGACGCCGTTAGTGATCTTGACCCAAATCTGGCTGACGTTTGGCGCGTTCCTCTTAATCGTATCGAGGAGTTCCGCGGCAGTGTTTTCGGCGACTGTGGTGCCTTTCCAATGCCAGATGGCCACTTTGCCATCATAAGGAGTGGGCTGGTGCGGCGACGGCAGCGCGCCGATGGCGTCAATGAATTCGACGTAGCCGGCATAAATCCAGCCTTTCAAGGCGCCCTTCTCCACCCAGATCCAGTTGCTATCAGTGCGGGTATCGGGATAGTAGACGAGCAGCGCGTTATCCAGGATATCGCCAATATCTTCGTAATTGACGCCGGGGCCACGCCGAATATTGCTGAGGGCTGATCTCGTGTTGGCGACGGCGACCAGGCCACCGCCGGCGTCATCGGGTTTGGGAACGGAGTTGCTCCTGCTCATCCAGACTACCTCAATTCACTAGACTACTCGCATAGTAGTACAAGTGCCGATTTTGGGCAAAGCCATCAGCCATCTTCCGCAGCGTGACAGGAAAAAGGCCGCCTATGGGCGACCATTTGTTCACACAATTGAAGATTGAGCGGATTGAGCAGTTGGAGAGAGAAACGCGACGAGCAATCCGGATCAAATCGTGAATGCGCCATCCTTGTAAAAAAGCTCGCCATCCACGCGGATCTCACTGTCAGTACGCATATCACAGATCATGTCCCAGTGGACCGCGCTCTTGTTCAAGCTGCCTGTTTCCGGATAGCCCATGCCCACAGCCATATGCACCGTGCCGCCGATCTTTTCGTCGTAAAGGATCATACCGGTGAACCGATTAATGCCAAAGTTCGTCCCGATGGCAAACTCGCCGAGATAACGCGCCCCGGCATCGGTATCCAGTTGCGCGCGCAGCAAGTCTTCGTTCATCTCGGCGGAGGCGTCGGTCACTTTGCCATCGACGAACCTGAGTTCGATACCGCTGACAGCGCGTCCGCCAACGATGGCCGGATAGCTAAAGCGGACCCAGCCGTTCACGCTGTCTTCGACCGGCCCGGTGAAAATCTCGCCGCTGGGCATATTGCGCTTGCCATCGCTATTGATAAAGGCTCGGCCGGCGATGCTCAGCTCGAGATCGATATTCGGCCCGCGCAGTGTGACGCTTTCCTTGCCCGTGAGGAAGTCGATCTTGTGCTGCTGCATCTCGCTGAGCTTGCGCCACTCGGCAGCCGGATCGTCGGCATCGCAGAAACAGGCGCCGTAAACGAAGTCTTCATATTCTTCCAGGCTCATATTGGCTTCTTGCGCGCTGGCTTGCGTCGGATAGAGCGCGCCGACCCAGCGAAATTTGCCGCGAGCGGCGCGTTCCAGCCGGGTTTGCAGGAGCTCGCTTTGGGCGGAACGCTGCTCGCGCATACGGTCGGCTCCGATGGAACTCATCGCGCGCGTGTTGTCCGGCGCGCCGACGCGAATATAAACATCAGCTTGCTCGGTGTATAACTTCAAAGCCGGGTCGATCCAATTGATCTGCTCGTCAGTCGCATTGCGGAGAAAGTAGCGCTGCATCTGGCTGTCGTCGATGAGCAAGGTCGGATGCCCGCCGGCGTCGATTACCGCTGCGTAAACATCGCGCAGAATGGGCAGCGACGTGAAGCCGCCCAAGATACCGACCCAATCGCCCGGCTGGACAGTCGTCGAATAGTTAACCAGCAGATTCGCCAGTTTCTTGCGTCTAAGATCGCTCATGATTCAACCTCGGTAATTTGCTGGTGTTTACGCCAGTTCCTTCGCTTTGGCCAAAGCCGCGTCATAATCAACTTCATCGCCGATGACGGGCACATATTCCGCGTGCCGCAGGACATTGTCCCGATCGAGGACAAAGACCGCGCGTTGGCAGATGCGCCAGGCCGTGTCGTGGACGCCGTAGTCATCGGCGAATTTCATGTCGCGCTGGGTGCTGAGTGTCTCGGAGTTTTCAATCCCTTCGGCGCCACAGAAGCGTCCTAACGCGAATGGCATGTCCGCGCTAACGGTGAGGACGACTGTGTCAGAGAGGCTCGCCGCCTCTTCGTTGAAGCGCTGTGTCTGGGTCGCGCAAACACCGGTGTCAATTGAAGGTATCACGCTGATGACCTTAATCTTGCCGGCGTAATCCGCCAGCGACTTGCTACTTAGGTCATTGGCGATCAAGGAAAAATCCGGCGCTTGGGAACCGACCGCCAGCATATCATTTTGAATTCGGTGTTCACTATCACCAACCATCATTCCTGCACGTGTCATTGTCACTTCTCCTTTATAGTACTCATGTCGTACTGAGGGCGAATCGGATATTATGAGAATTATAGGCGCATCGCTTTGTCTAGCAAGATGGCAATTTGATTAGCGCTCTGAATAAGTGATACGGGAGAAACTCATGAATCGCAAATTGGTGCTGATCGTTGTGCTGGTGGCTGTCGTGGTTGTCGGTCTGGCTATAACCCAACCCTGGCTCTATTTCGTGAATCGGGAAGTCAACGAAGCCTTTCCCGGTTTGTCCGGCGAGCAGCGGCAGGCGATTGCCGACATGCCGGAAGTGGAAAAGCAGGCAATGATCGAGATGGCAAAAGAAAATAGCGAGATGGCCGAGCAAACTGCCAGGGCGCAGCTCGGTGACGATACGGTCGTACCGGAGGCGGAGCAAGCCATGCCGCCTGAGATGCCGGACGAGCCGACAGTATTGGCGATGGGTTCCTTCATCGACATCGACCCCATCCACGGAGCGGTCGGCACGGCAACGATTTACGAACTGCCGGGTGGTGAGCGGATCCTGCGCTTTGAAGATTTCCGTTCGAAGAACGGACCCGACCTGCATGTCTACCTGTCCACCGAAGCGCCGACGAGCACATTTGCCGGCCTGGGTGAAAATGAGGTGCATCTCGGCGCGTTAAAGGGCAATGTCGGCAGCCAGAATTACGAGATTCCGACCGATATCGACCTGAGCCAGTATATGAGCGTGGTGATTTACTGCCGGCCCTTTCACGTCGTCTTCAGCACAGCGGCATTCGGTTGACGTCGGTGAACAGCGGCTGGCCTAATCGAAGTCGCGATAAGGCCAGCGGCCATCAACCATCGTGCCGCGGACTTTCAATTGGGGAATGGCAGCGGGCTCGACCTGGCTGATATCGCGGTCAAGCACGACTAAATCCGCCAGATAGCCTTCGCTGAGCTTGCCCAGGCGATTCTCCATACCAGCGGCATAGGCGGGACCTTGGGTGAAGCCGAGTAAAGACTCATGCAGGCTCAGCCGCGCTTCGGGATACCAGCCGTCCGCGGGTTGGCCGTCGCGCTGGCGGGTGATAGCCGCATGGATACCGAGGAAGGGATTAAATGGCTCGACGGGCGCATCCGAGCCGAAGGCGATTCGCGCGCCTTGGTCCAATTGCAAGCGTGGATTGTAAGCGTATCGGTTGCGCGCGCCCCAATAGCGATCGGCCGTCGCCATGTCTGAGGTGGCGTGGATCGGCTGCATCGACGCGATGATATCCAGCTCGGCCAAGCGTCCCAGATCTTGCGGATGAATGATCTGCACGTGCTCGATGCGATGGCGACGGCTGCCGATCGGTTCGGCGCGCGCCCGCTCTTGCCGGCGGACGATCTCGAAGACATCCAAGACATCGTGAACCGCCCGATCGCCAATGGCGTGAATGCTCGAGGGCAACCCCGACTTGCTTGCTCGGCTGACAAGCTCCACCATCTCTTCTTTATCGACGACCGCCATACCGAAGTTGTCCGGCTCGCCCTCATAGGCTTCGAACATCAGCGCCGTCTTCGCTCCCAGGGCGCCATCAGCGAAAAGTTTCAAGGCGCCGATGCGAATCCAGTCATCGCCAAAATCCCGGCGGATGCCAGTATCCAGCGCCGCATCCAGCCAACGTTGATTGATCTGCTTGACAACGCGCAGGTCCAGCCGGCCGCGTTCACGCAGGATTTGCAGCGCGACCAAACAGGACGGCTCATCGAAATCATGGATCATGGTAATGCCGCATCTGAGCGCCAGCGCTTGAGCGTCTTCCATCATATCGGCCAGTTGATCCGGCGCCGGATTCGGAATCTGGTCTTGCACGAGATCCATCGCCGTCTCGAGCAAGATGCCGGTGGCCGCGCCATCGGCGGCGCGCAGGATCTGCCCGCCCTCAGGATCGGCGGTCGAGTCGGTGATGTCAGCGGCAGCCAAAGCGGCCGAATTAACCCAGCCCGCGTGACCACTCTTGGCGCTGAGGAAGACCGGATTATGCGGAGCGACCAAGTCGAGATCGGTTTTATCGGGAAAAGCGCGATCATCCCACAAGTCCTGCGCCCAACCCTGCCCGGTAATCCACTCGCCGGCATTGCTTTGCCGAACCCGCTCAGCAACACGTTCGACGGCCAGCGCTTTGCTAGGCGCCTCAAAGACATTGACTGACTTCAAGGCGCGGGCTTGCGCTTCCCAATGCAGATGCGCGTCCGCGAGCCCTGGCAAAACCGTCTTGCCATAAAGGTTGACAGAAGCGGTATTCGAATCGGCAAGGCGCTGAAGCTCAGCGTTCTGACCCAGCGCCACAACTCGGCCGTAACTGATCGCCAGCGCGCTGACACGGGGTCGACGGTCGTCCAAAGTAATGATGTTGCCGTTAAACAGAATCGTCTGAATCATCTAATTGTCCCGGGAGTATAATCCTAATTCAGCCTCGATTTCAGCGGTGGTGGGCGCGCTTTCAATTCCCGCTCGCGTCACGGAATAGGCGGCGAGCTTGCCGGCCACCTGGACTGCTTTTGCGACATCTCCGTTGAGCCGAGGCAGCGCCCCCAAAAGCGACGCGGCGAAGACATCGCCAGCGCCAGTCAGATCATGCGGCTTGACTGGAAGGCTATCATAGTGCAGCGCGCCGCCATCATGATAATAGGTTCCGCCATTTCGACCGTTGGTGACCACAAGATGTTTGCAGAATGAGCGCAACTCGTCGGTCAATTGCGGGTACTCAACAATATCTTCCTGACTGTACACGATAATATCAATCAGTTCCAAAGCACGTCGATCGAACCAAGGTCGAAACTTCACCAGGCCGTCCGCAGCCCAACGCCGCATCATGCCTTGCAGAGTCAGCATAATGGTCGCATGAGGAAGTTTTTCAGCCAACTCACGCGGATCAATCTCCGCAGCCAAGGGGCCCAAATGCGCGTATGGAGCGTCGCGCCATTGCAAGGGTATATCCGTGTGGCGCAAAGCCGCTGCCGTTTCGCGGACAAACTGCTGTCTGCCCTCATCGCTATAGACATTTTCGTAGGTTAAGGATTCGGCTGAAGGCACTACGGAAAGCTGGCCATAAGGCTCGAGTTGGCGCAAGAGAGGCTCCTCAGAAGCAGCGCTTGTGACGATGCCTACGCGATGCCCAAAAGCGGCATAGGTCGGCGCGGCGTAGGAAATCGTTCCGCCCAGCATTCTCCCACTAGGCACGAGATCAACGGTCATGTGACCTATGAGGAGGTAATGTATCGCCCTGGACATTTCAGAGCCAAGCCAGCCCAATTCAATTGCCGTGAGCTCGAAGACACAAGGTATCGCAGTTACTTGGGAACAATCGTAACTTTGCGCGTTCGGCCTTCGCCGACGCTGCGCGTCATCACGTCATTACGGCCGCGCAGCGTCAAGTGGATGATGCGCCGCTCATTTGGGTGCATTGGCTCCAGAGTGATGGTCCGGCCCTGCTGGACAGCCTGCTTCGCCATCCGCTTTGCCAAGCCGCGCAAACGCTTTGACCGGCCCAACTTATAGCCGCCGGCATCAATAATGATATTGGCGCGGCGCTCAAGCCGCCGGCTGCAAATCAGGCGAACAACATGCTGCAGGGCGGACAAAGTCTCGCCGCGACGGCCGATCAAGCGATTGACGCGGTTGCCAGTGACATTCAGCATCCAGTGCGGATTCTCGCCCTCTTCGTCATCGTCCGTCAAACGCACATCAATGCGAGCGTCCACGCGCATCTTGGCGAGCAATTCCTCGAGCACATGTTTGCCGACGCGGGCGTCTTCATCCAGGTCTTCGTCGGCAACAGTCGCGGGCTGTTGAACGTGATGCGTCTCGTCGGCGATGCCATCGTCCGTTTCGGATTCAGCCTGCCGTTCTTCACGCCGCCGGCTGATCAGCACGAGGCGGACACGAGCCTCGCGCGCGCCGAAGCCAAACAAACCGGTGTTCGGCTCCTCCAACACCTCGACCACGACCTCGCCGGGCCGGGCGTTGAGCTGCGCCAAACCTTTGTCAATCGCCGCCTGCACCGAATTCGCGGTTACTTCAATCATTTCCATGGTTATATCACCTGTTGTTCGTCCGGTAGCTGTGGCAGCAATTTACTTTTTGCGTGGTTTCTTCTTGCGAGTTTTGCGCGTCTTCTTGACCGGCTCATCGTCTTCAAAGACTACTTCCACCGGCGCCTCGTTCATATTCTTGCGTCCAAATACCCGGCTCAATAACCGCTTGCCTTGCGGGCTGTACTGAACGACTCCGATCAGATTGGACGTGACAAAATAGATAGACAGACCGACAGAAAAGGACAGCGAGAAGAATCCAAACATAATTGGCATGATGGTCGTCATGCTCTTCGTCATCGCAGCCGCCTGCCCGCCACCGCCGCCGCCGCTATCATCATCATCGTCATCTTTCTTTGATGTGTTCTGACCAGTGGAGGACATCGTCAGCTTTTGCTGTCCCCAAGTGGTCACCAATACCAGAAGCGGCAATGCCAGCGCGTAAGTCGGGTTTTCCGTCGGCGCCAGTGTAAGGTCGAGCTCCGGGAGCAGCGAAGCAAGTTGCGGAATAGGCGTCCACATCCGCTGCAGCGGGATAAGCGAATCCAGGCCGGGAATCAAGAGCCGCTCGGACAGGTCCACCAGTTGAAAAGGCGTCGCCGCCAGCGCGAAGAAAATCGCCTGGTACAAGCCGATCAAGATAGGAAACTGAATGAGCATGGGAAAACAGCCGCCGACCGGATTGACCTTGTTCTCCCGGTACAGCTTCATTTGCGCCTGCGACATTTTCTCTTTATCGCCCTTGTACTTCTCCTGCAGCTTCTTCAGTTGCGGCTGTATCTGCTGCATTTTCTTCTGCGACTCTTGCTGCTTGGCAAAGAGCGGGAAGGTCAGGATGCGAATGATAACGGTCAAAACGACGATCGCCAGAACAATGTCCTGGTTAAGCGCCGCGTACAGCCAGGCGAGTATTGTCACAAAGGGGTTAAGGATTAAGTCCCACATTCGATCATGCTCCAGTCGACGGACTAGCGTGGATACACCCAGGTTTGGCGCCCATCGACTCCAAACGCGATCAACAGCCGACCGTCATGCACTGAGCTTACCAGCAAGAGCGGCTCATCAATTGCTAAATTCTCGCTCGGTTCCAGCAACATCATATCGCCAAGCAATTCCGGACGGTCATCGATTTCCCGAGCGTTGATCAGTTGACCATCGCGCTTATCCAGCCAGTAGACCTTGCCATCGCGCGACGCCACGATGACGCGCTCGCCAAACACCAGCGGGCCAGCGCGAATGCCGCGCTCGGCAATTTGTACCGACCAGCGTTCCCGCAAGCCATTTTCACCGTCCAGCGCATGCACGTATCCGCTTAAATCGGCGACGTAGATGATGCCATTTTCATCAGCAGCCGGCGTGCCCCAAACCCAATTCTGAGTGCCATACTCATTGAGGATCTCGCCAGCGAGAGAGATCTCGAAGAAGCTCTTATCGAAGCTGCCGACATACAGGCGCCCGTTCGCCAAGAGCGGCGTTGACGTGACTGCGCCGCCTAAATCCAGCGACCAAAGACGTTCGCCGGTGAAGCGGTCAACCGCGTAAAGGAAGTGGTCGATCGAAGGAATAATCAGCATGTCGTCAACAAGCAGCGGCTGTGCCCAGATACCGGCGTCTGTAGTCAAGGTCCACTTTTCCTGGAAGTCTTCCAGCGCTAGAGCGCTAAGACCGCCATTTTGGAAGGGCAGGTAAAGCGTATCGCCGGCCAGGAGCATATTAGTCAAAACCTTGTCCGCCAGCGGATAGGCACGCTGCACCTCGACAACCACAGAGTCGACTCGTAACAGCCGCTTGTTGTTATCCGCAATCAAGACTGTGTCTTCATCAATTCGGATGGGAACGGAGAAAAACTGCGAGCCTTCATTCTCCGAGCCGCGCAATATCCAGGTTCGCGGGTTGTTTTCATTGTCGCGCATGACCTCGCCATTAAGTGGGTTTATCAGGCGGGCGGGCGCGCCATTCGATGGGCTGAGAATCGCGACATCGTTGTTATAAGCGATTGTGATATGCGTCTCGCCGTAGAGTTCAATCAAGCCGACCGCGGGCCAACTGACGCCCATGCGCGCGCCAACACAGCCGGTTAAGGCGAATGCGCCAAGAATCAGGAGCGATATCAAGGGCAGAGAATTGCGAATTGACAAATTCAAGTATCACTCCTTGGGAGGGACGGGATCAAACCCGCCCGGGTGCAAAGGATGACAGCGCATTAGCCGCCGGAAGCCCATCCAGGTCCCTTTCACAGGACCGTAGGAATCGATGGCTTCATAAGTATACACGGAACATGTCGGCGTGAAGCGGCAAGCTGACGGCAATAAGGGCGATAAAAATCGCTTGTAAATTCTGATTGCATTCAGCAAAGTCCACTTGAGCATTTCAGGTAGTCTCGATCAACTGCGCCCGGCGGAATAGCTCGTAAAGAATACGACACAATTCACTGAAAGGTTGCGCGGTCACGCTACGTCGCGCTATCACTACTATGTCATATCCTTGCCGCAGTCGCAGATGCATATTCGCCAAAGCAACGCGCAGGCGACGCTTGATTCGATTACGAATCACGGCAATACCGATATGCTTACCGACAACAATTCCGTATCGATTGCGCGGAAGCTCATTGGCGCAATAGCTAATCGACATGGACGGATGTCGCTGCGCTTTGCCTTGTCGCTTTGCGCGGACGAAGTCTGCCGGTCGGCGCAACCTTAGGGCGGACTTCATGGATTAGCTGGCGTTCCAATTGACCTTTTTGACGTGATTTGGAGTCACAGCAAGCTTATGGCGCCCGCGAAGACGGCGCGCTTTCAAAACACGTCTGCCCCCGCGCGTGCTCATACGCTTGCGGAATCCGTGTACGCGTTTACGCCGGCGAACCTTGGGCTGCCAGGTGCGTTTGGTTGACATTAATCAGCCTCAATCTACCCATGCCTTCAAGTCACAAGCGGGCAGTATAGCCGAGCTTTTGCCGCTGGTCAACAGCGGCTTGCCGTCGCTGCGAGTTGTCTATCCGGCAATTGCGGTTGACGTTCGCGCGATGTGGAAGACGGCGCTGACGCGGATCTGGCTAAATCGGCTGGATTGGGGTGAAGTTGCGCTTGACTAGGTATCCCGCGTTACAGTAGGATTGCAAAGGCGTTGCGCCACTAAATCCATGATGCAAATTTCGGCATCTATTTGAAATCCATAATCTGCACTTCCGGGGGATGTCATACCGTGCTGCCGGCACAACATTGGGCATACAGTTTTTCCATCAGCGCTGACGATATCGATAACATCACCAACCTCCTGCTAGACAAAGAGACGCCGCTATCCTCCGTTGAACTCGCCACCGAAATTATCAAAAAGCGAGAAGACGAAGAACGCCGTCGTTTTACGCAACAGTACAACGACGCCAAAGTATACCGACCGTCCGATAGCTACCAGGTCGGTGACCGGTTGACATTTTCTTTTCTTGATTACGCCACTGGCCGCGTCGTCAGCATTCGTGATGGCAGAAGCAATGATCTGAGCCCGATAACCGTGGCCACAGTCGAATTCGACGACATGCGTCAACAATCTCGTATTGAGACGCGTGAATTCGTCACCGCCTACGGCAATCAACATCCACTCAATGACAACACGCTGAACATGCATCCCAGCCAAATCAAAGCCGAATATACACACTCCGATATCTTTAATGACCCTGATATCCATATCGTCGACCAAGTCAATGACGCCTTAGAGCACAATCCTGACCTCGTGCGGCTGGCCGGAACCTGGTTCGTCCGCGAGTTATTGCTGGAGGTGGATATTGGTCATCTGCATTTGGCTGAAGCCGTGCTGGATATGCACGAAGGCGGTCCTCTGAGAACGGAGCAAATCCTGCGCGAGATAGGCGGCTTGGGCGATGCGCCCTTTCCCTTACAGGTGTTTTCCCTGAATTATCGCATGAATCAAGATGATCGCTTCGACGAAGTGGGACCCGCCGGCACCGTTCTCTGGCATCTTACGCGTTTGCTGCCGCGTTTGGTGCGGGAAGTCCCCGATATTTTGCGCTACAAGACGGTGGAGTTTGACCGCGGCCTGCTCTCGCGTGAAATGCTGCAATTGGAATACGATCTCGATGACGAGCATTCGCCGGTGTCTTCGCCACGGCCGGAAGACGAAGTCAGTCTCACCTTGATTTATCCGCATCGCCGCGTCGGGACATTGCCGATCAATTCCGAGACGAAATATGTCTTCCCCGCCGCCAAGACACCGCGGATCGCGATTACTATCATTGACGCTTTGGACAAGCAGGAGTTCCCCTGCTGGGTCGTGCATGAATTCAAGTATGTAGTTGGGCTGGCGCCACTTTACCAGAAGCACCATTTGCCGGTCGGCGCATACGTGTATTTGAATCCCACTAATGACAAGAGTCGTATCGAAATCGAGTTTGACACCTATCGTCCCCGAACAGAATGGATACCGGTGGTGGAGCGGCTTGATGGCAATCAATTACGCTGCCAAACAGCCAAACGCGCTATTGGCGCCGATTATGATGAAATGGTCATCGTCGGCGTGACCAACCTGCCGGAGGTCGACAACCTGGGCAAGGAACTTGAGGCGAAGCGTGTGCCTTTGGTGGAGTTGCTTCGCGGACTGGTACGCGAGTTGAGCAAGCAGAATCCGCAAGGCACGGTCCATTCCAAAGTGCTGTATAGCACGCTTAATGTCTTGCGCCGCTGCCCGCCGGGGCCCATGTTTGCGACATTGCTGACGAACCCGGAATTTGATTATGTCGGCGGCAACTACTGGAAGATGAGCAATTAGCCAGAGGGAATGATCAATGTCCCTGAATTACCTGATAAAGCCAAGCATTGAGACGAAATTCTACATCGACTATGATTGGTGGGAACATAGCCGCGATGACTTGCAGGTGTATTTGCTGACCCATCTGCCGCAGGAGCAGCAGCAAGCGCTGCAGCACCGCGACCTGTATGAGGTATTTGACTACGTGCATCCCGAAACCGGCGAAGTCTTTCAATTGGATACGCTCGGCCTGGCGATAAAGGAGTCTTCCCAAGGCGAGGACTTTATAGGAGAAGGCATCGGCCTGATCGACAGTGTGTTTCGCGCCTTGCTCGTCAACGGGAATCAGCCGCTTAGCGCGCTTGAGCTGGGAGAGATCACCGGGCGCGATTCTGAAACAATCTTGAAGACGATAGGCGGGGTGCGCATATATCGCGGCATTCGGCCTCATCATCCCAGTCTGGAAGCGAATGTGTAGCTGATGGCGCGGGTGATCAATACAAATAGCCCGGGAAAACGCCGCAGCGCCTATATGCGGACTATTGCCGAGATCCTGCGCCACCTGAGCCAACAGAAAGAAATCACCCAGGAAACGAAAGACTCGGCCGCTTGGCTGGTCTATTGCCTTCGTGGGATCGACAACACGGTAGAAGAGTCCATGCGCGCTTGGGAAAAGCGCGGCTACTGGAAGAAATCCGACGACTTTCAGCAAAAGTGGTGGTGGGCTTCTCTCATGGCGAAGTCGATAGAAGAGTTGATCAGGACAGACAGTTGGGAAAAGTTGCCGGATGCCATGGTCCGTCTCTTCCCGCACGTATCTGATATTCAGATTAGCCGCATGACGCGAGACCCCAAGATCTGGCGAGGCGCCTACGGCAAACTGATGCAAGAGCGTCAGAACTGAAACACCTCAGACTGTATACATCCGTCCGCGCTTCGCATCATCAGGCCGCTTTCGGCAAGGCTGCGTATGTCAGCCAGGTAAAGGCGCGCAAGCTACCCTTCGCAGCTTGTCCGTCGCTGCCAATCACGATAACCAATGAAATCTAGGCAAATTGCATAAGAAGTTGTACAATCTGTCTAGTAGTTCCTCGGGCATGAGTACATATGTTAGCGTTCCTAACCATTTCGGCTGCTGCCGAAAGCGAGGCTGAAACAAGGGCGTTCGATGATACGAGAGCGACGGTCTCAGCGGACGAGTATCGAATCCAGCGACGAACCTGGCTCGGGGTTGTTGCTGTTCTGGTGATCGCTGATATCTTTCCGGATTGGCTTTCGCCGCATCATGGCGTGACGCCATTGGCTGCTGGAATCGTGTTTCTCGTATCGGGTTTGATGCGACGGCGGCGAGGCCTGTCTGTGCGCTTGTCGATTTGGATTGCCTCCGCGCTTCTACTCGTAACCGCGGGATTCAACTTTTTCAGTTGGCCCGCCCTGGACCTGTCGCTCATTGTGGTTGTTAGCACGGCGATGGTGATCGCGCTGAGTATATTTGGCCGCAAAAGCTAGGCGAGATTTGACAGCATGGAAGCAGACGCAACTACGCGCGCCCCCGACCTCACGGTCGAAGAAATTCGGAAACTGGCATTGCCTCTGAGCACTCACATTCTCTCTGGCGAAGGCCTGCTGAACCGCTCAATCACTTGGACCACTGTCATCCACCCGGAAGACGATATTGCCTCCAAGAGCGTGCAGCGGCGTGAATTAATCTTGATCGCTCCACTGAGCAATCCACCAAAGGCGCACAGTGATACCGAGCTCGTTCAGTGGTCGGCGAAGGTCGATGCCTCCGCTATCGTTTTCTGCGGCCTGGTGAGCACAACCGCGTTGGCGGAAGCCAAGTCATGTAATATGCCTGTCTTGTCCTTTTCCGACGATGTCCGGATACGCGAAGTAGAGAAGACGATCATCAGTCTGCTCGTCAATCGCAAGAGCCAGATCGAGCGACGGGGCACGCAGATATATCGTCAGTTGACGCAAATATCATCGCGCAACGAAGGGATGAACGAACTGATCGCGGCGATAGCGCGCGTGACCAAGAAGACCGTCATTATCCAGGACAAGCGGTTGCACACGATTTCCCACAAGCTCCAGCCGAATCTGATAGGTATCTGGGACGATGTCGAATACTTCCTCAAGAAGCAAGACAACTTGCCGGTGGAACTGCATGACCGCCACCGGGTCGTGGAAGTTGATCCCCCGGTTCTGATGCAGGCGCTGCCGGTCTCCGGCGTTGCCCGCCTGGTCGCGCCGATCGTCACGAAGAATGTAGGGCGCGGCTATTTATCAATTGTCGGGCGAGAGAGCGATCTGGACGAAGTTGACCAACTGGTTTGCGAGCACGGCGCGGCCGCTTGCGCGCTGGAAATGGCGAAACAGAAGGCGGTAAATGAAACGGAAAAGAGACTTCGCGGCACGTTTCTGGATCGACTTCTGCTGGGTGACGTGACCCAACAGGAGGCAATTCGGCAAGGGGAGCGCTTTAGCCACAACATGACAGAAACCCACGTGGCTTTCGTCTTGTCCTGGAGCGGCGCCGATCAACCTTCTCTCCGACGGCTGGAAACCTTGGTCAATTCCATCATCGTCGCGCAAGAAGCTTCCGCTCTCGTTTGGACGCGGGAAAAAGAAGGCGAGGTGGTTGTATTCCACGCTACCGATGCCAGCGACCCTATCGATAATAGTTTGATGCTTTCGAACGCGTTCAGCCAGGAGGTCCGGCGGCAATACCCACAGAATCGCGCTTCCATCGGCTTGGGCCAGGTAGCGCGTGATGTAAACACCTGGCGCTCAAGTTATCGCGATGCCGTGCAGGCTATGGAATTAGCGGAGCGCCTGCAAACCGATATTCCGCTATTCATTGGAGACCTCGGCGTATATCAATTGATCCTGAACCTGTCCGACCGTGAAAGGCTGAGCGACTTCTGCGAGAACACCCTGGGCTTGCTCACCGAATACGATATGCGGCAAAATGCCGATCTGATCAAGACGCTGGAAGCTTTCTTCAACTGCCACGGCAATTTGTCGCAGACCGCCGAATCGCTAATTGTTCATCGTAACACCTTGCTGTACCGGATGAATCGCATTAACGAAATCGCCGGTATCGACTTGAGCCGACCCGAAACCAGGCTCGCCCTTCATCTGGCCTTGACGATACGTCGACTACTAGCCGTCGCCTAACCTGCGACCGGGCCGCGCGCGCTACAATTGTTGAGACGGGTAAAAATGTGAGACGCGCGGATGGTGACAAGCAATAATGATTATGCCCTGTATCTTGTACAAATTGCCCAAATATACACACTTAATATCCATGACTTCTAGCAATTGAGACGTTTTTTTATGCCTGGTACAATAGTGTATAAGATTCGTTTAATCCTATTAGCGGGAATCAAAGGCATCGATGCATTCGATTTAATGCGCGCGTCAGATAATCTTATTGTCGGGACCGTTACGTTTGAAAGGGGATGAGATATGACTGCCTTGCCAAATCCTTCCTACGACGATCCCTTTGCCGATCTTCATCCCATTGATCGCGAGCATCGCGATGCTTGCGCTCTCATCTGCTCCGTGCGCAAAGGCGGGCAAGCCACACACGGCAACGTCAAGCGCACAATTGAAGCGCTTACCCGCATGGGGCACCGAACCGGCTACATAAATGGCGAGGGCGATGGCGTCGGTGTCTTGACCGACATACCGCGGCAACTTTGGACGAAGTGGTTAGCCGAGGCTGGCCTGCGCTCATCGCTGGCGACCGACCGCAATTTTTGGGTCGCGCACGTTATGATTCCGGCACACGATCGCGCGCGGTCGCAAAATGTCGTTGACCAGATTTGCCGTCAAATTAGCGAGGCCGGTCTGCACATTTTAGTCGACCGAGCCGGCAAGGTGAATCGACAGATATTGGGGCCCAACGCCGAGAAGAACGAGCCTGTCTTTTGGCAGATAGCCGGTATCAACGGGCAAGTCCCATCTGGCGACCTCGACCAGACCCTCTTTGAACTGCAGGTTCAATTGGAGCGAGAGTTGGAAGTTCACTTTCCTTCTTTCTCGTCCCATAGCGTCGTGTATAAGGTACAAGGCACGATCGAAATACTGCGGCGCTATTACCCGGAATTGCGCGACCCCGATTACGCTTCGGCAATCACAATGGGGCACGCGCGTTACAGCACCAATACCAATCCCATATTTGAGCGCGCCCAGCCTTTTAATTTGATTGGCCACAACGGCGAGTTCAATACGATTTCCCGGTTCCGTTTGGAATCGGAAATGCTTGATTTTCCGATGATCGACAGCGGTTCCGATTCGCAAGATGTCGACCGCACGATTTACGCTTTGTGCATGCGCTATGGTCTGGATCTGGTAGAGGCGATGGAACTCATCTTCCCGCCATTCAAACACGATCTGATTCAGAACGTGCCAGAGATTCACACGATGTACGACGAGATGCGCCAATCTTTCGGGCCCTTTGCGCAGGGTCCGGCCGCAGTCGTCGCGCGCCTTGGAAACCAGGCCGTGTTCAGCGTAGATGCCTTGGGGCTGCGCCCGCTTTGGTATGGCGAGACGGAGAAGGAACACTTTATCACATCGGAACGTGGCGTTTATGCCCTGGATTCGATGTCGATCAGCCCCAAGCCGATGGCCCCAGGCGAGAAGATTGCGATGACCGTCAACACCGGGCAAGCCATCGAGGTGATGGATTATCCGGCGATTCAGCAGTACGTCTACAGCAAATACCGTGACCGCAAACCCTATGAATCCGCTCCCGGCGGCATCTGGCTCGCGGACTCCACAACAAGCCCGCCCGCCACTGGAAACGGCTTCCCCATGCACAATGGCGGCAATGGCGGCCAGCAAGTGCAGGCGCAACCGGCGCCGGCAGCCGTGCTTGAGCGCGTCGCCGAGCCAGTGAAAACCGCGACGAAACTGCCCTGGTCTGATTCACCAGTGAAGGTCAACGCCGCTGTTATGTCGGGCTTCGGTTGGGAGCGTTACCATGTGGAGATCGTCTCGAGTTTATCGCAAAACGGAAAAGAACAGATCGGTTCGCTCGGTTGGGACGGTCCGCTCGCCGCTTTGAGCAACACGCGCACAAACCTGGCTGATTTCTTCAAAGAGACCATCGCTGTGGTCACCAATCCCAGTATCGATCGTGAACGGGAGCAAGCGCAATTCTCGTCGCAAACCTTAATTGGTTGTCGGCCCGAGATCGCCGCTGGGCGTGAAGATGACGCCACGCTAATCCGGCTGCAGATCCCTCTGCTTTTGGGCGCAATTCCTGAATTTGATGGCGTGGAAACCGTTCGAGATATTGCTGCAAAATACGGCACCATGCTGCTTGAAGACCTGGTTAATGTCTTTGACGAAAAGACCGCTTTCCTTTCAATGGGCTGCCCGATGGATACCACTGTCGATCTGGCGGTGGAAGCCTTGCAGAAGCGCGCGGTAGACGCCGTCACCAACGGGGCGCAGTGCATCGTTCTTGATGACAACGCCATCGCGACCGGGGAGGAGCTTTATGTTGACCCGTTGCTCGCTGTAGCAGCGATCGACAAAGCTTTGCGCCAGTCGGATACGACGCCGAACCTGCGGCGCCGCGCCGGGATCGTGGTGCGCTCCGGGGCGCTGCGCGACCTGCACGACCTGGCTATCTGTCTCAGTCTTGGCGCGAACGCCATCCTGCCTTACGCGTTGTACGCGGTCGGTTTGGGTACGGCGCCACGCGGCAGCAGACGGCCGCTTGAAGAGGCGCATGTAATAACCGCTCTCGGCAATACTTTGACGGCTGCGCGCGCGGGCTTGCAGAAAATCACCTCGACGGTAGGCTGCCATGAACTGCGCGGCTATGGCCATAGCTTCAGTTCCATCGGCTTGTCGCGAAATATCGCAAACATGCTCGGCACCCCCAATTACTTCGGCTCCACGGGACGCGGCTTGACCTGGACTTCAATCTATGAAGACGCGCAAGAACGGGCGGGTGAATTTCGCGGCGAAACGCGGGCGCGCCTGAAGAATCCCGAACGCTTCTATCCCAAGATGTGGAAGAAGGCCGAAGCAGTCGCGCATGGTGAAATGCAGTTTGATGATTACACGGAAACCTTGCTCGGCCTGGAAAACAAGATGCCGGTCTCGCTGCGCCATATCCTTGGACTGCAGGAATGTGACGCGCCTATCAAGGCGGAAGAAGTTGATATCAGCATCAAGGGCTACGATATGCCTGTCTTGATTAGCGCGATGTCCTTCGGCTCTCAGGGCGAACTGGCATACCGTTCCTACGCGGAAGCCGCGCATCTGCTAAACATAATTTGTATGAACGGCGAAGGTGGCGAGATTCACGACATCCTCGGCCGGCACCCGCGCAACCGCGGGCAGCAAGTCGCCTCCGGTCGTTTTGGCGTGAACATCGCTTTTTTGAACGCGGCCGATTATATCGAAATCAAGATCGGCCAAGGCGCCAAGCCGGGCGAAGGCGGGCACCTGCCCGGCTACAAAGTTACGGAACAGATCGCAGCCGTCCGCAGCACTACGCCGGGCGTCGGCTTGATCTCGCCGAGCAATAATCATGATCTCTATTCGATTGAGGATCTGGCTCAGCTGATCGACGAGCTAAAGACAGCCAATCCTCATGCCAAGGTCTCGGTTAAATTGCCAGTCGTGCCGGGCATCGGCATCATCGCTGTTGGCGTTGCCAAGGCGGGCGCCGATATCATCACCATCACCGGTTACACCGGCGGCACCGGCGCAGCGCGGGCACATGCCTTGCGTCACGTGGGTTTGCCCGCCGAAATCGGAGTCTGGCTGGCGCATGGCCATCTGATTGAGAGTGGTTTGCGCGACGATGTGGAGATCTGGGTCGATGGCGGCATGAAGAGCGGCCGCGATGTTATCAAGATGGTATGCTTGGGCGCCAACCGGGTCGGCTTTGCGACGCTGGCGATGGTCGCCTTGGGTTGCACGATTTGCCGCGGCTGCCAGGATGGCACCTGCCACGTCGGCATAACGACGCATGTTAAGACCAAAGAAGAGGCGGAGAAGCGCAATTTCAAGGCATTCCGGCCCTTTGAGGAACGCGGATCGCCAGACAGCATCGTGCACATGTTTGACGCGCTTGCCGATGACATCCGCAAATGGCTGGCGAAGATGGGCATTAGCAATCTGCAGGAAATTGTCGGCCGCGCCGACCTCCTGTTTCAGCGTTCGCATCACGACCGCATCGACCTGAGCTACCTGCTGAAACCGGTCCCGCGCGCGCAAAAGACTCCCGCGCAGCCGGGCGGCCGGCGCGTCACTCGTCCGCGCAACACTGTGAGCAAACAGATTACCGATATCGTCTCGGAATATGTCGAAAGAGGCGAATACGAGTTGACCTACGATGATGAGCAGGTCATGGCGATGGATAGAGCATTGGGCACGCATCTGGCGGGCGCCATCAAGCGCATGGCGGTTCCACAGACGAATCGTATCCGCGCTATCAACCTGAGCTTCAGCAATTCTGCCATCCCGGGCAACGGGCTCGCCGCCTTCATTGATGATCCTGTCAATGTGCTGGTGGAAGGCGGCGCCCAAGATGGCGTCGGCAAATGCGCTGCCGGCAGCAAGGTTGCCATCCTCAAGGGCCTCAATCACAATGGGCGGCGGCTCGATGGCTCCGTGGGCAAGAGCTTCGCCTATGGCGCGCAAGGTGGTCTGTTCATAGTGCAAGGCGATGCCGATACTCGCGCTTGTATCAGAATGAGTGGCGCGGATGTCGTCTTCGGCGGCGAAATCAGCGAACCGCTCAACGACAGCCTAGGCGGCTTGGGCGCGCGGGCGAACCTCAAAGGCTACGCCTTCGAATACATGACCTCAGGTCGCGCGGTGGTTTTAGGCGACCCCGGTCCCTGGATGTGCGCCGGCATGACCGGCGGCGTCGTTTACCAGCGTATTCAGCCGCAGATGGGCTTGACGCTTGACGCCATACGCAATCGCATCGCCTCCGGCTCCGTCGTCGAAATCCAGCCGCTGGATGAGGACGGGCAGGATGATGTACACGAATTGCTGAACGCCTACATTCGCACCCTGGAAGAAAACCACCAGTCGGAAGCGGCGGAACCGCTCTATGCCTTGCTGCGGCGGCCCGGCGATCACTTCGTCAAGATCGCCCCGCCAATGGCGCACAAGATCGTCAACGAAAGCTGAGCCCCAAGAGACTGACAAAACTAAAAGTTGCTGAGTTAAAGTTCAGCAGCTTTTCTCGCATCTATACCGAGCATACCGTCTAGACCGGCGATGTCTCGCTCGGGAGCGTCGCCAAGACTCGCTGCGTCTTCAGCGCCAAATGCAGTATCAGCCGGTTATCGGAATCATCCAGGTCCAGCTCGGTCAAATCGGAGATGCGCTCCAGCCGGTATACAAGCGTGTTGCGATGCACGTCAAGGTCTTGCGCCGCTTTCGCTAGGTTGCCATTGGCGGCGAAGAAACCACTCAAGGTGCGAATGAGGTCGCTCTGTTTGCGCTGGTCATGCGCCAGCAAGGGACCCAGCGCGTCCTGATGAAAACGCTGCAAGTGCCCCAGGTTACGTTCTTTTAACGCCAGCAACAACTGATACAACTTAAGATCGCCATAATATGTCGTCGAATCACAATCGCTCAACTCATCGGCTATGCCAACCGCGTCTTTCGCCTCGCGATAAGCATCGCGCAAGCTGGAGAGACCCGTCGCGGGACGGCTTATACCCGCCGCCACCACCATATCCGGACTGCGCTGAGCAAGCTGCGCTCGCACCGCTTCAATTGACGATCGCGTCCGCGCCAAAGCGTTTCCGTCTTCATTATCCAGCGGATAGAGGGCGACAACCACATCGACATATTGCCCTACCGCGCCATTGATCCCGCGGCGTGAGATATCGTCGCGCACCAATGAGATCACCGATTTCAGACGCATTGATTGCCGCGCCTGGGAAACGGCGCGATAAACCGCCACTACGTATTGCGATGTCGGTTCAAAGCCGGCTTGCTGCGCGCGCGTCCGCAATAGGTCATCATCGGCGGGGGTTCCGCTCAGCCACATCTGGATCCAGTCGCCTCGCGTCTGTTCGACGGCGGAGGCAATCGCGCGGTTCTTGGCCATTTCAATCGCGCAGACATCGGCGCCATAGGTCAATAACAGCCGGTCAAATTCGTTTAAGCTGTCATCGCCGTCAATCAAGGACAAGTATCCGGCAACGCGCTTCTCGACCTTGAGGACGATCGTATAGCCGAGAGGGCTGGAGCTGATTACCCCGAGCGCCGAGGGCGCATCATTTTCAATCCAATCTCTAAAACTTTCGGCGTCGGCCAGGATTGCCGGGCTACGCCCATTCAAGGCGCGGCGACCCAAAAAAGGCATTATCTGCGCGATCAGAGTGCCTGCATCATTGTGGATTGCCAGCGGCTTGCCGGTTGACCGGGACAGCACTTGCAAGAGGCTGTTGAGATCACGATTTTCCGCGGCCAGGCGCGTCAACTGCCGCTGAATCTCAATGGCGCGTTCTGTCAAGCGTGCCGTCTGATTGAGGATGAGCGCATTCACCGCGCGCTCAATCGAGGTCAGGCTCGCTTCCTCCGGCACAGATAGGAGAGCAACCCCGCATTCATTTGCCGCGTCGACAGCCTCCTGGCTGGCTGGTCCAGTGGTCAATACAGCGCTCACCTTGAAATCCGCCAGCTGACGCAAGACGCTGGACAAGGTCAGCCGGCTGTCAAAACTGCGCAAGACATCCATGGACACAAGCGCCAATTCACCGCCATAGATATCGGGAAACACCGGCGGCTGCGCTCGAATGGTTACCGACCAGTTGACTTTCTTCTCGGGATCGCCAGCCACGATGCTCGCGCCCAAAGGCAAAGAGTAACGAAGCAAGGACTGTAAAGACGCTACGTTCTTATCTGACATAACTAGATTTCACTCTGGCCTTCATTGAATTTTCAGATCGAAAGAGCACCATTTTCCGTGAAATAACCAAGGTGGGTCACAGTATTTGTACGACATCACCAATTGTAGAGCAAATGCAATACAAAAAAACAGGGCAAATTTAGTCTGAGAATCTGCCCTGTCAAAGTTCTTGGTCAACTTCTACAAGTTAGCTGATGCGTTTTACACCCACTCTTAGCGATTCGCCCCTCATATCCAGGTCTTCGCTGACGAATTCCGCTGTCAAATCACCGGGCTCAAGACTGTCGGCCAGGGTTTCCTCGCTGATGTATCCGCTGAAGAGCTGCATCACCGCATCAACGGTGCTTGACGCGCCAGAATAGACAATCTCTATGCGGTCGCCCAAGGCGAAATCGGCCTTCTTGCGCAGGTTCTGAATCCGGCGAATCAATTCTCGCGCCAGCCCTTCTTCGACCAAGTCCGAAGTCAATTGCAGATTCAACGCGACAACATATCCATTGTCTTCAATGGCGCCTTCCGGCGTCTCTACACTGACTTTAACCTCACATTCCTCGCTAAGAATCTCGAAGCTGGAGCCGTTTAACTCGAGGGTGATACTATCACCGGCCAGCAGGTGTTCCGCAAGCGGGCGCACAAAGTCTTGCTCGCCATTGCGCAATGCCGCTTGAATCGCTTTGAAATCCTTGCCGAACTTCCTGCCCAGGAAACGCGGCAGCGGATTCAAGGTATAGACGGTCGTGCTTTCAAAGGCGCTCGCTTCGTCCGCCCCCATGACGCTGACGCTCTTGAGATTCAGTTCGCTCTTGATCAAATCCGTGTGGCGCTCAACGACGGCTGATTCCGAAATATCGCGCAAGGCGAATTGCGCGCCGGCCAGGGGCTGTCTTACTCCTATTTGCGCCGTATTCCGCGCCGACAAACCCAGGCTCACCAGCCGCCGCACCAGAGACATCTCCGCAATAAGCCCCTCGTTCAGCATTGCTTCATCGACCTCGGGCCACTGCGTAAGGTGCACGCTTTCGGCCTCTGCGCGGCCCTGATCAGCCACCAAATTGCGATACAGCGCTTCGCTAAGGAAGGGCATGGTTGGCGCCAAGAGTTTCGCCAGAGTCGTCAATGTTTCGTAAAGCGTCGCATAGGCCGATAATTTGCTGTCGTCAATCTGGCTCTTCCAGAAGCGATCGCGACTCAGTCTCACGTACCAATTGCTGAGCCGCTCCACGAAGTCCTCGATCGGACGCGACGCATTTACCGCGTCATAATCTTCAAAAGCAGCGGTCACGTCCCTAACAAGGGTGTTTAATTCCGCCAGCAGCCACTGATCCAGCAACTCTCTGTCCGCCGGCGCTGGCGCATCCGATTGCGGTGTCCAGTTATCAATATTGGCGTAGGTCACAAAGAAGCTGTAGGTATTCCACAACGTGGACCAGAACTTCTTGATCACATCGCCGACCGCATTGAGCGAGAAGCGCCGCGAATCCCCTGCCGGGCCCGATGTATACATATACCAACGGAAGGCATCGGCGCCATATTGCTCAAGGACCAGCCAGGGATCGATCGCGTTTCCCTTGCTCTTGGACATTTTCTGCCCCTGCTCATCAAGAATATGCCCGAGACAGATCACATTCTCAAAGGCGACTGTCTCAAAGAGCATAGCCGCGATCGCGTGCAGACTGTAAAACCAGCCGCGCGTCTGATCCACCGCCTCGCAGATATAATCGGCCGGATGCTGTTCTTCCAGAATGTTACTGTTGTGCCGGGGATAGGCCCACTGCGCCACCTGCATCGCCCCGCTATCGAACCAGACATCTATGACCTCGGGCGCGCGGCGCATCGTGCCGCCCTCGCCGTTCGGGTTCTCAAATGTCACTTCATCGACATAGGGCCTGTGCAAATCCAACTCGCTGAGATCGCGCCCGGAGAGTTCGCTCAATTCCTCGACGCTGCCAACGCACAGCATCTCGCCGGTCTTGTCGTCCACCCAAACCGGTAGCGGCGTACCCCAATACCGCTCCCGACCTAGCGACCATTCCTTGAGATCTTCCAGCCAATTGCCGAAGCGCCCATCGCGAACATGCTCCGGCACCCATTTGATCGTCTTGTTGAGATCGATCATTTTCTGCTTGTACTTCAGAGTGTCGATGAACCAGGTCTCGCGCGCGAAATACATCAGAGGCGAGCCATCGCGCCAGTTGTGTGGGTAGGTATGCTCGTAGGTTTCGTGACGATACATCAGACCGCGCTCGGTCAGATCGTCCATGATATGCCTGTCCGCATCCTTGAACCACATACCGCGGAAGCTCGAAACCGCATCGACGAAGCAGCCCGTCTCATCGACCGTGATCAGAACCGGCAAGTCGTGCTTTTGGCCGGTGGCCAGGTCGTCAACACCGTAGGCCGGCGCCGTATGCACGATCCCGGTGCCGTCGCTTACGCTGACGTAATCCGCAGCCACGACATAAGCGTAGTCCTGCTCCACAGGCAAAAAGGTATAGAGCGGCTTGTAACGCCAACCCACCAGTTCGCTGCCCTTCATGCGACCAACCACCCTGTAAGCGTCCGGATCGGTCAACACCTTTTCCATTAAGGCTTCCGCTAGGATAAGCTGCTCCACGCCCTCGCCCTCAGTCGAAGGGCCCTCGACCTGGACATAACTCACATCCGCGCCTACCGCCAGCGCCGCATTCGCTGGCAGAGTCCAGGGTGTGGTCGTCCAAGCCAGGAAATAAACGCCCGGCTGCCCCTGCACCGGGAAGCGCACATAGATGCTGGGATCGACAATAGTCTTGTATCCCTGCGCCACCTCGTGACTGCTTAGGGGCGTACCGGAAGAGGGACTGTATGGCACGACTTTGTAGCCGCGGTACAGCAGTCCCTTGTTCCAAAACTGCTTGAGGATCCACCATACGCTCTCTATATAGTCATTTGAGAACGTGACATAGGCATCATCAAGGTTAACCCAGAAAGCAGTGCGCTCCGTAAGTTTTTCCCATTCATTGATATGCCGGAAGACATTGGCGCGGCACATCGCGTTGAAACGCGCGACGCCGTATTCTTCAATCTGGGCTTTACTCTCGAAGCCGAGTTCCTTCTGCACCTCTATTTCGACCGGCAGGCCGTGAGTATCCCAGCCGCCGCGCCGCAAGCAGTAATAGCCGCGCATCACCTTGTAACGCGGAAACATATCCTTAAAGGCGCGCGACATGACGTGGTGGCTGCCGGGTGTGCCGTTGGCGGTCGGCGGTCCCTCATAGAAGACAAAGCGAGGCGCATCTTCCCGGCCTTCGGTTGTGCGCTCAAATATGCGGTTAAAGCGCCAAAAGTCCAACTGCTGCTGCTCCAGCCGGTTGATGACTTCGCTGTTAACTTTGGAGTCTACTTCTCTAAACATGGGTCAAAACTTCTCCACTGCCTCGATACGATTGCGCTACTCTCGGATTCCGTCAAATTCCTGCATCGTTCGCATCAAAACAATAATAACCCGCGGCGTGTACACATGCGCATGCGACACCACGTAAACACCTCCTCATTTGTAGCCCCGCTAAGGGCGCAAATCCGCTGGAATTATGACGTAATTCGCATTATCGCGAAAGGGTAAAATCAATTATTGGCTGCGGCCAGCGTCCGCGCCTGCCACCCCGGGTTGGTCGCCAGCAAGCAGATTATCCAACTCAGCGACGATGCGGCTCATCGACTCACCATAAGGCGTCGATTCATATTTGTTGGCTTCTTCGCGCCAGTGACCGATACCAGCGCGCGTCATTTCTTCGCCGGGCATTTCAGACTCGCCTATTTGATACAGGTAGTAATGACTCAAGAGCGTCAGCGGTGGATCGTCCAGCTTGTCCGCAAGAACAGATTTAAGCTGACGCGTCGCTTCTTTGTAATCGCCCCCGTAAAAGTAGGCCTGCCCCAATTCAAAACGGACGATGTCGGGCGCGCCAGCAGCCAGGGCCTTCTGTATCATGTCCGCGGCGCTCGCGTAATCGCCCAAGACAAGGTTAAGTTTTCCGCGGCTGAAGAGCGCCAGATGGTGGTACGGCTTGATTTGCAAGGCTCGCCCAAGCGCGGCGCCGCTTTGCTCAAAAAGGCTGAGATGGCGGTAACAATTGCCCAGCAGCACCAAGGCATCAACCGAGACTAGCGACGACTCCGGAATGCCTTCGAGCGCTGATCGCGCCGCCTGATAGTCGCCAGCGACAAAATATGTCTGCGCTTGATGATAGGGTGAGACCTCGCGCCGGTTCGCCCAGAGAAAGAGGAATTGTAGGGTCACCAACAGACCGAAGGCGCCGATCCTCGCTGGCAACTGAATTTCTAGCGGACCGCCGAATCCCAGTGCGGCCAGAAGAATCAGCAAGGCAACAGCCAGCGCCAACGCAAGTTTGACGGACGCGTCCCATTCGGGCAGGCGCCGCGCCAAATCCCGCAGGATGATCATGCGCCGTTCTTTCTTTTTCCCTGCGTCTCGGCGATTACGTCTTCGATCTTTTCGATCTCATAATTGAGCTGACTGCCATAAGCCGTGCCTTCCAGAGCGCGCAAGGTCGATTTCCAAGCCTGCAATCCGTGCTGAGAAGCCACCATCCGCTCGCTAGCGCGCCGCGCGCTTTCTTGCTCACCGACCTTGTGATAGTGACGCGACAGATAGTAATTGACCCGCACAGCGTACATCGAAGGCATCGAGTAAAGCGCCGCGTGCTTGAATGATTCAATGGCGGAGTCATGCTCGCCGGACAATTGCTGCACGAATCCAAGTTCAGCCCAAATGATCGGTTGTGTCGGCGAAAGCTGTGCCGCCGTCTGCAAAGCTATGGCAGCCTCACCGTAACTTGCTTGCATACGGTAACCGTTCGCCAGCGTCATATAAGCGCCGGCATCGCCCGGGAACATTTGCACAGCGCGGTCCGCCGTCTCCTGCGCCTTGGCCAGTTGTCCGTTGTAGGCATAAGCGCTCGTGAGCAGCATCAGCAAATCCGGCGTGACCTTGCCACCGGCCAAAACGCGCTCCAGCAATTGAATCGCCTGCGGGAATTGCATGCGCTGCATCAACCGATAGGCTTCGCCGTAACCCGCGCCATAATGCCTTGACTGCCGCGCCAGCAAAATCCCGACGAGCAAGAAACCGAGCAGGATCATCGTTGCCGACAGGCACAAGCCCGCCAGCGACATCTGCATTACCGGTGAAATGTAGGGATCAAGAGGCTGTGTGATGCCATCGGCCAACTCTATAAGCACCCCAAGCACGAAAACGATGAAGCCCAGGGCTCCCACCGCAACGGAGACAAAGACAGCAATCCAGGCTATACGCCGGCGAATTGACACCCCAGCACCTTAAGTCACTCTCGCTTCTATCGACTTGCTCTCTATGAGCTTCCGCGCCTGCTCCACATCTTCGGCAAGAACATCGCGCAAAGCTTTCGCTTCATCCGCGCTCATTATCACTTGCCACTCTTCCAGGCCGGCTCGTTCTTTTCTCAGCGCTGCCAAAGCATTTTCCGCCGCGCCGCCGTCAGCCAGCCGCCGATAGGCGCGCCACAAGTATAAATGCGTCAATAGCCGGTGTCGAGAATCAGGTATCTTCAGTCCCAGCGCCTTCTGCAAATGGTAAACTACGGCCTCACTATCTTGCAGCCGGTCTTCAATCATGCCCAGATTATAAGCCGCCACCCACTCGTTCGGCGCCAATTCGCGCGCCCGCTGCGCCGCCCGCCGCGCTTCCGGATACCGCTCCGCCTGCAGTTCAACCTCGGCCAAGCCATTATGCGCGATAGCCGAGTCGGCATCCAATTCGATCATCCGACGGTAATCGCGCCGCGCCGATTTCATGTCGCCCGCTAGCCGCTGCAGCTCGGCGCGAAAGCGATAATGTTCCGCGTGCGCGGGCTCTTCCTTGATCTGCGCCGTCATCGCCGCGATCGCGCGCTTGTACTCGCCCTTGCGCATCGCCTTGACCGCGGTCTTGTAGTTCCTTGGTCCACCGATCCGGCGGAAGATGAAGATGCCAGCCACGATCCAGCCGAGGCCGGCGCCGACAAATACGCCGGTGAAAGCGGGCAGGGCCAGCGAGCCTATGGTCATAACCAGGAGCGAGGGCACGATCACCGCCAGCCAGCGTTTCTGCTCCTCACCCGGCAAGCGACTCAAAATCAGGTAGGTGGCGCCGACAACGAATATGAGAAGCAAAGCCGTCTGTAGCGCGGTGACGATCTCCGAACTGCCGGAGGCAGCATTGAGTACAAGACTGCCCAAGCCGGTGAGAGCTAACAAGGCAATGAAGGCGCGAAAACGTCGCGGACCCAGAAATATCTCAAATCGCTTCAGCATGTCCGATTACTCTAGGTGGCGCGGTATAGCTCCATATACGGGATTTCAAGGCCGCTTCAGCGGGAAGGGGCCGCATAATTGCTGATCTTCACGACGATTTCCTGCCGTTTGAAGGCGTTGACGCGTTTGATAACCACGCCGTGCCGGTCTATCCAATACGCGACCGCCTGGTCTCGATATCGGTAGCGCATCACCAGCAACTGTCGCTTGCCAAGCGCTAAAGTATCTTCACCGGCGTAGTCAACCGATGGGTTAACCAACTTCAGTGTACCGGGAAATAGCTGCGCATGTTCGTACATCGGCACAAAGATGTGGCGTGCCTGCCCGCCATCTTGCGACATCGCCTGTATAGTGCGGCCCCTAAAGATCAGCAAAGGGATGTCAACTAGCACATCTATCGGCAGATCGGTTTCCATATACTGGCGCTCAGCGCGATTCAAGTTGAATCCAACTTGCAGCAGGGTTTCATCCAATTGATAGCTGGCGCGCAGGTCCCTTATGCCACCTTCAAACTGCGCATTCTCGTAGCGGATGTCGAGGCGCTCCAAGCCGCCATCGCAGTTTTCCAGCGCCTCGACCAAAATCGATTTGCCTTCGCCCCGCCGCGCATCGACATCAACCCGCGTCATGCGTCCGCCATCGGGATGCTCGTGAATCACCCAGGACTCGGTTTTGTCCAGTTCTTGGCCGTCCTTGTAGAAGTGGTAGCGGCCGCTTGCCACAAATGTCTCATGCGCTTGAACGGGATGCAAATAACGCATCAAGCGGGGAGCTCCACATACAGTCGTTTGTTGATGCCGCCTTTGCTCTTGTATTTCGCAATCTTGATCGCGCCAACTTCGCGCGTGTTTGCCACGTGTGTGCCACCGTCCGCTTGCAGGTCCAAACCAACAATCTCGACCGTTCGCACTTCTTTTATGCTTTCCGGCAAGAGATTGATCTTTGTCCGAATCAGATCCGGGATCTCGAAGGCTTTTTCCCGCGGGAGTATTTCCGTTCGCACATCGCGCGCCGCCGCCACTTCAAGATTGATTCGTTCTTCAATTATGCTGACTACTTCCGGCGCCAATCGCTCAAACTCGAAGTCCATGCGTCCGGCGAGAATGTCCATATTGCCTCCCGTGACGCTCGCTTGATAATCGCGCCAGATGACGCCGCAGAGTATATGCATCGCCGTATGCGTGCGCATGATCTTGTAGCGCCTATCCCAATCCAAGGACCCGCGCGCCACGCTGCCCACTGGCGGCAAATCCCCGGCGATCACGTGCAAGCTCCCGCGCCGTATGGTCGTCACCGGGTACTCTAAATCGCCTACAACTAGCGCACCCTGATCCGGCCGCTGCCCGCCGCCACCGGGATAGAAGGCCGTGCGATCCAGAACGACGCCGTTCTGATCCGTATCATGCCCGATGACCGTGGCTTCGAATTCCCGCAGGTAGCTGTCTTCGAGGTACAACAACTCGGTCATGAATCTCTCCCCAGTACTTGCCCGCGCATACGCAGCATGGTCGTTTCGCCGCCGATTGCTTTCCAGAAGGCGAAGGCCGGCTCGTTGCCCGCGCTCACGTGCCATTCGAAATACGCTATCTCTCGATCGCGAAACCAGAGGCAGAGCCGTTCAACCAACTGCCTTCCCCAGCCTTGCCGCCGATAAGCGGGCGAGACATAGATATCGGCAATCAGGCCGCAGCGTAGCGGCTCGAACATCTCGGTGGTGATATCGGCAATAACCCCGCTGACGTAGCCCACTATATCGCCTTCGAGCTCCAACACCAGAATTCGCGCTCTCGGATCATGAAGACGATCTCGGATACTATGCGAATACAGAGCAGCGCCATTCGCGGCCGCGCGGAAAGTAGCGGCGTCAAATTGCGCATGATAGCGGACCATCTCCCTCCACATCTCGCCGATGCGCTCGGCATCGTTCTCGGCCGCCAGTCTTATCATAACTTCAGCCAGAATCTCCGCGACCGCAGCTTGCCGCCTTGCGTGCGCCAAAAGGCCTCTTCAACAGGATAGTAGGCATTCGGCTCAACTTCCAGGACTGCGATATTCTGCGCCCGCAACCAGGCGGCAACTCTTTCCACCAGCGCGCGGCCCAATCCGCGATATGGGCGATGCAGGTCCATAACCATCTCTACAAGTTCGCCAACTCGCGCTGGATACAGCCAGGCCGGGTTTTCTTTGGTCCGAACGACAACGAAACCCGCGAGATTTTTCTCGGCTTCCGCCACAAAAAATGCGCAACTACCCTCGTCAATCCAGTGCTTGGCCTGCTGCCGCCACAAACGGCTGGCATCGGGCGCGAGCAGGATGTTCACGTCCGACTCGCGCAAGAAAGCAATGCGCTCGAACCAAAGCTGAGCAGCGCCCTGCAGGTCCGTTTGCTTGGCCATTCGTATGCGCATAGAGACGAGAAATTAGTCCGGATCCAACTGGAAGCATAGCATTCGCATTGAGCGACGACAAGACAGGATAACCCCTGACCAACGCTTGCTCTACGCCCGCGCTCAAGCAGTCGCAGTCTGGCGTCTTTGCGGTACAATAGCCTCAATGTCGCGCAGGCTAAACGGCATTGCTCGCTTCACAAGACGTCCAGTAAGGGCGGAGGAGTAATCATGTCTTCCATGGCATCGGCAGAACGAGTCGGACAAGCATGGCGTCTGCATCGCGAAGGTGATAACAACGGCGCAATTCAAATGTTCGAGGGGATCATTTCCAGCAATCCTGATAATGTTGACGCCCTCTATGGCTTAGGCCTGGCGCAGAAAGCGAAAGGCGACCTCAGCGCGGCGGCTGAGGCCTTCCGGCAGGCGCTTGGCAAAACTGAGAGCGCCCTTTCCGCCGTCAAGACAACCTCGCAGGCCGAAGGCAATCTCGGAGACAATGATCTCGAGACCAACTTCGACGATCGGTATATGATGCTGACGCGCATGTTGTCCCAACGTCTCCAGGATGTGGGCGCGGCAGAATCGTAACCGGCATTATGCGCAAGCGTGAACGCCTCGAGCGCGCCATCGCCGGCGAACCGGTAGATCGTGTGCCGGTTGCCCTATGGCGGCACTGGCCCGGCGATGACCAGCGATTTGCCGATCTTGCCCGCTCCACCATTGATTTCCAACACGACTATAATTGGGATTTCGTCCGGGTCATGCCATCGCGGAATTATCAGGTCGTGGACTACGGCGTGCAGGACGAATGGGGAGGCAACGCGCAAGGCAGCCGCGACATCAAGAAACGGGTTGTCAGTCGCTCCCTCGCCTGGACCGAACTTCGTCCGCTGTCGCCAAGGCGTGGCGCTCTGTCGCAGCAGATTCAATGCCTGAGGCTAGTCGGCCAAGCGCTGGAAGCAGATACCGCGCCGATCCTGCAAACTGTATACTGCCCCTTTATCCAGGCGGCGCAGTTGGCCGGACGCCAGAAATTACTGCGGGATATGCGTGTCCGCCCCGACCGTTTGCGGAGTGGCCTGAATCAGCTCACGGAAAGCACCAATCGTTTTCTCGAAGCGCTGCGGAAAACACCCGGCATCGCCGGCATATTCCTCGTCACCGAATTTGCAAGCCATGATGTCATGTCCGAAACTGAATACAGCACCCACGTCCTGCCTCACATCCAGGACATCCTTGCTGCCTTGCCCGAACAATGGTGGCTGAATATCGTCCAGGTGGGCGGCCCATCGCCGATGCTTTCGATCTTCGCCGGCTTGCCAATCCAAGCGCTGAACTGGGATACGCGCGCCAGCGCCGACGAACTGGCCAAGGCCAAGAGTCTTTTCAATTTCGCCGCTTGCGGTGGCATAAACGAACGCGACGATCTGCTGTCCGGCACGCCGGCTCTTTTGAGCTCGGTCATCCGAGAAGCCGTCAATCAGAGCGAATCGCGGAAATTCATCTTGGCCGGGAACGGCAGCGGCTTCGTCAATTCGCCGATCTCGAACATCCGCGCGGTGCGCAGCATTGTAGAAAGTCTGGTATAGACGTGTCACTGCGCGTCATCGCCGGCAAAGCGCGCGGCATGAGGCTCAAAACCGTACCGGGCGATCGGACGCGTCCTATTATGGACCGTGTCAAGGAAGCGCTTTTCAGCATTATCGGCAGTAATATCCAAGGCGCCAATTTTCTGGATCTGTTCGCCGGCACCGGTAGCGTGGGGATAGAAGCGCTGAGCCGTGGCGCCGACTTCGCCTTGTTCGTCGAATTGAACGCGGGCGCCCGCAAAGTTGTCCAAGCGAATCTCGTTCATACTAGGCTGGAAGAACGAGCAAAAGTGTTACGACGCGACGCTTTTCAGATCCTCGCCAAATCTCCCGATCGAGATTATGACTTCATCTTTGTCGCGCCGCCGCAGTACCAAGGTCTGTGGTTGAAGACACTCCTGGCGCTTGATTCAAATACGAATTGGCACCAAGCCGACTGCCAAATCATCGTGCAGATCGACCCGAGAGAATTTGAAGTCAACCACAACTTCGAACATCTTGAAGTGCGCGACAAGCGGCTCTACGGTCGCACGATGTTGGTTTTCTATCGCTTTGTCTGAGTCGCTAGCTGGATCGGCGCATGACCGCGCAATGAAGGCATAGATCATTTGCGCCGCGATCCCGCCTGCCGCGCGATAAAATGCTTCGCCTCGCTCGTTGAAGCGACCTCGCCGGTGACTTGCGCTTCGCGCAGAGCCTTCAGCAATTCACCGACCAGCGGTCCCGGCTTTATCTGCAATCGCTGTTGAATGTCGCGGCCATTGAGCAACAAGGGTGGATCGACAATTTCGTCGTATCGATAAAAGTAGGCATTCAGCAAATCGGTCGCAATCTCGATCCTCTCCAGCCAACTCTGCTGTTGCAATTCATTGCCCTGCGCCGCCAGGTACTTGGCCAAGGCCAGCAGAGTCACATCAATGCCGCTTTCCCCCAGTTCATGCCAAAAACGATGCTGTTCGAGAAGGGGCCAGCACTCTCTCTCCGAAAACAGCCCGAGATGCTTGACCGTCCGCATTATGGCGCGCGCTTCCTCCGCGCTCAGCTTTAACGCCGAAACATCGACGTCGTCCCGGTCAGGCAGCAATGCCGCAAGCACCAGCAATGCGCCACGGTTGCGAGCGCCGCCGTATTCCCGTCCGATATGCGCTTGCAGCGCCCCGCGAAAGCGATCCAACTGGATCGTCAGCATACCCAGATCGAAAGCAGCCGCCGTATTATCAGTGCGTCGGCTGCTGATCGCCTTCAATATCGCGACTGTGCGTTCCACAGTGGCCAGGCGAGTCGCCCAGTCTTCGCTTTCACTTGCCGCCACAAATGCCGAACGCGGCAGTATCTCTTGCAGCAGGCCCAAATGCAGCAGGACGCGTAGCCCTCGCGCCGCCCGATCCAAACTCAGCAGCTTGAAAAACTCGTCCCGAATGCGCTCGCCCGAACACTGACACAACAAGCCCGCTCCCGCGCGAATGTCCGCTGCCGTCTCCGGTTGAATTTTCAATTGAAACTGCGTACTCAAACGAACAGCCCGCAAGGCGCGTATCCGATCGTTCTTGATCGCCGCGGCCGAGCAGCGCCTCAGAATCTTCTTCCGCAGGTCTAGCGCTCCGCCAAGCGGGTCAATTAGTCGGTCAATGTCGCCGAGCAAATCAGCCGCCATCGCATTTATGGTGAAGTCGCGATCGCGCAAGTCTTCGTCCAGCGTCTCTCCACGCAGCCGAGCAAAGTCGACACAGATCCGTTCTCCGTCTTGATTAACCAAGACGCGCGCCACGCCCCGCTCGCGATCCATGACATAAATGTCGGCATCCAGCCAGTCGGCCGCCTGCCGCGCCAAAGCCACTGCATCGCCATCAACAGCGATATCCACATCCGTTATCGCGCCGCGCAAATACGCATCACGCACCGCTCCGCCTACCAGAAAGAGCGGCGTATCGATCTCTTGATTCCTGAGCAAAGTGGATAAGTCCTGGACGAAATCCGTCCAGGACAACCGCGGCGCCTCATCACTCATCGGTCAAGGCATCCAGCCGCGCCACGCCGACGAATGGCAAATTACGAAAGCGCTCATCCAGGTCCAGCCCGTAGCCAAAGACATACTTGTTCTCGATATCAAAGCCGATGTAATCCACCTCGATATCGACTTCTCGCCGAGACTGTTTATTTAGCAAGGCGCAGAGCCTCAAGCTGGCCGGCTCGCGGTTTTTCAGTGTCTTTATGACGAAGGACAGCGTGTATCCGCTATCGATGATATCTTCGACAACCAGCACATGCTTGCCTTTTACATCCATGCGCAGATCCATGTCGATGCGGACGGAACCCGAGGATTGACGCGCGCCTGCGCCGTAGCTGCTCGCCGCCATGAAGTCGATCATGTGCGGCACGTGAATATGTCTCGACAAGTCACTCAAGAACATGACGCCGCCCTTGAGAATGCAAAGCAATAGCAGATCTTCGCAGCCGTTATAGTCGCTGCTAACCTGAGCGCCCAGTTCTTTGATTCTTGCTTGCAAGGTTGCTTCATCAATGAGGACTTCACTGAGGTATTTTTCATAGGCCTTCATCATGTGTCTGTCCTCAACAATCTGTATCCATCACTTGGCTGCGGCGTAATGCGCCTGCAAACTGCGCACGCTCAGCGGTTTTTGACTCATCCTTTTGATGCCCTGCACAGTGGCCGCGGCCGCGCTCATCGTCGTCACGATAGGAATCGACAGAGCATAGGCTTTGCTGCGGATTGCGGCGCCGTCCGCGTGCGCCTGGCTGCCGCGCGGCGTATTGATGATGAGATCAATCTCGCCTCCGCCCATCGCATCTATGATGTGCGGGCTGCCTTCCGACAACTTGTTGATTCTAGCCGCCTCAATCCCCATCCGGTTCAACCAACGCGCCGTGCCATCCGTGGCGACCAGTTGGAAGCCTTGCTTGACCAAGTCGCGCGCGATCTTCGCCACGACCGGCTTGTCGAAGTCATTAACACTGATAAAGACAGTCCCGCCTTTCGGCAGGGGCGAACCAGCCGACGCCTGCGATTTGACGAAGGCATGGCCAAAGCTCGACGCGTGTCCCATAACCTCCCCCGTCGACCGCATCTCCGGCCCCAGCCGCGTATCAACGCCAGGGAACTTCTGAAACGGGAAGACCGCCTCCTTGATGAAGAAGCCGTCAACCGCGGGCTCTTCCACAAACCCCAACTCGTTCAAGCTCTTGCCGGCTGCGACCTGCGCGGCATAACGCGCCAGTGGATGCCCGGTCGCCTTGCTGATAAACGGCGCTGTTCGGCTCGCGCGCGGGTTCACTTCCAAAACAAATACTTCATCATCCTTAACCGCAAATTGAATATTAAACAGACCCTTAACGCCTAAAGCCAAGCCGATGCGGCGCGTATACTCGCGGATGATATCCAGGTGAAAATAACTTATTTTGTAAGGTGGCGCCACACAAGCCGAATCCCCGCTATGCACTCCCGCTTCTTCAATATGTTGCATGATGCCACCGATGGTCACCAGCTCGCCATCGCAGAGGGCATCCACATCAACCTCGTAAGCATCATCGAGAAACTGATCGATCAAGATAGGATGGCCGCTCCATTCGACATTATCATCCAGCCAAGCGAGCAATTGCGACTCGTCAAACACGATCGCCATGCCGCGCCCACCCAGGACATAACTCGGACGAATCAATACCGGATAGCCTATGGACTCGGCAGCGGCGGCCGCCTCGGCGCGCGTGCGCACGGTCGCTCCGGCCGGCTGCAAGATGTCCAGCCGCCGCATCAAATCGTTGAAGCGCTCGCGGTCCTCAGCAAGGTCAATTGTATCCACCGATGTGCCCCAGATTGGCGCGCCCATACGCTCCAAATCATGCGCGATATTCAGCGGCGTCTGCCCGCCGAATTGCACCAGCACCCCGTCGGGCTGCTCACGATCGACGATATTCATGACATCTTCGGCCGTCAGCGGCTCGAAATAGAGTCGATCCGCCGTGTCATAATCGGTGCTGACCGTCTCCGGATTACAATTAACCATGATGGTTTCATAACCCAGATCCTTCAGCGCGTAACAGGCGTGTACACAGCAGTAATCAAATTCGATGCCCTGCCCGATCCGGTTCGGGCCTCCGCCGAGGATCATCACCTTTGCGCGGTCCGTCGGCGCCGCCTCGCACTCCATTTCATAGGTTGAGTACAAATAGGGCGTCAGCGCTTCGAATTCCGCCGCGCATGTGTCGACGCGATAGAAATTTGCCGCCACACCTCGCGCTTTGCGATATTCGCGTACAGCCAAAGGATCCTCGCCGACCAGGCGCGCGATGACATTATCGCTGAATCCGAATTGCTTGAGCTTCAAAAGATCACACGCATCAAGATCGTGAAGATGCAATTCCTTATCGGTAACCTTGCGATGAATCGCGATAAGATCGCTCATCTGCTGGACGAACCAAGGGTCAAAATGCGTCTGCTCGACAATTTCCTTGAAGTCGACGCCTTCCGCGATGACATCGGCAACTTGAAACAGACGCTGCGCTGTCGGGACACTCAATGCTTCCGCCGGCAAGCTCGCTCCAATGGGGTCGCCGAAGCCATCAATACCTATATCGAGCGAACGCACACCTTTCTGCAAGGCCTCGGGGAAGGTTCGTCCAATAGCCATCACCTCGCCAACCGCTTTCATCTGGGGCCCCAGTACCGGATCGGCGCCGACAAATTTCTTGAAGTCCCAACGCGGTATCTTCACCACAATATAATCCAGAGACGGCTCAAAACTGGCGGGGGTCTTCAAGGTGATGTCGTTCGGGATCTCATCCAACGCGAAGCCCACTGCAACCAGCGCCGCGATCTTCGCGATGGGAAAGCCGGTCGCTTTGCTGGCCAAAGCCGATGAGCGAGAAACCCGCGGATTCATCTCAATCACATAAACTTCGCCATCGTCAGGATTGATGGCAAATTGAACATTCGCCCCGCCCGTCGTTATGCCTATCCGATCAAAAATCATCCGTGACATATTGCGCAGGCGCTGCAACTCTTTGTCTGTCAAGGTTTGCGCCGGCGCGATTGTTATGCTGTCGCCCGTATGCACACCCATGGGATCAAGATTCTCAATCGAGCAGACGACGACAAAATTGCCCCGACCATCACGCATCAACTCGAGTTCGTACTCTTTCCAGCCAAGCAAGCTCTTATCCACCAATACTTGCCCGACCGGGCTTTGATGCAGCCCATTAGCCGCGACTCGCCGCAGATCGTCCTCGTTGTAGGCAACGCCGCCGCCCGCCCCGCCCATCGTGAAAGATGGACGGATCAATATCGGATAGCCAATTTGCGCGGCAAACTCAAGCGCGCTATCAACATTGCTGACCACTTTGCTATCGGGCACCTTTAGGCCGATTTCCCGCATCGTCTCGTTGAACAGCTGTCGATCTTCCGCCAGTTGAATACTATTCAAGCTCGCGCCGATCAACTCGACGCCGTGCCTTTCCAGCACGCCGCATTCTTGTAGTCGGACTGCCAGATTCAGCGCCGTCTGCCCGCCGACCGTAGGCAACAGAGCATCGGGTTTTTCTTCAGCGATGATCTTCTCGCATATTTCCGCGGTCAAAGGCTCAATGTAGGTTGCGTCAGCAAATTGCGGATCGGTCATTATTGTGGCCGGATTGGAGTTCACCAATACGACGCGGTAGCCTTGCGTCCGCAGAGCTTTGCAGGCTTGCACACCGCTATAATCGAACTCGCAGGCTTGGCCAATCACGATTGGTCCCGAGCCGATGATCATGATGCTATGAATGTCGCTGCGTTTTGGCATGTAACGTTTTCACCTGCAAGCCTATCAGATTGTGACCTTCGTCCGGCTTCGTACTGTGGAGACGAATTCGTCGAAGAGGTAGAAGGAGTCATGTGGGCCGGGCGAAGCTTCCGGGTGATACTGCACGCTGAACGCCTGCAACTGTCGATGACGCAAACCCGCGACCGTATTGTCGTTCAGATTGAGATGCGTTATCTCGCCGCCGCCGAGCTCGCTCTCGGCCGCAACGGCGAATCCATGGTTGTGCGCGGCGATTTCGACCTCGCCGGTCTCAAGATTCTTCACCGGCTGATTGCCGCCACGATGACCGAAACGCATCTTCTCGGTCCGGCCGCCCAGCGCCAAGGCCAGAATCTGATGTCCGAGACAGATGCCAAAAATCGGTATCTGCCCCAAAAGACTTCTCACGTTGGCGATGGCATAATCGACCGCGGCCGGATCACCCGGTCCATTACTCAGGAAGACACCCGCCGGTCTCATGTCCATGACCGCGGCCGATGGCGTCCAAGCCGGCGCCACCTTAACCCTTAATCCGCGATCTGTCATCATCCGCAAGATATTGCGCTTAATCCCGAAGTCATAGGCGATAATTAACGGATGCTCGGCGAATGTCTCCCTGTCGCCGTACCAGTTCGCGTCGCTGGCTTCATGCCAATCGTAGGCCCGCGTCGCGCTCACCTCATCCACCAGGTTCGCGCCCGACATATCCGGCGCCCCCCTCGCGATAGCCACCAAACGCTCAGTATCTGCGGCTGCCTCGCCGCTGGCAATCGCCGCTTTCATAACGCCTTTCTCACGGATATGCCGCACCAGCGCCCGCGTAGCCACACCGGATATACCGACGATGCCTTGCGCTTGTAGATAGCTGGCAAGATCGCCCCGACCGCGCCAATTGCTCACGATCGGGCTGAGCGCCCGCACGACAAAGCCGGTCGCCCACACCTTCGTTGACTCAGGATCTTCCAGGTTGACTCCCGTATTGCCAACGTGCGGTACCGTCATCGTCACGATCTGTCTGTGATAAGACGGATCCGTGAGGATCTCCTGATAACCGGTCATGGACGTATTGAAGACGATCTCGCCGGTTGAGACGCCTTCCGCCCCAAAGCCAAAGCCCGGGAATACCCGCCCATCTTCAAGTACCAGCGCCGCTTGCATACTCCGCCCCTCAATCAGGAACGATAATCGCCATTAATGGAAATATATTCGTGGCTGATATCACAGGTCCAGATGGTCGCGCGCCCGGCGCCGATGCCGCAATCCAGCGTGAATGTCATCGAGGGCTGTGCCATGATGGCGGCGGCATCTGCTTCCTCATAGTCTGTCGGCATGCCTCCGCTGAATATCTTCAGTCCGCCACCCCCGTCCGAAGCCGCCTCGCCGGCCGCCAGCGACAAGGAGCTGCGATCAGGATCAAAAGCCGTGCCGGCCCGGCCTGCTGCCGCAACGATCCGTCCCCAATTCGCATCGCTGCCGTAAAATGCCGACTTGGTCAGCACCGAGGCGCCAATGGTCTGCCCGATTCGCTCGGCATCTGCTTCCGTGGCCGCGTTGATGACATCCAGCGTGACAAATTTCGTGACGCCTTCGCCATCCCGCACGACTTCCTGCGCCAGATATCGGGTCAAGGCGTCCAAGGCGCTCTGAAACTCGCTCAACTCGTCTCCGGTCGAGAGCGATACGCCGCTCATTCCGTTTGACAGCAAGAGCACGGTATCGTTTGTGCTTGTGTCGCCATCAACCACGATCCGGTTGAAGCTCTGCTGCGCCGATTGCCGCAGGCTCTCTTGCGCGTCAGACACGGTCAATCCTGCATCTGTGACGATCACACTGAGCATGGTCGCCATATTCGGCGCGATCATGCCCGCGCCCTTGACAATGCCCGCAATGGTATAGTTGCCGCCCGCAGTTTCCACCTTGACGGATCCGAGTTTCGGGCGCGTGTCAGTTGTCATGATTGCGGCGGCTGTCGCCCGCCAGTCCGAGCCCAGATTCGCGCCGGCCAGTTCAACTCCGCGTGCAATCTTCTTCATTGGCAGATGCGTGCCGATGACACCGGTCGACATCACCAGCACCTGCTCCGCCGCGACACCCACGGCTTCCGCCACCATTTCCGCTGTCGACCGCGCGTTCTCCAAGCCGATTGTCCCGGTACAGGCATTCGCGCTGACGGTGTTTGTCGCGACCGCACGAATGCCCTCGGAATTATGAGCCAAACGCTCCGTGTCCAGGAGCACCGGCGCCGCTTTCACCTTGTTCCGCGTGAATACGCCAGCCGCCGCGCAATCGACCTCGCTGAGCACCAGCGAAAAGTCCAGAGCGCCATCTTTCTTCAAGCCAGCATGGACACCGGCAACCTGAAACCCGGCGACCGAATCAATCGTGGGACTAATCTCCGGCATCTATACCCTCCAGGATCAAAGTCAGTTTTTCGATCAGCTCGTCCACATGCTTTTTCTCCACGATCAGCGGCGGCACGAAGCGAATCACATTACTGCCCGAGCTCACCAGCAACAAACCGTGTTCATAACCCGCATTCACAATGCTGGCCGGCGCCACGTCCAGTTCGATGCCCGCCATGAGTCCGCGTCCGCGCACATCCTTGATATGCGGGCTGTTGATCTCAGACAAGCGCTCAATCAGGTACTCGCCAACCTCCTTGACATGCTCCATGAAACCCGGGCTCAGCACCCGATTGACCACGACTTCCGCCGCCCGCATCACCACCGCGCCACCGGAAAATGTCGAGCCGTGGTCGCCGGGGCTCATCGCGGCCGCCACCTCGTCCGTGGTGAGGATCGCGCCAATCGGCAAACCGCCGGCCAACGGCTTCGCCAGTGTCATGATATCCGGCGAAATCCCGGCGAAGCTATGCGCCCAAAGTTCACCCGTGCGCCCCAAGCCACACTGAATTTCATCAAAGATCAACGTGGCCCCATGCTCGTCACATAGTTGCCGCAACGCTTGCAGGAATTCCGCCGTCGCCACGTTGATGCCGCCTTCGCCTTGGATCGGCTCGATGATCACCGCGACCGTGTCTCCGTCGATGACTTCTTTCGCGCTGTCTACGCTGTTGAATTCACCCACGACAGCGCCAGGCACCATCGGCTTGAATGGTGTCTGATACTTCTCCTTCGGGGTGATCGCCAATGCGCCCATCGTCCGTCCGTGAAAGGCTTCGGTGAAACTGACCACCTTCGTCTTATTAGGATTTTCCTTGACGTAGGCCAGCTTCCGCGCGAACTTCAGCGCGCCTTCGTTTGCCTCAGCGCCGCTATTGCAGAAATAAGCCTTGTCAGCAAAGGAATTCGTACAAAGCAATTCGGCCAGTTCAACCATCGCCTGCGTGTGATACAAGCCGCTAACGTGGATCAAGCCGGTGCCCATCTGATTGCCGACCACGTCCATCAATTCCTTGTCGCCATAACCCAAGGCATTGACGGCGATGCCGGCCACCCAATCGGTATAGGCTTTGCCGTCCGCGTCATAGACGGTGACGCCCTCCCCGCGCGCCAAAACGAAATCTGGCCGGGCCGCGACCGGAACACTGTACTGCTGATCTTTCTGAATCACTTCCGCTGTTATTGACATGCTTTTCCTCTTGCTTAGCCTTCAAACAAATGTCGTGCCGCCATTGCCGGCCCAACCGTCAAGATCCGATATCACTACCTGCTTTGCCCCAGCCGAAAGGACGTCCAAAGCGGTTCTAACTTTAGGTATCATCCCGCCGCTGATTACGCCAGCGGCAATCAAAGTTTCTGCTTCTGCGCGCGTCATCCTTGCCACGCGCTCGCCATCAACCAGGACACCGGCGACATTTGAAATGAATATCACCTTGTCGGCCGAAATCGCCTCCGCCAGCGCTCCCGTCACAGGATCGGCATTCAGATTATAATTGCTGCTTGCCCCGCCGCTGACGGGCGCAATGACCGGCGTCGCCCCAAGCGACAGAATATCGCAAATTACCTCGCCCCGCACCAACTCTACTTCGCCCGTATAGCCCATATCCTGGGCGTCGTGCCGCATCTGTCGCGCCCGCACCAATCCTCGATCCACCCCCGACAAGCCCGCCGCGTCAACGCCCGCGTTTAAGAGATGACGCACCAGCCGTTTGTTGACCAAACCGCAGAGAACCATCTCCACCAGCGCCAGTGAATCGGCATCGGTCACGCGCAGGCCATCTACATAACGCGGCTCAATCCCAAGTTTCTCCTGCAGCCGCGTAATCTCTTTCCCGCCGCCGTGCACGATGACCAGGCGCTCATCGCTCTCCGCCACGATGCGCGCGAATTTCCGCAGCAAAACCTCATCATCGAGGCAATGCCCGGAAATCTTGACGACCGTTGTCTTCTCTCCCACTAGATTAACCCTAGCGTCTCATCCACACCGAACATCAAGTTCATGTTCTGTACCGCCTGGCTGGCCGCGCCTTTGCGCAGGTTGTCCGTGACGCTCGTGATGTGAGCGTAGCGCTCCAATACCGGCGTGATGCTGATAACGCACTTGTTGGTCTTGACCGCATGCTTAAGCGTCGACTGCTCCCCCGGAGGCAAGACATCCACCAGCGCCTCGCCAGCAAACACTTCGGCATAGGCGTCATGCAGCTCATCGCTCGCCATCGAATCGTTCAACTGCACATAGATGCTCGCCATCAGCCCCCGATCCACCGGCAGGAGGTGCGGACAAAAGATCACAGGCCCCATATCCCCATCAAGCTTATGCGCTTCCTGTTCCAACTCGCCGACGTGGCGATGCGAGCGACCGGTCTTGTATGGGATCAGATTGCCATACACCTCGGCAAAATGCGTCGTCAAAGATGGCTTCCGTCCCGCGCCGGTCACACCCGATTTCGCGTCGACAATGATCGGCACGCCGCGCTCCAGGGCAGCGAACCGCAGCAGAGGATACAAGCCAAGCAAGGCGGTCGTCGGATAGCATCCCGGCGTCGCAACGATATCAGCATGGCGGATACGCGCGCGATTGATCTCCGGCAAGCCATAAGGCGTCGGAAGCAATTCCGGATGCGGATGCGGCGTGTCATATGAGCGCGCATAAGCTTCAGGCGTATCCAAGCGCAGATCCGCTGACAGATCCACCACCTTGATGCCCGTCTCAACGCCCCTCTTGGCCACCACAGCCGAAGCTTTGTGAGGCAAAGCGAGGAATATCACAGCCACATCCGCCAGCGAAACTTCGGCGGGCGATACAAAATACAGGTCCGTTCCCGGCGCCGGTTCACCAACGTAGCTATTGGATGTAGCGAAAACCAAATCGATCTGCGGGTGTCCGGCAAGAATCTCAACCAGATCAAGCCCGGCATAACCGGAACCGCCAAACACGCCCGCTCGTATTCTTTTCATCAGCATCACCTCCACCAACAAAAAACCCTGACCGCTATATCGAGATCAGGGCGTATTTACCAGTTTGAGTCAAACGTCATATCAGCAACACAAAAATGCCACACTGAACTCGATTCGTGTAAACGGGCGGCGCCTGACTTCCGGAACAACTGATGACGCGTGAGACATAATTCTCTGCTTCCCTTTGCAATAACGGCATTGTAGATAAAGCGACGCGTTAAGTCAACTGACCGCCAAGACCTTATGCAAAATTGCATTTTCATTGTGCAATCTATACGACGATTCGCGCCGGAAGCACGCTCATGACCGTATATAATTCTAAGCTGCGCCGGCTCTCTTCCGCTACCGGGTATCATGCGCTCATTTCGACAGATGCCAGAATCATCATAATTCCCTGCGCTGCGATTCATCTGTTTCCACCAACCACGATCGCGGTGAAATCAAAGCGCTTTGGGAGCGATCTCAGTGGCATTATATCAATGTTTGTGAAAAACTTGACAAGTAATTGAATAGGCGTTAAATTGTTTTTTGGGACGTGCGACGCTTGTATTCTTGAAGTGTTTCAGTTGCGTCCGGCGGGAACGACGTCTTAAATCCCGCAAGACGCGAGACCATTGCTGCCAACCGCTGTATAACGTTTGGGAACGGCTGTTAATGGAAAGTGACGCAATCGCTAGGAGGTTTCATTTCTTCGCGGATGGGACCCGTGTTAAACTGCGTTAATCTAGCAGTGATAGTTTCCTAATCAGAAAGGCGTGTCAGTGGTAGCAGTTTTGGATAACGTAACGGATTTGACCCAGCGGGAAGCGATTCTAAAGCGGTTAACTGAAAAGTCTCGCGCGAGCGGTTTCGTCACCTATAGCGACATTCTCGAGTTGCTGCCGGATGTCGAAGGCGATGTGGACCTGCTCGACGACCTCATGGACAGCCTGCTGGAAGCCGGTATTGAGGTGATTCCAGCGCCCGCGAAAGTCGATGAGGAAGAAGTTGACGGCGCCAAAGACGAAAAGCCGCACACCGATACGTTGTCCGCCGAACCTGCTGAAGACGAAGACGACGAGCGTGACGCTCTTCTCAAGGTCCTCAAGAAAGATCTGACCGCCGATGCCGGCTACCAGGCCGCCCTCGATACTGATGATGTGGTCGGTCTCTATTTGAAGGAAGCCGGCCGCGTCCCGCTCTTGACTGCCGAAGAAGAAGTGATGCTGGCCAAACGCATGGAAGCCGCGGAATTCGCGCGCGAGCGTTTGGAAGTTGCCGAAACTACGCGCATCGAAGTCTTGACCTGGAGCGAGGAGCAGGGCTTGCGCGAGACACTGATGGACGGCGAACGCGCGCAAGAGCATCTCATTCGCGCCAACGCCCGTCTGGTCATCAGCGTCGCCAAGAAATACATCGGCCGCGGGGTGCCTTTCCTGGATCTGATTCAGGAAGGCAATATCGGGCTTATCCGCGCCACCAACAAATTCGAATACCAACGCGGACACAAATTCAGCACCTATGCCACCTGGTGGATTCGGCAGGCCGTTAGCCGCGCCGTCGCCGATCAAGGCCGAACCATTCGTGTGCCCGTCCATATGGGCGATCAGCTAAATCGCATGCGCCGCGTTCAACTGCAATTGCTGCAAGAACTCGGGCGCGAGCCTAAGATTGACGAATTGGCGCACGGAATGGATACCACGCCGGACAAGGTGGAAAACTTGCTGGAAATCTCCCGCCGGCCGGTTAGCCTGGAAACGCCAATCGATGATGAAGGCGATTCCACCTTTGGCGATTTCGTGGAAGACAGCAATAGCCCGGCGCCATCGGAAGAAGTGGCGACCCACCTGCTGCATACTCAATTGCAGCAGGCGCTCGACAAACTGCCCGACCGCGAAGCGCAAATCTTGCGGCTTCGTTATGGCTTGGCCGATGGTCGAGTTTATACGCTGGAAGAGGTCGGCCAGACGATCGGCGTCACGCGCGAACGTGTGCGTCAGTTGGAAGCGCAAGCGCTCAACCGCCTGCGCCAATCATCGGCCCACGTGATCCTCAAGGATTATCTCTACGAAATATAACCCTAGAGACTTGTCAACCTTGGTAAATCACTACACCATGACAAGCAAAAGGCTCCACACGCTTCTTGTGCCCGGAGCTTTTCTTTTGTCTGTAAGTCCCAGGCGAGAGCGCCGGCAACTTCCGACCGCCCGCCGAGGAGTCATCCGATGAAGAACACGATGCTTGACCCGGCGCAACTCACATTCCGCGACGCGGTCGAAACGGACATACCGTATTGCCTGGCGCTTGACAGCGACTTCCAAACCGAGCACGTCTGGCAAATGACCGTGCAGGACGGCGGCGATGAAATACAAATTAGCTGCCGCCGGCAACGCCTGCCTCGCCGCCTCGATTCGCGCCACGTCGCCTCACCGGAAAAGCTTGGGCTGGCCCTGCGCAGCGACTTCTGCTTTGTCGTGATCCAGGACAATGCCAGCAATCACTTGCTCGGTTATATTACCTTGCGTGTGGATGAGACGAGCCAAGCCGCCTATCTGCAGGATATCGTCATCGTCCGCGCTTATCGCCGCCGCAGTCTTGGCTCGCGCCTGGTGCACGTCGCGCGAATATGGGCCAGCGAGTTCCACCTGCGTCAAATCATATTTGAGATACCCACGACCAATTATCCCTGTATCCTTTTCGCCCGAGCGCTGGGCTTTAACTTCTGCGGCTTTAACGATCATCACTTCGCCAATCGCGAGATCGCCGTCTTCTTCAGCTTGTCCATCTGACCTCAATAAGCTTTTCGTTTTTTGCTAAACTAGAATCTGAAATCGGTACATCGTCGCGTCACGGGTACTCAGTTGATTCTGCTCACCGCTCTACTACTGACTGTCAACGAAACGCTGACCGCGGGCAACGCTATCATCGCGGTCTCGCTGCTGCTCTTTAATCTCACACGCAATCTCAACAATCGCGTCGCCAAGACATCGGCGATCGTCCTCGCTTGCGTCACTGCCGCTTACGTCTCTGACGCTTTCATCGCGCTTGGACCGGAGAATACCGAACACGAGATCGCGTCACGCTTGCAATGGCTCGGCATCGCCTTTATTCCTGCAGCAATTTACCATCTCTCGGATGCCCTGCTCGCCACGACCGGCCTGCCCTCGCGCGGAAGACGCCGGCGTGTCATTCGCCTGCTCTATCTCATTGGCGCCGCCTTCCTGCTTTCAGCCGCTTTTTCGGATTCTCTCGTGCAATTCGTAACTGCGCAGGCTTCATTGAGCATTCAAGCCGGCGCCGTTTTCTATGTTTACCTGCTCTACTTCGGCCTCGCCAACGGCTTTGCCTTGTACAATGTGCAACGAGCGCGCAAACGCTGCCGGACGCGCGCCACCGCACGCCGAATGGGCTACTTGCAGATCGCCTTCTTGACGCCCGCGCTGGGCATCTTCCCCTACTCGGTCCTTCTGAACCCCGGCGACGAGTTCTCAGTCTTCGGCCTGCTAGTCATTAACACCGCTAATATCATCATCATCTTGATGCTCTTCTTCCTCTCCTACCCGCTCTACTTCTTCGGCTCCGATATTCCCGACCGTCTGGTCAAGAAACAGCTTCTTGACTTCCTGCTGCGCGGACCCGCCACCGGGCTAATCGCCCTGGCCGTGCTCAACTTCACCGCGCAAGCGACGCGCATCCTAGGCCTCTCCAGCGTAACTTTCACGCCACCCGCCGTCGTCGCCGCCGTGCTGCTTTGGCAGTGGTTCGTATCCCTAGCACTACCCTACTTTGAGAAATTCTTCATCTACCGCGACGAGGACGAAGCGCAGATCACCAAACTGCAAACACTCAGCGATCGAGTCCTGACACATAACGACTTGACACAGTTCACGCTTGCCACGACCGAATCCATCTGCGATCACTTGCGTATTGACCGCGCCTTCGTCATCGGCTTTGAGCGAACCCAACCCGAGTTCATCTGCAAGGTCGGCACGGTCGCTTTTGCCGATGCGGACCTCTTGGGAGATACCGCGCTGCTCCAGCAAATCTCCGAGTTCCCCGAAGAGCCGGGCGCATCGCCCTTCGCCCCCTGGCAAGACTACGCGCTATTCCCGCTTTTGAGCCGCCGCGTAAGTAGCAACGGCGCAAAGGCGCTCACAATCGGCGTACTTGGCTTGCTCAATGAAAGTGGCGCCGTCTCCGAAGCAGTCGCGGATCCAGCCGGTCACTTTCAATCCTTGGTCGGCCGCCTCGAAACCAGCCTGGACGATATGCGCCTTCAAGCTGAGATATACAATCTGTTGGAAGGTCTGCTGCCGCAATTTCAAATGACCCGCTCACGCGCGGAACAAGTCGAATACCGGCAATTGGTCGCCTTGACACCGAATATCGATCTACTGCCAGATCGGGTGGAACTCTTCGAGCAAGTGCGTGCCGCCCTCCGTCATTATTGGGGCGGCTCCGGCATTTCGCAAAGCAATCTGCTCAACCTGAAGGTCGTTAGACAGCGCATGCGCAAAGACCAAGACACGCCGGTCAATGCCCTGCGCAAGCAACTCGCCGATGCCATCAACGAGCTGAAGCCTCACGGCGAGCGGAATTTGATGAGCCCGGAATGGACCCTGTTTAACATTCTTCAACTTCGCTTCCTGGAAAACAGACGCGTTCGCGAGGTGGCCAAGCGCCTCAGCATGAGCGAAGCCGACCTTTACCGCAAGCAGCGCGTCGCCATCGAAGCCGTTACTGACCTCCTACTCAAACAGGAACGCGAAATCCGTAGCTAGCGTACGCCAATTCTCTCTGGACGCTGGCTGCGCGCCAGCAGCCACAGCCAGCGCAATCGCGTCGTCTGCGGCTGGTATTTGCCGCCGTTTTTGCCCTCGCCCTTTTCTATTCTGACTATACTTGAAGGAGCTAATCCAATAGTTAGTTCGCGAAAGAACAAGTGAAAGAGCAGACGCTAGAGTCACAGCAACCAATTTCCGCCGACATCGAATACGAATCTACTAGTCCGTCCGCGGAAGACATCATCAAACCACTGGACGAGACGACCTACGATTTCGACTTTTGGGAAGATCTAAGGGAAAGCTTGCCGCCTTGGATCAATGAAATCGTCGGTTTCGCATCAGTCGTTTTTGGTATCCTTTCGTTCATTTCGCTTTACGTCGCCTCGGATGCCTTGGTCGCGGTCACCTGGGCCGACATGCTCACCACCCTGTTCGGCGATGGCGCCATACTGGTCGCCGCGACCCTGTTCACACTAGGCCTCTTGCTTTGGCTTCCCAAAGCCGGTATACGCGTGCCCTTCACGCCATCGCGCCTGCTGGCCTTGGAAATCGCATTTCTTTCGATATTGGCTATCTTGCATCTCACGCATAGCGACACCGAATTGCGCGCTCTGGCCAGAGCAGGTCAAGGCGGCGGATTAATCGGCTGGGGCTTGAGTTATCCCTTCTTTGAGATCATTGGGCGGGCGCCTGCATTGCTGCTCTTCGGCGCGCTTGTCGCTGTCTGCCTGGTTTTCGCCATTGGATTGCGGCGCCGACACTTGGTGACTGTCTTTTCACGCTTCGGCATCAAGCTGCAGCATTTCAGCGAAGCCACAAAACAGCAATCGCAAAAGGCGAGCCAGGATGATTCGCAGGACCTTTACAAACAGCTCGCTGAACAGCCAGGCTACCGCAGCCATATCATGCGGATTCGCCCGAATCCGAACCACCTGCTCGACGATCTCAAGTCAAGTCCTGAAGGCGAATCGCCGCCAGCGCGAACTGTCAGGCGTGTGCGACCATCCACATCAGAACGCGATGAGAACACGGTTGCCGAACCCGATATGCCCAGGCCGGTACACGAAACAGCCGCCGATGCCTCGAATAATGGCCATCGCGAATCCATCACGTCGCAGGACAATGATGCATCGCCATCTGGCAAAGAGCCCTACGCGGGCCACCAAGATATCTGGTCGGCCTCCCTTCCCGGCTTGGACTGTCTTACAACCGCCGAACTCACCATGCCGAACGAAGATGAGATCAAGCACAATGTTATGCTCATTCAAAACACCCTGCTGGAGTTTGACCTCGAGACAACCGTGGTTGATGTGCAGATAGGGCCAACGGTGACGCGCTACGCCTTGCACCCGCATAAAGCCGATGGCAGCGATCGCATTCGCATGAGCAAGATCGCTTCATACTCGCGTGACCTGTCGCTGGCGCTCGCGGCCAAACGTCTCCGCATGGAAACGCCGGTGCCCGGCACCAACTACATGGGCATTGAAGTGCCTAACAAAGAGCCGGCGCTGGTCGCCCTTCGCAACGTATTGGAAAGCGAAACCTATCAGGAGCATAAGCGGAGCAAACGCGCGCCGTTGCTGATTCCACTCGGGCGCAATGTTACCGGCGCCCCCGTATCGATCGACTTGTCGCAGATGCCTCATCTGCTGATTGCGGGCGCTACCGGCTCGGGCAAGTCCGTCTGTATGGCGGCCATCGCCACAGCTCTCCTCATGCAATACACGCCGAAACGCCTCCAACTCGTCATGCTCGATCCCAAAATGGTGGAACTGTCCCGCTTTGACGGCATCCCGCATCTGATCGGCCCCGTTGAGATCGAGCATGACCGCATCATTGGCGTGCTCGCCTGGTGCACACAGGAGATGGACCGGCGCTACAAGCTGCTCGAAGACCAAGGCGCGCGCAACATCAAAATGTATAACGAAGACCAAGCCGCGCTAGGCGCCGCCGCTGCGCCACTGCCTTACCTCGTCATTATGATTGACGAAATCGGCGACCTCATGCTCAATAACGCCGATGAGACCGAACGCGCCATCACCCGCTTGGCGCAGATGGCGCGCGCCGTTGGTATGCACCTGGTCATCGCAACCCAGCGCCCGAGCGTCGATGTCATCACCGGCTTGATCAAAGCCAACTTCCCGTCGCGCATTGCCTTCTCCGTCGCTTCTGGTGGAGACTCGCGCGTGATTATCGACCGGGCGGGCGCCGAAGATTTGCTCGGCAAAGGCGACATGCTTTTCCTTTCCGCCGATGCCGCCGCGCCGCAACGCATACAAGGCTGCTTCGTCTCCGAAGACGATTCGCGCGCGGTGGTCGCGCATTGGCGCCGACAATTGCAGCAACGTCAAGACACTCGTCCGCAGGGCGCATCGAATCCCGGACCCTGGGAAAAGGACTTGCTGCTGCGGCAATTCCTCGCCGACACCGACTCGATGCTTATAGATGTCCTGAAATCGATCCTGCAAGATGGTGAAGCCTCCGCATCCGTGATTCAGCGACGCCTGGGTTTGGGCTATCCGCGCGCGGCGCGCATCATGGATCTCTTGGTGGAATTGGGCGTCGTGGGTGAGGAGACGAGCGGTGGACGTAGCCGCAAAGTTATCATCCCACCGGGGAAAGATCCGCTTCAATTCGTTCAAGAGCAACACCGCAAGCGGGGGGCGAGCGCCCCATGAAACTGTCATGACGGAGTCAGCCCAGCGGCGCAGCATCGCCCAGGTCAGCCGAATGCTTCGCAGCATCCTTGAAGCGGAGACACTGGAGCATTTCTTTTGGGTCGCGGGCAAAATCGATCGCTTCTACAAGTCGGACCTGGGTCATATATACTTTGATCTTGTCGACGGCAACTCCAGTATCCGCTGCATGCTGCGCGAACGACAGAGCGGAGACATTGACTTTGACCTCAAGAATAATCTCGATATCGAAGTCTATGGCGACATTCGCTTCTTTGAACGACGTGCTGAAGCGCAGATCAACGTGCTCAAAGTTCGCGCTGTGGCTGCCTCAACCGTCAACGTCAGCGCAGTCGAAGTCTTGCGCGCCGAAGGGCTGTATCCGCCCCAACGAAAATCAGCGCCATACCGCATTCGGCGTATCGGCCTCATCACCAGTCGCAGCAGCCGTGCCATCGGCGATTTCGAAACGACTTATCAAGCTGCCGGCCAACGTGCCGTCCTAGCGCCATTGACCTGGCAATATGTCCATCTTGAAGGCAATCGCGCCCAGCAATCCATTATCGATGGTATCGCGATGCTCGACAACAATCCCGACATTGATGTGATAGCCATCATCAGGGGCGGTGGAAGATACGAAAATCTCGCGATCTTTGATGATATTGATGTCCTGCGCGCCATCTCTCGCAGCCAGAAATACATCGTCACGGGCATCGGCCATCAGCGCGATCACACCCTGTCAGACGATATTGCCGACCATGTCGCCGCGACGCCCACTGCTGCCGCCACATATCTGGCTGATCTATGTTTGAGCAGTTCCCAATCTTCAGCGCCTAGTCGTCCCGAACCTCAACCCTCGCGCGGATACAATGTCATCGTCCTTGCGCTTGTGGCGCTCGCAATCGGCGCAATAATGTTTCTGGGATATGCGATTTTACAGACAGTCTGAACTCTCACAGCAGCATTTGTTGTTGCGCATCTGCGGGCATGATCAGCGAAGGATTGTCATTCCGCGGACTATTCACCTGCCTTGACACCTCATGGAATCTCAACTGATCCGGCCGTGGTCCTGCCGCCAAAGGCAACCACTCCCCCGGCGCCAACTCCCGCGGCGCCAGCCAAAGCGCGTAATCTTCCGGCTCAAGTATCACCGCCATACGCTGATGAATCGGCTTGATGCGCTCATTCGCCTCGGTCGTCAATATCGCGCAGGTGTTGAGCCAGTTGCCATCAGGCTGCTTCCAACGCTCCCACAATCCCGCGAAGGCAAAAACCTCGCGCTCCGTGTGTTGGATGTACATCGGCGTCTTCTTCTTGCCTTGCTTGACCCATTCATAATAACCATCGGCCGGGATCAAGCAGCGCTGCCGCTTGAAGGCAGTGCGGAAAGACGGCTTCACCGCTGCTGTTTCCGAGCGGGCGTTAACCATGCGATTGCCAATCTTCGGATCCTTCGCCCAGTAGGGCACCAATCCCCACTTCATGAACGAAAGCTCGGCCGGATCGTGATTCCCGATCACCGGAACCTGCTGCGTCGGCGCTATGTTGTAGCGCGGTTCCAGCCAAGCATCAACGCTATCCAGGTTGAAGGCAAGCTGAATCGATTCGGCGTCCGCCGTCAAAGTATATCGGCAGCACATAAGCCTATTTCTTCTCCCGCTTGTCGCTTTTCTTGGGCTTGCCCAGTTCAGCGATCTGGCGCACAAGTCCAATGATCGCAACCAATACCGCCAATACCTGCGTGCTGGATACCGATCCAGCAGTCCCCGCCTCACTATCGCCATGCTCTTCTGCCACTCGCGTGTAGAGATAGCCGGAAATCAGGCCCAGCAACGCGCCCAGTCCGGCGCCCATGACGATGATCCGCGTTCGGCGCTCCTGTATGCTTTCCTTGGTATTGCCACCGCGTGAACTACTCATTCCTCTCCCTCATCAGCTATTGAATCGTCAAGCGGGTCAAACATGCCGAGCAACTGCCGCATCGGCGCCAGACGCACCGCCCAATTTAATACTTGCTCATCTATCCGCCCAAGCCAGGTCTCGCTGTTCGCTTCCAGCATCGCCGTCCACCCTTCTATACGCCGCAGCGGCGAACGGGTTCTATCCGGCCAGCGACTCATCAGAGCCACCAAGACGATGCACAAGATGACGATCGGAAACATCACAATCACTGACGGGCACAATACCAGCAGCGTCAGCAGCGAATTTGACATGATCGCCACCTGTGCCGGCGAGCGCAGCGACAGCGCAATCCCGATGAACACCGCCACCACAATCAGCGCCAACCCGAAGGGCAATACAACGCTCAGCCACAACCGGCGGCGCTGGGCGCGCTCCAGCACTCGATAACTGTCTTCGCGCCTCTCGGATTCTTGACTCATTCACCTTCCATCACACAACGCCGACGCGTAGAATATTGTACCTTGGCCGCTTGTCAGAATCCAGTGAGTCCTCGAACAAATGAGCCATATCTCACCCGTCGCCCAGCGACTGCGCATCACATTCGGCAAATCCGGCTCATTGAAATACACCAGCAATCTGGATGTCGCCAAAATCTGGGAGCGCGTGCTGCGCCGGGCGAACCTCCCGATTCTATATACGCAAGGATTCAACACTCGGCCGCGCATTCAACTGGCCATGCCCCTGCCGCTAGGCATCTCCAGCGAATGCGAAATTCTGGATATTTCCTTGCGCAAACACATCGACTTCGATGAATCCGACTTGCGCCAGCAATTGCTGGCCGTGTCGCCGCCCGGTCTGTCGATTCAGGCGATCGCCGAAGTTGATCCGCGCGCCGCCACCTTGCATTCGCTTGTCGATAGCGCCGAATATCGCATCCGCTTTCTCGATGCAATCGACCCGGCTTGCCTGCGGAAAAAGATAGATGACATCATGAACCGTGACACCATAATCATCGACCGGGTCCGACGGCGCAAACGCAGCGTCATGGATATCCGCCCTCTCATCATCGACCTCTACCTCGATCCCTCCGACGACCTTGTCGCTCATCTGTCGGTCGGCGACCGCGGCAATCTCCGGCCCGATCAGATACTCGAGCTGATGGATTTGCAGGGCGTTCATCACAGCATGCATCGTTACCGGCTGCATACCCGGCCGCACTAGCGCGGCGCAAAGCCCCAACCCTCATGACAAGTCAGCGAAGTCTTACAGTCCAACGAAAGTCGAAACCATGATTGCAAAGCCAAAAGTATCCGCCGCGGTTCAAAACGCCCTCGGCAGCAAAGAGCCTGTCGTCGCGCTCGAATCGACCTTGATCACACACGGCCTGCCCTATCCGCTGAATGTTGAAACCGCGCTGGCGATGGAAGCCGCTGTGCGCGCAGCGGGAGCCACCCCCGCCACCATCGCCATCCTCAAAGGCGAGATTACAGTTGGGTTAACGCCCGCTCAAATCGAAACGCTCGCGCAGGCGCCCCCCAACAGCGTCCGCAAATGCAGCCGGCGCGATCTGCCCATCGCCATCGCGCTCGGCCAAGACGGCGCCACCACCGTTGCTGGCACCATGATCGTCGCCGCCATGACCGGCATCAAAGTCTTCGCCACCGGCGGCATCGGTGGCGTCCACCGCGGACAGCCCCACGATGTCTCCGCTGATCTGCTCGAATTCGGGCGTACAGCGGTCGCGGTTGTCTCCTCCGGCGCCAAGTCCATTCTTGACCTGCCACTGACGCTTGAAGTCCTTGAAACCCAAGGTGTGCCCGTCATCGGCTATCGCACGAATGCATTGCCCGCGTTCTACGCGGCCAACACGGATCTGCCCGTCGACCAGCGCGTCGACTCAGCCGCCGAGGCCGCCGCCATCATCCGTGCCGCCGATGCTATCGGCGCCAAACATGGCCTGCTCATCACGGTGCCCGTGCCTGCCGATAAAGAACTCCAAGCCGACATCGCGGAAGAGGCGATCTTAAGAGCCACCAGTGAAGCGGAATCGACCGGCATCGCCGGCAAGGACATCACGCCCTTCGTGCTGAGTCGCGTAAGCGAGTTGACCGATGGCGCTTCAATGGCCGCGAATATCGCCCTGCTCATCAACAACGCCCGCGTCGCCGGCCAGATTGCCCAAGCTTACTGCCAGGGCTGATTCATTCCTGCGCCCACACATACAGAATCAGGTCTTGCTCCAGCGTTGGCGCGCCCAATTCATGCAAACGCGCCAATATCTGCGCGCGATGGTCCGTGCTGTGGTTGACTACATGCAGCAGGATGTCCCGCCGCATGGTCGGCCGCGGCTCGGTGAACCGCCCCGATATCACAATGGGAACAAACTCCTCCAACTGAGAATCTGTCAAGCCGCTGACATACGCCAGCACACGCTCACGAATCGCGCCCCATTCCGCCCGCACCGATGCTTGATCTGGAAACGCGTACTCATCCAGGACGTCCGGCGGCGTGAGCTCCTGAATCCGCGCCAGCCAGCGATCATCAACATTCATACAGTGCACCATATGATTCCGCACAGAACCCAGGGAATAGCCGTTCTCCTCTGCAAATTGATCCACTGTCAGTTGATCGACGCTCGCCCAAATGCTGTCAAACATCCCGTAATGATAATCGAAAAGCATCTTGATTCCGTCTACAGTCATCCTCATTCCTCCTTCATTTCCGCCACGCGCCAAATCTCCAATCCCGTGTCACATCCGATAATCAGCGCCTTGCCGTCGCCGCTAATCACAACCTTGTCCGGTATCCGCTCACACTTGCGATACGCGCCCAAATCGTAGCGCTCGCCGGTCGCGACATCCCAGGCGAAGACCGCCGGCCTAAAGTCCATATTCACGACCAGAATCGCGCTGGCATCCGCCGTCAAGAGATGATACTGCGCGTACGCCCCGTCGAGTTCCGCGACCACAGTATTCTCGCCGCTCGCCAATTCCAGCAGATTTAGCCGTGCCGATGCCGGATCGCTCCAAGCAAAATGACTGCCTTCGCTATTAATGGCGCCTGCCACCGCCGGCCCGCCATCCAATTCGTAGACGCGTCCGGACTCGCTGGAAAATACCTCGGGATACCGATACGCCGTGAGTACGCTATCAGCCAAACTCGACAGCAAAACAGACGGAAAATCGACGCGCCCGATCAAGATCCCGAGATACTCAGTTTCGCTTCTCGGCAAATCAATAATGCTGACCGCGCTTATTGTTTCCCCGTCAGACTCCAGCGCAACCTCATGGTAAGTGGTGGCGCCTCTGTCGGTTATGGCTTCGACGAAGAGCGACTGGTCCACCCTGTGGATGGCGACCGGGAAATCATCCGTCCGAAACTGACGGTCATTGATAAAGTAGGCGTCATCCAGCAAGTACAGCGCATAGGACCTCTCGTCCACATACACCGCATCAATCAGCGAGAAGATCTGCGCCTCGTCATCACGGTATGCCACGCTGTCAATGATGCCGGCTTCCCCCACGCGATACACGCGCCCCCCGCCGTCGAACACGATGAATTCGCTGGCGTCGTCGTTGGCTTCAAACCAGCCGATAGCGAGGTCATCAGAAATGTCCGAGAAGTCAATGTATTGGGCCGGCCTCAAACCAGCGATATTTTCCGCGCCGATAACCGGATATTTCTGCCCCGCGACCGAAAATGCGAGCAAGAATATCTGGCAGATCAGGCAGGTTCTCACTGTCGCTAGGCAGGGCAATCGCATCAAAGTTGACATCCGCCGCAAAAACAAGTTTCAAACTCAATTTCACCGCCGAGCGCATCGAGAGTCAATGTCGGCGGGCTGTGCCTACGTGACCTACGCGCCCAAAATCGCTTTTCGACAATCTCGAAAATTGCGAACATTCGTTCTTCATTTCCACTCAATATCATGATATAATACCCCTATGGATCAATTATCGCAGGCTCTCAATCACGGTGCCCAACCCACGCACTCCCCCGATTCCCGCCTTCAACGCCGCAGCCTAGGGGCTATCCTCCCCGAAAACACCGTCTGTATCCCTACGCTGTCGATAGACTTGCGGCATCTAGCGGGACAACTAGAGGCTGTTCGGCGGCAGTCAGGGGCGGAAGCCGGCGGTTGCGCGGCTGCGCCGACATACCAAAATCATACCGGTCGCCGCCTGCCTTTTGTCCGTTTCGCCCAGAAAACCGTGTCTAATGTCCGAAAAATATTTTTTATTGTCCGACTTTGTCCGTTTTGGACAATAAACAAACCAAAAACAAATACTCTCTAGGAGTGACTGCCGCTGACTGCATGATAACTTCCCTAGCAAATATGAAACCTTTGTGCCGGCGAGTGGTGTCGAAGGTCAATGTCGGCGGGCTGTGTCTACGCGCCCCCCGTGTACTCGGCGCTAAGAAATAATTTGAAGCGATTGCCCTGTGGCCCTAGGCACATCACTACACAGCCTGGCTCATATCCGCTACAATTTAAAGTTGACGACGCAACGACAGCAAGCGGAGCGCGAAGCATGTCATCGCCATCAATCGAGGCTAGGTTAGATCGCCACCTTCTACAAGTGGAAAAACCCGGGCGCTACGTCGGCGGGGAATACAACAGCGTCAGCAAAGACTGGGCGCAGACCGATGTCAAGGTCGCCCTCGCCTTCCCCGATATCTACGACCTGGGCATGTCCAACCTGGGCATCATGAACCTCTACCACCAGGTCAACCTCCAGCCGGACATGCTCGCCGAACGCGTCTTCTCGCCTTGGCTCGATATGGAAAAGGTCATGCGCGAGCAGGCGATTCCGCTGTATTCGCTGGAATCCAAACGATCGGTTCGCGATTTCGACCTGCTCGGCATCAGCCTGCCCTACGAGCAGCTTTACACCAATGCCCTCAACTTGCTTGATCTCGCCCGCCTGCCCGTCCTCAGCCGCGACCGCGACGAAAGCCATCCCCTCGTCATCGCCGGCGGACACGCCTGCTTCAATCCCGAGCCGATGGCCGACTTCATCGACGCTTTTGTCATCGGCGAAGGCGAGGAGATCATCGTTGAAATCGCGCGCGTCATTGGAAAATTACGTGGCCGGCCCCGCGAGGCGCAACTCCGCGAAATCGCAAAGATCCAAGGCATGTATGTGCCGCGCTTCTATGACGTGGAGTACTATGATGACGGTACTGTTCGCTCGGTCCATCCCAACCAGCCGGACATCCCTGCCCGCATCCTGAAACGCATCGTTGTCACCCTGCCCAAACCCTTCACCAAGTTCATCGTGCCCAATATCGACACCGTGCACAATCGGGCGCCCATCGAAATTATGCGCGGCTGCACCCGCGGCTGCCGCTTCTGCCACGCCGGCATGGTGACACGCCCCGTTCGCGAGCGCCCCGTGCCAGAAATCATGGCTGCCATCGCCGAAATCGTTCAATACACCGGCTTCGAAGAAATCAGCCTGCTTAGCCTTTCCTCGTCGGATTATGTCTGGGTGGAAGAATTGGCGGAAGAAGTCAACCGCGTATACGCCGATGCCGGCCTCAGCCTCAGCTTGCCGAGCCTGCGCATCGAAAGCGCCAGCGCTGACTTGCTGGAAAAAATCGGCGGGACGCGCCGCAGCGGCTTCACCTTCGCGCCCGAAGCCGCCACCGAAAAAATGCGCGATCTCATCAACAAGTACGTGCCCGACGACCAAGTCATTCAAACCGCCCGCGATGTCTATTCCCGCGGCTGGCGCACGATCAAGTTCTACTTCATGATCGGCCATCCCGAGGAGACCCTCGAGGATGTCCAGGCGATCATTGATCTCTGCCTGCGCACCTTGAATGAAGGCACAAAGATTCTCGGCAAGAAAGCCACGCTCAACGTCGGCGTCAGCACTTTCATCCCCAAACCGCATACACCCTTCCAATGGGTGCCGCAAGACACTCGCCGAAGCGTGATCGAAAAGCAGGCCCTGCTTAAGCAGCAACTCCGCCGCGGCGGCATGCACCTGCGCTGGAACAACATTGACGATAGCGAATTCGAAGGCTGGCTCAGCCGCGGCGATCGCCGTCTCGGACGTGTCATCCGCCGCGCCTGGGAAAAAGGCTGCAAATTCGATGCCTGGCAAGACCAGCACAAGCACGGCGCCTGGCTGCAAGCCTTCGCCGAATGCGGCATTGATCCCGATTTCTACAATCATCGGGGGCGCGGCCTGGACGAAGTTTTCCCCTGGGACCATATCGATGTCGGCCTCCACAAGAAGTTCCTGCGCGAGGACTACTTGATGAGCCTGCAGGGAGAAACCCGCGCCGATTGCCGCGATAAATGCTTCGCCTGTGGCATCTTGCCCAAGTTCGCCAAAGCCCGTTCCACCACCGAAGACATGGCTTGGGAATGTCCGCCGGTCAAGCCCATCAGCGAACGCCAGCGCGCCCGGCGAGCCGCCATCCCTCTGAGCGCCATCGGCTAGCGACCAGTGACCGACAACTCAATAATCCAGATTAATGGCATCGGCATACGCGAACGGATCATCGGCGACGGCGCGCCCGTCTTGATGGTTCACGGATGGGGCGCGAACATCGACCTACTACAGCCGCTCGCGCTTCGATTGAGCCGCCTGGGCTATCGTTGTTACCTGCTCGATCTGCCCGGCTTCGGCCAAAGCGCCAAGCCAGCAAAGGCCTTCTCCATCTTCGACTACGCCGCCTTCTGCCTCGCCTACCTCGACCAACACAACCTGCAAGCAGTCCACTACTTCGGTCACTCGCTCGGCGGACGAATCGGCCTCATCCTGGGCGCGGACCACGCCGATCGCATCGACAAAATGGCGCTGTCCAATAGCGCCGGCATCAGAGTTCAGCCCGCCCCGCAGGTACAAATCCGGCTCAAGCTCTACCAAAACATCCGCGACGGCCTGACCGCGCTGGGCGCGAAAGCTCTATCTGACCGCCTTCGCCATGCCTACAACCAGCGCTACGGCTCAGCTGACTTCCTCAACTCCAGCCCGATCATGCGCCAAACGCTCATCAATGTGGTCAACCAAGACTTGCTGGATTATGCCGGGCGCGTCTCCGTGCCGACTATCCTGATCTGGGGCGATGAAGACCAGGACACGCCGCTTTGGATGGGCCGCAAGCTCGAGCGCGAGATTCCTGACGCCGCCCTCATCGTCCACGAATCCGCCGGCCACTACGCCTATCTCGACTACCCGGAGAAAACCGCCTCGATCATGCGCGCCCTCTTCGGCGGCTGATTCCCTTTTGCCGCCGATTTGCATCCGCCCTATAATGCGGATGGAACCTGGCAAAGAGATGCGAAATGCTCTATCTCCTCCTTATCTCGATCTGGCTCATTGGCGCTTGGCTGCGCATCTTTCAACAAGCGCAATTTTACCAGATCGAAGAATATATGAGCGGGCGTTACCTGCGCTGGCTCCTGGCCGCCCGCGCCCTGCCCATGCGACCGCTGCTCGCCTGGCTCTTGGGAATCGTCTTGAGCATCCTGCTCAACGAGGGAACCACTGTCCAACGGCCCTACCTTGTCTTGAGCATCGCAGCCATCGTCGCCGTTCTGCCGCCGTCCAGACGAGAAACGAAGAAACCACTTGTTCTAACCAGCCGCGTCAAACGACTCCTTGTCAGCTCGGGGCTGATCGCGCTTCTTGCCCTGGCCGCCGCACAAACATGGTTACATGCTAGCGCCACCGCCTCCGCCAGCGCCAGCCTTGGCTTCGCCTGCTACTTGCTGGCGCCGCTCTGGCTCGTCGCCGGCAACATGCTTGTTCAGCCGCTTGAAGCCGCGATCCGTCGCCGCTACTTGACACAAGCCGCCGCCACCCTGCAGCAGATCAATCCCAAAGTGATCGGCATCACCGGCAGCTACGGCAAAACCACAACCAAGCAATTTCTGCGCGATATCCTGAGCGCCCGCTATCCGACATACGCCACACCCAAGAGCTACAACACCTTGATGGGCATCTCCCTGGCCATCAACCGCGACCTCGCAGACGACTTCCGCACCGAGTATTTCATCAGCGAAATGGGCGCTTATGTCGAGGGCGAGATCGAACGCATCTGCCAATTAACCCCGCCCGATATCGCCATCATCACCGAGATCGGCCCACAGCACCTCGAGCGTTTCGGCAGCTTGGAAAACATCAAAAATGCCAAATACGAACTCGTCAAGAACCTCCCGCCCACTGGCGTCGCCGTCTTCAATTGGGACAATCCCTACATCCGTGAAATGGCCGATCTCGGCTATCCCGGGCTACGCCTCACCGTCAGCCGCGAGCTTACTATCGACCAGGCCAAAGCGCGCGATCTGACCTGGATTGCCAGCGATATCGAAGAAAGCCTCAGCGGCATTTCCTTCCGCGCCACCCATGTCAGCTCCGGCGAAAACACAAATATCTGCGCCAATATCGTCGGCGCCCACAACATCACCAACCTGCTGCTTTGCATTGCCCTCGCTTATCACGAAGGCATGCCCCTGCGCGATATCGCCCTGCGCGTCCGCAGCCTGCGACCCGCCGAAAGCAGATTGGCGCCCACGACCACTCCCGCCGGTATCACCATCATCAACGATGCCTACAGCGCCAATCCGGCCGGCGTCGTCAGCGCCCTCAAGGTCCTCGGCCGGCACAACACCGGACGCCGCCTCTTGATCACCCCCGGCATGATCGAGCTCGGCGAACTGCACGAAAGCGAAAACCACAAACTTGGTCTGCTGGCGGCCGAGCACGCCACCGACATCATCCTCATAGGACGATCACAGACCGCGCCGATTCTCGCCGCCCTCCACGCTTCCGCCTTCGACCGCGATCGCCTACAGGTCGTAGACGCTCTGGGGGACGCCGTCTCCTGGTATCAAGACAATCTCAAAGCCGGCGACACCGTGCTCTTTCTGAACGACTTGCCCGATACTTACTGAACCCACGTTGAGACACGACGTACACGCCGTAATTGACAGACAAGCGCTTTACGCGCATAGTACCTTCGCTGCCATTTTGTTCGAGAGGGTCCTGCAATGAGCAGTCGCCGCCGCCAAACAATCGCCGTCATCTTCGGCGGCAGGAGCGTCGAACACGATGTCTCCATCGTCACCGGGCATCAAATTATGAAGGCATTCCCCGCCGATGGCTACGAGATCCTGCCGGTCTTCATCACCCGCGATGGACGCTGGTTCACGGGCGAGCCCCTGCTTGAACTGCAAAACTTCCAGGCGGAAGATCTCATACAGCGCGACGGCGTCCAAGCTTGCCTGCTCTCGCCGGATACCCGCCATCACGGTTTGATCATCAACCCGCTGGCCAGCCGCTTCAGCAAAAGCATCGTCAAACGCATTGATGTTGTCTTCCCCGCGCTCCACGGCTCCCACGGTGAAGACGGCAGCCTGCAAGGCCTCCTGGAACTGGCGGATATCCCCTACGTCGGCTATGCCACCCTCGGCTCAGCCCTCGCCAACGACAAGGTCATAACCAAAATCATACTCCGCCAGGCTGGCCTGCCCGTCCTCGATGATTATGCCTTTTTCCGCGATCAATGGCTTGACGAACCCGATGCCATAATCGCGGCAATAGGCGAAGAATTTGAGTTTCCCCTCTTCGTCAAACCGGCCACGCTCGGTTCCAGCATCGGCATCGGCCGCGCCGATTCGCCGGAACTCCTGCGCGCCAACATCGATATCGCCGCCAACTTCGATCGCCGCATTCTCGTCGAGCCCGCTGTCACCGGCGGCATCGAAATCAATTGCTCCGTCATCGGCTATGGCGAGCGCTACGAAGCCTCCACGCTTGAGCAGCCCCTCTCCTGGGACGACTTCCTCTCCTACGAAGACAAATACCTCCGCGGCAGCGAAGGCATGAAAAGCGCCGAGCGGCTCATCCCCGCTCCCCTCAGCCCCGAGCTTACGGACCGCATAAAGCAGACCAGCATCAGCGCCTTCAAAGCCGTTGACGGACGCGGCATCGCCCGCATCGACTACCTCGTCCGCCCGGAAAAGGACGAAGTCTATCTCAACGAGATCAACACCATGCCCGGCTCACTCGCCTTTTATCTCTGGCAAGAGGACGGCTATTCCCGTTCGGACCTCGTCGTAAAACTGGTGGCGCTCGCCCACGATGCCTATGCCGTTAAGCGCCGCAATATCTACGATTATCAGACAAATCTCGTTGAGCTCGCCGGCCAGCGCGGCCTCAAAGGCGGCAAAGGCAAACGCTAGCGCCCTAACGCCGGCGCGTCGCTTTCGGCTTGCCAGCCTTATCCCCTATGTTATGATAACCGCGATTGCCTTGGCCAAGAGACTTGCAAAAAATCGTTCTGGCCTTAGCGATTTTCTGCTTTTAACCAAAGGGCAGGTCTTTCGCCTTGGGGCGGCGCCTGTAGCGAAACTGTACAGTGCCCTATACATCGAAAAACCCGAGACCACCTCGCCTTTCCGATGTCGGCCGCTCGATTTGGGGCGGCGCTCCCCTACCGCCTATCCCCGAACGCGTGTTGGATGGCATTCCCGGCTTCATCGCCTGGCTCGCCTTGCTCGTATCCATCGCCAGCGCCATCGCCTTTCCTCTGACGCTTATGCTCACCGCCGCCTTGATCGCCACCTATTCAGCCTTTCGCTTCTTCCTCGCTGGTATCGCCAATGGCATGGGCATCCGTCGCATTAAAGAATGGGAAGCTATCGACTGGTACCAAAAATACCTCGACGAAAAAGAACCGAGTGCGCTCGACTGGCACAGTGTGCGCCACCTCGTCATCATCCCTAATTACAACGAATCCATGAAAATCCTTAGCCGCACGCTCGATCAACTCAGCTTGCAGCACAACGCCAAAACCCAAATATCTGTCCTGCTGGCGATGGAAGCGGCCGAGCCGGAAAGCTACAAAAAGGCCCAAAGCTTGCACCGTCAATATGCCGACAACTTCGCCAACGTCTATTTCACCGTTCACCCGCGCGGACGCATCGGCGAAATGCAATGTAAATCCGCCAATCTGTCCTGGGCCGTCAACCGCTTCCTGGAAAATGTCGTCGACGAATTCCTCTTGGATACGGACCACGTCGTCCTCACCACGATGGACGCCGATACTCGCTGGCACGAAAATCACTTCGCCGCCCTCACTTATCACTTCGCCACCAATGAAGACCGTCATCGCACATTCTGGCAAGCGCCCATTCGCTACCACGGCAACATCTGGCAGGTCAATCCGCTAATGCGTATCATCAATACCTACGCCACCGCCTTTGAACTGGCCTACCTCGCGGCGCCCTGGTGGATGGCCATGCCGATGTCTTCTTATTCGCTCAGCCTGAATCTGCTCGAGCAAAGCGGCAACTGGGATACCGATGTCATCGCCGATGAATGGCATATGCTGATCAAAGCCTACTTCGCCACCGGCGGCCAAGTATCGATTCAACATATCTTCCTGCCTTTCCTGGCCGATTCTACGACCGGCTCCAATATCCTCCAGTCCATCAAGAACCGCTACAGCCAGACCCTCCGCCACGCCTGGGGCAGCAAGGAAGTCGGCTATATGCTCGCCAAACTCATCGAAAACCCGCAAGTCTTCTCGCTGAAATCGCTTAAGCTCCTCCTCCGCCTCGCCCACGACATTCTGCTGGCCGGCGCCGGCTGGGTGATCCTGACCGTCGGCTCACAGCTGCCCGTCTTCTTCCACCCCGATATCGCGCCCGTCAAAGTCGACCAGTTCATGGCATCGGGCGACAAGCTGGCGCATATCGTCGAGGGCCTGGCCGCCAGCAACCCCGCCTGGATTCTGCTCACCATCTCCGGCTTGCTCATGCTTGTCCTGGTCGTCGTCTTCCAAATCCAGGACTATCGCGTTCGCCCGCCGCGCATCGCGCCTTATACCTTTGCCGAGTCCATCCTTGAGTTGCTCAGCATCCCTTTCATGATTGTCCTAACGCTGCTCGTGGTCGCCCTGCCGACCCTTGTCGCCCAAACGCGCCTGCTACTGGGCATCCCGCTGCAATTCATCGTCACCGACAAATCAGCCGACCGTTGAGCCGGCAATTCAGGTGCTCCATGCTCATCCCATTACCCGACATTCAAGCCGCCGCCGAACGCATCAAACAGCTGTCGCCGCCTACACCGCTTGTTCCTTCCGATTACTTCAGCCGTAAGCTTGGCGCGAATATCTTCCTGAAGCTGGAAATTCTTAATCCCACCCACTCATTCAAAACGCGCGGCGCGTCCAATGCCGTGCTTCAACTCAGCGAGGCGCAGCGCGCCAAAGGCGTGGTCACCGCTTCCGGCGGCAATCACGGTCTTGGCCTGGCCTACGCCGCCCAAGCGCTCAATCTCCCCGCCCGCATTTATCTGCCCGAGAACACGCCAAAATCCAAAGTCGACGATTTCAGCAGCTTCCAAGCGCAGACCATCCTGACCGGCGCAAATTGGAATGAGTCAAATCAAAGCGCGCTGGCCGCCGTCGAGCGCGATGGCTTGACCTACATCCACCCTTTCGACGATGCCGCGGTCATGGCCGGCCAAGCCACCATCGGCCTGGAACTGCTAGAAGCCTTGCCGCGGGTTGACGCGCTGGTCGCCTCCATCGGCGGCGGCGGTCTCATCGCCGGCATCACCTCAGCCCTCGCCGCCAAGTCGCCCGCGACGCAAATCTACGGCGTCGAAACCATCGGCGCCGACTCGATGACGCAGAGCTTCCACAACGGGCGCATCACGACCCTGCCCGCCATCACCTCCATCGCCAATACCCTCGGCTCGCGCGCGCCGGGCAAACGACACTTCGAAATCATGAGGCAATGCGCTCAAGACATCGTCGCCGTCTCCGACGCGGCCGCGGTCGCCGCCTTGCTGGATATACTCGAAAATGAAAAGCTGCTCGTTGAGCCCGCCATGTCCTGCTGCATCGCCGCCCTCACTACTGGCCGGATTCCAGTGACGCCGGATCAGAACATCGTCGTCATCGTCTGCGGCGGCAACGTAAGCCTTGCCGATGTGCAGCGCTGGCGAGAGGACTTCGGCATCTAGCGTTTGAATCTCCCAATACGAGAACATTTGATCGCCCATTCGAACCCAGCCTCTGCTACGATAATCTCAGCGAGCGTCATAAACCGAATTGCCAAGCTACCGGATTAGGAACCATGTCCGACACTAATGATTTTAATTTAGGGGAATTCCACCATCTTCCTCACACAACTTCAAATAGATCAAACCAACTGCATTGGCGCAAAAGAACTTTTCGCGCGCCAACGCAAATGACTGCCCAATTTCGCCCGAAACCCCCGCCGACGCTAGCCCAGAGCATTGGCGCAAACACGGATACTCATTGCCCAAATCGTGCCAATCTGTGCCAATAATCCTGCCAAGCCCTCAATTCCGCTGATTGCGCTAGCCAAAAGAGTTTGATATGTTGAGTGATGGCCGCCGCGAACACAATGCGGCTCCAACGCCGAAAGGACAGACCGTGCCAACCGAGCGCGTACAGAAACTCATGGCGCAAGCCGATATCGGTTCCCGCCGCCGCTGCGAGGCCATCATCAGCCAGGGCCGTGTACAGGTGAACGGGAAAATCATCGCCCTCGGCGCCAAAGCCGATCCGCGCAAGGACGTCATCCTGGTCGACGGCGTCCGTATCAGCAATATCTTCGAGCCGCTCTATATCGTCGTCAACAAACCGAAAGGCGTACTAAGCGTCAACCAAGCCGAAGATGACGACCGTCCCACCATCCGCGAACTGGTGGATCTGCCCGGCCATCTCTTCACCATCGGCCGCCTGGATGCCGATAGCGAAGGCTTGCTCATCCTCACCAACGATGGCGAGTTGGCCAACCGTATCAGCCACCCCCGCTACGAACATACCAAGACCTACAAGGTCACCGTCAAAGGCAAAGTCTCCCCCCAGACCATCGAGGCCTGGGAAAGCGGCGTCTGGCTCGATGGCAGCCGCACCGCCGCCTGCTCTGTCCGAGCGCTGCAATCCAGCAAGCGCTCAACGATTTTGCGCATCGTCATGCTCGAGGGGCGCAAGCGCCAGATACGCCGCGTCGCCGCCCAGCTCGGCCATCCGGTCATTCGCCTTGTCCGCACGCACATCGGCCAGCTTGGCTTGGGCACCCTGCGCAAAGGCGCTTGGTACCAACTCGATGAGGACGAAGTCCAAGCCCTCCAGACGCCCGCCCGCGAACTAAACGACATCCGCCGCAGCCGCCGCGAGCGCAAACGCAAATCCCGGCGCTGAGCCCCCGGGTTACATCAATGCCTCACGAACTGAGCATAGAAGAATACTTCGCCCGCCAGCCCCGCTACGACCGCAACCGCCGCTGGATGCATCCGCTCTTGCGCGCCGCCGTCCCCACCTTCTGCAAGGTCGAAGTTGAAGGTCTGCCCAATGTCCCGCGTCAGGGTCCCACCTGCCTGATGATCAACCACGTCTCCTATCTGGACCCCATCGTCGTCACCGTGAGCATTCCTTTCCGCCACACAGTTTCACTCTCCAAAGTAGAAAACTTCAGCATACCGGTCGCCGGCTGGTTCCTGCGCCAATGGGGCCACTTCCCCATCCACCGCGGCGAATATGACCGCAAAGCGCTGATGCAAACCATCGCCCTGCTCAAAAGCGGGCAACTCGTCTTGATGGCGCCGGAAGGCACCCGCCACCCCGGCGGCTTGCAGCAAGGCAAGGACGGCCTGGCCTACATCGCCACCAAAGCCGATGCCGTCATCGTGCCCGCCGCCATCTGTGGCGCGGAAGATTGGCGGAAGCGGCTCAAGCGACTGCGCCGCGCCTACGCCAAAGTTGTTTTCGGCCCGCCCTTCCGCTTCCGCAGCGCCGGACGCAAGCGCATCCCTCGCAGCGAACTCTCGCAGATGATTACCGAAGCGATGTATCAACTGGCGCAGACCATCCCCGATGACCACGCCCACCTGCGCGGTTACTACAGCGACATCGAAAACGCGACCAGCGACTGCCTGAAATTTGTCTAGTCCCGCGCGCTCTCCATGACATCATGCGCCCACGCTATCAAGCCCTGCACCGCCAGGCCCAATTGCGCGAAGCGCTGGTCTTGCGTGAAACCGCGCACATAACGCACATAGATCTGCTGCAATATCACAAGCAGGCGAAAGATGCCGAGCACATGATAAAAGCCCATATTGGTCAGGTCGCGGCCGCTCCTCTGAGCATAGCGCTCCAGAATTTCCCGCCGGCTGAAGAACCCGTAGTCGCCCGGCGGCATCGTGCCGATTCCCTTGACCAGCGGCGGATCATCCGGCTGCGTCCAATAGGTCAGCAGCATGCCCACATCGGACAGCGGATCGCCCAGCGTACACATATCCCAATCGAAAATGGCGACGATGCGCGCCGGATCCTCCGCGCTGTACATCGTATTGTCCAGCTTGTAATCGTTATGCACCAGCGAGCTGTAAGCGCTCTCCGGCAGGCGTTCGCTCAGCCAGCGATAGATGGCGTCCACCTGCGCGTCATCCTCCAGCTTAGCCGCTCCCCAACGCCGGTTCCAGCCCTCCACCTGTCGCTTGATGAAGCCGGCCGGGCGCCCCAGCTCGGAAAGGCCCAGCGCCGCGTAATCCACGGCGTGGAAAGCCGCCAGCGCATCCACCAAAGCTTGACTCATCAGGCGCGGCGCGTCACTGTCGCCCGCAAAGCGCTCCGGCATCGCCCCTCGCACGACGATGCCCCGACGGCGCTCCATGATAAAAAAGGGCGCGCCCAGCACTTCTCCGTCTTCGCAGAAATGATGCGCCCGTGGCGCCAGCTCAAAAGCCCGATGAAGAACCGAGAGCACGCGATACTCCCGCCCCATGTCATGCGCGCTCGGCGCATACGGACCCAACGGCGGACGGCGCAATACATAATCGCAATCGGCGCCAAATTGCAGCAAATAGGTCAGATTGGCTTTCCCGCCGGAAAACTGCTTGACGCGCATCGCGACATCCGCCCCTGGCAGCTTCCCGCGCAAGTAGTCATGCAGCCGCGCTTCATCAAAGCGCTCATCGGGGCGAACTTCAATCAGGTCCTGCTCGTCCCGCGCGCTCATAATCTCCCTCAGAACCCTACTGAATCCGCTCTGCCAAAGTCTAACATAGCAGCGACAGCTCGGCATCCCGCCGCGGCGCCGCCATGTCGTCCACGCCACCATTGCGCCAACAATCCAGACAGGTATGATTGGGCGCAACTTATCTGGAGCATCGGCCCAATTTGAACCTGCGCAAATCATTTCCCATCTTCACCGCTTGCCTCATCTTCGTCGTAATCGGCATCGCCTCCGGCTTGCTTAACATCGCCTGGACCTACATGCAATCGACCTTCGGCGTCTCGCACGATTCGCTCGCGGCGCTGGCGCCGGCCGCCATGCTCGGTGGCTTGATCGCCGCCTTTCTCAGCGGCTCGCTCATTGGCAAATTCTCCCTCGGTCCGGTGCTCGTCGGCGGTATGGCTATCGCCGGGCTCGGCTTGCTCGGTTATGCGCTGGCGCCTTTTTGGATCGCCCTGCTCGCGGTCGCCTTCATCACCAGCATCGGCAAAGGCACGATAGACGCCGGCTTGAACAACTTCGTCTCCGCCAATTACGGCACGGCAGAAATGAATTGGCTGCACGCCTGCTGGGGCATCGGCCTGACCATCGCGCCGGCCATCGTGACATACTTCGTGCTCGACCAAGGCGGCAACTGGCAAGCCAGCTACCTGGTCGTCGGCGCTGTCGTTCTGCTTCTGGGTCTTGTCATTTTTCGCAGCTTATCCTACTGGCGCATGGATCCACCTGCCGACCAGCCCAAAGCGAAAACTGCCGGCACGACGATGACGGAAAGCCTGCGCCAGCCTATCGTATTGATCGGTTTGCTCTTCTTCTTCCTCTACGGCGGCATCGAAATCGGCGCCGGACAACTGGCCAACACCTTGCTCATTGAAGCGCGCGCCCTCCCGCAGGAAATCGCCAGCGCCTGGGTCGGCGCCTATTGGGCCAGCTTCACCATCGGCCGCATCCTGATGGGCTTGCTGGCCATGCGCCTGGGCGACCGTACTTTGCTCAACATCTGCTTCGCCTCTTCGCTGCTCGGCGCGCTCCTCCTTTTCCTGAACTTGAATGAAGCGCTGAGCTTCGTCGGCTTGCTCGGCATCGGCTTCGGCCTGGCCGCCATCTTCCCCATTCTGATCCTCCAGACCAACCGCCGTGTCGGCCCGCGGCACGCCGCCAACGCCATCGGCTTCCAGGTCGGTTCCGCCGGTCTTGGCGGCGCTGCATTGACCGGCATGGGCGGCATTTTCGCCGAGCACATCGGCGCTGAATCCATCAGTCTCTTCATATTTGTCGGCGCGCTCCTGACCTGGTTCGTGTATCAGTTTATGATTCGCTGGGAAGTCAAGCGCCACAAGTTGCTGCCGACCGAGGCCTGACCATGCTGTCGCTGGAACAGAAAATCGGCCAAATGATGATGGTGGGCTTTGACGGGCTCAGCCCGCCGCGCCACATCCTGGATTGGCTCGCCAGCGGACGCATCGGCGGCATCTATCTTTTCGCCCGCAATATTGAATCACCGCGCCAAGTCAAGCAGCTTGTCGACGACTGTCGCGCCGCCGCCCCCTTCCCGATTCTGGTCGGCATCGATCAAGAAGGCGGCATCGTCGCCCGGCTGCGTCAGGGCTTCACCGAGAGCCCGGGCGCCATGGCCCTGGGCGCGGCGCGCGACCCGCAACTCGCCGAAGACATCGCCTTTATGCTGGGGCGGGAACTGGCCGCGCTGGGCATCAACTGGAATTTCGCCCCGGTCGCCGATATCGCGCATCAGCCCGACAATCCCTCAGTGAGCACGCGCTCTGTTGGCGCTGACCACGATCTGGTCAGTCAAATCGTAGCCGCCCAGATTCGCGGCTTTCAGCGCGCCGGCATCGCCGCCACCGTCAAACATTTTCCCGGGCTCGGCAATACCGTCATCGACACTCATGCTGCCCTGGCCAGAGTCTCCGGCTCCCTGGACTATGTATATGATAACGACCTCCTCCCCTTCCGCGCCGCCCTCGACGCCGATGCCGCCTGCGTGATGCTGACACATGTGATGTATGAAGCGCTGGATGCCAAGCATCCGGCGACGCTATCGCCAAGCATCGTCACCGGTCTGCTGCGTCAAGAAATCGGCTACGACGGCGCTGTCTGCACTGATTGTATGGAGATGAACGCCATCACCCACGGCTTCGGCGCCGGTGAAGCGGCCGTCCTGGCGGTCGAAGCCGGGGTCGATATGCCCCTCTATTCGCATTCGCGCCGCCGCCAGAAGGCAGCTTGCCGAGCCCTGCTGCGGGCTGCCAAATCGGGGCGGATTTCCCGGGCGCGCATTGACCAGTCCGTCGCGCGCATCCAGCAGCTAAAGGCAACCTTCCCCCTCGACGATCGGCCGGCGCTGGACCTGGTCGCTTGTGACGCCCATCAAACACTCGCGCTGAAAGCCGCCCGCGCTGGCACGGTCATGGTCAAACGCGGCAGCGCCTGGCCAATCGACCCGCAGCGAAGCAAGGTGGCGCTCATCGAATTTGCCTCCGGCCGCATCTCGGACGCGATCGATCAAAAGTCGAACAGCCTCTTTGCCCGCTGCCTCAGCGAACGCCTCCAGCATGTTGCCTGCCATGCGCTTGATGCCTCCAAGCCCAAGACAGATGCGCCGGAGCGAATCCTGCCGGGCGCGGACATCGCGCTTTTGGTGACCCGCAACGCGCACATGCAGCCTGGCCAACTCCAGCTTGCCCGGCGCATTATCAGTCGCGCAAAAGCCGCCATTCTAGTCTGCGCCCGTAATCCTTACGACGCCGGCTCGCTCTTGAACGCCGACACGGTCATTTGCGCCAACGGCGACAGCCGGCCATCGCTGCTCGCCGCGGTCGAAGCGGTTTGCGGCGACTACCAGCCGGCTGGCAAACTCACAGTGCCGCTGTCATGAGCGCCGACTTCGCCCAGCCGGCCTTGAATCGGCTCATCGAAAAGCACCTGCCGCGGACTTTTCCCGCCCTCAGCGTCTGCCTGATGCGTCAAGGTGAACCTGTCCTGCATGATGCCTGGGGCTGGATTGACCCGGAGACTCGTCGGCGCGCGGTCAGCACCGAGTCGCTTTTTGACCTGGCTTCCGTCAGCAAGCTCCTCGTCGAGACGAGCTTCCTCGTCCTGGCTGACGCGGGCAAAGTCTCGCTCGATAGCCGGCTGGTCCATGTCCTGCCCGAGTTCGGTCAGCTCAATCCTCGCGCGATTGGCAGCGGACAAGACCCCCACACGCGAAACTTCCTGGCCATCGAGGCGCCCTATCGCGGAGGGACCGTTGATCCCGTCGATGTCACCTTCCGGCATCTGCTGACTCACAGTTCGGGCTTGCCACCCTGGCGCTCGGTCTATCTGCTGGCGGCTGACGAACCGCCTCCATCACCGGCGCCGGGCCAGCCATACGCGGCCGAGCGTTGGCGCAAAGGCTTGGCGGCTATGGTCGATTTTCCCTTCGCCGGCGCAATCGGCGAGACCGTGCGTTATACCGATATCGGCATCATGCTCCTGGGTGAAGCTGTCGCCCGCTTACAGGGTTGTCGACTGGATCAAGCAGTACGAGAACTCGTCCTGCGACCTCTGGGCCTCTCAACTTTTACCTACAATCCATTGATCAATGGCATCCCGCGAGACAAGATCGTGCCGACAGAATATGACGACCATTGGCGTCATCGCCGCGCCTGGGGCGAGGTCCACGACGAAAATGCCTGCGGCGTCGGCGGTATCGCCGGTCACGCCGGTCTATTCGCCACCGCCGCCGATGTCGCCCGCTTCGGCCAAGCCTGGCTCACGGGCGATAAGCGCCTCGCCATCAGCCGCGACCTGCGGGCTAACGCCACGCGCCAGCAGATTCGTGGACAATTCAGGCTGGGGCTGGGCTGGATGCTGAAAGCCGATTCCGATTCTTCCGCCGGAGACCGTTACAGCGCGGAATCCTACGGGCACACCGGTTTCACCGGAACCTCGCTCTGGATCGATCCCGCTCGTCAACTTGTCTGCGCCGTCCTAAGCAATCGCGTTTATCACGGTCGTGATCCGGATGGCATTCATGCCTTCCGCCGCGCCTTCCACGACCTCATCGTCGAAGCGATCGACCCGCGATGAACCAAACCCTGTTCATGGGCATTGACGGCGGCGGCAGCAAGCTGCGCATCGCCATCGTCAACGCCGACCTCCGTCCCCTCTGCTCAATTGTCAGCCAGGCGGCCAACCCCAATACGGTCGGGCGCGCGGCCGCCCTGGCAGTCATTCAACGCGGAATCGCGGACGCCCTCGACCAAGCGCGCCTCCAGCCGCGCGACATCGCCGCCCTGGCAATCGGCATCGCCGGCGCCTCCAACCTGCATAGCGAAGACTGGCTTATCGAGTCGGTCAGACCTGCCCTGCCCGCAAGCTTGCTCGTGCCCAGCTCCGATCTTGAGATCGCCTTGGTTGGGGCGCTTGGCCAGCGCCACGGCATCCTGCTTCTCGCTGGTACTGGCAGCGCTGTATACGGCAACGCGCAAAATGGCCAACGCCTGCAAATCGGCGGCTGGGGCTACCTGCTGGGCGACGATGGCAGCGGCTACTGGCTCGGCCTGCAATTGCTGCGCCGCGTCACCGCGCGGTTTGACGAGGGCTTTTCCAACGATGACGATCCGCTGATCCGCATCTGCCTCAATGCGCTCGGACTGGAAACACCGCGCGAGTTGATCGCCTGGCTGTATCGGGCGGAAGAGACGCCCGCGGCGCGAATCGCGAGCCTGGCCGAGCTCGTCCTGGAGTTGGCGGCAAATGACATCCAAGCGGCGGATTCCGGCGGCAAATGGGCAAAAGACATCGTGGAATCTGCAGCGGAGCGCCTGGCCCGCCAGGTCGGCCTGATGCGCTCGCGCCTGAACTGGCCGGGCGCGTCGGTGGGCTTCGCCGGCGGCTTGCTTGATAATGACAACTTGCTTTCGCGACGCGTTGCGGATCGGCTGGCTTTGCCCGAGCTCCCTGTCGCCAAGCATTCGCCGGTACTTGGCGCCGCCCTGCTGGCAAGAATCGAATGGAGCGGGAAATAATTGCCATGACGCTCAAGACCGAATCGGACAATCCTAACAGCCGGCGCATAGACAAACTCGCCACCGGCGACATCCTCGCCGTTATAAACGCCGAAGATGCCAAAGTTGCGCTGGCGGTTCGGCAAGCGCTGCCGCAGATTGCCCGCGCCGTGGATGTCGTCGTCGACGCGCTGAAGGGCGGCGGACGGCTGTTCTACCTTGGCGCGGGCACCAGCGGGCGGCTGGGCATCCTGGACGCGGTTGAATGCCTGCCCACATTTAGCGCGCCGCCGGACTTGATACAAGGCTTGATTGCCGGCGGCGAGGGAGCATTCACGCGGGCGGTGGAGGGCGCCGAGGACGACCCGGCGCTGGTCGAGCGAGACCTCGAGGCGCGCGGCTTGCGGGCCGGCGACGTGGTCTGTGGCATCGCCGCCAGCGGACGCACTCCCTACGTTATCGGCGGGCTGCGCTACGCGCGCGAGCGGGAAGCGCGCACCATCGCCATCGCCTGCAATCCCGATTCGCCTCTAACCGAGTTGGCGGACATCGGCATCAGCGTCGATCTGGGACCGGAGGTCATCAGCGGCTCGACGCGAATGAAAGCGGGCAGCGCCCAGAAGATGATCCTCAATATGCTGAGCACGGCAACCATGGTCCGCCTGGGCAAAGTTTACGGCAACCTCATGGTGGACGTCAAAGTCACCAACGAGAAGCTGATGCGGCGCGCTAATCGGCTGGTCCAGCGGCTGGGCGGCACGGACGAAGCGCGGGCCAGGCAGCTGCTCGAGCTTGCGGAGCTTGAGGTGAAGACCGCGGTCGTGATGCAGCGGAAGCGCGTTGACGCCGAGGGCGCCCGCCACTTGCTGAAGCTGGCGGAGGGCAAACTGCGGGACGTCATCGGCGATGTCGACTGAGGGCGATCATTTGCCTTCCCAGTCGATCGGGTAGGACTTGTCGAGCATGGCGGCCACGGCATTGCGGAAATCGTCGCTGCGGAAAAGCTGGGCCTGCGCCCAAGCCTCAATGTTCAGCCCGCGCGGATTATCAACAATATCATTGATAACACGCTTGGCGTAACTCACCGCCAGCGGCGCCGCCGCCGCAAGCGCGTCCACAAAGTCGGCGACGCCCCGCTCCAGCTCCGCTTTTGGGTAGACCGCATCCACCAAGCCCCATTCCAGCGCTTGGGACAATTCGATATTTCGGCCGGTCATGATTAGGTCTTTGGCGCGGGATGGCCCGATGAGTTTGACCAGGCGCACCGTGCCGCCGACATCCGGTATGATGCCCAGGCGGGTTTCAGGCAAACCCAGCTTGACACGCTCGACGGCGATGCGGAAGTCGCAAGCCAGCGCCAGCTCCAGCGCCAGCCCAAGACAGTAGCCTTGCATCACGCAGATTACCGGCAGCGAGCAGCGTTCGATCTTGTTGAGAATCGACTGATAGCGGGCGGTGAAGGGGAAGAGGTTGTCATGGACGTCTGTATCCGGCGCCAGGAATTGGTTGAGGTCAATGCCGGAGGAGAAGACGCGGCCGGCGGCGCGGATGACGACGGCGCGCGCGCCCCGCGAGAATTGCGCTTCCGCCTCATCCATGGCGGCGGAGATGGCCTCCATCATCTCGTCGTTAATGGCGTTGCGCTGCTTGGGGCGATTCAGCGTGAGCTCGAAGACAGCGCCATCGCGGCGGGTGAGGATCAAGTCAGACATTAGAGGGCTCTCGCTCTATTACCACGCATCGGTTGGGTCATCCGCAATTGGCATGCAGCCGCCAACAAGTGTACCGCATTCCCTTGTTCACTGGCCTGTCGCTTCAGTTGGGGCTTGATTGATCTGGGACAAAAGATTCGCCCTTGCTGAGTCCGCCTGCCGCGCGAATGGAGTCGTCTTCTGTTCGCATCGCGTCGGTCTTGCTCTTGCGGCAGATGCAAGTAAAAGCTGGGCGGAGTATGGAAAAGGGTGGGCGGAGTATGGGAAGATACAAATAAATTCTGGCAAATTTGCGAGTATCTATTGACACAGTATCGATACAGCGGCGTTCCGGGGACTTCATTGGAGAATTTGGTTCGAATACCGTTGTCTTTTGGATTATGTACGGCATGATTTCGGATTAGATGCTGGACTGGCGTTATGGCATTCATATTGACCAGGGTAGCAGAGATCGGTTAGGAATGGGCGAGTATATGTTCACGCATAAAGCCAAAAGCGAGAATTAGTTTAGCGAAGCGAGGAAGGCGTCGAGGGATTTGATGTTATTGAGGTTGACACGCGCCTTTGAACGGTCGATGCGACGCAGCAAGCCGGTGAGCACGTTGCCGGCGCCGACCTCGATGAAAGTTTGCGCGCCCGCGCCGATGATGGCGCGCATGGAGTCCGTCCAGCGCACCGATTGCGTCAATTGATGATCGAGTTCCTGGCGGATGGCCTGGACATCGCGCAGCGGTTCCGCCTTTATATTTCCGTATACCGGGACGGCCGGCGGCGAGAAGTCGGTCTCGCGCAGGGCTTGCAGAAAACCTTCCAGAGCGGTGGCCATGAGCGGCGAATGGGCGGCGACGCTGACAGCCAGCTTCACAGCCCGGCGCGCGCCCGCTTCGGCAGCCTGGGCGATCAGGCGATCGACCGCGGCGATCTCGCCGGAGACGACCGCTTGGCCGGGGCAATTGTCATTCGCCAGGACGACGACCGCGCCGGTCTCCCGCGATACAGACGCGCAAAGCGCCTCGACCTGGGCCGCCTCAAGCGCCAGCACAGCCGCCATGGCGCCGGGGTTTTGGTCGCCGGCTTCCTGCATGAAACGTCCGCGCGCGCGCACCAGCTTGATGCCTTGCTCGAAGCTGAGAGCATCGGCGGCGGTCAGAGCGCTGAATTCGCCCAGGCTATGCCCGGCCAGCCAGGCCGGTTGCGCCGCTGGCACCAAGTCGCGCAGGACGCGCCAGATCGCCACGCTGCTGACGTAGAGCGCCGGCTGCGTATTGATGGTCTGGTTCAGTTCGGCGGCGGGCCCGCGCCAGCAGATTTCAGACAGCTTGAAGCCGAGCAGATCGTCGGCTTGGGCGAAGGTCTCGCGCGCGATGTCGTAGCGCTGAGCGAAGTCCGCGCCCATGCCAAGCGCTTGCGAGCCCTGGCCGGGGAAGATGGCGGCGGTCGTATTCCAGTCCATCGCATTATTTCTCTATGGCAAGCATCATGTTTTTGACGAATGCAAAAAAACCGTGCGGCGTCGGCACGGTTCCGAGTTAGCGGCAAACCATGGGCTAATCTTCGTTGACTTCAACAACCTGCTCGCCACGATAAGACCCGCACTTTGGGCATACGCGATGCGCGATGTGATACTCGCCGCAGCTTTCGCATTCAACCAGGTGGTTGAGGACCAGGGCGTCGTGAGCGCGGCGGCGGTTTCGCCTCGATTTGGAGACTTTCCGTTTTGGAAGGGGCCCCATCGTCTTTCTCCTGTACCTACGGACACATATCGAGCATAATCGGCGCATTATACAGGTGGGCCTTCCACACTGTCAAGCCGTGTGTCGTTGCGGAAGTGGGCAATCTCAGCGCATCCGGTACAGGGTTTTGCCACCGAGTACACCGAGTTAAACGAGGGCAGAGAATTAGATTATTTGATAAGGCGAGACTGGTGCGAACATGACCAGATCATCCACATTAGAGAGAATTCGTGCGATAGTCCAGCGCGAGCCGCGGCGAATGCAACTGCTGACCGGCGGCAAGATCAGCCAGGTCGCGCGCATTGACTTCGCCGATGGCGGCTCGGTCGTCGTCAAGACGGGCGAAAAAAGCCACGACCTCAGGATAGAAGCGTACATGCTGAACATCTTGCAGGAGCGGACGGCTCTGCCGACGCCCGGCGTGATACATGCTGAGCCGGACCTCTTGCTGCTGGAGTATATCGCGGGCGAAGATGAATTCAGGCCAGCCAGCCTGCGACACCTAGGCCGGCTGCTGGCGCGCTGCCACCAGACGAGAGGGACCGCGTATGGGCTGGAGCGGGACACGCTGATCGGTCCGCTGCATCAGCCCAATCCGCCGACGCCGTCGTGGATCAAGTTTTTTCGCGAGAACCGGCTGCTCTACATGACGGGGGTGGCGCGGGAATCGGGCGAGCTGCCGCCTGAATTGGAAACGCGGCTGCTGGCATTCGCCGAAGTATTGGACGAGTACCTGATCGAGCCGGAGCAGCCGGCGCTGATACATGGCGATATATGGCGAACGAATATTATTGTGCGCGGCGATCGCGTCGCCGGCATCATCGACCCGGCGCTTTATTACGCGCATTACGAAATGGAACTGGCGTATATGATGCTGTTCGATGGCTTCGGTGAAGATGTCTTCGCCGCTTACCGCGAGATAAAGTCTATTGATAAAGACTTCGTCGAGCTTCGGCGACACATTTATAATCTGTATCCGCTGTTGGTGCATCTCATAATTTTCGGCGCCAAGTACATCAAGCCGCTGGACGAGAGTCTCGCGAGATTCGGATTTTAGGCAGGATTTCATTTGTTATATTGGTTTTTTCGTACAAAGTGATTCTAGTTGAAGCGCGCCATAGGTTATAGAGTAAGAGTCCTTGATGGACAAGGCGAACATGCTATGTCGTACGCAAGCAAGAAGGCCAAGAAGACTCACACCCACTAAGTATGGGCTTGTTTGTGCTGACCCCTTGATCGAACACTCACCCGCCCCATACGGCGGGTTTTTTGATTTTGAGCTTTGGAGCCAAGGAGAGAAGATGATGACAGCCGAAACGCCGCTCTGCCCGGAATGCGATGCCGAAGTGGAGACACCGGATGATGCGATGGAGAACGAGTTGATAGCCTGCGCCGAATGTGGTGTGGAACTGGAAATCATGAGCCTGGATCCGATTGAGTTGGAGTTGGCGCCCGAGGTAGAAGAGGACTGGGGAGAATAAAACGCATGCGCGTTGCCTTGCTGGTCACCCATATTCGTGCCGAGGAGAAGCTGATCCTGGCGGCGTTTAACAATCGCGGCATCAGCCCCGACATCATTCTCGACCGCGAGTTGAACTTCAACATATCGCAAGGCGCGGAGCAGAAGGCGCCCTCCGGCATTGCCTGGCGGGATTATGACCTGGTCTTCGAGCGCTGCGTCAGCACCTCGCGGGGGATGTACGCGCTGGCGGTGCTCAACAGCTGGGGCCTGCGCAGCTTCAACACTTATGAGACGGCGGCCATCTGCGGCGACAAGCTGCGCACGAGCATCGCCTTGACGCGGCATGGCATTCCACAGCCGCATACGCGGGTGGCGTTCACACCGGACAGCGCGATGCAAGCGATCGAAGATGTCGAGTATCCGGCGGTGCTCAAGCCGGTGACGGGGTCATGGGGGCGGCTGCTGGCGCGCGTGCACAACCGGGACAGCGCCGAAGCGATCCTTGAGCATCGGCAAACGCTGGGCGATTACAATCATCATATCTATTACGTACAAGAATACATCGACAAACCCGGTCGCGATATCCGCGCCTTCGTCGTGGGCGACCGCACAATCGCAGCGATATATCGGGCGTCGAATCACTGGATTACGAACACCGCTCGCGGCGGGCAGGCGACGAATTGTCCCATGACCAAGCAGTTGAATGAGATTTGCGCGCGGGCGGCTGAAGCGGTTGGCGGCGGCATATTGGCGATTGATCTGCTGGAAGACGCGGCTGGCAATTATGTCGTCAACGAGATCAATCACACGATGGAATTCCGCAACAGCAGCAAGCCGACCGGCGTGGACATCGCGCAGGAAGTTATTGATTATGTTATTCGGCAGATCGAGGTATTGGCATGATTCGAGCCGGTATCGTCGGCGGCAGCGGCTACACCGGCGGCGAGTTGCTGCGTCTGCTGCATTTCCATCCACATGCCGAAGTGACGCAGATCACGAGCCGCGAGCAAGCCGGGCGCTACGCGCATACAGCGCATCCGAATATGCGCGGCGTCTCGAGATTGAAGTTCGTCCATCCCGATGCCTTGGGGAAAACTGACCTGCTGATATTGGCGCTGCCGCATGGCACGGCCGCGCGGAGTATCGAGCGTTACGCCGGGCTGGCGGACAAGCTGATCGACCTGTCGGCGGATTTCCGGCTTGCTGGGGCTGATGACTATGAGCGCTGGTATGGCGCAGCGCATCCGGCGCCGGACTGGCTCAAGCGCTTTGTATATGGTTTGCCGGAGGTGAATCGCGAGCGGCTTCAGGGCGCGGATTATGTGAGCGGCGTCGGCTGCAACGCGACGGCGGTGAACCTGGCGCTGCGGCCTTTGGCACAGGCGGGCTTGCTGGAAGGCGCGATGATCGAGATCAAGGTCGGGTCTTCCGAAGGCGGCAACAAGAGCAACGCCGGCTCGCATCACCCCGTGCGCAGCGGCGCCGTCCGCACTTACAAGGCGACCGGGCATCGGCATATGGCGGAAGTAGGGATGGTATTGGGCTGTGAGCAGCCGATACGATTTGCCGTCACAGCGATCGAGATGGTGCGCGGCGTGCATCTGCTGGCGCATTGCACTTTGAAGGAAAGCATGGTGGAGCGGGATATCTGGCGCCTTTATCGCGCGCAATATCGCGATGAGCCCTTCATTCGGCTGGTCAGCGGCAAGGTCGGTTTGCATCGACTGCCGGAGCCGCGGGTGGTGGCTGGCACGAATTATTGCGATATCGGCTTTGAACTGGCTGAGGATGGCCGGCATCTGGTGCTCATCGCGGCGCTGGACAATCTGGGCAAGGGCGCGGCCGGCAGCGCGGTGCAATCGCTGAATCTCATGTATGGTTTCGATGAGACGACCGGGCTCGAGTTCCCCGGCGTTTATCCGTAGAGGTCGAAAAGCGATGTCGGGCGGAGATCTGTTGTTGGTGAAATTAGGCGGCGGCGAGGGGCTGGATGTAGCGGCCGCTTGCAGCGATTTGGCGGGCATCGCGGCGGAGCGTTCACTGGTTGTGGCGCACGGCGTCAGCGCGGCGATGAATCGGCTATGCGCCGAGCGAGGGGTTGCGGTGCAATCGCTGACTTCGCCTTCCGGACACAGTTCGCGTTATACGCCGCCTGAGGCGAGAGAGGTCTACGTCTGCGCCGCGCGGCAAGTCAATGATGAGATCGTGGCGGCGCTGGACCTGCGTGGCGTCTGCGCGCGGGGATTCAGCCGAGACCATGTTGTCCTGCGGGGCGAGCGCAAGCGGGCGATCCGCGCGGTGGTGAATGGTCGGATACGCGTGGTCCGCGATGACCACAGCGGTGCGATACGACAGGTGGATTGCGCGAGCTTGCACGAATCAATCAAGGTTGAGCATGTGCCGGTGCTGCCGCCGATGGCGACAAGCGAAGATGGCTTGCTGAATGTCGATGGCGACCGAGCGGCGGCGGCGGTGGCTGGCGCTATGGGAGCGGATACATTGGTTATTTTGAGCAATGTGCGCGGTCTGTATCGCGAGTTTCCCGATGAAGACAGCTTCGTCAGCCGGGTCGAGTTTGCTCAGTTGGACGCGGCGCTGAATTGGGCGCAGGGGCGCATGAAACGGAAAGTGCTGGCGGCGGGGGAAGCGCTGACGCAAGGCGTCAAAAGCGTGGTCATCGCGGATGGCCGAGCGCGAAATGCTGTCTCAAAGGCGCTGGCTGGCGAAGGAACATGGTTCACAAGATGATCGAAACAGGCAGGCTTTTTGAGCTGGAAGATCGGCTTGGCTCGGGCGCCTACGGCAAGCGGCCGACCGCGCTCGTGCGGGGCGAAGGCGTCTACGTTTGGGATGTTACGGGCAGGCGCTATCTGGATGCCACCAGCGGGCAAGGCGTGGCAGCGTTGGGTCATTGTCACCCGGCGGTATTGAAGGCCATCAATGAACAAGCTAGAACCTTGGTTTCGATTCACGAGTCTTTCTACAACGACCGGCGGGCGGAGTTGCTCGCCTTGCTGGATAACATCACGCCGGCCGATCTCAGCCATTTCTTTTTGTGCAACAGCGGCGCGGAAGCGATTGAGGGCGCGCTGAAGGTGGCGAAATTGCTGACCGGGCGGGGCGGTATCGTGGCGGCGAAGCGCGCGTTTCACGGCCGAACGACCGGCGCTCTGTCGATGACCTGGACGCCCAAATATCGCAAACCTTTTCAAGACTGGCTGCCGCGGGTTGAACATATTGCCTTCAACGATGCGGCCGCCGCGCGGGATGCAATCACGCGGGAAACGGCAGCGGTCGTGGTCGAAAGTGTGCAAGGCGAAGGCGGCGTGCATCCGGCTGACATCGACTATCTGGGCGCGCTGCGAGATCAATGCGACAAGACCGGCGCGATGCTGATCATCGACGAGATACAGACCGGATTCGGCCGGACGGGAAAGTGGTTCGGCTTCGAGCATGCCGGCATCGTGCCCGACATCGTGGCGCTGGCCAAGGCAATCGGCGGGGGCTTGCCGATGGGCGCAGTCTGCTGGCGGACCGCGCACGGACAGATCGACCGGGCGACGCATGGCAGCACCTTCGGCGGCAATCCTTTGGCTTGCGCCGCATCGATTGCGACGCTCACGACGATTCGCGATCAAGGGCTGGTCGAGCGGACGCAAGCCAATGGCGGCTGGCTGCTTGACGAGTTGGAAGCGCTTGACCTGCGCGGCGTGCGCGCCATTCGCGGGCGCGGCCTGATGGTCGGGCTGGAGCTGCGCGGTCGGGTGACGCCGGTACTGAAAGCGCTGCAAGAATGCGGCGTATTGGCGCTGCCGGCCGGACTGAATACCTTGCGCTTGCTGCCGCCCTTGGTCATCAGCCGGGATGAACTGGGACAGATTATCACCGCTATTGATGAGGTACTGGGCTGAGCGATGAGCGCGATAAGCGACAGGAACGCAGAGAGACTGCTGCGCGATCTGGTGGCGATTCCCAGCCCGTCTTGTCATGAAGCGGAGGCGGCCGCTTTCCTTGCCAATTGGATGCGCGCCAATGAATTCGACGACGCCTTTGTCGATGAGGTCGGCAATGCGGTTGGCATCGTTGGCAGCGGCCCCCGCGAGGTTGTTCTCCTGGGGCATATTGACACCTTCGCCGGTTTTCCAGCGGTACGCGGCGAGGGGCGCAACTTATACGGGCGGGGCGCGGTTGACGCCAAGGGACCGCTGTGCGCATTCGCGGCCGCGGCTCAACGCGCTGATATCGCGGACGACCTGCGCGTCCTTGTCATCGGCGCGGTGGAAGAAGAAGCGGCGACGAGCCGGGGCGCGCGTCACGCGCTGACGCGGTATCAGCCGGAGTTTTGCGTCATCGGCGAGCCATCGCGTTGGGACCGGATCACGCTGGGATACAAGGGACGGCTGCTGTTGGATTGGCGCTGGGAAGGCGGACTGGCCCATAGCGCCGGCGATGCGCCTAGCCCGGCGGAGCGCGCGCTCGATTATTGGCAGTTGGTGCAGGCGCGCTGCCACGATTACAATCAGGAGCATGATTCCATCTTCGGCCGGCTGGATGCCTCGCTGCGCGACATCAATACCTGGCAGGATGGCGTCAATGGCATCGCCGAAATGACTATCGGTTTGCGCCTGCCGCCGGGCGTCGATCCGGCCGACTTGAGCGAGCAGTTGCCGGATACAGATGGCGCAAGGGTAGAAGCTCGCGGACCGGAAAGCGCTTTCACCGGCGACCGCAACAGCGAACTGAGTCGTCAGTTCCGCCGCGCGATACGAGCGGCCGGCGGCGTCCCTCGCTTCGTTTACAAGACCGGCACCTCGGATATGAACGTGGTGGGACCGGTATGGAATTGCCCGATACTGGCTTATGGCCCGGGCGATTCGGCGCTGGATCATACACCGCATGAGCATATTGACCTGGACGAGTATCTGCGGGCGATAGAGGTTTTGACCCGAGTGCTCGAGAGCATATAGAAGATTGGTGGTTGGCCGATGCACAGACGAGAGATACCCGCAGGCGGATTCCATTTTATCGATTCCACCCTGCGCGAGGGCGAGCAATTCCGCGGCACGCATTTCACAATCGACGACAAACGGGAGATCGCCGCGCTGCTGGATCAATTCGGCGTGGAATACATGGAACTGTCGACGCCGATTGCCAGCCCACAGAGCGCTAACGCCGTCCGAGCAATCGCCGATATGCCGCGGCGCTTCAAGTTGCTGACGCATATTCGCGCCAACCTGGACGATGCGAAACTGGCGGTTGACTGCGGCATAGACGGCGCGGATGTTTACATCGGCACTTCCAACTACATGCGCGAATACAGCCACGGCAAAAGCCTGGAACAGGTTATCGAGATCGGGCAGGAGGTCATCGCCTTCCTCAGAGCGAATAAAGTCGAAACGCGCTTCAGCACCGAAGATACTTTCCGCAGCAACTTTGCCGATGTGATGACAGTGTACCGCGCGATGGACCTGGCCGGCGTCGACCGCGTCGGCGTCGCCGATACGGTTGGCATTGCCGACCCGCTGCAAACTTACAACTTGATTTCGAATCTGCGCGATGTGGTCGGTTGCGACATAGAGTTTCACGGGCACAATGACAGCAGTTGCGCCGTCGCCAACGCCTTCAGCGCTTTGCAGGCGGGCGCGACGCATATTGACACGACCGTCCTGGGTATCGGCGAACGCAACGGCATCACCGCCATGGGCGCCTTGATCGCTCGCCTTTATACCTACGACCGCGCCTTGGTCGAAAAGTATGACCTGCCCTTGCTCGCGGAGATTGAAGGCCTGGTTGCCGAAAAGCTGGGCATCAATATTCCTTTCAATACGCCGATCACCGGTGCGGTGGCTTTCCACCACAAAGCGGGAGTCCACACCAAAGCTGTGCTCAACAACCCTGTCACCTACGAGGTGATTGATCCGGAAGACTTTGGCATGTCGCGGATAATCGATGTGGCGCATCGCTTGGTGGGGCGCAACGCCATTCGCGACCGCGCCAACGGTCTGGGCATTGATCTAGGCGAAGACGCGCTGCAATCGGTGACGGCGCAGGTCAAGTCGCTGGCGGATGAGCAACAAATCACCGCCGCTGATGTCGATCGAATTTTGGGCGAGACGATATTGCCAATCGACGACTAATCAGCGGTTGCGACTTTGGCGATGGCGCGCGGTTCCTCCATAGGAAAGATAAAAACCAGAATCGAGAGCAAGCCGGCCAGGGCGAAGATGCTGAAGGTCAGTTCGAAGCTGGCGGCGTCGACGAGCCAACCGGCGATGATCGGCGCGAATACCGTCACCGGCGCGACCAAGGTGTTGGCCATGCCGATGTAAAAGGGACGCTCGGCAACGGAACAGAACTGCACCGTTATCGTCATGAT
>JAJEBE010000062.1 GCA_022822545.1 Anaerolineae bacterium
CTTGTCGACCAGCCGGCCGCGGGCGTCGGGCGCGTGCGGCTCAACCGGCCCAAGGCGCTCAACGCCTTGAATTCGCCCTTGATGGACGAAGTGATGCAAGCCATGTCCGCTTTCAACGACGATGAGACCATCGGCGCGATGATCCTCACTGGAGACGACAAAGCCTTCGCCGCCGGCGCGGACATCAAGGAGATGGACGGCAAGACGCAGATTGACATGTTGATGGCGCGCTCGCTGATTGACCGCTTCGATATTCAGAAGCTGAGCAAGCCGATCATCGCCGCGGTTTCCGGCTACGCGCTTGGCGGCGGCTGCGAGGTCGCCATGAGCTGCGACATGATCGTCGCTTCGGAGACGGCGGTCTTCGGCCAGCCGGAGATCAACCTGGGCATTATCCCCGGCGCCGGCGGCACACAACGCCTGACCCGCGCCGTCGGCAAAGCGCTGGCTATGGAAATCATGCTGACCGACCGCAAGCTCAGCGCGCAGGAAGCCTTGCATTACGGCTTGGTCAATCGCGTAGCGCCGCTGGATGAATATATGGATGTGGCGATTGGCATCGCGCAGAAGGTCGCGCGCCGCTCGCAGGTCGCCATCCGCCTGACCAAAGAGGCGATCAACAAAGCCTACGAAACCTCGCTGGAAGAAGGTTTGGCGCTGGAACGGCGCAACTTCCTGATCGCCTTTGGCTCGGAAGACAAAGCCGAAGGCATGCGCGCCTTCATCGAAAAGCGGCGGGCGGAATGGAAAAACCGCTGAGCCTGACCCTGCTTTACACCGGCGGCATCGCTGGCGATCTGGCGCGGCTGCCCCGCCTGCATACCTACTTGCAGCGTTTGAAACGCGGCCATTCCGGCCCTTGCTTGCTGCTTGACCTGGGCGGCTCGTGCAGCGAAACCGTCTGGCATTGCCGCGCGACCGGCGGACGCTCGGCGCTGATCGTCCTCGATGGCATGGGGTATCAGGCCGCCAATGTAGACGGCGCGCTGACCGCCGAGGATCGCGACAAGCTGGCGGAGCAAGTCACGATGGGGCTGGTTGATCGACATAATCATTGGCGCATTTCCCTGTGGGCGGCGGCGGAGATCATCGTCGCCCTTGAACCGGCCGCCCCCGACGCGCGCCTGCAAATCATGCTTGAGCCGGCCGAGTCGACGCGCCTCGACGGCAAGAGCCTGCGCCTGCAAGCTGTCGGCCGCGGGCAGGTCGGCGAGGCTGCCGTCGATATGCGAAGCGAGGCATCTTTGGTTTCGTCGCGTATACACCCCATGCCGGCTGATACGCCGCCCAACGCCAGCATCGCCGGCGCAGTTGATTTTGTGTTGAGCGAGGCGCGCTTGTTTCAGCGAAAGCAGTGAGGATAAAGACCTTGAGCGCGAACAAGCTGGACATCCACGCCCGCTACCGCGAGCACATGGGCGTGGTCGTCTCGCTCGCCGATTTCCAGTGGACGCGAGGCGAAGCGGTCAGTGCCGAGTCGCTGGTCGCTGACCCTCGCTTCAGCCTCTACTGCCTGGATCATGACAGTCAGCGCGCTATCTTCACTTCCACCCCCGCCGATATCGACCCCTTGGACGCGCCCTTCATGTATCAGGCGCAATTCGACCATGCCGAGTACCTGGTCGCTTTGCCCTATCCCGAATTCCTGCGCCTCGCCGAGCAGATGCCAGCGCCGCGCAACCTGCTCTGCCTGCATAATATCGGGCGTTGCGGCTCCACTGTCCTTTGCCGCGCTCTCAACGAGATCGATGGCGTTCTATCCTTCTCCGAGCCGGACGTGCTGACCAACTTCATCGGGCGGGTCGCCTTGCCGGATGCTGAGCCGGGGCGGCTGCTGCGCGCCTGCGTCGCCTGGCTCTGTCGCCCGGCTATCACCGGCGCGAACCAGCACAGCGTCATCAAATTCCGCAACCAGGCCGCCGGCACCATGAAGCGCTATGTCGACGCCCTGCCCCAGGCGCGGCATCTGTTCATGTACCGCAACGCGATCGACTGGCTGGCGTCCTTTCATCGCCTGCGCGTGAATCGTGGCGACAAGCCCAGGCGCTACAGCCGACAACAGGTTATCGAGCAGCAAGCGACGTACTATCAGTGTGACGAAGAAGTTTTCGAGGCGCTTGCGCCGCCCAAAATCGCGTCATACCTCAGCTTGGAAGGACGCGCCCTGGGCTGGCTCTATATGCTGGGGCGCTACCTTGAATTGCGTGAAGGCGGCGCGGACATCGCTGCCATGCGCTACGAGGATTTGCAGGCAAATCGCGATGGCGTCTTATTGGAAGCGCTGCGGCTGATGGGCTTGCCGGAGTCGGCGCTATCGCAAGCGCTGCGCGCCTTCGAGACCGATGCCCAAGCGGGCACTATCTTCGCGCGGGATGAAGGGCGCGGGAATACGATTCGTTTGCCGGAGGAGATGCAGGCGACCGTGCGGCGGATATTGAGCGAGCAGCAGGTGATTGACCGGGCGGATTTCGTGCTGCCGGGGACGATTGGTTTGGGGTAACAGGCGGAGTACGGAGCAATACTTTCTCAGCAAGACCAAGCAAATCGTGCGAAAAAGCGAGCCTTGTAGGGGCAATCAATCTGGTCGCCCGCTGCCGCTGCGACTTGTGATTTCGGGCGACATAGTATGTCGCCCCTACACATTCTCATTGTTAGGGGTTCATTATTCTGCGTGAGCCAAGTTCTGACTGGCGAGCGGCTATAGTGATAAATCCTAAGGCACAACCCGGCTGTTCAGCATCTCGTTCAAGACCAGGACCAAGCGCCGCAATTCGTCTTCCAGATCCCGGCTGATCCCGTCCTGAATCAGCGCTTCGCGGAAGAGATCGCGGGCCTCGCGCACCTGTTCCTGCCCCCCGCGCAGCCGCTGCAAACCGGCCCGCATCTGCTCGCGGGCCTGGCTGCTGGCCGGGCTGGTGTAATAATCGGAGAATTGCCAGCCGTGCTGCGTCGCCACGCGCTGCAAACCGTTGATGAACTCCTGCACGGTCGTGATGCTTTCAGCCGCGCCTCGTTGCAGCAGTTCGGTGATGCCCTCGCTCAAGCTGGGCTCCATTGAAAAATCAAGGCTGTCGATATCGGTGTAGCGCGCCTCCACCGCTTCCCGGCTGCTTGGCTGGGGCCGCAGGGAGGTCTTCTGCGGCGACATGCCGGTGAACAGCGGATACAAGACGCCGACGCACATATTATGCACATCTTTGGTGTATTGCTGGGGCGACTGGGTGCGTTCGTCTTCGAGGCGGCGCGAGCTGTTGAAGTCGATCACCTTCAGATGTACGCCGTCCCAATAAACATGCTCCAGCTTGTGATCGAGATAGACGATCTGCATGCTGTGCGCCAGATCCAAGAGGGAACTGAATTGCAGCGCCAGCGCCAAACCTTCCTCGCTTGGCAAACGCCAGCGGCTGTTGGGGCGGTTCGGTTTCATCAAATAGAAGAGGCTGTGATGACGCGGCAGGTTTTCCATCGACAGATAGGGGCGCCAGCCGGCCGCGGCAAAACGCGGCAGCGCCTCCTTGAAACCGCGGATATCGCTTTGATACGAGGTGATCTCACCGTTGCGGGGCGCTTCCTCGCGGTCGGAGATGAAGCCGAAGTCATAGAGCTTGACGATGTTCGGACTATGCCAGAGCCGCGCCAGAATCTCCGCCTCGTTGCCAAAAGCGCGATATTCCCAGCGCATATCGCCGCTGCTGTCCAGATGTTCCGGGCGCATTACCTTGAAGGCGACCGTGCCGCCTGTGCGCAAGTCCACCGCATCCAGCACACGCGCGTAATGCCCCAGCGCGAAGGTATCGATGAAGTTGTCCAGTTGATACAGTTCTGAAAGTCGCGGCATGACCTGTCCGGCGGGCTGCAGCCGAGCGATGGCATAAAGAGGCAATTTACCAGTTTTCGCTCGCGAGAAACAGGGTCGCTTTGCCCTTCGTTCCCCCCACGTCGGTTACAATGGCGTCAAACTGCCCTCGACGAGCGGAGCTTATCCTTGCGGGCAATCACAACACTTATCGTCCTTTGCCTTTGCGTCGGCGGCCTGTCGACCGGCCAGAGCCAGGCGCCAGAGCTGATTGAGGCCGCTCGCCGCGCCGCTTATCCGCCTTTGCCGGCGTGGGCTGAACCTGCCTCCAGTTCGCTCATACAAGCTCGCGCGACCGCTCTCGGCTGTGATCTGATCAGCGGGCTTCCCCTGCCTGACCCGGTCGAGGCGCACCGCTTCCAATTCGAACTGGAAGGCGCGCCCTACGCCGTGCACACAAGCGCCGATGGCAGCCTGGCGCAAGTTTGTGACAAGCGCTTTCCCAACCTGGGCGCGGGCGCGCAGCCGGTCCCACGCGTCGGCGCCGATAGCGATGGCGACGACCTTGCGGATCCAATCGATGAGTGTCCGCAAATCGCCGGACTCGCCACGGCCGCGCATCCGGGCTGCCCGCAAGTATCGGCGGCGGACGGCGATGGCGATGGCAGTCCCGACCACCTGGACCGTTGCCCCGCTCAAGCCGGCGCCGCGGCGGCGGAAGGCTGCGCCATCATGCGCGACGAAGACGGCGATGGCGTACCTGATCACATTGATATTTGCCGCGCTGATTTCGGCCTCATCCGGGCGGATTTCGCGCTGGGCTGCCCGGCTGATGGCAGCGGCGCCTCGAGCCGACGCCGGGCCGCCGACGATATTTGCCGGGTCAGGGCCGCCGACATGCCCATCTATGAGAGCCGTGACGAAACTGCCGCTGTCGTCAGCCGCGCCGGTTCGGCTAACGTGATCGGCAGGAGCGCCGCGCTGGACTGGTATCAAGTGACTGCCGGCTGGGTCAAAGCCGCCAGCGCGCAACTGACGGGGGCCTGCTACAACATTCCGCTCGTCAATCCGGCGGTCGGCGGCGCGACCGGCTGTTTCCTGCGTCCAAGCAGCGGGACAGTTAATGTACGGGCGGCGCCGGCGGGCAGGCAAGCGACCCGCCTGCATGAACATGAGCAGCAAGCCGTCCTGGGCGTGAACGCAGGCGGCGACTGGCTCTTTTATCGCGCCGGCTGGGTCAGCCGCAGCGTACTCGAACTCGCCGGCGATTGCGCCAGCTTGCCCGTCCTGAATCCGGCTCAAGTCGCCAGCGGCACGGTTCATTTCTGCGCGCCCGAGTACAGCGGCTTCCTGCCGCCGCGCATCGGCATCGGCGAGGCCAACGCGCGCATCGTTTCGGCGACGCTCGCCAACCGCCTGCGTGCCGAGCCGGATTATCGCGCCGAACAGGTCGGCGAGATCCCGCCGGGAAGCGTCATCGACGCGGTGCTTGATGGGCCTGCTTGCAACGGTCCCTGGGTCTGGTGGCAAGTCGAATTCAACGGGCAGGTCGGCTGGACGGTCGAAAGCGACATCAACGCCTATCACTATTACCTGGAACCGGTGGCCGCCGAGAGCGCAGGCGACCGAGCCGGCGGCGATCTTGCGCTATCCGAGACTGTTCAACCCGCATCGAGGCGCCTGATAGTCAGCGCAAATCTCGATAGCCTCGCTACTGTGGCATTGTTACGCCTGCCGTCGCCAATAGCCGTCGCCTGGTCGCCGGGGCAAAGGGCGCTGGCGGCAGTGTCCGCGCGCGGCGATATAGCGCTCTTCAGCGCGCCGGATTTCATGCCGATCCCCTTTGACCTCGCCCTGCCGGCAACTGCGAGCGCCATCGCCTTCAGCCCGGACGGAAAGTGGCTGGCGGCCGGCGATAGCGGCGGCGGCCTCACCCTGATCGAGTTGAGCGGCAACCTGCAGGCCCTGCGATCAGTTCCGCTGGGAGAGCAAGCGGGGCCAATCCGCGCCTTGTCGTGGAGCAAGGCGGGCGACAAACTTGCCGTCATTAGCGGCGACGAAGCGCTCAAGCTGGCGCGTCAAGCCGGCGCCCTCACAGTCTGGCATCTTAATGCTTCCGCGCCGGCATCGAGCGACCTCGTTTTGCGCTACCGCTATCCCTATCCGCTGACCTCCGCCGCCTTCAGCCGAGACGGGCGCCGGCTCGCGATAAGCGGTGAATCGAGCGACAGGGGGCGCGCCGCCCTCTGGATCTACGAGGCAAGCTCCGGCGATCTGGCTTTCAGCAAGGCTTTGGTCCCGATGCGCGGGCAGGGCTTCGTCCTCGCCCCGCCCAGCGCCGCTCTCGGCGACTTCGTCTACAGCAGCGGCGACAGCCTCTACCAGCTTCGCATTGACAGCGGCGATGACCGACGCTTTTATCATCTGGCCGGCGCCGTCTCGGCGGCAGTCGACTTCCGGCCGCAAGTCATACCCGGCGCGGAAGCGCTCATGGCCTTGCGCGCGGAAGGGCGCAGGGGGATAAGTCAACTCCGAATCGTCAACGCGCTCAATCCTCGCTCGCCTGCTATCAGCTTCCCCGTTGCGCCTTCCGCCATCGCCTTCAGTCCCGATGGGCGGCTGCTGGCCATCGCCGAAGCAGAGGCTGACCGCGTCCGCCTCCTTGGTGTGGCGGCACAGCGCTAGCCTGAGCTTTTCGCTGACAGCTTGCGGCAAATATGCTAGGATGACCTACTGTGCCCGCAGCCTGAAACGAAAGCCGCGTCAATGCCAAAATCTCTGACTGCAACGCCGCTTAGCGCCCCCGTTCGCGACCAGCCCTTCGACCTGAATGAGGCTATCTTCGACAGCTTGACCGCCGCCAGCCTGAGCCCGCAAGAGGGCGATGTCCTGGCGGTTTCCAGCAAGTACGCCGCCATCGCCGCCGGCCGGATCGTCCGCCTCGATGATATCCGCCCCTCAGTCCGAGCCGAGGGGCTGGCGCAGCGCTATAACATGAACGCCGCCATCGCGCAGTTGGTCCTCGACGAAGCTGACCAGATCTTCGGGGGGATTGAACTGGGCTTCCTCTTGACGGCGAAGAGCGGCGTCATCTCGCCGAACGCCGGTCTTGATCGTTCCAATGTCCCCAGCGGCAAAGTCGTCCTGCTGCCGCGCGACCCCTTTTGCAGCGCCGAAACTATCCGCCGGGCGCTGCAATCTCGGTTCGGCTGCCGCATCGGCGTCATTCTGACCGACAGTTGGTTGATGCCCGGGCGCTACGGCACGACCGGCATCGCCATCGCCGCGGCCGGCTTCCAGCCCATCCGCGATGAACGCGGCAAAGCCGACCTTTTTGGCAATCCCATGGCGGTGACGCAGATCGGCGTGGCGGACGCGCTTGCCGCTTGCGCGCAAATCGTCATGGGCGAGCGGGACGAAGCGACGCCCTTCGCCCTCCTCCGCGGCGCAGATCTCGACTTGACCGACGCGCCCCTCTCGGCGGCCGATGTATCAATACCCTGGCGACACTGTATTTATATCGAGTCGCTGACGCTGGGACTGTTGCCGGCTGACAGGCCGGGCAAAGTCACGGTTTGAAGACTGCCGCGGCCGGCTATTGCCCGGCGATCACTTTAGCTACACAGATCAACTTGAAATAACACAAAAGATATATTTTTTGTTGACTTGTGTACAAAGTCAATGCTACTCTGATTATGGACAGGTTGGTTGTCATCGTGACAAGACAGTCGTCCGCTGCCCCATTTATCAGTTGATCGAAGCAAGGAGTTGACTCGCATGAAGCGGAAGTTCATCAGTGCAATATGTCTCGCGGCAGTTTTACTTGTGAGTGTGATCGTCCCGGCGACGGCGCTCGCCGACGGGCATATTCCGACCGTAGCCATTCTGAGCTACCGGAATACCCAAGGCGTCAGCAGCCGTCTCATTCACGCGGTCTACGATGTCCTGCATTACCACGGTTACTTGAGCAGTGAAGAAGCCGCGTCCATCGTCGCCAATGAAGACTTCGCCGGCGAGAACATCAATATTATTTGGCGGGATGCCGGCGGCGATATTTCCAATGTCCCCATCATGACGGAATACGCGCTGGACAAAGGCGCTACCGTCATGGTGACTACGACGACCAACGTGACGCTCAACGCCATCCACGCCGCCGAAGAAAGCGGCATAGAGCCGACGCCGCTGGTGATCTTCTCCCTGGTCGGGGCGCCTTACAGTTCCGGAGTGGCAGACGCGCCCTGCGTCAAACCGGAACACGTCGTTGGCAGCCACGCCCTAAGCTCCTACGAGGACGTGATGGCGCTTTTGCCGATGCAAAACCCCGAGATTGACTTTATCGGCAGCTTCATGAATCCAGGGAATTCCGGTCATGTTTACGCCACTGAGCAGATCAAGCAATACGCCGAGCCGCTTGGCATCACCGTCGAAGAGGCGCCCTGGCTGGATGCCGCCGACGGCTTGGTTAATGCTGAAAGGCTGATTGACAGCGACGTCGATATGTTTGTGTCGCTGGGCCATCCGCAGTCGCTGCCGGCCATCATCGAGGCCTCCAACGAAGCGGGCATACCGATCCTGGCGACGGCGATGTCCTATGTGCATCGCGGCGTTCACATCGCGGCCGGATTCTACTCCTACTACAACGAAGGCGCAGTCGTAGGCCACATGCTGACCGCCGCTCTCGATGGCGAGTTGGACGCAGGGCAAGTCGGCATCCATGCCGCGCCCAAGCTGGCAGTCGCTTTGAACCTGGATTCGATCAAGGCAGGCGGCATCAAAATCTCTGACGCCCTGATGGAACGAGCCGACTTCGTCGTTGAAAACGGCGAAAGCACGGAAGAATTCATCAAGCCAGAGTATCCGGATGTCGATATGGAAGAACGCCGTGCCGAGCGCGGGGCTTTCCTGGATTCCTTGCACTGCACGGATGAGATGATCGCGGAGCAACGCGCCGAGCTCGAGGCCGACGAGTAGCAGTCCTTGCAGCAAATTTTCGCGGCGCGGGCGCATCAGAACCCTTGGCCTGCGCCGCGAATCGATTCCTCTTCGATTAATACCGCCGAGCCGGCAGCAAATCACCTCCACCGACTATGACAATTGCATCAATTGCCTGAATTCGGGTGCAATAGTCCGATACCGGCCGGCAGAATTCGCGGCGCAAAATGGCGCTGCGCTCGCCCGGCAAGATGTATTAATACCATGACGAAACAGTATCAATATCGGTTCGCGGACCTGCGTTCGCGCGCTGTCAGTCGCCTCATCCTGTAGCTATTTCCCAAGCCAAAATCACGTCCATTGCGACTTGTGCAACATCAACAGACTTAGATTAAGCAGATGGAATTTCCTTTGACATCAGCTTAACCCTCGCTTAGAATGAAGGCGACATCAATCCGGACGACGAAGATGCCGCATAAGCAAGTTTTATATGGATTGACCCCAAGACGCGCGCTGTGACCGCCTAAGCCACAGTCCGCGTTTTTTGTTTCTCATGGCCGGGATTCGATTGCGGAAAGGATCGAGATGGACGCCAGTATGATCAACAAAATTCAGAAAGCCAGCGATTACGCCAGCCAGCCGGAACGCGCCACCTTTAACAAGCTCGCGGTGGAATTTCACGGCGCCAACAGCAACCACGCGGTCTGCCTGGATCGCGATGGCTGGTCTTGCAGTTGCGCCGGCTTCCGGGCTTATGAAATCTGCCCGCATATTATGGCTTTGGAGATCCTGTTCAAGCCGCTGCTCAAGCGCCGCCCGGTGCCCTACGCGCCCGGGCAGAATATCGTCAGCGATGTGGAAAAGGCGAACCGCTATTCGCAGGAGACCGACCGCATCCGCATCAACAGTTTTGACTGCCACTTTGAAGGCTATAACAAGAATCATCAAGTGACTTACGATGACGGCGTCTGGACCAGCACCGCCTCGTTCTTCGCCCAGCGCGGCGTGTGCAGCCATACGATGGCGCTGGAGAAAATCCTCAAGGGTTTCGTCCAGCCGGTGCGGGCACAGCCGGTGGCTTGAGTCGAAAGCATTCGTTTGATTGTTATAGCCCGCAATAGAATTTGACTCACACTATCAATGCTGCGGGCTTTCCACCGCTTGTCTCAAACTTAAGAATAATTCCTTAAGCGGTTGGCGAACCCCGCTCTCTGGTTCTGAAAGCACTAGATTCTGATAATTGCTAAGAAACTCGAGTCTTACCTGATAAAACAGGTGCAAGAAATAACGGGCAAAGGCGACGCAGTCTAGCGCAGCAAATTCTGTTCCTAGACGGCGCTCGTTTAGATCGTTGATTTGCTCTTTAACGTCCTCACTAATTGGATAGGTAGTAACGAACAAGTATTGCTGGGTATTCTGCGTCCCCTTCACTACCTTGTTCAAGGCTTGACTCACGTCACCTCGTGTAAGCTGGCGTGACTTCATTTCATACACCGTGATAATCTGCTCGCTGTCTTTCAGCGCAACCTCCATATCACCAAGCGACCGCGTTTGAGAATCTGCTGCAGTGTGCGGCTGCAATGGCACAATGTGTTCATTCAGTTGAGATTCGATGGTTCGATATATGACGTGAAAAACCAGAACCGGTAGGCGACTAGAATTGGGCTGATCCAAATGCCGTTCTACAACGCTCACTATATCGTTTACGGTGAGTTGAGAGGGATCAGACTGTTTCAGATTTGCTAGTAGTGACTCCATTCTTGTCTTCTGCTCGTTGCGCTTAATGATCAGAATGCGCACTATTTCACAGAGCAGATCTTGGGGAGAAATCCTCTTTCTCGCAACATCGTCGAGCAACGACAATACGTATTCGTAAAGTTCACGTGGTCGTCCCATTAACGTCACATTCTTTGAGAGCATAACCTCATGATTTCTAAATGCTGGTGTGAGAAAAGCTGTAGTGACATTGCAGGGCAATTCGTGCTCTTCGACGAAAGATGTGATGTACCGCTCATCATAATGCCGCCCAGAGTAACAGTCGTCTCCGCCGATTTCTTTATAGGGCATGCGGATATCTAAGTTAGGCTGATGAAGCTTGGCCAAAAGACAGGCCATAAGAAATCTGACACCTGCTCGATTTTGCAGATTGCGACATATGTAATCTATCTGTTCGCGTCTTGCAACGTCATCGACATGACTTTTGTCTAAATCACGAATCACTTTCTCAAGTGTTTCTTCAAGGATTTCGTTTGGTGTTGCCATTCATCCACTCTTCTCGGATCGTAGTTTGTCCAAAGCGTTTCTTGTCGCGGCTGCTTTATGGAATTGATTTTCTTCACTGGCGCATTCGTCACATACCAGTCAAAATACAATTCATCCATCAAATCACATTCATATCCCGACAACGCGACTTTCCCATCGACACTTCGCAATACATTTGCAAGCTCAATATGTTCTTTATCCGACATCTCAAATTTGTAGGCATTGGTATCGCCTCTCGAAGCATGAACATAAGGCGGGTCGCAGTAGAATAGCGTTTCTTCACTGTCGTAACGTCTTATGACTTCAATTGCGCTGCCATGTTCAATTTGTACACGCAAAAGCCTTTGCGCTACCTCGCTCAACCCTTCCACACTTCCCAACCATCGCGAAACAGCTCCCGCCATACCGGCTCGGCTAGTCAATTTGCAATGCGCCCAGCGGCCCGTACTTGCACTCTGAGCCAGTCCCGTCCTTACTTGCCGAGCTTTGATAAAGAATTGTCTTGCGCGTTCTAAATCGGATAATTCATCGTTTCGCGAATAAATGGCGACCTCAAATTCTTCCCGTGAAAATGGTGTCAAACCAATCGATTCAATCAGTTCATCTTTCTGCTCGCGAAGCACCCTAAAGAAGTTAACTAGTTCACCGTCCAAGTCATTATAGGTTTCCACTGGAGCAGGCTGTCGGTTGATAAGCACCGCCGCAGAGCCGCCAAAGGGTTCGCAAAAATGCCGGCACTCAGGCAAGAGCGGCAGGAGCCAATCCAAATGACTGTACTTGCCACCATACCAACCAAATGCAATCTTTTTCTTTTTCCGCATTGGATACCTTCGGCGTAGGAAGTTTGGTCTATTGTAGCACAGTCCAAGTCTTCACGTCCGGCCAGTGCTCAGCCGGCCACGCCCACCGGCGCGATGCCGTCTTCTTCCGCGTCCGCTTTCACATCAAGGCGCGGATCGCCCGGCGCCACCTCAAACACCGCCTGCCAGGGCAAGTAATGCGTGAATAGCTGATCCCGCCTCACCAAGCTTCCCGCTGTATCATAGACGTTCCGATACACCAATACGTCAGCGCCATCGGCCGAGTAATCGATCTGACGGATTTGCCCCGGCGCCAGGTCGTCCGCCTCGATGTATTCCTCCGGCGGCGCGCTGATGATGTCGCGGATGATCGGCGCTTCCACCACCGTGCGCCAATGCGGACTGCTGTAGACGCGGAATTGAAGCGCGTCTTGCGCGCCCAGAAAGCTGCTTTCGATCAGCAAGTGATGCGGCGTATTATTCTGGAAGCGCAGGTCGACGTCCGGCTGCCAGATCGCCGCATCCAGGCCCGGGCCGGCGCCGGCATATTCGTAGTAGCCGACGCGATAACCGTGGCTGTTGCGCTCGGTGATGGCGTAGCCTCCGCTGAAGGCGGCGCGAAACATCGTCGTGCTCACCTGGCAGATGCCGCCGCCGATGCCGGTCACGGTTGCGCCGCCGAGGATCACGCTGCCCTCGAGGTAACCGGCTTCCGGACTGATGTCGCCAAGGTGCTGATTGAAGGAAAACTCCTCGCCCGGCGCGATGATGATGCCGTGCAGCTTGCCCGCGCCAAGGGCGATATTCGAGCGCCGGTTCTGCCAGGAGCCCCAGTAATAAGTCGTCGCCTCGGCCACCAATTCGGTGATGCCCAACTCGGCGGCGCTGATGCCGGCCGGATAGCGCGGCTGCAAGGTCTCGAAATACATCACCACGCGCCGATTGACCGGGTCGAAGACCGCCGCTTCCAGCCGGCGAATCGTCTCGGCGACATCCAGCCGGCGTCCCTCGGTTGCCGGTGAAATCGGATTGAGTTGCCCAGTTGCGGGATCAAAGTCGAAGCGGCCTTCGGCTGACGGCTTGGACAGATTCGGCGACAGCGTCGCCAAATAGCTGGCGAAAGCGCTCAAGTCGACGCTGACCTCGTAGCGCCGCTTATCGCCCGCGCCGCTCAGCGTCACGCTCAAGCCGGCCAGGATCTGCTCCCGCGTGAGGATCCAGGGCGCCAGCAGGTCGCCATTCGGCAAGCTGCCGATCAATTGCAGCGGCGATGACAGCGCTGTTGTCACCTGGGCCGCCGCTTCCATCACGTTCCACGAGCGCGGCGGGCTCTCGTGAACGACCAGCGCGATCTCCGTTTCGCCCGTCCGCGCCAGCACCAGCGCGGAAAGGGAGTCCATAGTCGCTTCAAGATCGAGTTCGCGCCCGCTGAGGCCCGGGCCGACCGACGCATTGATCCCGTCCAGGATCAGCGAGGCATCCTGACGCTCGCGCTTGATCTCGCCCGCCAATTCCCGCAAGTAGCCCAGCGCTTTGGATTCGTCGAATACAAATGTCAAAGGCAACGCGGCGCCGCTCAACCAGGCCTCCGCTTGTTGACGCAAGCTGCCGCGGGCATCGTCAGAATGCCCAATCGCATAGGCGCGCTCCACCAGCGCTTCCGCCGGGAGGCTCAGCCCCAGTTCAGCGGCGGTCGCCGTCCAACTGCGGTCGCCATCGCGGAAGGTATAGACGACCGTCTCAAGCGCTCCATACTGCTTCGCGAGCGCGTCGGCAGCTTGCGGCTGCGTCAGCCCGCCGATGTCGACTTCGCCGATGCTCACGCCGGGCACGATGCGGTCGCTTAAGGTCATTTGCAGGCCGAACAAGGCCAGCGCCAGCGCCAAGGAGAGCAGCGCCATGCCGACAAAGCTCAATATCGCCAGGCGCATCAGACGCACCAAGAGCGGCGCGCCAGGCTGCGGCGGCGGATGTCGCAATTGCGGAAAAGCCATCAACTCGCTCGCTGGTTCAAGCCGCTAAATTTTTCCGCAGGAGGGCGCGGACAGCAGCGACACATCGTGCTGCAGCATGGGCTTGGGCGCATCGCCGCAGGAGGTCTGCCGCGGCGCTGACATTTTTATACTCACCTCGGCGGGATGCGCGCGACCGGCAGCGTCTAGGTAGCGCACAGTCCAGACATCGCCGCCGGTTTGGTCAACCGCGTCCAGGCGCAAATCGTCGATGCGATAGGATCGTATTCGCTCGCGAATGACCGCCTCCGCCGCGCAAGCCGCTTTATGCGCCGCCTCATCAAGCTGATGCCCGGCATAAGCGCCGCGACCGCGATACTTGTGCGTCAGCATAAAGCCAGCCCGCTGATTGGTCACGATCGCCTCGGCGTCGGCCGGATCAATGTGGCCGTAGACGATGCCATGCGGGAAGGCGATCATGGTCGCCGCCAGGCGATGCCCGCCGATATGCGTCGTCTTCCAGACCCGCTCCTGCCCAGCCTGCGCCAGCAATTCGTGATAGACCGGCGTGCCCAGCGCGGCGCAGCAGGGGTCATGCCGCCCGTTGGTGCAGACGGTGTACAACTCGCCTATCTCGGTCATCTCGCGCCCGTTGATCTTCGGCGTCATGCTCGCTGCGAGGCTAGCAATGTCCAACCCCAGCAATTCATCGTAGTCGGCGAGTTCGGCGTGATAGATGCGCGGCGTATCTTGATTTGTCAACGCCACGTAGAAGTTCTTCTCTTGGGACTGCGGACGGCGGATGAAGAGCACTTTTCCTCGCGGGGCGCTCTGCAAATGCCGCAGATGAGGCGCGAAGCTGCCCGATGTCGCCGCCGCCTTCACTGCCCCGTCGCCCCAGCCGCCATATTCCGGCAGGCTGCTTTCGATCAGAAAAAAGGTGTCGGCTGGCTTGACGGTCCCTGCCAGCGTCTCTTTCACCGCGCGCGATTCTTCGGCGCAGGTCATGGTCGTTTGCATGGATTCGCCCTCGTTCGTTTGCCCGTAATCTCGCTCAAGTCTACCATGTTCAGCGGAGGTTTGGGAAACAGCCCATTACCCACATCGTTACCACCCCGTGTACATATCGACAAGAATTGTGTGACTCATAGTCCGTAGACTTATCTACCATCAACCGCTAATTTTCAGTCATGAATGATTCAAATACGATGCTTGCTTTGTTCGGACGTCGGATTCGCCATTTGCGTGTTGCAATGGGATTTTCCCAAGAGCAACTAGCAGCAAAGTGCGGTTTGGACAGAACGTATATCAGTAGCATTGAACGAGGACAGAGAAACGTTGCCTTGAAAAACATTGCGACTCTTGCACAAGCACTCGATGTTTCATTGTCGGAACTGTTCGAAGATTTGGTTGCTGATGACAAGTCCTAACGATCTTGAATACCTTGCTTGTACCCCTGTTGCACTCAGTGCGGGCGCCTTTAACCCAGACTGCTACATTCCCTACGGTTGTGATGTAAGCGATATTGAACGCGCAATGGGCGACTTTGTCGATTTTCTCGGCTTTCTTAACAAGCAACTGTATAGCCGGAATCTCGCACGTCTAGAGTCAATGCTCATGCCTGCAAACTTTAGTAGTTTAGTTGGAGAATTCATGCACTCGGCGATTACGAAGTATTGCAGCACCTTAGTAAAGAACAGTTATCACAATGGGCATCCCGATCTTATTCCGAAAGGCATCTACGAGGGGAATTCAGTATTGCACGGTTCTAAAGGTATAGAGATTAAAGGTTCTAGAAACAGAAGCGGTTGGCAGGGACATAATGCTGAAAACGTATGGCTGATGGTTTTTGTATTTGATAGTAATACACAGCGAGACGCGACCCAGGGAATCGAACCGAAACCATTTAGATTTGTAAAGGTGTTGGGTGCTCAACTGACAGTCGCTGATTGGAGTGAATCCGGCCGATCTGCAACAAGCCGACGTACACCAACTGCAAGCGTGCTTAAATCCGGATACTCGAAGATGGCAGAAAACTGGATTTACGATGCTGAACAGAACTAAGTCACAAAAGCGGCAATGCAAGTTGGCGATTTGTATCAAACTCGGTCTCAATTGCACTCAAGCTTGATACAGCGTCTAGACTTTGCTCAAAGTAGCGCCCATCCCGCTCTAATCCAATTGCGCTGTACCCAAGCGCTTCGGCAGCTGCAATTGTTGAGCCCGAACCCGAAAACGTATCTAGCAACAGACCCTTTCCTAATGGTAAAGCCGCAAAAACAAGTTTCCTTAAGGTATCCTGCGGCTTGAGACTAGGGTGATCAGCTATGCTACGTTCCGATTTCGGCGTTCTTGCACTTGCGATAACATCCTCAAATGGGTTGCCATCAGGCTTCCTGCGTAATCCGCCGGTTTGGTGAACTCGCAGGCATTCGGCTACAGTCATACCCTCGGGCAGCTTTTTTCTGAACAATCCCCACGGTTCATACGTACCCCTTGGCAAGGAACAAACACCATAGAACTCCTGCTCAGCGTTCTTCGGCCTGTCACCACCACGGAAAGTTTTCACTAAGCGTATTATTTCGCCGCGGAATTCAAGTTGTTCATTGACAATACTTGAAAACGTCAGGTTCGATAGATACGCGTTGCTTGCAAGAATGAGATGCCCGCCGGGTTTTAACACGCGAGTCGCTAGCAACGACCATCGCCTAAAGTACGTAACGAGGTATTGTCGCTCCTTCTGGTTGAGGGCGGTAAACCGAGGGAGAGGCGATCGCGCACTCCCGTCAAATCTGGGAGGCAAACGCCAGATTCCGCCTTTTCCGTTGTCGCGCTTAGTTAGCTGATCCGGTTCATATTCCTTAATGCCGTAGGGTGGATCAGTAACTATGGCGTGAATAGACTCGCCGGGTATTCTGTCCAGCCACTCGAAACAGTCTACATTTATCAGAGTTGAATTGCCAATATTCACAGACCTGTAGTTGAAAGTGAAATTCATATTCGACGACTACTCTTGTTGACTATAAGTCCCACAGATAGTATAGGTTGCATTCCTCCAAATTGCAACTAGCTTTTGTCGATGTGTGTTATTCCTGCAATCGAGTGTTCATGGGCGTTCAGGAATGATATACAGATGTACATTCTCCGAATCTTGAACCGCTGGCGACTACCCGATGTCGCCGAAAATCACAACCTCCAATGTCATATTGCGCTACAATTGAACGATTGAAGGTTCGTATGGAGTCGCTGATGCCCAAACTCTCCATCCGCAATCTCACGCTCAAGCGCGGCGGCGCAACCGTGCTTCGCGATGTCTCGGTCGATGTGCCGGAAGGCGAATTGCTGGTCGTCATCGGACCCAGCGGGGGCGGCAAAAGCTCGCTGCTGCGCTGCCTCAACCGCCTCAACGATATTGACTCCGGCTCCATCCATCTCGATGGCCAATCCATCTACGATCTGCCCGTGACCGAGCTGCGCCGCAAGGTCGGCATGATGTTCCAAAAGACCGCCGCCTTTGAAGGCAGCGTCGCGGACAATATCGCTTATGGCGCGCGCTTGCAGGGGCAGACGCTTACACGAGAAGAGACCCTCGCGTTGATGAGCCAGGTCTCGCTTGAAGCCGAGCTCGCCGACAAACCGGCCGCGGAATTATCGGGCGGGCAGGAACAGCGCCTGGCCATCGCCCGCGCCCTGGCGTTGAATCCGTCGCTGCTGCTGCTGGACGAGCCGACCTCGTCGCTTGATCCTATCGCCACCAGCCGGGTCAAAGACTCGCTGATGCAGCTGCGCCAGCAAAGCGACTTGACCATGATTTGGGTGTCGCATTCGATTGAGCAGGCGCGCCGCATCGGCAGCCGGGTGCTCTTGCTCGACGGGGGGCGCATCATCCGCGAGGATACGGTCGCCGCCATGCTCGACCCCGAGAGCGGCGATAAACGCGCGCTGGCCTTCGCCGAGGGCGATCAAGCCGGGCTGACGGAAGGCAGCGTCTAATCCGCCTCCGCCGCTGCGAGCCGGGCCAGATACTCGCGGTCGGCCTCGCTCAAGTCCGCGCGCTTCAGCAATTCGGGCCGCCGCTGCCAGGTGCGCTTCAATGCCTCTTGCCGGCGCCAGCGCGCCACCTCGGCATGATGCCCGCTCGTCAGCACGTCGGGCACGGTCAAGCCGCGCACTTCCGGCGGCCGCGTGTAGTGCGGCCCCTCCAACAAGCCATCGGCATGGCTGTCGCGCTGCCCCGCCCCCTCCGCGCCCAAGACGCCGGGGATTAGCCGCGCCACCGCGTCGATCAAGACCATCGCCGCCAGCTCGCCGCCGGTCAGCACATAATCGCCGATGCTGATCTCGTCGGTGATCGCCAGTTCGCGCAGGCGCTCGTCGACGCCTTCGTAGCGCCCGCAGACCAGGATCAGACGCGCTTGCCGCGATAGCGCCTCCGCCACTTGATGCGTCAATACGCGGCCTTGCGGCGACAGCAAGATCACAGGCGCGTCGTCCGGCTTGGCCGCTTCAATGGCGCGCAGCAGAACATCGGCTTTGAGGATCATGCCGCCGCCGCCGCCGTAGGGACTATCATCGACCTTGCGATGTTTGTCCCCGCTGTAATCGCGGATATCGCGGGCGCTGAAATCCAGCAAGCCGCGCTCGCGAGCCTTCCACATCATGCCCTCCGACATGACGCCGGCGAACATATCCGGGAAGAGGGTCAGGACCTCGATTTTCATTGCCGTTGGGGCCGGATCAGATCGAATCGCGAGTTTGCAGGAAGAAAGCTTTCTTCAAGTTGGGGAGCGTGAAGTCGAAGCCACAAGATTTGAAGAAGTCCTCGGCGATGCTGATAGCCATGATCTCGTAAATGCCTTCGCGCTGCGCCAGGTCGACGCAGGCGGCCACCAATTGCTTGCCGATGCCCAAGCCTTGGGCCGCCGGGTCAACCGCCAGGCTGCGAATCTCGCAGAGCTTCTTGCTGTAGATCTCGAGCGCGGCGCAACCAACAATGCGCCCATCAAGGCGGGCGATAAAAGAAGTCTCCAGCAGGTCTTCCAATTCGTCAAAGGTGCGCGGCAGCAAATCGCCGCTGGCCACAAAGGGCTTGATGAAATCGGACAAGTCGACCAGGTCCTTCGGGCCGGCTTTGACCACGCGGATTTGGGTGGATGCCTCGCTCAACATACGACTCCCTGCAATTGCGATACCTTTACAGTGTAGCAGTTTGAGGCGCATCCGCAACAGTCGGGGCAACGGCGCCGCAAGATTTCTACCACCGAGGACACCGAGTAAACAGAGTTCAGCGAGAAAAGAATGTATTCTATCTCTGTGCCCTCTGTGTTCTCTGTGGTTAAATCACTCCTGACATAATCTCCTGGACCAGGCAATCACTTCGAGCCCATTATCATGCCCCAAATTACAGTCGCGTCCCTGAACCCGGTCAAGCTGCGCGCGGCGCAGGCTGCTTTCCAGCGGATCTTCCCGCAGCAGCGCTTCAGCGTGAGCGGCGTCGCCGTGCCTTCGGGCGTGCCGGACCAGCCGATGAGCCTGGCCGAGACCAGGCAGGGCGCGCGCAACCGCGCTGAAAATGCCCGCGCCGCCCAGCCCGATTCGGATTTCTGGGTCGGCATTGAAGGCGGCATCGACGACAGTCCGCAGGGCATGAGTTGCTTCGCCCGCGTCCACATCATCGACCGCGCTGGCAAGATCGGCATCGGGCAAACCGCCGTCTTCACTCTGCCGCGCGAAGTGGCCGCGCTGGTCCGCGAGGGCATCGAACTGGGCGAAGCCGATGACATCGTCTTCCAGCGCGACAACTCCAAGCAAGCGAACGGCGCCATCGGCATATTGACCGACGATGTCATCGACCGCGAAGCTTATTACATCCACGCCGTGATCATGGCGCTGGTCCCTTTCAAGAATCCGACCTTGACCTGGTAGCTGACTTCTTCCAGTTGCGCGCGGTTTCGGGCGACCTGATAGCTCGCCCCTACATCATTCTTCAAACATGAGAACCGGCTGGGTCTGGGGTAGAATAAATCGCAAGCATCGTATCGCGGATATGAGGAGGCAGCGCCATGCCTGATTTTTTCGCCGGTTTGCAAGGCATCGAACGGGTGCTGCTCTCGGTCGCCTTCGTCTTCATCGCCGCCGCGGTCTCGCGCTGGCAAAGCTCCGACCTGGAAAAGGACCTGGCCATCGCCACCGTGCGCAGCTTCGTCCAGCTCATCGCCATCGGCTACGTGCTCGAGCTGGTCTTCGAGATGAACTACCCGATCTTCACCATCGGCATCCTGCTGGTGATGATCACCATCGGCGGGCGCACGAGCGGGGGGCGGGCCAAGCAAACGCCGAACGGCGTGATGGTGGCTTCCCTGGCCATCGGCATCGGCTCCGGGCTGACGATTGCTTTGCTGGTGCTGCTGGGCGTCTTCGAGTTCAAGCCGCAGGACATCATCCCCATCGGCGGCATGATCGTCGGCACCTCCATGACCACCGCCACCCTGGTCATCACGCGGCTGAGCAGCGACTTCCATGACCAGCGCGGCCTGATTGAGAGCAAGCTGGCTCTGGGCGCGACCAGCCGGCAGGCGTCGCTCTATCAGTTTCAGCGGACGATCACGGGCGCGATGACGCCGATCATCGACACGACCAAGACGGTGGGCTTGATCAAGCTGCCGGGCGCGATGACGGGCATGATCCTGGCCGGGGCGAGCCCGCTGGAGGCGGTGCAGTTGCAGATTATCGTGATGTATATGCTGGTGGGGGCGGCGACGTTTACCGGGTTGATTGCGGCCTGGTTGACGTATCGGCAGTTTTTCAGCCCGGCGCATCAGTTGGTGTTGGAGCCTTAGAGCGAGGGGGCTTCCCGCTCCTCGCGACACAGACATTCCAGCTTGACACCGGCCGCTTCGAGATGCGATTCAAAGGCCAGCCAGCAACGGTCGGCGGCGTTGACGATGGGCGCGTCTTGGTCGGTTTCTTTTTTGAAGCGAAGCGCGAGCGCGACCCATTTCTTGTCGTCGGGATCAAAGCGCTGACAGCGGGGAACTTCGGTAGTCCAAGTATCGGCGCTGTCGGGGTAATCCCGATGGTTGCCCTGCTCGTCCACATCTATCGACACGGTACGCACTCGTGATGGACGCCGAAGATTCAGTAACAAGTACATCAAGAATTGACCAGCGCGCGTTCCTTTCGGGTCGGGATACATATTGTTTCGGTATTCCGAGATCGCCCTTTCATCATCGTCCAGCACGACAACGATCTCGCCCTTCATAATTTTGCTGATGACTTCCCCGCAATTGACTTCACAGCGCTCTGAAGCCTCTGTGTTCATCCCGGCGGCTGTCAGCGGAACATTTGTATCTATGATCTTATGAGCCATTGGCTTGCAGTTGTTTGCGTTTCAAGCCGGCGTCAAAAGCGGCGACCATTTCTCCGAGCAAGTCGCCGAAGAAATCATCGGGCCAGTTAGTAATGTTGCCGAATACATCGACGTCAAGCGGCGTCAGCTTCGACTCGCCATTTTGCATGTCACAGAAGTAGAGTGCGGTATCGTCCGGCGCAAAGGACTCCTCAGCAATATGGCGCTGCAGTCGCCTTAGCAGATGCTCACTGTGGCTTTCCAGAAGAATCTGCAAGTTCCGATTCTTTATGACATCGATAAAGACGTCTGCCAAGCCCGCTTGCACAGACGGATGCAAGTGAAGTTCCGGCTGCTCGAAGATTATGGTAGAACCCTCAGGCACGTAATAGCAAAGCACGAGAACCGGAAGTACTTGCGATACGCCAATACCCATGTCGGTAATAAGAACTTCATGACTCCGCCTATTTCGTTTGAGTTTCACGTGATAAAGCGTCGAGCCTTCTGTGACGGGCTCAACCTTAAACGAAGTTGCCAGATTTAGCTCCACCAACGCACGTGCAACGCAAGTGTCAAGTCGGTTCTTCTTGCTTTTGCGTTTAGAGCTATAAACTTTCTGTTCCCCTCCAGCCAATATGGCTGGAATCGCAAAGTCCCCTTTTATTCCGACGTGACTCGGTTGTTCGCCACCCCAACGATATTCACGTTGCGGAAACTCTCTCAAGGGGCCCAAGTAATAGAGGCCTCTAAACTGTTTCTCAAACGTGTGGTCGAGGAATTCCAAGAAAAATGTGTCAACGTATGTCTGAAACGCCTCGCGCGTTATGCCATAGCATCGGATGGGCTTAATGTCTGCTTTCGGCCTGCCGCGAGGTCGTTTAAGTTCCGCCCCGTTCCTGGACGCGTACAACTCGTACCGATCCTTCGCTTGCCTTGACAAAGCGGCGCTAAAAGCATCTCCTTGAAAATAACGGAGTGAGGTGACGTGTACAGAGTCGCTGTCAGCGTATATGGATGTCTCAAACGATAAATCGGAAAAGTCAAAGAATCTTTCATGTATCAAACTTGTGAAAGGGTCAAGCGACTTCGACGCGTCAAATGTTAAAGCAAGCGTCATGTCCGTGGTATTTCGATGTGTTATTTCATGCGGTGCGCCCAGATTCACATATGCCTGTTGAAAAGTTCCAGCGGATTGCTGTAAACTCCCTGTCTTCAACACTAGATTCGGGTCATTCGACTCCGCCGTCTGCTTCAGCAGCAACAGCATCTGCAGCAGGCTGCTCTTACCCGAGCTATTCGCGCCAAAGAAGCCCGTCAACGGCGCCATCCGAATCGGACCCGTCTCCCGCCAAGACTTGAAATTTGTCATGCTGATTTGCTTGAACATGGCAGCGCCTTCTTCGCCAACGTGCTGCAAACTTACGCGCCTGAATCATAGCACGGCATTCGCCAAACAATCAATCACAGGCTATTCGGCACTCACCGCGCCGCTGTGGTGAATCCCCCCGCCCCATGCTAAACTCCAGCCCATGACCACGCCCATCCCAGCCACCCGCGAGGACGTCAAGCGCCTCAGCGTCTACAAGCAAGGCTTGCACGAGCGCCCTCCCGCCACCAACCCGGCCGAGCTAAAGCGCATCATCGAGCGCATCGGCTTGCTGCAGCTCGATTCCATCAGCGTGGTCGCGCGCAGCCACTACCTCGTCATGCTGGCCCGCGCCGGCCTCTATGACCCCGCCGAGCTCGACCACCTGCTCGATAGCGGCTTCCTCTTCGAGACCTGGGCCCACGCCATGTGCCAACTGCCCAGCGCGCATTACCCCTGGTATCAGGCTTATATCCAGCAGAAGCGGCTCAAGGAGAGCGGTTGGCAAATTGATCGGCTGGACATCGACATGAAGCCCATCATCGAGCATGTGTTCGAGGCTATCCGCGAGAACGGTCCGATGTCATCGAAAGAATTCGAAAGCGAGCGCCGCGGCGAAGGCGGCTGGTGGAACTGGAAACCGACCAAGGTCGCCCTGGAATACCTCTTTGACTACGGCGAACTCATGGTCAGCCATCGCGTGAAGTTCCAGCGTTATTATGACCTGCCCGAGCGTGTGCTGACCCGCCACGACTTCAGGCTCGACAAGTCCATCGACGACTTCCGCCGCTGGACCATCGAGAATGGCTTGCGGCATATCGGCATCGCCACCGCCAACCAGGTCGCGGATTATTATCGGCAGCCCAAGCGCGCCGCCGCCGCCATCCTCGCCGACATGCTTGAGGCCGGCGAAGCCCTGCCCGTTGCTGTGGCGGATTGGGACGCCCAAGCCTACATCCATCGCGAGGACCTGCCCTTGCTGGAGCAAATCCAGGCCGGCGCGCATGAGCCGCGGCAGACCCTCTTCCTCTCGCCTTTTGATAATCTCTTCTGGGATCGCGGCCGCGACGAGATGCTCTGGGACTTCTTCTATCGCATCGAGGTTTACACGCCCAAAGCCAAACGCGTCTATGGCTACTACGTCATGCCCATCTTGCACGGCTGCGAGTTGATCGGGCGCATCGACCCCAAAGTCGACCGCAAGAAGAAACGGCTCATTTTGAACAACCTGCACCTGGAGCGCGGCATCAAGCTCAACGGCGCGCTCTACCGCGGCCTCATCGGCGCCATCGAGGAGTTCATGGCTTTCCACGGCTGCGAGAGCTTTGAATTGCTCAAGTGCAATCGCGCTCCCCTGGCGCGAAGGTTAAACAAAGCCTTGGGCTGAGCGGCAAGCGCGCGGCGAAAAACTGTTATAATTAAGCTAAATGCTGGGCAGTCCTGGGTTGGAGATGCAAGCCAGCATCGCGGATATACTCGAGAATAAGCGGAGCTTTGCCGGTCAGATCGTCAACCTTGACGGCATTCTGTTCGTCGCCGAATACAGCCGAGCCAGCGCGCAGTTCGAAGAAGTGTGGCTGGTCAAGAAGCAGCAGCCTCATGACCGCGCCATTCGCGCCCGGCCGATAAGCGGCGGCTCGACGCTTTGGCACGGCTTGTCCCGCCTTAATCCGCGGCATTTGCCCGGCTACCAGAGCTACCGCATCCATGACGCCGTTCGCGTTTGTGTGCGCGTGCTGGAGGCGAGCGCCAGCGAGGCGAATCCACTGGTGGAGATCCTGACTGCGGCGGTGTATCGCCATGAGTTCACGCTTTACATCGGTGAAAAAGGCGTCCGCCTCGATCAAGCGCTGCCGGCCCGCACGCTGATCGCCACCTTGCCCGATGTCCAATCCAACATCGCGCGTTACCTCGGCCGGCGCTGCCACATCTACGGCACGCTGGTCGTCCGTTCGGCGCCGACCGCGCAATACTTGATGCCGGGCCGAATCCCCTACTCCGGCGATTTCCACCGGCTGCTGGAGCGCATCAGCGAGGACGACATCGTCAGCGACTGGCTGGCCGATATTGAGTATCCGCAGAGCGATAGCGCCGAGCCGCCGCCTGACGCGCTGCCCGAGTCGATACATATCGACCTGGATTACGCGATCAAGGAGCAGCTTTCCGTGCTGCCCGGCATCAACCAGACCATCGTCAAGCCCGCGATCGTCGCCGGCGCCCTGGGCGCGCGCGACCACGAGGAACACTTCGCCACCCTGAGCGACATTGAGCATGTATACCTGCAAAATATCTGCTATGCCGAGACGGGCAAGTCGCTGGAATCGGTTATCAAGCTGAAGAATTTCGAAGTCGCGGCCAGGGAAATCTAGGGCCGCGCCGCGCCGATTGCAGCAGCGTCGGGGTCTGCAAGCGCCGATGATAGACGATCCACTCGATGACGAGCAGCAGCAGCGCCGCCGCCGCCAGCAGCATCCAAAACTCCCGCAAGCCCAACTGCTCATCGGCCGCGGCTGTCGCTTCGCCGCCGCCCAATCTCCCTTGCAGTTCAGCTTCCGGCAGTGGCTCAATATCGCTTTCGCCCGCGCCGAAGATATTCACGGCGAAGGATTGCGCTTGCAGCGCCTCGCCAGCTTGGAGGACTTCCAGGCGATACAGCCCGAGCTGATCGGTTTCGGTGAAGGCGAGCGATTCGTCCGCGACCGGCAAGTCGCGCGTGGAGCCGTCGGGCAAGGTGATGCGCAGGCTTTCGGCGAGCAGCGGCGGCGAGATGAGCAGGACTTCGCCGACGCTCAAGCCATCGGGCAGGGGCACGATATCGGCCGGCGAAAACCAGTCGAGCAAGTTCGCCATCAGCACGGGCCAGGCGATCAGCAGCGGCAGGTTGGAATCGCGCAAGTCGAAGGGCAGGATGGCGATTTGCTGGGCGTTGATCTCGCCGGCCAGCAAGACCGGTCCGTCGGGCGCTTGAATCAAGGGCCGCGCCCAATCGGCCGAGACGGCGCGATAAGCCAGCAGGCTCATCTCATCGAGATCGACAAAAGCGGTGATGGGCGATTCTTCGGCGGAGAGTTCAATTTGGTCGGCCGGACCGCGGGCCGCGCCAACGCTGAAGAGCGGCGTCGTATTTGGCGGATTGACGAGCAGCAGGTCGCCGTCCGGCAACTGGTTGGGCAGCCAGCTATCAAAGACGTAGAGATCGAAGGCATCGGCGGGCAAGCCGCGATTTTCCGGATTGCCGCGGAAGGTCTGCACGCCGGGCAAGCTGCGCAGGGCCTGCTCCAGGAAGAGATTGCCCGCGCCCGAGACATAATAGACGCGCCTCGCGTTCACCGTGTTTTGCACGGTCCAGGCGCGGTTGTCCAGCGCGAGAAAGTCGTCGACATCGTTATCGAAAGTCAGCGCCGCCGAAAGGGTCTCGAAGGGTTCGTCTATCGGCTCGGCGAAGGGGATTGGCAGTTGGCTGCGCGGCGGGATCGCGCCACTGCGGGAGAGGCGCAGGACATCATCGAGGCGGATCACCAGCGAGATTTCAGCCGGCTGGTCGCCATAGTTGGTTACCTGGGCGAAGAGCTGGGGCGCGCCGCCGGCGAGGGCGCGGGTGGCGAGCGCGGTGATGGCGACATTATTCGCCGATTGCCCGACCGGCACATAGATCGGCCGCGGGATATTGGCGGGCAGGCTGGCGGCAGCGCCAAGGCCGCCATCGGAAATCATCACGATGCTAAAGTTATCGGCGCCGGCCGCCCCGGCCGCGGCCAGGGTCAGCGCGGTGTCCCAATCGCCGGCGCCCTGCCCGGCGGTCATGTTATCGAGGGCGCGGCGCAGTTCATTCTTGTCGGCGGTGTAGGCGGTCAGCGGCTCGGCGACTTCGGCGACGCGGATCAGCGATATGACATCTTGCGGATTCATGTTGTTGACGATCTGACGCGCTTGTTCCAGCGCGGCGGCGAAGCGCGTATCGCCGTCCATATCGGTCGCGGTCATGCTGCCGGAGGCGTCGATAAGCAAGGCGATTTTGCCGGCGCTGATGGTGGGTACGGTGACGAAGGGGCGCGTCAAGGCGAGGACGAGCAGCAGCAGGATCAGCAGCTGCAGGAAGAGCAGCAGGTTGCGCCGCAGCCGCTGCCAGGGCGTGTTGGCTTCGGTGTCTTGCACGACCTGGCGCCAGAGGAAGGTGCTGGAAATGAGCACTTCGCGCCGGCGCAGGCGCAGCATATAGAGCAGCAGGATGGGTATGGCGATCGCGAGAGCGGCAAAGGCAGCCGGCGCCAGAAATGACATGCAGGACCTGTGTGATGTTAGCCGGTGACAGAGTCAGTATAACACGGGCGGGCGGGGCGATGTAAGCCGCGTGGGTATCGGCGTCCATTATGAGTCGGGTGGAGATGGCACAGGTTTCTTTACCACAAAGGCGCAAAGACACTAAGGTCACAAAGGTTTCACGGGTCGAAGGCGCCGAGGTGGGGAGTTCGGGCGGAGATTGCCCGGGCGGGACGGCTCAGGTTTCGGGTGCGGGTCGCTCGATTTGGGGCAGGTTGAGCAGATGATCGTTGAGCGCGGCGAGGGCGGCTTCAAGCTCGGCGGAGAAGCGGATTTCGGCGGCGAGGAATCGGCCGATGCGGTATTGGTCGTTGAGGTTGCTGGATTGCACCACCGTCATCGAGAAAGGATCATCGAGGCGGATGAGGCGCGGATATTCGTCCACGAGGTTGTGGCGGATCATCTGAAGCGAGCGTTCGAGGCTGGTCGGGCGGCCGTCGAGCTTGAGCTGCAGGGCGGCCAAGTCAAGCGTTTCGGCGGCAGCTTGCGCCTCGGCGCGGTCCAGCCGGTCCAGGCCAGCGGCGATCCAGTTTTCCAGCGGGCGGTAGTGCGGCGGCGTAAGAGATTCGCCGCGCAGCGTCAAGCGCAATGCCTGAAATAGAGCGCGCAGGAAGCGGCTCATGTTGACTTGCGCCTTTTGAGGAAGAGGCGCGCGCCATTGGCGGCTCGGCGGCCGGCATCCAGACGCTCGGCGATTTGCGCCAGGCCGGGCTGCGCTGGAGGATCAAGCAGGAAGTCGCTGCCGACCAGGCTTATGCCAGCCGGGATCAAAGAACGAATCAGGCGCATGTCAAAGCGGTGGTCCTCGTCATAAATGGAGAGCGCCGCATCTACGGCTTGGGCGCGCGAGACGATGGGAGCGGCGCCTGCGCCAAGGCGGGCGGCAGCGTCACGGATGATATCGGCGGGCGGCGTATCGGCCGGCGCGGGCATGGCAAGCTGGATGAGGCGATGGTCGCTGTCGGGGACGCGGGCGGGATGATCGGTCATATAGAGAAAAGCCAAGCCGGCGGCGGAAAGACTCGCGGGCAAATCGCGTTTGTGGAAGCCGAGCGCGACCTGCCAGACGCATTCGTAGCTATAGTTGCGCAGATGCTCGGCCGCAGCGGGCGCCAGATTGTAGAGCATGCGGGCGGCATAGCGAGCGGGGGCGGCCAGGATGAGGGCGCCGGCATCGAGCATCAAGCCGTTTTCCAGGCAGATGGTGAAGCGGCCTTGGTAAGCGCCGAGGGAGCTGACGGCCATGCGCATGAGGCGGCCGCCTTGCAGCTTTCCGGCGAGCGCGCGGATAAGGGATTCTGTGCCGCGGCGGAACATGAAGAGGTCGGCGGCGAGGGGCAGCGCTTGATCGCTCAAGCCGAGCTCGGGCAGCCAGGGTTCATCGGCGAGGGAGGAGAGGGCGAAGCCAGCCGCGTCCATGATGAAGCCGTTCTCGCTCTTGCTGCGGATGCTGCCGCCGAAGCGGCGCTTGAGCTCGATGACGGTGTAGCCGAGACCGAGCTTTTCCAGTTGATAGCAGGCGGACAAACCGGTGAGTCCGCCGCCGATGACGACGACATCGCGCATGGGCGACCTTTCTCGCGCCGGGTAATGGTGGATGATAACGGATTTTGGGCGGAGATGTCACAGGGGTTTTCGCCGCAGCGCCTTGCACGTCAGGATTTGGCTCACAGAAAATAACGAAGCCATCAAAATAGATTCGTGTAAGAGCGACCAACCTGGTCACCCGTCGCAGCGATGGGATATATTTGCGGGCGACCTGATAGCTCGCCCCTACAGACTTCGACATGATTGGACATGTGTTTTTAAGGAGAGCAGGGGTCTGCGGCAAGGTCGAATTGTCGCTATAATGTGCTTTAGTAGACATGAAAGACGGACCTCGCATGACTGCAATCAGCCCCCGCATTGAGAGCTTGAAGCGCGCCGGTTATCGCTTGACGCAGGCGCGGCTGACGGTGCTGCAGGTGCTGGAAGAGGAGCGCGGGCATATCACCTCGGCCGATGTGCTGGCGAAGGTCGAGGGCATCAATCCGGCTGTCGGACGAGCGAGCGTCTTTCGCGCGCTGGAGTTATTCACGCAGTTGGGCATTATCCGCCCCACCTACATCAGCAGCAGCGTGACGCCGACTTATGTCTTGATGCAGGGCGGGCATCATCATCATGTCATCTGCACCGAGTGCAAACGATTCTTCGAATTTGACAACTGTGGTCTGGAGGCGCTGACCGCCAATTTGCAGGCCACCCTGGGCGTTCAAATCAAGGGGCATCTGCTGGAGTTTTATGGCGTCTGCGCCGAGTGCTGCGTTGGAGTTGAGGAGCGGCAGACGTGAGCGATGTGGTCATCGTCAGCGCTGTGCGCAGTCCGATTGGCAAGATTCGCGGCGCGCTGGCGGCGTTGCGGCCGGATGATCTGGCGGCGCTGGCCATCGGCGCGGCGGTTGAACGGGCGGGCATCGATGGCGGCCTGATCGAGGAAGTCTATTTCGGCTGCGCCAATCAAGCGGGCGAGGACAATCGCAATGTGGCGCGGATGGCGCTGCTGCTGGCCGGTTTGCCGGAGACGGTCGCCGGCGTCACGGTGAATCGGCTTTGCGCCAGCGGGTTAAGCGCGGTGAATCAAGCGGCGCGGGCGATCAAAGCGGGCGAAGGCGATATCTTCCTGGCCGGCGGCGTCGAGAGCATGAGCCGGGCGCCCTACTCCCTCCCCAAGAACCCGGTCGGTTTTGGTCCCTCGGGCAATGTCACGGCCTGGGATACCACCTTGGGCTGGCGGTATCCGAATCCGCGTCTGGCGGCGCTGTATCCGCTGGAGGCCATGGGCGAGACGGCGGAGAATATCTACGAGTTGAGTTGCGCCGGCGAGATCGCGGGCGGCGAAATCACGCGGGCGGAGCAAGACCGTTTCGCTCTGCAAAGTCAGAAGCGGGCGGTAGACGCGATTAACTGCGGCCGCTTCGGACGAGAAATTCTGCCGGTGGAGATTCCGCAACGCAAGGGGGAGCCGCTGGTGGTCGATACCGACGAGCACCCTTTCGCGCGGCGGACCGAGGCCGGTTATGAAGTGGCGACAAGCCCCGAGAAGCTGGCGGCGCTGCGGCCCGCTTTTCGCGCCAAGGGCACGGTGACGGCGGGCAATTCGAGCGGCATGAACGATGGCGCCTGCGCGCTGGCTCTGATGTCGGCTGAGAAAGCCAAGTCGCTCGGCATCAAGCCGATGGCGCGCTGGCTTGGCAGCGCTGCGGCCGGCGTTAATCCGCGCTTGATGGGCTTGGGACCGGTGCGGGCGACGAGGAAGCTGTTGACGCGCCAAGGCCTGGAGATCGAAGACATCGACCTGGTTGAGTTGAACGAAGCCTTTGCCGTGCAGGCGCTGGCGGTGATGCGCGAGTTGGGCTTGAGCGAAGAATCCACGAACGTTAACGGCGGGGCGATCGCCTTGGGGCACCCGCTGGGCTGCTCGGGCGCGCGCATATTGACGACGCTGCTGCATGAGATGGGGCGGCGGGCGGCGGCGGGCGAGCCGATGCGTTATGGCCTGGCGACGCTTTGCGTGGGCGTCGGGCAAGGCGAATCCACCTTGGTCGAGCTGCTGCCGGAAGTAGCATGAAACGCGTCCCGCAAATGAGCGCGGCCGAAGCGGCGCAGCTGGTCAAATCAGGCGCTGTAATGATGGTCGGCGGCTTCGGCATGACCGGTACGCCGGTACACCTGCTGCATGCGCTGGCGGAGAGCGACGCGCGCGACCTGACTTATATCGCCAACAATATTGGCGAGCCGGGATTGGGCGGCGGGCGGCTGCTGCGCAATGGGCAGATCAAGAAGGCGGTCGGCTCCTACTTCACGAGCAATCCGGAAGCGGTGGCGGCGGCGCAGAGCGGCGCGATCGACTTTGAATTGATGCCGCAAGGCTCGCTGGCGGAGGCGATACGCGCGGGCGGGGCTGGCATCGGCGGCTTCTATACGCCGACAGCGGCCGGCACCGTATTCGCTGAGGGCGCCGACAGCAAAGTGATTGATGGCGAGAGGCAGATCTTCGTTCGCGGTTTGCGCGCCGATGTGGCGCTGATACGAGCGCGGCGGGCGGATGAGGCGGGCAACCTCGTCTATCGCATGACGGAGCAAAACTTCAACAAGGCGATGGCGACGGCGGCGGACCTGGTGATCGCCGAAGTGGACGAGATCCTGCCGTTGGGCGCGCTGGACCCGGACCAGATTCACACGAGCGGCAATTTTGTCGATGCGCTGGTAGAGGCGAAGACGACGCTGGCGGACTTAGGCTCGTCAGCGGATATTCGGGCGAGCGGCAAAGCGCCTGATCCGCTGCGGCTGAAGATCGCGCGGCGGGCGCTGGCGGAGTTGAAAGCGGGCGAAGTGGTCAATCTCGGCGTGGGCATGCCGACGCTCATCGCCGACCTGATCAGACCTGAGCACGGCATCATCCTGCATACGGAGAACGGCATGTTGGGGGTGGGTCCGGCGCCGGAAGCGGGCGGCGCGCTTGATTATCCGGTGAACGCGGGCAAGCGCCCGGTGACCGCGCTGCCGGGCAGCAGCTACTTCGACAGCGCCGATTCTTTCGCCATGATCCGCGGCGGGCATATTGATGTGGCGGTGATGGGCGGCTTGCAGGTGGACGAGCGCGGCAATCTGGCGAATTGGGCGGCGCCGGGCAAGCCGCTGCTGGGCGTGGGCGGGGCGATGGATCTGGCGAGCGGCGCGCGCCGGCTCATCATCACGATGGCGCACTGCAATCGCGATGGATCGCCGAAGATCCTGCCGCAGTGTACGCTGCCTTTGACGGCGACAGCGGCGGTCGACCTGCTGATTACGGAGTTAGCGGTCTTCGCCTTTGACGGGGGCGAGATGCGGCTGGTCGAGTTGATGCCGGGCGCCACGCTGGATGAGTTGCAGGCGAGGACGACGGCGGATTTCCATATTTGAGCCAGCTTTACTTTACCACGCCAGCGGCGGCGTAAGCATCGGTCATTTCGCGCCAGCGTTGCATGAGTCGCCTGCTGTTTTCGCCCGGCAGTCCAGCGCCGATGGTCGCGTCATCGACCCTGACGATGGGCAGGACTTCTTTGATGCTGGAGGTCAGAATCACTTCATCGGCCTCGTAGAATTCCTCCAAAGTGATATCGCGCAGCTCGACTTCGTCCGCGAGCAGCTTGATGACCTCGGCGCGGGTGATGCCGAGCAGCAGACCCCTATCCGGGGTAATCCAGCGACCGTCTTTGTAGATGAAAGTATTGCTGCGCGTGCCTTCGATGATCTTGCCATCGACGGTGTAAATGGCATCGATGGCGTCGGGCAGGCGCCGCTCCGCCTTTCTCTGGGCGATGATGCCGGGAATATAGTTGATCGTCTTGGCTTCGGGCAGGGTACGCCCCTGCTCGACCGTGGCAACGGCCGCGCCCCGCTCATGCGCCGAAGCGGGCAGCGTATGAAGCGGCGTGACCATAACAAGCAAACGCGAGTCGCCGCCAGGCATGAAGCCGTTCGGGCTGTCCCCGCCGGTGAGCACGATACGGATGCCGGCTTCGGCGAAGGGATTGCGACGCAGCGTCTCGATGACGATTTCGGCAAGCTGCTCAATATCCTGGGGGCAAGCCAGCTCGATGAGCGCGGCCGAGCGCTGCAAGCGGCGCAGATGGGCCATCAACTGAAAGGGGACGCCGCCGTAAGTGCGCAGATAATCGAAGACGCCAAAGCCGCGAAGGATGGACAAATCGGTGGCGGGCAGGCTTGCGTTGCCAGCGTCGAGGTACTCGCCGTCGATGTAGAAGACGCTCATGATTGCTCAAGCTGTGCTGAAAACGATGCCGTGATTATAGCCGCGGCAGTCCCGCTTGTCATTGCCCAGAGAGACTGCGGATGCCGAGCTTGGCGCTAAAGGCGATGTCGCGTGTTGGCAGCATCTCAAGCGCTAAGGCGGCGAATCGTCAGATTACAGCCCTTGTCGTACTTGCTAGAATGGGAGCATGAAGCGAACTTTCATCCGAACCGTCTGTCTGCTTGTCGGCTTGCTGCTGGTCTCGCTGCTGCCGGCCGAGAGCCAGAGCGCGGAGCAACAGTTGCTGCTGCGGATTAGCAACCTGCGGGGCAACCTTGGTCTGTCGCCCTATGTGTGGAATGGCTCGCTGGCGCAGGCGGCCGCCAATCATGCCGGCTGGCTGGCGCAGACGGGCATCGGCAGCCATCGACAATCGGACGGCTCGCTGGCGGCCGATCGGGCGCGGCGCTACGGATACGCCGGCGAGCGGGTGCATGAGAATTACTACCTGGGCGCGGACGAAAGCGTAATCTCGGCCTGGCGCTTCTGGCTCGGCTCATCAGTCCATTACAGCAATCTGACCAACGCCCGCCTGTCCGAGATCGGTATTGGCAGAGCGAGCGCGGGCGGCAGAACGGCCTACGTGCTGGTATTCGGGCAGGATTCCGGGCGGGGAGCGCCCCAAGCGGGAAACAGCAGCGCGGCGGGCAGCGGCGGCGGCGGGCAGCCGGCTTATGTGTTGGGTCTGGACGAAGCGGGCAACATCAGACATGAGGTGCAGCCGGGGCATACCGTCGGCGATATCGCCTTGATCTACGGCTATACCTGGGACGATATCCCGGCCATGCTGGAACTCAATGGCATGACCGCGGCGGACATACGCCTGCTGCAGCCGGGCAGTGAATTCCTGGTGCCGCCGCAAGATGGCACCTTCACGCCGACCAGCGCGCCGCCAAGCGTCACCGCCACGGCATTATCCACAACAGCCGCGACCGAAATCCCCGCCGCCACGCCAAGCGCAAAACCCGCGGACTCCGGCATCCGCACAGCCACGCTTGTCATCCGGATCCCCGTCATCGCAACAGAAGTCCCGAAGCGGCGGGGGCCGGAGGTCGCGGATGGAGCTGCATCAGGGACAGCGATGGCGCAACTTGCCATCTTAGGAGCGGCAATACTGGGTCAACTGGGCATTCTCGCGGGCGCTGGCATCGCCTTGTGGGGACGATCCCGCTAACCGGGGGCGAGGTTGCGCAAGGGCTTAGCGCGATGTTTCAGCGCCACGGTTTCGGTTACATTGACGATCAGTTCGCTCTGTATGGTGGCCATCTGTTCCGGGCTATAGTCTTGGCCCTCGGTAAGCCACCAACGGACCATTTCCAAGACGGCGTTTATCAGATGATTCGTCGCGACTTCCAGGGGAATAGTCGTCTCGTCTTGCGCCTCATAAAGCGCGCTCACCATTTGCGCTATTTCTTCCCGGAGAGGCTTCAGCGCCGGATGATCTTGCAGCAGGAGCACTCCCAACAGGCAGGCGTCCTTATGATTAACGACAACATTAAACAGCGCCAGACATTCTTGGTATATTGTCTCCTGCTGTCGAATCTCATCCTCGACCTTTTGATATAGGCCGCGCAGAGAATGGTAGAGAAGCTCGTCTTTACTCTTATAGTGGCGATAGAAGGTGGCGTAGCCAACATCCGCGCGCTCTGTTAGGTCTCTGATCGTAAAATTGTCGTAGCCCTTCTCCAACGAAAGCCTTATAAGCGCATCGCTTAGAGCTTTTCTGGTGCGAGCTATGCGACGGTCCAGTTTTTTCATGACCACTCATCGCTTCCATGAACTTCGCCACTAGATTAGGACTTGCGGCGGCATTTTGAATGAAACGCCGACGCGAACAAATAGAGATGGCCGATCTCAAAGTAAATTACCGACCATGTCCATTACTATACGTATTCTAATGTAATGTCGCGTCTCTATCACGAAAGAGGTGTTGAAGCGAGACAAAGTCTTTCTTATTATCTTGAAAGAACTTCTGAATTGGCGCTGGTCGCGGGGCAAGAAGAGTTCAGGTCAGGATATGCGGAAGCGTCCACAGGCGAAATTGACAAAAAACGCAGGCTACCCGATAATCGATTTTGAATGGCTACTTTCAGCAGGAGCAGGGTATTGGTTAGCAAGTCGTCCGGCGAACAGATGACGTCTTATATTGAGTGGGTCTTGCAAGCGCAATCGAGCGACCGTGATGAGCGGAATGACGCCTTCGATCATCTGGCGCGTGATTTTCAAGGCATGGTTTATGGCATCGCCTATAGCCGCCTCAGTGATCGGCAATTGGCGGAGGATGCGGCGCAGGAGGCCTTCCTGACGGCATACAAGAGCATCATGCAACTCAAGGATGTCAGCGCCTTCCCCGCCTGGCTGAAGCGAATCGCGCTGAGCAAAACTGATCGTATCCTGCGCCGGCAGGGCGCGCCGCTGGATTCGCTGGACGAGCGGGAGCATCTGGCCTCCGCCGAAGCATCGCCGGAAGCGCAGATGGAAGAGGCGGAGTTGCGGCAACGGCTGCGGCTGGCGGTGGCGGCTTTGCCCGCTGGCGAGCGCGACTTAACGCAGGAATATTACTTGCTGGGCGAAACGCAGCGGGAAATATCCGAGCGGCGCAATATCCCGCTGGCGACGGTGAAGAAGCGCCTGCAATACGCGCGGGAGCATCTGCGCGGTTTGATCATTGGCTTCAACGAGAGCTTTGATCGAGCGATGTATCAGGAGCCGCAGCAGGAGTTTCAGCCTGCCTATATCAGTCGGCGCAGGCGCTGGCGCCACACAAAACGCTGAGGACCTCTGAATTCGGACTCACCGAGCCGCCCTTACAAATTCGCCATGTGCGGGGTACAAAACGGGCGACCCAATAGATCGCCCCTACATCTTCGTGGAGTGTTGGAGAGAGACTAGCTGCCCGGCACGATTTCGCAGGCGCCTTGGCGCATGCAAGTCCAGGTCATATCACCGCCGTCGAGGTGCAATTGAGCGCCCATGCCTTCGAGGATAGCCGCCATCGCCGCGACATAAGGCGCGGAGAAGCTGGTGCCGTTCAGCGCTTTATAGCCGTCATTCAGGTAGGTGGTATGCACATCGCGGCCGGGGGCCCAGATATCGCCGCCTTTGTTGCTGAAACTGCTGCGCGAGCCGTCCGGATCAACAGCGCCGACAGCGACCACGCCTTCATAACGAGCCGGGAAGCCGGGCAGCGCCCCGCCGCTATTGCCGGCTGAAGCGATGACAGTGACGCCTTTTTCCATAGCGTAGTTGACAGCGTCTTCCGTGACTTGCGAGCCGACCGCGCTGCCGAGCGACAAGTTGATGATATCGGCGCCTTCATCGGCGGCGTAGACGATGCCGGCCGCGACATCGGCCATGGAGCCGCTGCCGGAGGGGCCGAGGACGCGCACCGGCAGAATGGACGAATTGGGCGCGAAGCCGGCGATGCCGATGCCGTTATCGATGTTGGCGGCGATGATGCCGGCGACCGAACAGCCGTGCCCGAAAACATCTTCGGGGTCATCATCGTTGTCGACGAAGTCATAGCCGTTATCGAGCACGCGATCCGTCAGGTCTTCATGGCTCAGGCAGACGCCGGTATCGATGACAGCGACGGTGACGCCCCGCAATTCATCCATATCATCCCAGGCCGTTTCCGCCTGGATATGGGGCAGCGCCCATTGCCGGTCGTAGTCGGGGTCATTGGGCGGGTTGTTGAAGGCGACGCTCACGATGAAATCTTGCTCGACCAACTCGACATCACTATCGAAGGTGAAGTTCTGGCCGAAACTTTCAGGCAGGTCCACTACCCAGATTTCAAGCTCGTCAATGCGTTCGACGATCATGCCGCCGATGCGGTTGACATATTCCCATTTTTCGTCGAGCGGCGTATTCGGGTCATAGTGGATGATCCAATTGCCAGTGGGCTGGGCGTCGTAGACAGGCGCGATGCGCGTGCTATCGGGCTGTCCGTTTGGGGCCGTGCCGCGCAGGATATTGCTCGGCGGGAATTCGCTGGCGCCGGCGGGCAGGCCGACCGCCAGGATTAGAAGCAGGCTGAGGCCGAAGATCGTAAGGCGGCGAATCGATTTCATGGCTCGTCCCTTCGTCAGGCAAAATGTCATTGCGATCCCATTGTAGCTGTTCTGGTTCTCATTACGCAAGAAGGCGGCGAAGCGTCGCAGGGCTGGCCTGGGTGGCGCGTTTGTTCTAACCGCAGCCGCTCACAAGTCAGGCCTTGGCCGCTAAAAACAATGTGCCCATAAATTGAGAATATGCAGGGGCGACTTACCAGGTCGCCCGGATTGGAATCAATCTGAAAACGGGCTTGTCTATTGGAGGCGATGACGATTGACCGCAAACGTGAAGATGTCGTCGCGGGCGTAGCCTCCGGTGACATCAAGAGTCATCTGCTCCTGGACGATCTGGTTGAGGTCGAGGTCGGCGTAGAGGATCGTTTCGGCATCGTAGACAGGCGGAATCAGATATTCGCCATCAGGGGCGATGATGGCGCTGCCGCCGTTGAGCAGGAGCGCGGTTGGATCTTCGCGCAGGTCCGGCGGCATGCTGAGCTCGGGTGGGAAATCGGCGGCCGGCATGATATTGCCTACAGCCAGCACGAAGGTTCGGCCTTCAAAGGCATAGTGTCGGCTGGCGATTTGATGGCTGGCTTTGACCGCGGGCCAGAGCGCGACATGGATGGCTTCGCTACTGATGTGAAGCGCCTGGCGGGCGTGAGGCATCCAATGTTCCCAGCAGATCAAGCCGCCGACGCGCCCGGCAGCGGTATCAACCGCGCTCAAGCCGGCGCCATCGCCTTGCGCCCAGACCAGTTGCTCGGTGTATGTGGGGCGCAGTTTGCGGTGATGATTCGCGATTGCGCCATCGGCGTCGATGGTGACGATGCTGTTGTAGAGGCTGCGGTTGCCGCGGCCGAGCCTGACCTTTTCATTGATGCCGAGAACGAGGACGATGTTGCGCTGGGCGGCGGCCTCCTGGAGCTGGCGCATCTGCGGGCTATCGATGGCGATACTGTTGGCGGCGAGCCGAGCATAGACTTCCTTGGTCGGCGCGTGATCCCAGCGGGCGTAATCGACCGCGTAATCGAGCCAGGCGGGATAACCGGGGAAGAAGGTCTCGCCGAAGGCGGCAAGTTGGGCCCCTTGCCCGGCCGCTTCGGCAATGAGCGAAAGGGCTTTGGCGACGCACTTGTCGAGGTCGTAGTAGACTGGGCGCGCTTGGATGAGGGCGACGCGGATGGTCATGCTAATTCGCGCCGGCTATTCGGCGTCAGCGAGGACGGCGCGGACGCGAAATTGCCCGCCGTCGCTATCGGGGGCGTTGGCGACGACCTCATCGACCGGCAGCGGCTCAGCCGCTTCATCGGCGCGCATGACGTTGGTCAGCGGCAGCACGGAAGACGTCGGGTCGATCTGCGAAGTATCGAGTTCTTGCAACTTTTGGAAATAGCCCAGAATATCGGAAATCTGCCGTTGGTATAAGGCGACCTCGTCCTCGCTCAATTCCAGGCGAGCCAAATCGGCGATGGCGCGGACGTCTTCGGCGCTGAGGCTGGCATCGGTCATAGATCGGTCTCGCTGGCATGAGCGTTCAGATGTGTAGAAGTGTAAACGATTGCGCGCGGAAGGAACAGGTTTTTAACCACAGCGAACTCAGAAGATACAGAGATTCAAGTTCTGCGGGGATTGGATTTCTGTTGGCCGCTACGACAAGTCGCAGATGAGCGGGCTACGTTTAAGGCGAGTATTAGGTAAACTGAAAGCTGTTAGCTGAAGGAGGGCGTTTATGCGAGCGACGGTCAAGCGGGAAGAGGCGCTGCGTCTGCTGAAAATCGAGCACGAGGCGGTCGGCGCCTTGATCAATGCGCTGACGGACGAGGAGATGACGCGGCGGGATACGATACAGCATGGTTTGTACTACGATCAGGAATGTTCCTTCAAGGACCTCTTGGCGCATTTGATTTGCTACGAGCAGTACACGGTGGAGGCGGTAGGCGAATGGCGGCAGGGGCGCGAGCACTGGGCGATCGCGGCGGTGAAGGATCCGCGGCAGGGACGCGAGATACATTATGGCGGCATCGCCGAGCGCGCGCATCTCAGCCTGGCGGAGCAACTGGAAGAATACCGGCGGGTCAGCGCGGAGCTGGAGCGGGCGATTGCGGCGATGAGCGAGGCGGAATGGCGGGGCGCAGCGCCCTATGCCGGCGCCAAAGGCACGGACCTGGGCGGCATGATCGAAGGCATCATGGTATTGCCGCCGCGGCCGATGTACCGTCACTTGCCGGTGCATGTGCCGGATGCGGCGAGTTATATCCGCAGCTTGCGTTAGCGCGAGCGCGGGTCAAAGCGCCAAGCCAAGCGCGTCTGATAATCGCCTTGCCGCTGTGCTATAATGCGCGGCTGTTTGGCTTGAAATAGTAGCGGGAGAGCGGCGACAAATGCGTATGAGGGGCTGCCTGGCGCTGTTCATCAGCATCGGCGCGCTCGCCGTAATGACGAGCCTTTGCTCGCTGACGACATTCAGCTTGTCGCAGCAGACGGTAATTGATCTGAATGCGGCCGGCTTCCGCGTCGATGATCCGGCAATCACCATTCGCTGCGCGCTCACTGGCAAATGCGAAGATGAGGCCTTGGCGGCCGCCGAAGCGGCGCCGCTGCTGATATTGACGCCGGCGGCGACCTTCTACATGACCGCAGCGCCCGCCGCGACAATGACTCCTCAGCCGACCGCGACTGACGCAGTTCTGGCAGCGACAGCGGCGCCGACGCTTCCCGCGACAGCCACAGAGACGGCGCCGGACTTGCCGCGAATCACCGATCCGCGGGCGCTGACGATTCTGCTCTTGGGCATCGATCAGCGGAGCGCAGCCAACGAGCAGGGTCCCTTCCGCACCGACACGATGATCCTGGTGCATATCAATCCGGCGCGGGGCGCGGTTGGCGTGCTATCGCTGCCGCGGGACTTATGGGTGGAGATTCCCAATTACGGGCCGGGGCGGATCAACACGGCCAATTTCCTGGGCGATAGCGATGCCTATCCGGGCGGCGGCGGGCCGGCGCTGGCGATGGAGACAATCGCCGAGAATTTCGGCATCCGCGTGGAGAAATACCTGCTCGTCAATTTTGACGTCTTCACATCGGTGGTGGATCTGTTGGCGCCTGATGGCGTGATGGTGAATGTGACCGAGTACATTAACGATCCGGATTATCCCGATGAGTTCTACGGGACGATGCCCGTGACATTCGAGCCGGGCATGCAGCGGATGGATGCCGAGACCTTGTTGAAGTACGCGCGGACGCGGAAGACGCAGGGCGGAGATTTCGACCGGGCGCGGCGTCAGCAGCAAGTGTTGGACGCGGTGCGGGCGGAGGTCTTGAGCGCGGGCGGCATCGTCAACTTCGTGACGCAGGCGCTCCCGCTTTGGCAGGAGTTGCAGGGCAACTATCGCACAAATCTGGAGTTGAACGAGATCATCGCCCTGGGCCGGCTGATGGGCAGCATCAAGCGCGAGGACATCCGCTACAGCGTGATCGACAATTATTACGCCTCGCTCGGGAAGAGCCCGAGCGGCGACGATGTGCTAATTCCGGACTTCAGCGCCATACGCGACCTGACGCTGCGCACTTTTTATCCCGGGGCGCAACTGACACAGGCGGAGATGAAAGCGCGCGCCGAGGGGGAAGCGGCGCCGATCTTCGTATACAACGGCACGAATATTGCTGGGCTGGCGGGGGCGACGAGGGAATGGCTGCTGGCGAAAGATGTGCTGGTGACGGGAATCAACAACGATGTGACATCGGGCCGCTTGCAGACCGAGATTCGGGTATATGGGCGCTTTGACGCGACGGCCGAGTATCTGGCGCAGTTGCTGGGTCTGCCGGCGGAGCGCGTGCGGCGCAGTGGCGATGGCCTGATCGCCGAGGGGGTGCTGGTGGCGCTGGGCCTGGATGCGCAGGCGATTGTTGGGGGTTGAACTACCGCCAGGTTGCCCAGCGTTGGTCACCATAGAATGTGGCGAGAGCATAGAAGAAGTAGAATCAAGTAGTCATGCAATCGCGGCAGAAGGTCGGACTGTAGGGGCGATTCTGTGAATCGCCCGAAATCTGCATAATATTGTATTTTCCAATTATCATTACTTTCTTGGATTTACAGAGAAAATGACTTAAGCTGCCGCATGAACGTGTGCCGGCTGCTTGCGAGTTACTGATTGCCGCCACGCAAAGCCAGCTTATGTTACAATATAAGTAAGGCATTTCTTTAGCAGGACCGGCGTCATGGACGAGCAGCAGACACCCTTGGCCAAGTTAGTCTGGCTGGATCCCTACACGAGCAAGACCCGCGAACATCCGGTTTGTGAAGGCGACAAGTTAACGATAGGGCGCTCGGCGCTGAACGATATTCAGATCGCCGAGGGACATATATCGCGGCAGCACGCGGTCCTCGCTTGCCAGGATGGCGCCTTCACGATTGACGATGTCGGCAGCGCAAACGGCACCTTCGTTAACGGCGTGCAGGTCTATGGCGAGAACGAACTGACGATCGGCGATGAAGTGCATCTCTTCGTCTCGGTCCTCAAGCTGCTCAGCGCGACCGACCGAGGACCGCGCGACGCCGCCGACAAGGTATCGGCGGTGGCGGGAGACCGGGCGAGCTTGCGCATCACGCGGGGACCGCAGCAGGGACAAGTATTCGCCCTGCTCAAGGAAGAGATGTACATCGGCCGCTCGACCCCCAACTCGAATTGGGAGATCGCTTTGCAAGACCCGACCGTTTCTCGTCCGCATGCTTTCCTGGTGAAGGAGGGCCCGGTGTGGAAGATTTATGACCTGGGCAGCATTAACGGCACCGCGGTCAACAATCAGCCGATCACAGGCGGGAAAGCCAAGACGCTGCGAGATGGCGACCGCATTGTGTTCGGGGGGACGATGACGGTATTCCACACCGGCTTTCCAGCGCAAATCTCCACCGGTGAAGCGCTCAAGAAGGGCCAGACATGAGCAAACCGAATATTGTTTTGATCATCGCCGATGACATGGGTTACGGCGATTTTGGCATTTTCAACGACCAGATTTCTTGTACGCCGCATTTGGACGCGCTTGTGGAAGAGGGCATCTGCCTGACGCAGCACTATTCGGCGGCGCCCGTCTGCACACCGGCGCGGGCGGCGCTGATGACCGGACGTTACGCGCAGCGCACCGGCAGCATCGACACCCTGGAGGCCCGCGGCTTGGACCGCCTGCGCCTTGACGAGACGACGATGGCCGATGTCTTGGGCGGAGCCGGTTATGCCACCGGCTTGATCGGCAAGTGGCACAACGGCGCGCTGGACCGGCGTTATCATCCGCGGGCGCGCGGCTTCGGCGAATTTGTTGGCTTCCAGGGCGGCTGGAATCCTTATTATCGCTACCGGCTGGATCGCAACGGGGGCATTGAATATGGCGACAAAGACAATTATCTGACGGATGTATTCAGCGATGCCGCCTTGGATTTCATCGGGCGGCATCAAGGCGAGCCCTTCTTTCTGCAGCTGGCGTATAACGCGCCGCATTTCCCGCTGGAAGCGCCGGATGCGATCGCGCAGAAATATGTCGAGCGTGGCTTCAGCCTGGGCGTGAGTTTGCTCTACGCCATGATTGAGGTGATGGACACGGGCATCGGCCGCATCGTCGAAAAGCTGGATGCGCTGGGCATCGGCGACAATACGATACTCATCTTCACCAGCGACAATGGGCCGGCGCTCGGCGACTGGAATGGCTTTTCACAGCGGCGCTTCAATTACAACTTCAACGGCGGCAAGGGCACTACTTACGAAGGCGGTATCCGCGTGCCCTTGATATTGCGTTGGCGCGATGGTTTGCCGGGCGCCCTGCGCAGCAGTGAGATGGCGCATTTCGCCGACTGGTTCCCGACGCTGCTGGGCTTGGCCGGCGTCGATGTGCCGACAGATCTGGCGCTGGATGGCGTCGATATCGCGCCGACCTTGCGCGGCGAGACGGGCGCGGCCTATCCGCAGCGCTTCTGGCAGTGGAATCGCTATACGCCGGTCGGGACTTGCAACGCGGCCATGCGCGACGGCGACTGGAAGCTCTTGCGCCCGCGGATACCCGAGGCGATGGAAGTCCACCCGGCCGACACAGCGCACGATCATGCGATCAAGTATTTCCCCGAGCTTTACCACGATGTGGTCCGCCTGCCGGAGCCAGCCACCACCCTTCCTTCGCCGCCGCCGCCCCTGCTCTTCAATATCGCCGATGATCCCTTCGAGAAGAACGACCTGGCGGACCAGTATCCACAGAAGGCAGCGACCATGGAAGCGGCGCTGGAGCGCTGGTTCGTCGATGTGACCGGAATTTGACTTCCGGCGTAGTTGTCACATTTTTTCACCGCAGAGAGCACAGAAGGGCACAAAGCATTTTCCCCATACAAGCGTGGTGACCGAACTAGATTAGCTCCACATTTGCTCGCGCATCACAACTTGTAGGGGCGAGCCATTGGGTCGCCCGTCTATTCCTTTGTGACCATGCCAAAGCGCCCCTATGAACAAAACGGACAAGGTGTACGCCTTTGCCTGGACGCGGCGATGCGTTAGAGTATTGCGGTGACACAGCCGAAGGCAGCGAGACGGACAAGATCATGACCCATACCCTATTGCGTGAAAACGCCGATCTGGCGACTGCCGTCGGCATCCTGGATGACTGGACGGCGCACCGGCTGCGGCTGCGGCATCAGCCGGGCCTGGCGCTGGGCATCGTTTACGCCGGCGAATTGCTCTGGGGCAAGGGCTATGGCCTGGCCGACCTGGAGGCGGGCACGCCGGTCACGCTGGACAGTCGCTTCCGCATCGCCAGCATCACCAAGACTTTCACCGCAACCGGCATTTTGCAGCTGCGCGATGCCGGCAAGCTGGGTTTGGATGACCCGGTCTCGCGGCATCTGGACTGGTTTGACCTGCGCTATGAGGACGCGCCGGAAATCACGATACGCAATCTGCTGACGCATACGGCCGGCTTGCCGCGCGATTCGAAGAACGCAATGTGGACGGAGTGCGACGCGCCGGCTTGGGCTGACTTCGTCCGCGACACCCGGTCGCGGGCCTTGACGCGCCCGCCCTACCAGAATTTCGCCTACAGCAATCTGGGCTACTCGCTGCTTGGCGGGATCATCGAGGCGGTATCGGGGCGGCGCTGGGCGGACTACCTGCGGGCGAATGTGCTGGATCCGCTGGGCATGAGCGAGACGCGGCCGGCCCCGAGCGCCGATGATCCGCTTTTGGCGACCGGCTACACCCGCGAAAAAGACGGCCGCCGCGACGCCTTCCCCTTCTGGTTGATGAAAGGCTTCGAGGCCTCGGCGAACTTCGCCTCGTCGGTGAACGATCTGGTCAAATACGCCGGCTTTCATCTGGGCTTGACCGATGGCGCGGTGCTATCGCCTTATACGCTTGCGGACATGCACCGCGTTCACTGGCTGAATGAAAACTGGCAGGGCGGCTACGGCTTGGGCATGGGCTTGCACCGCAGCAACGATTGGGAAATCAGCGGGCATGGCGGCGGCTACCCCGGCTACTTGACCGCCTTCAGCCTCTGCCGCAAGCACAAGGCAGGCGTCATCGCCCTGACCAATGCGCTGGGCAGCGATCCGCATGTATACGTCGAGCAGGCTTACAAACTGGTTCTGCCCGAGATCATCAAGGCGACGGCGGAAGACAAGCCGGCCGCGCAAGAAGATTGGGCGCGTTATGTCGGCGTCTACGAGAGCGAGTGGGATCGGCAGAAGGTGGTCGTCCGCGAGGGTCAGTTGCAGATCGTGAGTCTGGAGTACCTCGACGACCCGCCGACAATATTGGAGCCGACCGATGAGGCGGGCGTCTTCACCTTGAAGCAGGCGGGGCAGTCGAATGAGACGCTGCGCTTCGAGTTGGATGATGACGGCAATGTCCTGCGCATGTGGGAGCGGAATGAGTATAGTCGACGGGTGGAGTAGGCGGTACGGAAAGAATCAACCACAGAGGACACAGAAGTAGAACCAACAAAGTAATGAGAAAAATATTGCAAGGTAAAGAGAATGGTAAAACCGAAATCATTGTAGGGGCGACTGACGGGCTGTGTCTACGCGCCCCTGTAAGTCGCCCGCTTACAACATCCACTACATTTCATTTGCCGCATGACTAACTTGGTTTTACTGAGAGCACAGAGGAAAGATTATGCCCGTAATCGGAGCCCAGAAACTAACCGACATCACCGCGCGGATCCTGGCAGCCGCCGGCGCGCGAGACGACTACGCCGCCATCGTGGCCGAGCACCTGGTCAACGCCAACCTGGCCGGGCATGATTCTCATGGCGTGATTCGCACGCCGCATTATGTCCGCTCGATAGAAAAAGGCGACCTCAAGCCAACGGCCGCGCCCGAAATCGTCGCCGAGACCGCTTCGATGGCGCAGGTCTGCGGCAACTGGACCTTTGGCCAGGTCATCGCCAAGGGGGCGACCGAGATCGCTATCGACAAAGCGCGCGCCCAGGGCATCGGCTTGGTCTCGATGTATCACGAGGGGCATACCGGCCGGCTCGGTACTTATGCCGAGATGGGCGCGGCAGCCGGCATGGCCTCCATGATTTGGGACGGCTGCATCGGCGGACCCCGCTCGGTGGTGCTGCCGCTGAACGGCACAGGGCGCAAGATCGGCGCCAATCCCATCGCCATCGGTTTCCCCAGCGCGGCGCACGGCGCAGTCATCCTCGATTTCGCCACCTCGATTTCGGCGGCGGGCAAGGTGATGGTGGCGGTGGACAAAGGCGAGCAATTGCCGGGCGACTGGATCGTTGATGCCGATTGGCAGCCGACCAGCGATCCGACGCAGTTGGCCAAAGGCGGCGCGCTGCGGCCGATGGGTTTGCCTTACGTCGGGCACAAGGGTTATGCGCTGGCGATGATGGTGGGCTTGTTCAGCCTGATGGCATCGCTGCCGTCGGACGCCCAGCCGCCGCTGGAAGACCGCTGGGGCACAGTCATCCTGATGATCGATATCTCGCGCTTCGGTCCGCTGGATGTCTTTCAGAAGCAAGTAGATACGGTCATTGACTTCGTGAAGGAAGACCCGCTGGAGGGCGAAGTCTTGTATCCGGGCGAGGTGGAAGCGCGGCGGCGGGCCGAGCGGCTGGCGAATGGCATCGACTTGCCCGCGGCCACCTGGGCCGAGATCAGCGCCTGCGCCGAGGGCTTGGGGCTTGCCGTCGATTCCTAGCGGAGATTCGACCGGTTTCTCAAACCACAGCCGCTCGCAAGTCGTGACTTGGCTCACACAAAATAACGAAGCGATCCAATTCGCAAGCTGTATGGGCGGCTCTGTTAGTCACCCGAACGCGGTTATGTAACAATTGAAGGGGTTGATATATGAGCCGCCCATACAGGATTCGCCAGAAAACACGGTTATTGGACAATGCCATCCCAAGCTGAACTCTACCAGAATCTACGGCACGCGACGGATCTTGAGTCCCGGCGAGATTGCGCTCTGCAGTTGCTGGCGCGAACGAATAGCCGGCAATATCTGGATGAATGCCTGCGCGTCCTGAAGTCGGAAGCGGCGCGCGCGCTGCTGGACGAGTCTCATCGGCCCGTCTTGCGAGAGAAGTACCTGCGCTTCCACGCCGATGGCAAGCGAGACAAAGCCGGCATGTTGCGTGAAGGCCTCACGCGCTTGCTGGTGCATATCGAGCATCCGGACGATGCCGATATCTACCGACTCGGCATCGAAACCTATTATTTGCAGCCTGTCGACGATGTGGCGCAGAACTTGCGGGCGGTCGCGCTGGCCGGTCTGGCGCCGATCGATCCGCCGCTGGCTTGCTTGTATGCGGCGCGTTTTTTGGGCGAGCCTTTCACGTCAGTCTTCAATTGCGAGCCGGCGCTGACGGGCGTGGATGTCCTGGTGGCGTCGAATCAGCGTTTGCCCATTTACCAGTTTCTGCTGCGCGATGGAGTCGCGATGGCGCGGTCGGCGCGGGGCGAACTGTCGGGCAAGGCGTTGGAATCGCTCGGTGAGGATTTCCCGCTTCATTTGTATGAGGCTCTGATTGAGCAATACAGCGAGATCGACCAACCGACCGCCTCAATGGGCATCATCAATTACGTAATCGAAAGGCGCGCCGAAGCGCTGTATGACCGCCTGGAGGCGCTGATTCTTGACACGTCGGACGCCGACCTGCGGCGCTACGGCCTGGTGATGATGGCGGCGGCGCGCGATGATGAACTCAGCGACCGGCTGCTGCGCATGGCGCGGCGGGCGCGGCGGGAGGATCTGCCGCTCTTCATCGACGCGCTGGAAATCTGCCGGCGCCCGGAGCGCGACGCCGTATTGAAGACCCTGCGCAAACGAAATACGCGATAGCCGCGCGGATACCCGACTGTCCTCAACCAAGCGGCTGGTCAGCGGATTTCCGGCCTGAATATGCTGGCGAGCCCCCCTTCAATTTGCAGCGACAAGTTGTTCAAGAGCGCCTCGGCCGGCACTTGATCCAGAATCGATTTGTCGACCAGCACATCAATGGTGACAAGGAAGCGTCCACGCGGGTACAGCGCCAAAACATGCAGGCCCTCTTCGCCGTCACAGGTTTCCGCGCTGTGCAGATACACCGTCTCGGATTCCGCTTCTTGCGTGTAGCCATAGCTATCCAGCCACAGTCGCATGAAGTCGTCCCGGCGCGCGGCATCAGCGGACGAGGCATCGGCATAGACATCGACCCAGAATCCGAGCGCGGAAAAGAATGCCGAATCATCGCATTCGCCATTGGCGATCTGCAATCGAGCGCGATATTGATGGCCGTATTTCTCGGCAAAGGTAGCGAAACCATTCTGCAATTCATCCGCCACGGAGGCCGCCGCCAGGGCCTCGGTCGAGAAATAGCCCGTATGCTCATCGACAAGCGGTAGAACAGGCGGCAAGCCGCTCGCGAATGCCTCGAAAGCGGCGATCACTTCTTCTTGAGTGGCCGGCGCGATTTTTGCCTCATTGCTGTCGACGGCGCTTGGATCGGTGATGATGATCACCGTTTGCAGCGCCTCGCCCGGGTCGGAGGCAGTCGCCGGGTCGCGCTCGCGGATGGATTCGACGATGTCTTGCCCGACCAGGACATCGCCAAAGATCGTGTGCTTGTAATTCAGGTGCGGCGTGGGGGCGGTGGTGATGAAGAACTGGCTTCCGTTGGTGCCGGGGCCGGCGTTGGCCATGGCGAGCAAGCCGGGGCGATCAAAGGTCAGAAAGCCGAGGGGCTCGTCGCCGAAGCGGTAGCCGGGGCCGCCGCGGCCGCTGCCGGTGGGGTCGCCGCCTTGGGCCATGAAGTCGGGAATGACGCGGTGGAAGGTGGTGCTGTCGTAATAACCTTGCCCCGCCAGGAAGACGAAGTTGTTCACGGTGACCGGCGTCAGCGATTCGTATAGGTCAACATAGATTGCGCCGGCGCTCGCGCAGAGGATGGCGCGATAGTCAGTTTCTGGCTCCAGCACATCTTCGGCTGCGTCAAATTGCATCGTAGTCAGCTCGCCAGCATCAACGAGATTGCAGAGTTCCTGTGGGCTGGGCACGTCCTGCGCGAGCGCGATAGACGGCAATAAAGCGACAAGCAGCAAGACGAGGAGCAGTCGTATCCAGTTCACTGGGTCATCCTTTGCGCGTTTGAGTTTGAAATCTGAGGCATTGTGCCTGAGGCCTTGTCGCCTGCCTAGTCGAAATCAATGCAGCCGCGTAGCGCCATCCAGTGGGGAGTGGTGAATCTCAAGGATACAGGACATATCCCGAATTCCATGCTAGGGGGATTCATCACAGAGACACAGAGGTTTTTGGACGGCAAGGTCGAAGTTGTCATATCAATGGTATGCGCCACTGCCGTCGTTATTGGCATTATGGGCATCTTTGCGGGCGGGCTTGGGTTTTGGCGGCGGTTGAATGGAGGCGGCGGGAGCAAGCGCGAGGGTATCGGATTGTTGATGATTATTAGGAGTATATCTGACATTGTCCGTTTGTCGGACAAAGAAAAACTATTTTCGGACAAAGTCGCTATTTTCGGACAAAGTCGTGATTTGTGGGCCGGGCAGATTTTGTGGCGGCGGCGGGCAGGCTTGCAAGCGGGCGGGCGGGGTTGAAGTCGTCGTGATATGGAGCCGGTCCATGGCCTGGCGTTTTTCAGGGTCTGAGAAGTTTTTGATATTGGGCATGGCTGTCCTCAGTTGCTTGGGATTGGAGCTATTATAGCACAGGCGTTCTGAAATGCAAGAGTTGAGTGCGGCGATTTTGCGGCGCGACGAAAATCGCGGGCCTGCCGCTCGTTTCAGCCGCCCCCTGCCGCCTGCCGCTATCGCAGTAATTCCAAGTTAGTCATGCGAAGAATGGCAGGTAGCGGATGTTGCAAGCGGGCGACTCACAGGGGCGCGTAGACACAGCCCGTCAGTCGCCCCTACAATGATCTCGGTGATTTGCCATTCTTTTTACCAGGCAATAATTTCTCATTACTTTGTTGGTTCTACTTCTATG
>JAJEBE010000046.1 GCA_022822545.1 Anaerolineae bacterium
GGCCGCCCCCCCCCCCCCCCCCCCGGGCTATAGAGCCGCCTCCAGAGAGTATTTGTTTTCAGTTTGTTTATTGTCCAACTTTGTCCGTTGCGGACATGGAAATATGGTTTTCGGACAGAAGACGGGGTTTTCCAGGCGAAACGGACAAAAGGCAGGCGGCTGCCGGTATGATTTTGGTATGCCGGGGCAGGGGCGCAAGCGCCTGTATCACGCGAGTCTAGCGACAGCGCAAGGATAGAGAGCGCGTTTTCGGCGGAGGGCATGGGTTGCGCGCCGCGATTGAGAGCCTGCGAACATTGATCCATAGGGGGAGTGTATCATGATTTTGAGTCGAAGGAAAGAACAAATGTGCGCGATTTGCGGGCGACCCAAGGGGCGCGTAGACACAGCCCGCCGGCCGCCCCTAGGCGTATATTTTGGGTTGCTCGCTTCTAAGTAAGCCGGGCCAACCTGGCCTGCATTTGGCTCAAGGCCGCTTCTACCGCATCAGTCTCCCAATAGCCTTCGGCAATCGACGGCGCCAAAGACAAATCGGCTTCGGTCTTCAAGTAGAAGCTGCATTCGCTGGGGCAGTTGACCGCCGCCTGCCCGGCGAAGAGCGCCGCCTGCGCGCAGCCTAGAAGCGAACTCGCTTGCGAGCCGACCATCACATCCTTGCCCGCCTCCGCCGCCCGCTCCAGCATCCGCCGCGATCCCGAAAAGCCCGTCCGCGCCGTTTTGATGTTGAGGATATCGAAAGTGTCAAACTCGATTTCCCGCTCCAGATCGGCCAGGGTGAAAGCCGAGTCATCGGCGATGAGCGGCATCTTGCAGTCTCGCCGGAGTTCTCGCCGTTGCCGCAGGCGGCGCACGGGCAGCGCCTCCTCGCAATACATCACACCCAGCTCGAACAGTCCGTCCAGAATGTCAGCCGCAGCCACGCTCCCCAGCGTCTCATTGGCATCCACATAGAATTGCCCGGCCGGATAGACCTCGATCAAGCGCGCCAGGGTCTCCGTTTCCGTCGCGATGTCCCGCCCGATCTTGACCTTGAAGACGCGCAGCCCGGCGCGATATGCCGCCGCCACATCCGCCAAGACGGCCTCGGGCGGGCCCGCGCTGACGATGGCGCTCAGCCGGATCCGCGAACGCGATGCGCCCAGATAGACGCCGAGGCTCTCGCCGCGGCTATTCGCCAGCGCCTGATGCAGCGCTATATCCAGGGCGCCCTTGGCGGTATTGTTGTTTTTGATATGGGCGATCCGCCCGTTTAAGGCCGCGACCGCCTCGAAGTCTTCGACCGTCTGCTCGGCCAGCAGGGGCGCAAGCTGCGTCTCGATGATGGCTTCAATGGAGGCTCGCGTCTCGCCATAAATGCTGGGGCGGGGCGTCGCTTCGGCGATGCCGACCGCGCCGTCGGACAAGTCGGCACGAACCAGGACATGGTCAAGTCGCGGCAGTTCATGCTGGCTGCCCCAACTCAGGGTCGCTTTCAGCGGGACCGTGTACGGCGTCGTGCTTATCCGCGTGATCTTTGGCATCTCTCACTCGTCATAGGCGCTCAGAAATAAATGTAGTGGATGTTGCAAGCGGGCGACTCACAGAGCCGCGCCTACATAGATCGCCGCGCGATATCCGCGACCGCCTCGGCCACCGCTTCCGGCGAGCAGCCATCCACATCCAGCCGATGATAATGCCGATAGTCGCCGGCGACAACGAAGGGCTGCGCGCCGTAGTTCTCCGCTTCCGCGCGACATATCGACAGCGCCTTCCGGCTGATTTCGCCCGCTCGCAGCAGCGCCAGCGCCTCCGCCCGCAGTTCAGCCGGCAGAAACGACAGGTCAGCCAGCCCATCGGCTTGGTCAAAGCTGTCAGCCCGGCTGCTCAAGCGGCGCAGACGCGTCAAAGGATGCAGCGTCAATTCGACGATCCGCCAGCGCGGGAAGCGCCGCAGGGCGTAGGCCGCCTCGTTTGGTCCGCGGATGCCTTCGGAAAGCAAAGGTCCGGTCACAGCATCGGCCAGGTACAGCCAGGAGAATATCGCCGCCATGCCGCCCTCGACCTGCCGCGCAAAGCGCCGCGTGATTGCGAAGCGCCGCACTCGATCCCTCACCGGCGCAATCGGCTCATCGGCCAGCGCCTGCGCCAGCGGGAACAGGACCCAGTCGGTCAACTCGCGCCGCGATGGGAGGATATCCGCGTTGCCCAAACCCAGCCGTCCGCGCAGATGCGCCAGCGTCGTCGATTTGCCCGTGCCGGTCAAAGCCACCAGCATCAGCACCGGATGTCGCCCGAGTGGATGCAGCCCCGCGCCCTCGAACAAGCTCACCTGCGGATATTTCTCCGCCAGCGGCAATGACAGTTTTGGGTAAACCTCGCGCAGGAAATATTCGCGCGCTTGCATGGCTGTCCTCTTTCCGCAGGAATAGCATTCATCATACCCGCTAGCGCCGCCGCCTCCAACACCCCGCGCCGCTGGGAGTGGCGAATGCTGAGGACATATTGTCTCTTTTTATGAACCTGCCAATTTCCATCAGCCGTCATGTCGAGATTTGTAGGGGCGACTTATCAAGTCGCCCGAAAACGCATCCTGCTACTGCAACAGGCGACCAGGTTGGTCGTCCCTACAACAGCTTCGCGCCTTTGTGGTCAAATACCTCTGCGCTCTCAGTAAGCGCAAGTAAGTCATGCAAAAAAAGCGAGCCCTGTAGGGGCGACCAATCTGGTCGCCCGCTGCCGCTGCGACTTGTGATTTCGGGCGACATGGTATGTCGCCCCTACAGATCGTTGCTTTAGCGAAATTTGCATTA
>JAJEBE010000045.1 GCA_022822545.1 Anaerolineae bacterium
ACAGCCGACGCGGGTATGGCGGTGGTGAAGTAGAAACCATCCTAGTCCAAGACAAAAGGACCTGCCGGGCGCCGTATAAGCCACAGATACACTACCCCTAGTTTGCTTCACGGAAGCCGCGCACTGTGAAGCAACCGATGCATGACAAGAAGCTGAGTCCTAACACCGAGGTCAGTTCGCGAACGAAGCCCCTCATCACCTTCAGCGGCGAAGTTATCGTGAGTCATGCGGCAGCCATTGTCTCGCCACAGGTCGGGAGTGTCGTGAATATACTAGGTTGCGACAATTTAGTGCATTTGGGTACGCTCGCCGATCCTTGCCGATGTTGTGCGCAGCAATGGTGCGCGTCCATACTTAGCAATTCAGCCTGCACACGCCGCGCTATGAATACAGACTGGCAATTGGGATCAATCCCGGCCTCCGGCTGTACAAAGTGGTTGCAGTGTTACCACTGCGGCGAAAATTCGCTCACGACGCCGTCACTGTCTGGATCGCCCATGCGCGGATAGGTGTGGCGACCCCGGTGGACAGGCGCAATGTCCACCGTTCGCGCTACGTCACAGGTGATAAGCCCGTTGACACCGGCAGATTCCTGGGCAAGTTGATGTCAAGACAACGCAGATTTACATCGGCGTGCATGATGGTTCCACCCGGGCGCTGGTGAGCGCTTATGAACCGACCGAGATCCCGGCATGGATGAGAGCGACAATGCTTTGACCTGGCAGGTCGGGATTCTCCCCTAATGAGCGGGGATTAGCAGAATCGGACGTGGTACGCGGTGGCAGGTTCGTCGCGCGCACCCTCAATGCTTTGCATGGCAAGATATCGAACTAACCACTGAAACTCTAATCCTGTACAAAGCGCCGGATGTGTTACGCCGTCGCCATGGGAATTGTGCGCGTTCTGATCATTCTGATGATCGCGCCCTTTTACGTACGTAACATAAGCGATCGCCGGGACCGTTGAGGCGGCGGCTCGGTGTCCGCATTTTGGAGTCTGCGACTGCGAAGCTGACGCCGGAGTAGTGGAAGATGCATGCGCGATGTACATAAAATAGAGCATCAGCCCTGGTTGCTTAACGCTTATGATGAAGCAACCATTTCAAAGCCAACTCGTAGTCACACCACTCGTGCAATTGCCAGCGCAGATCCTCATCCAATTGCAGAGGTCCGTGCGCCCTTGTATGATTGTATTCGGCGATCGGGTTAGACGACGAGAGCGCCTTCACTTTCTGGTATAGGCGATAGCTGTGATGCGTGATTTGCCGCGGCACGATGAGATCTTCGTCACTCCAGAAGATCAGCGTCGGAACCTTGGCCAGCCCCTGAACAAAAGTATTTGCACTGCGCTCTGCGTACTGGTCAGGTACCTCCGCGGGTAAGCCTCCTACTTCTCTGGCAACCAGTTTGTCCGTTTCAAACTCGCGGATTTCCATTACTTCGGAACGCGCTAAATCGTCGTGCCAAGCCGCCAGATTGACGATTGGGTTGAAAGCCACGCAAGCTGCTAGCCGGTCTGGATACTTCCCGGCCAGCAACAGCGCCTCTTGGCCGCCCATGCTCTTTCCGCAGCTATATACGCGTCGCCTGTCAATTTGATAGCCTTGCTCCACCAGCGCATCGATCAGGTGAATCATATCGGCGATTTGTTCGGGCGCGCCGAGCGAGCAGTTTTCTTCACGGCGATGATGGCCATGCGGCAGCGCGATGATCACGCTGTATTGATCCGCCAGCCCATGCCAACCGCGATGATAGCCCCATTTCTGCATGCCTTCCCAGCCGCCACAGTGTTCCTGCGCCGCCGTCCAGGTGATGGGATGCGGAGCAAGAACCAGCGGAAGTGGATCTTTGCGCTCACTCGCCGGCGAATACACCAGCGCCGCGCGCGAACTTCCGTCCGCTGGCGAACAGAACCTTACTTCCTCCAGGCGCGACGGATCGGTCGCAACGGTCTGAGGATGAGGTGGCAATATGCTCATGTCTAGACACGTCCCGCGGCGCTAGGCTGTTCCAAGCTGTTCTTCCTGAGTTTGACGATCGAGGAAGACTCGCACATGCTTGATTTTGCCGCCATCGAATTCAAAGAACACCGCTTCGCGTACGCTGAAGATCCGCCCCGTCGCCTTCTGATCTTCAAAGTCATTGACGAAGGTGGCGGTCATGATATTTTCGACTACCACGGTATTGCCTTGCGCAATGACGGTCTTGGTGTCGATGGTCCAATCCGGGTAAGCCGCCCATAGTTTTGGCACGAATACGGACATTTCCGCCTTGGTCAGCGGTTCCGGGAAATAGGGTTCGTGCGAAGTCGTGTCCTCGGTATGATAGCTCCAGAACTCGTCCAGATCTTGCTTGTTGAAGGCGGCGATGGCTTTGCGCACGGTTTCCTTGTTGCGTTCCTGTTGCTCACCCATTATTCTCCCTCGCTGCTAGTACCAAGCTGCTCGGCGATGTGCTTCCGATCAATATAGATGCGTTCGGCTTTGATCTTGCCGTTCTCCAATTCAAAGAATACCGCCTCGCGCGTCTGATATGAGCGGCCGGTTGCCTTCTCACCCAGAAAGTCATTCTCGAACGTGCCGCTCACCAGATTTTCGACCGCTACGATATCGCCTTCGACGTAGATCCGTTGCGTCACAATCTTCGCGTCCGGATAGGTGTTGACCCACTGATGCAAGAGTACAATGAGCTGGTCCCGCGGTATCGGATCCGGATAAAACGGCTCAAGCGATGTCATGTCTTCAGTATGATAAGACATGAATCCATCGATATCGTGGTCGCTAAGGGCCTTGATGGCCTTGAGCACCACATCTCGATTGTGTTCTTCTTGTGGGGTCATTGTCGCGCTCCTCCTGTCATTTTCCCGCTGCAATGTTAGCGAGCCGGCTGAAGGCGCCGCCCTCGCTCAGTAAAGAAAAGATATCCTTAAAAGTCTGGAAATGCCGCTCGTAGGCATCGCGCCGCTCTGGCTCGGGTTCAATAACATCACCGATCTCAACGAATCCCGCCGCCAGCGACTGCCAATCCGGATAATGCCCCAAAGCGAAAGCCGCGCACATGGCCGCGCCCACCATCGCCGCATCGGCAATGCGCAGTGTATATACGGGACGCCCCAGGATATCAGCGTGGATTTGATTCCAGTATCTGTTGCGCGCGCCGCCGCCCGCCAAAACAACATCTTCTATATGCGTGCCGATTCCCGCGATTGCATCCAGCATCCAGCGCAGTTCCAGAGAAATGCCTTCCAATAGCGCGCGGATGACGTGTCCACGGCTGTGATCCAGCGACAGCCCGATCAAACAGCCGCGCGCAGACAGATCAACCCTTGGCGCGCTACTGCCATTGAATGTCGGCACGAAAAGTAAGCCGCCAGCGCCCGGCGGCGCGGTCCGCGCCTGCTCGATCAGCAAATCGTAGGCATCCAACGCCGAGCTCCCCTGCAGCGCTAACTCGGCCGCGCCAAATTGGTCGCGCAGCCAGCGGAATGCCGCGCCCGATGCCTGCGTGTGCCCCTCCATTTCCCAGCTGCCACTTACCACATGCGCCGCGCAATTTAATGTGCGTACGGGATCACGCAGTGTTTGGTTGAGGAATACTTGTACGCCCGCGGCAGTGCCGATATTGATCATGGCTTTGCCGCTTTCGATGATGCCGCTGCCGACTCCGGCACACTGCCCGTCTCCGCCGCCTGCTACCAGCGGGATGCCAACTGGCAAATGTAGCGCGTCTGCCGCCTCGGTACTCAATTCACCCACAATATCGGTCGCGCGCACCAAGCGCGGAAGCTTCTCCAGCGGGAAGCCTAGTTCGCCGGCGAGTGATTCGCTCCAGCTCTGGCGGTCGATATCGAAGGGAAAAAGGAAAGCGCCGGTAGAAACATCACAGATGAAATCTTCGCAGCCCAGCCATCTGAGAAAGTAGGTCTGTGGCGGACCAATAACCGCGGCGCGCGCGAGGACATCCATCGCGCTTTGCTGTAACCACAGCAATTTGCTGATTCCCGTGTAGGAGACAATGGGATGACCGCAGATGTCATAATAGCGCTCGTTTCCAATTCGCCGCAGTAAGAATTCGACTTGCGGAAGACCTCGCCGGTCCATCCACACAATGAACTCGGTGAGCGGCTCGCCCGCCGCATCCAGAGCAATGGCCGTACCGCGATGGTTTGTCAGCCCGATCGCCGCAACCCGCGACTTGTCGAATCCCACCAGCGCTTCCGCCGCGGCATCAGCGATTAGCTCAACAGCGGTTCGCGGTGACTGCTCAACCCGACCCGCGGCCGGAAAGGACAGCGCCTGCTCACGAGTGGCCATTTTGAGCAATTGACCAGCGACATGAAACAAGCCAACCTTGATGGCAGTTGTACCGATATCCAGCGCCAGGACCAGATCCGCGCTCATCACTTAGATCTCCCCGCCGCTTACGCGATGACATGCCACCCAGCGCCCTCGGTCAATCGCGGTCAGTTTCTGCGGCGTTCCTGAACAAGCCTCGACAGCATGATGGCAGCGTGCCGCCAACGGACAACCGCGCTCGGGTGACAGTGACGTGCGGATATCACCCGTCAGTCGGATGCGCGAGCGCTGATAATCAGGATCCGGGATAGGTATGGCGGACATCAAAGCTTCGGTGTAAGGATGCCGCGGCTTTTCGATCAGATCTGCAGTCGGCGCCTCTTCAATGACTTGACCCAGATACATCACAACCACACGCTCGCATAGATGTCGAATCACGCTCAGATCATGAGAAATGACCAGGTAGGTCATATCAAAACGCGTCTTGAGTTCCTGCAGCAGGCTTATGATGCGCACCTGCACCGAGACGTCCAACGCCGATGTTGGCTCGTCCAGGATCAGAAAGCGCGGATTGGTCGCCAATGCCCGCGCAATTACCACCCGCTGGCGCTCTCCGCCGCTCAACTGATGCGGGTAGCGCTCCAGGTGGTCGTCTCGCAGTTGAACCACATCCAGCAGTTCAAGGATGCGTTCAAGCCTGCGGGCGCGCTCCGTCACCCGATGGACGCGCAGCGGCTCTTCCAGTGCGCGGCGGACACTGAAGCGCGGGTTTAGCGTGGCGGTGGGATCCTGAAATACCATCTGTGCCTTTTGCCGGAATTCCCGTTCCGCTTTGCCGCGCAGTTTAAGGATCGAGCGTCCCTCGAAGCGGATGTCGCCCGATGTCGGCTGGATCAACCGCAACAGGCAGCGCGCCACCGTCGACTTGCCGCTCCCGCTCTCGCCCACCAGTCCGACAACTTCGCCAGGCTCTATGGTCAGATTTAGGCCGCCTATCGCTGTCGTTTGGCCCTCGGGCCCCGCTGACGCTCCTTCGGCGCCATCCTGCGCCTGCCCGGCAATCAAATTGGCGATGTTGACGCCGGCCGCCGTCGCCCGCCCACCGGCGAATACCTTGGTCAGCTCCCGTATCTCAAGGAGACTCATGCCTGATCCTCGTGCAAGTGGCAATAGCTATGGTGCTCCCTGCCGACCCGCGCCCAGGGCACCGGCTGATCACAATGCGCCAGACGCCGCGGGCAGCGATCAATAAAGCGGCATCCCGTCAGCGGCAAGGACAGAGGATCGGGCGCGCGTCCGGCCAGGCTGGTTTCCAGAAGCAATTCGCGATCGGGGCGCGGGACTGATGAAAGCAGCCCCTGCGTGTAGGGATGCTTGGGACTGTTGAATATCCCGCGCAGCGGACCGAACTCGACAATATGTCCGCCGTGCATGACCGCCACATAATCGCATTGCGTCGCCACTAATCCTAAATTGTGCGTGATCAACAGCAGAGAGCTGCCCTGCTCCCGCCGCACCTCTTCCAGCAAATCCAGAATCTGCGCCTCGGTCGTCACATCGAGGCCAGTGGTCGGTTCATCGGCAATGAGCAACTGGGCGCGACAAGCCACCGCCAACGCGATCATCACTCGTTGCGCCATGCCCCCGCTAAACTGATGGGGGAAATTGCGCGCGCGTTCCCCCGCGCGCGGTATGCCGACGCGATCCAGTATTTCGACCGCCAGATCCCACGACTTCCGCCGCGAGTATGCGAAATGATGTCGATATACCCGTGCGATTTGCGCGCCGACAGACATGAGAGGATTGAGCGCGGTTCTGGAACTCTGGAATATAAGCGCGATGCTGCGACCGCGAATCTTCTCCATCCGTCTTTCTTCAACGCTTGCCAGATCTTCACCCAGAAAACGGATCGCCCCCCCGATCAGCGAAGCAGATCTGGGCAAAAGTCGCATCACCGCCAGGGCAGTCATCGACTTGCCAGAACCACTCTCGCCCACCAGTCCGACAACTTTCCCCCGCGGCACAGCGAAACTGACTTGGTCAACAATCCGCACACGCTCGCCGCGCGTCTCAAGCGCGATCGACAGGTTCTCTACGGACAATATGAACTGATCGGACATCGCTCACTTCCGATAGCGTGGATCTAGCATGTCGCGCAGGCTGTCGCCGAGCAGGGTGAACGTCAGCGCCATAAGCATGATGAATATGCCGGGAAATACCGACATCCACCAGCGTCCCGAAACCATGTGTTCCGCGCCTTCCGCGGTCATTGCGCCCAACTCAGGCGTCGGCGGCTTGATGCCCAGTCCCAAAAAACTCAACCCGGCGATATCGAGCACTGCCCAAGCCAAGAAGAGCGCCGCATGCGCCAACACTATTGACCAGGTATTCGGCAGCAAATGAAAGACAATGATCTCCCAGGTTGGCGTGCCGATCGCCCGCGCCGCTTCGATGAATGGCGCCTCGCGCAGCGATAGCACCTGAGCCCGCACCACCCGGATGATCACAGGCGAATACGCCACACCCAACGCGAAGACGATGGTCTGGACGTTATTGCCCAATACGGCCGTCACGGTCAGGGCCAACAGAAAACCAGGGAAAGCCATCAGAATGTCGACAAAGCGCATCAAGATTTGATCGGCGAGACCGCCAACATACCCGCTAAGCAAGCCGATTAGGGCGCCACCAGTTGTCGCCACCAACGCGACCACGCAAACTACTGCCAGATCGAGCCGAACCGCATGCACGACGCGGCTGAGGATATCACGCCCGGACGCATCGTTGCCGAATGGAAACTCGGCTGACGGCCCGGCGCGCGCGTGGCGCGGCATTGTATCCAGCGGATTGCTCCTGATAATCAGCGGTCCCGCAATTGCCACCAGCAGGATTAAAGCCAACAAGATGCTGCCGAGCAGCAAACCGGGATATTGGCGCGCGCTGCGCGACGCGCTTCGTAGACGCGTCGCTCGCATGCGCTTTGATGTCGCGCTCCTATGCGTCTCGACCACCATGACTAGGTCCGAATCCGCGGATCGACAACGCCATACAGGATGTCAGTAACCCAATTGACCAGGATATAGGTTAGTGTGGTAACGATGATAAAGGCTTGAATCGCCGCGAAATCGTTGTTGGTCAGGGCTCGATAAGCATAGAGTCCCACTCCCGGCCAGGAAAAAACGCGCTCGACCAACACGCTGCCAGCGATCAAGAAGGCGAAGATCAGCCCCGTCACCGTCAAGATCGAGATCATCGAGTTCTGCAAGGCATCGGTCAGCACGATGCGGCGATAGGGGATGCCCAGCGCGCGTGCCGTCGTGATGTAATCCTGCTGCAGGACATCAATCATGGTGGCGCGCGTCAAGCGCATCACCACCGGCAGTTCGACCGCCGCCAATGTAATCGAAGGCAGAGCCAAGTGGCCCAGCGCGTTGGCGAACGCCTCTCGATTACCGGCCAGCAAACTGTCAAGTGTGAGCAAGCCCGTCACCAATGGAGGCTCTGCGACCGCTACACTCAGGCGTCCCCAGGGTGCCGGCGCCCATTTCAGCAAGAAGAAAAAGACATACAGCAGCACCAGCCCCAGCCAGAAAGCCGGGGTCGAGACGCCCAAGGCGCCAATCAAGCGGGCAACATGATCGATCAGTGTATCCTGCTTGACGGCGGCCAATATGCCCAAGGGCAAGCCCAGCAGCAAGGATAGCGCCGTACCGTAGACCGCTAATTCGATGCTAGCTGGCAATCTGTCTCGCAGGTCGTCACGCACCGGGCGATTGGTCACCCAAGACTTGCCCAAGTCGCCCCGGGCCAGATTACGCATGTATCCGAAGTATTGTTCCGAAAGCGGGCGATCCAGACCCAGCTGTCGTTCGATCAGCTCAACACTCTCGGCCGTAGCCACTCCGGCCCGCACCAGAATGGGATTGCCGGGCAGAAAGTGCGTCAGGAAAAACACAAAAGTCACCGCTCCAAAGAACGATAGCGCCGAAAGAGCTGTCCTTTGGAGGGTGTATCTTGCCAGCCGCATGATTTGTCGTCATTATTCCATACGAGAAGGGCACGAAGTTTCCTCCGTGCCCGTCAATTGCGGATGCGATCTAGCTTCGATAAACATGCCAATACTGGGCGATGCGATCCGGCGATTCCGCCCAACCTTGAATGTTATCGCGCATGGCCGTGACCGAGTTAGGCTGTGACAGATAGACCCAGGGCGCCGCGTCCAGATGTATCTGCTGCGCCTGGTGGCTGATTTCCGCGCGAGCATCGGGGTCACCTTCTACCAGTCCAGCGTTGATCAGATCGTCCATGGCGGGATCGCAGAAGTTGCCGTAATTGGTGCCCTGGCCGCAGCGCGCCAGCCAATGCAAGTGATAAAAGGGATCGTTGACGTAGGAGATGAAATCAAAGAAGTGCATCGGCATGTCACGATCACCAAATTGCCGCGCGGCGTAGGCGCCGCTAGTTAAGGCCTCGATATTGACAGTAATGTTCAACTCACGCAGGGCATCTTGTACAAAGAGCGCAATCTGCTGGTCGTCTTGATTGTCAGCGCGGGTGAAGAGCGTGGTCTCGAAGCCATCCGACAGTCCGGCTTCCGCCAACAATTCGCGCGCTTTGTCGAGATCAGTCGCGTACGGCCACATGCTGAAATCGCTGGTGGGCATGCCTTGCGGAATAATGCTCTGCAGCGGCTGCGCATAGCCGGCCCAGACCGTGGCGATGATGTCGTCATAGGGAATGGCGTAGGAGATCGCCTGGCGCACGCGTACATCGTCGAAAGGCTCGATATCGACGTTGAAAGCGATGGCGCGGGTATCCGTGCTGGGATAATCCAGGACCTTGATGCCATCTTCAGCGATCAAGGCATCAATCTCGGTATACGGAACGCCACGCAAAATATCCAGCTCGCCACTGCGCAGCAGCAGCAAGCGATCCGCTGCGGTTGGGATCACGCGGAAGGTGACGCCGTTGTTCTTCAACAGTCCCGCTTCAAAGTGATCTGGATTGGGCGCCATCGAGAAAGCGACGCCAGGGTTGGCTTCCGCCAGCACATAAGGCCCGCCGCCTGCTTGATTGAGCGGCAGCCATGCCGAGGCATAGGGATCGTCCTCCGCGGCATTCGCGTCAATCGTTTCCTGGTCGATGATCGACATATTAACGATAGACAGCAATTCAAAGAGCAGCGGCGTAACGCCATTGTCGGGATGGAAACGGATGGTCTGCGCGTCCACCACTTCCGCCTGGTCAGCGCTGTTGATGCCACCCAAGGGCATCAGCAGGTTCATGTAGGTCGTGGGCGACTGGAAGCCGCGTTCGACAGTGTACCTGACGTCCTCCGCTGTGATGGCGCTGCCATCGGCGGTAGCGGCGTTGGGATTCAAATGGAATGTCACGACGCCCGCTTCACTATCCACTTCCCAAGACTCCGCCAGCGCGCCGACATATTCACCAGCCGTGGCTACCGTCGTGTTTTCATAGGGACCATCGACTTGGGCGCGGCGGATCAACGTGGTCGCCAGCGCAATACGCAAGTCGCCATCGCCATCCGTGCCGAAGGAATGGTAGTCGAGGTTGCTCGGCTCTGACCACCAGGTGACCACGATTGACGCATCACCCTGGGCGAGCAGCGTGCCCGATAGCGGCAAAGCCAGTGCCAGAATTACCAGAGCCAAAGCTAGTTTCTTCAAGTGGGCAGACATGTGAATTCTCCTTAATTACATCAAAGTACTCTATTCGAGACGCTTTCGAGGTTTGGGTTTCCTTCAACTTCCAGCTCCTTGTCAACTCACATTTTCGGGATAGACAGAAGACATCAATGCGCGATCCCGCGAACAATTGCTTTGGCCGCCACTACACCAAGTACGCGCCGTCTTCGAAAATCATTGTACCATCAAGAAAGATTTGACCCTGCCTGCGCAAATCCTTGACGATATCCCAATGCAGGGCCGATTGATTCAGGCCCCTGCACTCCTTGTAGGCGCGCCCCAGCGCCAGATGAATGGTGCCGCCGATCTTCTCATCATAAAGGATGTCGTAGCTGAAACGATCAATGCCGAAGTTCAAGCCAACCCCAAATTCGCCGATATATCGCGCTTCGTCATCCATATCCAGCAACTGCTCCAGCAGATCAAGGTTGCTTGCAGCGCTGGCAGCAACGACTTTGCCTCCCTCGAAGGTCAAGCGGATACCCTCCACTTTCTGGCCGACATAGACGCCGGGGAACTCGAAGTAGATTTGACCCTCGACACTGTCATCGACCGGCGCAGTGAATATCTCACCATCGGGCATATTCAGCTTGCCATCGGCGACCACATACAAGCGCCCTTTGGTCGAGAAAGAGATATCCGTTTCCTCTCCCACAATGCGCACGGTTTCAGCGCGCTGGAAAACTTCCTGCAGTTCCACCAGCCGGGTGCGTTCCGCTGCCCAATCGCGCAAAGTGGCATTGAAGAAGAATCCCATCATGTCGTCGAGACTGGTCTCGGCTTGCTGCGCGAAGGATTCGTTAGGCACACGCACCAGCACCCAGCGGGTCAGATCGTTTCGCATGGCCGAGACCGCGCCCATAGCCCGCTTGCGCGCGGCGATCTTGTCGGCCGAGATGTCGGTCAATTCATGCGGATTGCGCGCGCCTCGCAGCCCGATATAAACATCCGCCCATTCCATGCCATAGGCACTCATCTCTGGTATCCTGTCGATCTGCTCCGAGTCCCCAAATCGCATCATGTCACGTTCGAGATAAGCAGACTGAAACTCGATATGCGGCAGCGCGCCAGCCTTGACCGCCGCAGCATGCACAGCGCGGGCCAGCGGAAAGGTATCGATTTCCATCATGGTGATCTGAACCTTGTCACCCCGCTTGGTGTCGGTTGAATAGTTGACCAGGATGTCGGCCAGTTGGTCCCAACGCGGATCGGTCATCAGTCATGGCTCCTCAGCTCACCGCGGGCCCAGGCGGGAATCAGCGCATTGAGCCGCTCGCTCAGCTTCATCTCCCACATCACGCTGACCACGGCGGTCGGACTTAGCAAGCCCATCTCGGTGATCAGCGCCGTAACGAGCTGAGGCGAGACAGCCTCGAATAAATCGCCGACAACTTGCACGTCTTCGGGAAAGTCCTCGCTCAAGACATCTGCGCGCGGGATTGATTCGCCGCGAAAGGGCAATCCCAGCAGGGTGCTGGAATCGAATTTCAGGCTGTCAGCGGCAACATAGAATGGCACACCGTGCGCGGCCGCTACCAGTGCTGTCGGATATGTGCCCACTTTAACAAATGAGAATCCATCCGATGATATGGCGTCAGCGCCAACAAACACAGCATCGCAGCGCGGCACCAGCTCGCCGATATTGGCGTCGATGCTGACCGCGACCGGTATGCCATGCTCATGCATTTCATTCACCGTCCACAAGCCTTCGTTGCCCGGCCGTGATTCCGTGACGATGACCTCGAAGCTGCGGCCATTGGCTTTGGCGCGCTTGAAGATGCGCCAGACAGTGGAACTCATGCTGTACATGAAAACGACATCGCCGTCATTGATCTTTTCAGCGCCGTATTGCGCGACTCTGTCCAGCGCCGCTTCCGCCCAGTTTAAGAAGTCGTCGCCAGCAAGCTGGGCCTCCACCTTTAGTTCCGTCACCGATGCACCGGCTCTATTCGCGGCTTCCAGGCGTCCCAAAAGCCGGTGCACGGCATTGATCGGCGGCGCGAAGGATGGCGTGACGGTCAGGATATCTGTAACCGCGTCCATGATCTGGGCGATGTAAACATCAGCATCGTCCGCGGCAATGTCGCTATTCAACTGCAGCAAAGCATCCACCACCTCTTTGGCGATGTCAGCCGCGCCGCCGATGGCATCGGCATGTATGCGTTCGACAACCGTGACAATTGCCGGATGATCGGACATTTAAGCCCCTCTTTCCCCGATTAGGTCATGAAGATACTGGCTGACAGGCATCTCCCGCATCAAAGCCGAGCAGGCGGCGGCTGTCAGTATTCCCTGTTCGCTAACCACGCCGCGGATCAAATGCGACCGCGTGCGGTCAAATAGCGAACCCGCAACAGCGACTTCTTCCGGCGCATTGTTCGGCAAAACATCGTGGGCGTTCAGCGCATCTAGCGGCAGCGACAGCCCCAATGCCGACGAGACATCGAGCTTCATTGAATCAACAACGACGTATACCGGAATACCATATTGCCGGGCAACCAGCGCACACGGATACGTGCCAACCTTGGCGATGGCGCTGCCGTCCGCCATGATGGCTTCGGCGCCGACCATGACGATGTCCGCTTGCGGAACGAGTTCCGCAACGCAGGCGTCAATGCCCACCTCGATTTCTAGCCCCGCGTCCAATAGCGCGCTGGCCGTGGCTAGCCCGTCATTATTGGGACGAGATTCGGTGACAAGGATACGGAACCGCTTCCCCATCTCTGAAGCGCGAACCATGCAGCGCAGAATTGTCTCGCTCAACGTGAAGGTGAAGACAGTCCCATCGGCAGGAATTAGTTCTGCGCCGTAATTCGCGACACGCTTTCTTGCCGATTCCGACCAGTGACTAAAGCTGCTGGCTTCGCTTTGCAATGCCATGCGTAGCGAACTGACGTCCTCTCCGCCAGATCGCGCCAATTCGACCCTCGCCAATACGCGGTGCATCACATTCAGCGCCGGGGCATACGGTGGCATTACTCGTAGAATAGCATCGACAGCATACTGGATTTCGTCCGCAAGCGTCGATGTGTCTGAGGCTGAGCTACAACGGGCCGTCTCAACCAGGCAGCGCATTACTTCTCGGCCAGCACGGGAGGCGTGAAGTTCCAGTGCGCTCAACTGCGCGATTGTCTCTTTCACGGTAGCTGTTAGCTTTGGCCGTCCGGGACCTGGCATTTTCTAATCGGTCGCCTTTCCAGGCTCGCGCGCCCGCTGCGCAACATGCCTTGCGCCCGGCATGGAGGCAAACTCTGGCAGGATATCGTAGAAGAGGCGGATATTGTCCGCACATATCTGTGCACGATTTCGCAACAATTCTCCGGCGCTGGTTGTCCAAAGTCCCATATCCGATTCGTAAAGGCCGGAAACTGCCTCGCGAATGAACATCGCGCCCGTTGCCATGGCGATCGCCAAAGCCGCTATCGGGCCCCGGAGAAAGTCCAGCCCAAAGGGGAAGTCTTTCGGCGCCGCAGCAGTATTGGCGCAGGTCATGGCCCTTACCTGCTCCAGGCCTGCCTTCAGTACACACGGTCGATCATCCTCGTTGCAGATCATGTTCGCGTCCACACCGCCTGCAACAAGCTTTTCCACCTCAGACTGCCCGTAGTCAATAACGTGCTTGATATTTTGATCACGGTTGCAACGCGGCGATCCCGATAGCGCGGGCAAATGCGCCATGGCTATGACAGGCTTTTCGATTCTGAACAGCGCGCCTAGCCTCATAAGCCATTCTCACTTGCCATCGTCGATTCCGCCACCAGTACATTAATGCCTCTCAAACTTAGATCTTCCAGAAAATCAGACGGCGCGCTGCAATCTGTGATGATCGTATCGATAAGGTCGAGCGGTCCTACCGAGGCAAAGGCAGTTTTACCGAACTTGGAGCCATCGGCGACCACGATGACCTGACGAGCGCTCTCCAACAGTGGCCACTTAACCGAGGCGTCTTCCAAGTTGTGCTCAGTAAGACCGTCTTCAAGGCTGATGCCGCCTATACCTATGAAAGCTTTGTCTACGTGCAACTGTGCATACATTCGGGCAGCAAACATGCCCACCATTGACCACTCGCCGCTGCGCACGACGCCGCCTGTCAAGATGAGACGGATATCAGATTCCAGGGAATAAGATGCGACGATTTCGTTGGCTATGGGCAGACTTGCGGTGATCACGGTCAGGTTGCGCTTATCAGCCAGTGACCGTGCGATTTCGAGAGTGGTGGTACCGATATCAAGGGCAATGCTGTCCCCATCCAAGATCAACTCCGCTGACTTTTGGCCAATTGCCTTTTTCTGAACGAATTGTTTGTTCTTGCGGATAATCAGAGGCGGTTCATAGCTCCGACCAAGATTTTGAATAGCGCCCCCATGCACTCGGCGCAGCAATCCTTCCCGATCCAGCACCTGAAGGTCGCGTCGGGCCGTCATTTCTGACACCCCGAATAACGTACATATCTCCACAACGCTGATTCGGTTGTTCTGGTGAACTAGCTCAAGAATCTGCTGCTGCCGATCGGCCCGCACAAGGCATTCCGTGAAACTACATATTCGAAATTGTTTGTATAATAAGCATTTTGTGTTCGGTTGTCAACTTTTCAAAACTAGGGGAGTGGTGAATCATTGATATACGAATTCAAATAGGTGAGCATCGTAATTGGGATACTGTTGACGATACAATTGCCGCTGATTCCAAGCGTAAGTAAAGAGCTTCCCTGCCCGCCGGAGCGCATTGGCGCAGCGGGAAAAACAGCGGGAACGCCATTGCAATCGAGATAAATAATGACGAAGTTCCGCATTCATGCCTTCTACCCGATAGGTCTCGCTCTTATTCGGCATCGGTATATGCTTGCCCGGATAATAGACCAGTTTCTTGTACGAAGCCATCAAGTCGCTGTAGTACCAGCGCCCTCGCGGACTTTGATCGATCAGGTCTTGCAAAGTCGCTTCATCGCGCTTTTGGCTCACCAAGGAGCCGACAATGCAACTGCTCGCTCGCTCGACCAATGTGATTATGTACCATCGGTTTTTTTTCGCCCGACAAAAGTGTGCAACTCATCCATTTCAACAATATGCAACGGACTTTCATCGGGTACAGGCGCAGGCGGCAGTTGATCAGCGTGAGCCTTCACCCAATTCATTATCGTCACATGATGAACCTTAAAATGACGAGCGATCTTCCGGTAACTCAGGCCATCCGCATAGTATTCAACCGCTAATTGCCGCATTTCCTGGCTATATCGCCGAGCTTGGGCAACATAACGGCGGTCGCAGGGCTTGCACTTGTACATTTGGCTGCCGTAACTTGTGCGGCCTGCCTTTACTTGTTGTTCTGTATCTTGGCAGTGGGGACATTTATTCATATATTTAGTCTATCATATCAACGCAATCACCACCCCCGGTGAAGAGCCGACCGCTATGAGGGCAGCCGGCTTCTACGCTTCTGACGATTAGCCTTCCGCAAGCAGCGGCGCCACGCGAGCGCAAATCGCCTCGGTCGCTTCCCCTACTGACTTCTGACCGATCATCACCAACTCAAACTCTTCGTTCCAGACATTCTCCACCGCTGCGCCGTTGGAGAAATTCGTAGGTGGCGGGTTGGTGCTTCCAACAACCTCCAAAACGAGCTCGTTGTCCGCCCGATGCATGTCGCCACCGTAGTTGAGGTAGCGATCGCTCGTCGCCACTTCAATAATCGGCGGGATGGAGCGGCTGCCGAAGATCTCAGCCCAGACCTGCTGCCCTTCTGGGCTGGTCAAATAGTGGACGAAAGTCCACGCTTCCTCCGGATGCCCCGTCGCGGCGGATATCGCCCACTGGTCAGTGTATAGCGCCACCGTAGGCTGATCGCCTGATGGGCTGTGCGGATAGGGACGCAAGGTCCACTCGAAGGGATCGATCTCCACCAATGGCGGACGCCACCAGGGACCGAAGGTGCCCATACCGATCATGCCATTGATAAACTGGTCGCCCTGCCAAGGTGTTTGCGGCAAGCTGCCGGGCGGTATTGATGCTTCCGCTTCGGTCAATAGACCATAGTAGTACTCCAACGCTTCCACCGTGGCCGCTTGCGTAAGCAAGCATTCCTTGCGGTCATCGCTGAGGATTTCGCCGCCATTCGACCAGACGAAGCCACCCCAAGCCCAAACAGCGTTGATGATCGAGGTGCCCCATTGGTCGATTGTGCCGTCGCCATCGGTGTCCATGGTGAGCGCCTGCGCGATGCTGCGATAATCGTCCCAGGTCCAGTCGGCGTCGGGCAAGTCGACGCCGGCCGCCTCAAACATCTCGACATTCAGGTAGACCAGGTGGTTGCTGATATCCCGTGGCATGCCGTAGAGGACGCCATCAAAGCTCGAGCCGGAGATCGCTTCGGGGAAATAGATGCCGAGATCGACGCCATCACGCTCGACCAGGTCGTCCAGCGCCAGCAAGACGCCACGGGCGGCAAAGGTCTCGAATTGCCCGGTGTTGAGGATCATGACATCGGGTGGCGTGCCGCCGGCGATCATCTGCTGAACAGTATTGCGACCGAAGTCGCCGGTATCCGGAATGTTCAGGTATTCAATAGCAATGTTGGGATTGGCTCCTTCAAAGACATCGGCCAGCTCTTCCAGCGCCTCTAGGTCCGTCTGACCCACCCAAACAGTGACGGTCAAATTGACCACATCCTGCGCGGTGATGGTCAAAGCGGGCAAGAGAATCATTGCCGTCAAGACCAGGAGGTGGAATGGTTTCCATTTCAAATTCATGACATATCTCCTTCATTCGTCATTTAATATGCCGGACGGGTGATCAGAATCCTTCAATAGCCATATCCTTTCTCTGTTGCGTTAGCGCTCTTATCTCCCACCCATTCCGCTGAACGTGATGCCTCGTATGAAATTCTTCTGGAACAGGAAGAAAAGCAGAAACACGGGCAAAGTCATCATGACGGCGTAAGCCATCTGCTGGTTAAAGCGCATCTGATAGCTGTCTTTGAAGAGGTGGATGCCGAGGGCGACGGTGAAGTTCTTGGTGGACTTAAGGTAGATCAGCGGTGTTGTGAAATCGTTCCAGTGAGTCAAGATGGACAGGATTGCTACGGTGGTTAGACCGGGCTTGGCAAGCGGCATCGCAACACTCCACCAGATGCGGAAGAAGCCAGCGCCGTCAATGCGGGCAGCGTCTTCGAGTTCGCTAGGCAAGCCCATGAAGAATTGCCGCAACAGGAAAATGTAGAAGGGATGCCCGCCGAAGAAAGCCGGTACGATCAGCGGCAGAAAGGTATTGATCCAACCGAGTTCGCGGAAAAGGATGAATTGTGGAATTAGCGTTACCATCTGCGGCAGCATCATCGTGCTAAGCATGACCATGAAGAGGACATGCCGCCCTGGAAAGCGCGCCCTCGCAAAGCCGTAAGCGACCAAAGCGCCAGTGAATACTTCGCCGATCAAGCAGAACACGACGATGATGACAGAGTTGCGCAAGAATATAAGCGTGGGAAAACGGGTGAACGAGCGCTGGTAATTCTCCAGATGAATCTCTTCCGGCGCCCATTCAATCGGCACGGCGAATTCGCGGCCGTCGGCTTTGACCGAGGTCGAAATCATGTATACCAGCGGCAGCAAGGAGAAAAGCGCCATCGCCAGCAGCGCCAGGTGAACGGGCAGTTGGCGCGCTGTTCTGCCCCTTTGATCGGGCGGGCTCAAACTGGCTGCTGTGCTAGCCATCCCGTTCCCCTTCGTAATGCACCCAGCGCCGCGCTACTCCGAATTGCGCCAACGTGATTAACAGCACGATAAGAAACAGAATCCAGGAAAGCAGCGCGGCATAACCCATGTTGAGTTCTTCAAAGCCGATGCGATAGAGATAGAGCACATACATCATGGAGGCGGTTCCGGGTCCGCCATCCGTCATGATGAAGACCTGGATAAACACTTGGAAACTGCCGATGATGCCGATGACGAGATTGAAGAAAATGGTCGGTGAGAGCAGCGGCAGCGTGACATGGCGCAGCCGTCGATACGTGCCTGCGCCATCGATTTCAGCCGCTTCGTATAGCTGTTGCGGGATATCCTGCAATCCGGCCAGGAAGATAATCATCGCGTTGCCGAACATCCAGACTGTCATGACGATCAGCGCTGGTTTCACCAGGTGGATATCCCAGAGCCAGCGCTGCTGCGGCAAGCCCAATCCACCCATGATGGCGTTCGCCAGGCCGTTTGTCGGGCTGTATATGAAGAACCAGAGCAAGGCGGTGGCGACGATGGGGATCTGCGACGGCAGGAAAATGACGGCGCGATACAGGTTTTGCCCGACAATATTGGTATTAAGCAGCAGTGCCACGCACAAGGCCACCAGCAGCTGCAGCGGCACAGCGAGCGCAGTGTAAAAGACGGTGTTGCCCAAGGAGGCGAAAAACGTTGGATCCTGCGCGAGCCTCTGAAAATTGGCGAACCCGTTGAAGACGGGTGGCGTCAGAAGGTCCCATTTTGTGAACAGTAAGCCTAGGGAATAGACCATCGGTCCGGCGATGAAGATGATGAAACCCAGCAGCCAAGGCATAATGGCGAAGTACCCGTTCAGCGCCTCGCGCCGCTGCAGGGGGGAAAGTCGTCCAGAGCCGCTGATTGCTGCGATCATGATCGGTCCGCAATCTCCTCAAACGTTACAAGGCGAAAGGTAGCTGCGCCGCCGCTGACAAATACGCCCCAACTATCGCCCTTGATGTCATAAATTCTCGTGCTCAAGGCGACCAATTCTCCAGCGTAAACCAGCAGACAATCACCATCGAGCACCACCTGCAATGTAAACTCTTCCCCAAACGTCAGGTTCAGCGGCCGCTCAATGACAAACGAGGGATCGTTATCGCGGGGCCAAAATGGACCGTCGCCCTCTTTGGGCCAACGGTCAAAGACGATGCGCCGACGCCTCGGTTCTATCCGTAGCTGATAATAGGCTTCCAGATCGGCATCGGCGCGTAGAAGCAGACCGCAGTCCTGTGTTCCCGGGGTGATATCAATGTTGATTTCGATAAATGCGGCGCAGGGCAAGTTGCTCATGTTCCGCCAGGTGAATTGATCCGCGCTCTCCAGCGTAACCTCGGGCATGACGTCGCGTTTCGCAGCAGACTGGGAGTTGAGGGCGTTTTTGATCTCGCCTGGGAGCCGTGTCTGCAAATTGCCGGCAGTGTCCTGAACCAATTCATGTGCAACCAGGTTACCGCCCCATTCCCACCGGCCGCTATCGGTTTCGCGTTCGCGCGTGGCTAACCAGCCCAGCAGAAAATGCCGATCGCCGCCTGATATCGTCTTCGCCGCGTAAAAGCCCCGGCCGTCGAGAAAGTCATGATCTGCAGTGGTCCAAGGCCCCTCAATGCTGCGACTGCGGCGGTAACGCGTGCCATAGCCATTGTTGAAGGTGGAGTATATGAGGTACCACCAATCGCCGATCCGCAACAGATCGGGGCATTCCAGGTTGAAATACTGATTTGGGGACCAGATTGGCTCGGCCAGTCTCCACTCGCACAGGTCTTCCGAGACGGCGCGGGCGATGCAGCCACGACGATTTGTCGCTCCTGTCTTATGCCGCGCTACAAACAGCATCCAGTATTGCTCCGCGGCCGCGTTCCAGAAGACAAAGGGATCACGCCAGTCGTCCATTTCGTAGTGTTCGAGGTCGGGCAACAAGACGAAATCAAGATCTTTTGTCCAGCTGTGCAGGTCGGTGGAAGAGGCGCGCATGATCACCTGGGAGACTGCGCCGCTGCTATGCCGATGGTGATTGTGGCCGGTGTAATAGAGATGAAAGAGGCCGTCTTTTTCGATGATGCTGCCGGTGTATACAGCGAGATCGCGCTGGCCCATCTCGCCGCGTGGCAGGGCGACGCCGTGATTCTCGTAAGTGACGAAGTCTTGAGTTGTAAGATGCGCCCAATCCGTATCCGGCACAGGGCTGTCCGGGTTGCGCGGATCATGCAAGTAATAAATGTGATACACGCCTTCCCAAAAGAAGGGAATCACATCGCCCAGCCAGGCGTCTTCAGGTTTGTAGAACAGCTTCACAGTTTTCAATTCACCCTCTCCAGTCCGTCGTGGAAAGGATTCCACCACCAACTGAATAAAAGCCTCTCTACTGCGCAGAATCGCGCCATTATCATATAGTCCGGACTGACTCTCTCTCGATAAATGGACAAGCCATTTGTTTCTGAATCTTCTCATCGCTTCCCGACAGGAGATACTCAATAGCGAAGCGCCCCATCATGTAAAAGGGCACCTCCATCGTTGAAAGCGGCGGGCGTAGATAGGCCGCGATAATCTCTTGGTTGTCGAAACCGATGACCGAGATGTCATCCGGAATACGGCGGTTCATTTCCTTGAGCGCATCGTATACACCCATCGCGATGCGATCTGTGCCGCAGAAAATGGCGGTAGGCGGGGTGGCCAGCCTCATGAGATCGTAAGCCTGCTGGTAGCCGCTATCTGCCCAGTCCGTGCCCTGACGCAAGTAGCGATCGCCATTAGACAAGCCGTGGTCGCGCAGCGCTGCGCGATAGCCACGCAACCTGCCTTTCGCCGCTAGTGATTCCTGGTGCAAGTTGATGAAAGCGATACGCTCGTGTCCATTCTCGATTAGGGTTCTCGTCGCCAGATATCCACCGCCATATTCGTCCGGCACGACCGACGGCAATGCTCCATCTGCAACCATGCAGTCGAGCAACACGGCCGGCAACTGATGAATTGCTGGAGGCAAAGTCACGATGCGCGGGTACATTGTCGCAAAGATGATGCCTTCGACATGCCGCTCAAGCATCAACTTTACCGCATCAGCCTCCAGTGCCGGGTTGCCTTCAGTATTGATGATGAGCAAGAGCATATCATTTTGAAAGGCGGCGTCTTGAGCGCCCTGGATCAGTTTTACGGCGTACGGGGTCGTGGCGATTTGGTCGGTGATGAATCCGAAGGTCTGCGAATTTGCCGTGCGCATATGGCGGGCGGCGAAATGCGGATGGTAATCGAGATCCGCGATGACCGATTTGATACGCTGGCGCGTATTATCGCTGACTTTGGGGTGGCCGTTGAGAACCCGCGAAACCGTGCCGACGCCAACCTCAGCACGATCGGCGACATCTCGTATCGTCACGCGCTTGCGCATAAATCCTGATTCCTAAAATCGCTCAAACAAACAACAGTCTCAAACATTCATTTACTCTACTATAGGTTTCAGTGGAAAGCATTCCACCTACTAGCATAACGCAAGCTTAAATTCCTGTCAAACAGAACGCCGCTCTGCTAAGCCGATGCCCCTGACTCCGGAATCGCTATCGGCACTCGCTCTACCCCTTGGTACTGATAATGAGGACTAACACTTGGTTCCGGATCCAGCTACTGGGAACGAAGGGATGCTGCTTGATCCTTGGAATCTTCAATATCCCGCCCATTGTATGGCAGAGTTTGCGACCATTTCAGACAGTAATTTAATGTACGTAAAAATAATCCTTTTCGCACATACTCGGATTGCTCAAGGTTGATGCAAGTCATCATCCCGCACAGCGATCATGAGTTGGCCGGGCCGGAGGCGATCTTCGACAAAGCCGCGGCCATCGTGCTGGATACGCTGTCGCGCGCTAGTCGCCGCGTTTACCATCGGACCTACCGGGCTTGGTACCAGTTCGCCGCCGAGCACAGCTTTGATGTTATGACCCCGACACTCGACAATATTAGAGCGTTTATCCATGAAGCCGATGTCAACAAGTTGCTACGCCGCGAGAAAACAAGCTTGCCAAGCGTCGCAGCAAACTTGAACCGGACTCTTGAACGCGCATAAAGTCCTTTTGTAGCGCCTTGATATAGGTTTGCAAGCGCTTTGACAATATGTAAGCAGGTGGAAAGGCTAGGAGAGTGATCAGCATCAGTTGCCAATTGATAAGCGTCAATGCTTCCGAGCGCCCTTATGACAGCCTTTTGCCACAATCCCGCGATTATCTCATTGGTGATCGCTTCCCGCTTGAGATTGGCATGTAGGTCATCGCGGTCATCAACCAGGGAGGCAAAGATGACCGCGCGAGACGTCGCCAACGGCTTGCGCGCCCACCATCGATGCAGGGTCCAGGGGCAGCCGCGGCGGATGGATCTCGCGCGCTGGCTTAGTTGATTGCATCCGCGGTAAGATGACTTTGATCAATTTCTTGGCGGCGGATATATTGAGTCCTCGCCGTCAGTCGTCAAAGCCGTGATCACTGAAATTCAGCGTGCGGCTGTTTTCGCTGATGGTGCGGATGGTGGCGTCGTCGAAGCCTTCGCCCTGTACACTTTCAATCTCCACCGTGATCTTGACATCGGCGCCGGGCAAAGAGGCCAGCCGCACGATGATCTCGTCGGCGATCTGGCTGAGGTCGCGCATGGCGCGTTGCGGATCGACTTGCACCGAGCCGTAATAGCGTGTCTTGGGTCTTGGCGTGGGATCGGGATCGGGAGGCAGTGGCTTCAGATCGTTATCGTCTCCATTGTCCGGCGGAGCGGTTGGAGGAATCACGCACTCAGCCTCCAACTGCGCTCGCGCCACATCGGGATCGACAATCAGCGCCTTGTCGTCGAAATAGAGCGTGAATCGATCACCCACCGTCAGCCCGGTATATTTGCCATCATCGTCGATGCCGGTGGCGTAAGCGAAAGCGGGAATCAGCCTGCTGACACCATCGGTGATCGTCGCTTCCAGCACGCTGCGGTCTTGAAGTCGCTCTAGGTAGCAGTATTTCGTCAACCACTCCCAGAGTGTCTTGATGCTCAGGTGATTCATAGTCTGCCAGCCGAGGGGTTCCAGCTCCATAAGCAAGTTATCGGGCGACCAGCTTTGAATCAGCCATCCGCTATTCTTGAGCTTGCGCGCCACCCGCTCCAGGAAGGGATTCTTGCCCGCGAGGCGTTCCTGGCTCAGCGCAACCGGCGCGGTCCGGTCGGGCTGCAGCGGCACGATCAGCCAACTGTAGGTTTCCTGCAGCCGTTCGTCCACCGTTTCACTTTCGCGCTTTATCGCTTCCTCGACCTGCGTGCTCTGTTGGTGATCGAGGTTCAGGACCGCAGCGTCTCGCTCGATCGACTTCCAGGCGAGATACTTGCGGATGCTGTCCGCCCATTCGAGATTGCGGACGTCGTCCGGCGCAACGAAAACCAGCATGTTGCGGTGATGGCGCGGTGAGTTGCCGCGGCTATTCATGATACTCTCAATCTCTTGCATAGCTGCGGAGTTTCTGTCGTTGCTCTTGTGTGTATGTTCCGGACCCAGCACCACAACGCGCACGCTCTGCTCGTCAGGGATTTCGGCGCTGCCTTCGGGCATGATATGCACACTGCCGAGGGCGCGCCTGTCCCATGGCTGTGCATTCAGGCGGCTGTCAACTTCTTTCAAAATCTCGTACTCGTCCATGCCCTCAGCGCGGTCTTCAGCAGTGCGGTTGACGGTGGCGCGCGTCTCGTACCAGAAGTGCCGGCCATCGTTGTAGAGATAGGTCAATTGGTTGCTCATGCGGCGCAGGGCATCGCCGAAGACGCCGGCTCGCTCACCCGGCTGCACGGTGGCCAGGTTAATCCGCGCCTCCTCGACGCCGCGAATCTGTTTGGCCGGCGAGCTGCCCATGAATATCGCACGCGCCACTCGCCGGCTGGCGCTGAACTTACCCAGCTGCTTCACCTCTTGATCGATCTGATAGGGCTTCGAGCTGGTCCCGTCTATATCCGCAGCCACCACCGGGCTGTAATTCTGCGGCAGCAGATATTTGGTGACTTCGCCTTCGACATCTTTATTCCACATGGGGATTGATCCGGGCATGATCATCAGCGACTGATCGCCGTCGATCCACAGTTGATGGATCACGGACGCCATCATGCGCAGTACGCCGCGTGTGCGCTGGAAGCGCTCCAGCGTCGACCAGTCTTCATATAGTCGCTCGAAGAGTTCCGGATGAATTGGATAGGCTTGCGTCATCCGGCGGCGATAATCGCCCTCGCTGACAGCGGGCGGAAAATCGGCTTTGCTGTCGCCATACATCCGATAGAAGGCGTTGACGACCGCATCCCGCGCCGGATAATCAGCTACTTCGCTGAAGAGCCGCCGCCGCACAATCTCGTAGCTCTCTTCCGCGCTGACCGGCTTCCAGACTGATTCGACGCGGCCCAGCGTATGGCGCAGCTTCTCCAAAGTCGTAAAACCGCCCTCGCCGCCAACCTCGGTCTCACTCGATGGAATCGAGACCAACAGCAGCGCGTCGCTGGCCCGCTTCACCGCTTCTGTCAGCGATTGCATGAAGGCCAGTATCGCTTCAAAGCTGCCGGCGGCTGGCGCAGGCTCGACTTTGTAGACGTTCTGTGTCAAACGCACCAACTCATCGAGGATAATCAGCGCCGGACCATGCGCTTCCAATAGCTGCACAATTGTATCCGCGCCGGGGTTGGTGCCCTCCAGGTCGTTCTGCTCGACCAGTTCGTATGCCGGCAGCTTGCCCAGCTGATAGGCGATCTCGCCCCAGATGGTGCGCGTGCTGCATTCCGGATGCTGCCGCGGCTGCGAGACGTTGAAGCTGGTGCCGACGATGACGGCCCGCCGTGCCCGCAGATCGTCATCAAAGTCGCCGACCAAGTTCTGGATATCGTCAAAATCGCGCAAGGCGCTCAGTTTGAAGTCATCGCCAAAAGCGTGATAAAGCGCCAGCATGCTATGCGTTTTGCCGCCGCCGAAATTCGTTTGCAGCTGCACGACCGGGTCGCCGCCTTGGCCGGTCAGCCGCTTGATGCCATTGACCACCAGATCGCCGCAACAGGATCAGGATGATATAGAGCGAACGAAGATAGTAAACAGAAACTGACAGGTATTCTCTCTAATGTCGGAGCTTGTTTCTAATCCACAGAGGAATGAAACGTGCGAGAGAAATACACTTTTCGCTGAACCTGCGAGCCCTTCTGAATCTTTCAAGAACTCGACCCTCGTCGATTTCTGATTTTGAATACTGTCGAGCCCACACCACCTTGTTGCGTCGAATCCAATAGTGTGACTGGCAATCCAAGCTCCAGTTTCCAATTGACGGTGTCAAAGAAACGGTTTTCCCGTCGAAAAGCAGTTTCCAGTCGCTGGGATCCAAAGGCGTGACTACTTCGCTTCCACATCCACAGCAGCATCTGTGCAAAACCGTGCGAAATGGAATCGACACGTATAACACTCCGTCATCCATGGCTTCTGGAGTGTATTTGACAAATTCGAACTGGATTGAGTTTAGTTTAGTCACAAATGGTCCTTGACAGAATTCTGTTTCCGTCAATTCCGTAGAGGCTCTGGTATTCGTCCTGAAGGTCAGCATAAAACTCAAATAGCTTCTTCCACTTTATAACTGCCAAGGCTGCGTTTAACGCGTTTAGTTCAGCAATTTGAATGTTGCGAGAGTAATCATTTTCGTCGTCATCGCCAAAATGTGTGAGTATCGAAAGGGTCTTTTCACGAGACTGATTTGTGCTTGTTGTGACTCTTAGTTGACCTCCAAGCGAACCATCAACTTCTTGAATTCCCATCCCAACGTCAATGAATGGCACACCAAAATCACTCAAATTCTCCGCTATGAATTTTCTGCTAGAGCCCTTGTCTACCGAAACAAACACAAATGTCATTTCTCTCAGCAATTGCACATTTGACTCATCCAAGAATCCGTTAGCGAATATGTTCTTGTGCATTTCGGAGTAAATGTCCCTGAAATATTCCGCTTTCATCGGTGCGGAAGCCAATTTGTCAATTGACGGTGCGCCTGGCGAACGGAACGCATTGTGATTTCCAAATCTGTCACCATCAAACAAGTGAATCTCTTGCACTGGCGTTTTGGCCAAAAAGTCAAGAATATATGAACCGGTACCACCCAGTCCTATGATGGCTACTGTTTCTATTCTGAGTTTCTCTGTCAATGCTCTGATTCCGGCACGACTAGACGCTGTTTCCGGGTACTCAAATACCGAGTATTCGCTCTTGTCCTGCAAGACAGCAAAGGGACGTGCATTTGCGTTCGGCTCAATTGATTGAGCCGGTGTAGAAATGATACTCACATAGGTTGTCATCTTTTGATGATAGTCGGTGTATCCTTCTTTTGGCTTACTTGAGAAGCTGCGATTTACGGTTAAACTACCTCCCAGATCCTGGTCTTGGCTAGAGTGTTGAATCGCGGTGAGTTCACGCCCATCTTTGTCGCATGGCATATCTCCAACGAACATGACAACATGGTTTTGTGGCGTAGCCGTCTTGTTGCCGGCCAACTCCAAATCTGAGACTAGGGCCCCAAACTGCACGGTCTTGTCTTTAGTGACATACGGGACGCCTTTAAGCATTAGATAGCCGCCCCTGATTTCGATTTCGTAGCCTTCGTCCTCAAGTTGCTTTAGATCGGGGCTACGACTTATCAGTGACCGTGACATTGAACACCGTCCCATCTTGTACCTTCACACTTTCTCCTGAGTAGAGAATTCCTTCTGGCGGCCTGCCTGCGCCGTTCCAGTAGCTAACGGTGAACACGATGTATGGTCCGGAAGGTGGATCGGCAAATGCCAACTTCACTACCTCATCGAAAGTGATCTCCCCATTAGGTGAAAGCACCTTTGACGAAATCTCCTTCTCGCGACTATTCACGATGAGCGTCACATCATCCTTGTTCTCGGTCATGGTTGTTTTCCCTTTCTGTCTCATTAGTATTTGACTGTACCGCATTCGGTACTACAATAAGCTTACATGACGCTGAAGACTTTGTCAAGAAAAATATACGTTGTATCGTAATTGGTACAGGTGATGGCATGAGCGCAGGAAGACTTGAGCTTGAAGAATTGGGGCGCATGGTTTCGGCAGAACGAAGACGTAGAGGAATTAGTCTCAGAGATGCGGCAGATGAATTAGGAATTCCCTTCAATACATTGGCGCGGGTCGAGAAGGGGCACGTCCCCGACCTGCCGAAGTTTAAGAGACTTGTCGAATGGTGCGGTGCAGATATCAGGCAGTTTTTCGAATCTCAGGAGAAGCCAGCGTCTACGACCGATCTGATAGCCGAGCACCTTAAAGCCGATCGCAGTCTCACATCTGGCGCAGCCGAACACATAGCCGGAATTGTCAAGGAACTTTATCAGGCACTGGCACGTCCCCAAGAAATCTCGGCAGCGCATTTACGATCAGCGAGAACATTTCGTCCAGCAGCGGCCCGCATCTTGGGGAAGATACTTGACGACCTGAACGAAGCGCTAATTGAGGAAGCAGCAAATGGCCCTGAGAAGAGGGTTTAAATCCGAAGCCGAAAGAATCGCAAAGCAAGTACGAGCGGACTTGGGCTTAAATGGTTCACAGTCTATTACTCCAGAAATGCTTGCCAACCTGCTGGGTATAGAAATTTGGCCGGGAGATGAGTTAATCCCGCGAGAAAGATTCATTGAACTCGAGCAAATTCAGCCCGGGGCCTTTTCGGCTTGCACATTGCGTCCTTCAGATGATCGGATTGCTGTTGTATACAACCCGCTCTCATCCCATTCGCGCCGGACGAGTGACCTTGCACATGAACTTGCGCATATTCTTCTTGACCACAATTTGAGCCAGATAGTAAGGCTTGGCGATATCACATTCTTATCATGTGACCAAACTCAAGAGGAAGAGGCTGCTTGGCTGTCTGGATGCCTTCTCTTGCCGCGCGCTTTACTCTTGGCGGAAGTCCGTAGGGGATCGGACGCAAAAACAATTGCCAAAAGATATCGCGTAAGCGAGAAGATGGCACAATACAGATTAAATGTCACGGGTGTGGTCAGACAGCACCAAGCATCCAAAAGGAAGCGTCGTAATTCACGAGGGTGAGATGCCAAGGAGGTTTTTTTGGGTGGCTGGATAATGACTACACGTAATCACGCTCTGCGTCACAGGCGTGACATGTCTTCATCCCTGCTGCACGACCCGGCCCGCTCGCGCATCCACTCGCCATAATAACGCACATCCGCCGCCAAACCCGCCGCGCCCTTCCATTGGGAGAGACGCGCCGCTTGCGGGCGATTCACAGAATCGCCCCTACCAGATTCGACGGGGACGGAACCGCCTACCGCCCTCTGTGAACTCTGTGCCTCTGTGGTGAATAAGTTTTTGCGATCGCGCGGATTCACCGGCGCCATCCCCGCGAACCGCGGCGGAATCTCGATCATGGCTTTGTTGATCATCACCGCCACCGGGTTGAGGTCGCTGGCATGCGCTTCCAAACCCAGGCGCTGCGCCTCCAGCGGGATGCTGCCCCCGCCGGCGAATGGATCGAGCAGGGGCGGCGGATTGCCGTCGGTGGCGATGCGAATCAACTCGCGCGCCTGCCCCATGATGGTCTCGTCCGTCGTCGCTTCCCAGGTGACCAGGCGCTCGATGAAATCGAAGAGCTTCATGCGCGGACTATCGCCTTCGCGGGCGACATTGGGTCCATCGCCGGGCAAATCACGGCAAGCCGCCACGAACGCGGGATTGGCGCTCGGGTCTTCCGGGTCATCCACCAGCGACGCGAAAATGACCGCCCGCGCCGCCGCCAAGGGTCGCCGCGCCCACCACAGATGCAGGGTCGACGGATGGCCGTGGCGGATGGATTTCTCGCGCGCGCTCGCCGCATTGATGGCATCCAGCGGCAGGGCGACTTCGATCAGTTTTTTGGCTGGCGGCATATTCGCATCCGTTCCCTACCGTTGGCTTGGGCTGAATCTTAACACAAGATGGGGGGCTGCTCTCCCTGAAACTTTGGGGCATTGGGAGCTCATCCCGGCGATCTGTTATACTCATGCTTGTAGAAACTGAGTGAAAGCGATGCGCGATGGCGACCCAAGAGCGCGTGTACACGGTCGATGATGTCTGGCGGCTGGAGCAGGCGAATGAGAATCCGCTGGAGAAATACTATCTCATCGACGGGGAGTTGTGTATCAAGATGTCACCGACTGAATCGCATGGCGAGATTGCGGCGGAAATTGCGCGACTGATAGGCAATTATGTTGTGGAGCGCGGTATGGGGCGGGTAGGGGTCGAGGTGGGCTTCCATCCGTCGGGCGACCGTGGCACGGTGCTGCTGCCGGATGTGTCCTTCATCAGCAAAGCGCGGATGGCGCGGCGCGCGCGCGACAGTTATGTGCCCTACATGCCCGATCTGGCAGTCGAGATCATCTCGCCGTCGCAATCGCTCGCTCAAGTCCGCCGCAAAGCCGCAGTCTATCTTCGTCATGGGACGGCGCTAGTCTGGCTGATCGACCCGCAGACGAAATCCGCCGAGATCTGGCAGCCGGGAACGGAGCGGCGCGAAGTCACCCAACATGACGGTGAATTGAGCGGCGGCGATACGCTGCCCGGCTTCCGCCTGCCCCTGCGGCAAATCTTCCCCTGAGCGGTCGCGCAAATCAGCGCGGCGCTGTGCTGGCGGCAAATAGTTGCCTCAGGTTGAACTGGGCCGATTTGGGCGCTTTGAAATCGTAGCCTCGCACATAGCGGATATGCCTGGCTTCCCCGCCATCGATCTCGACCAGCGCCAGGATGAACTGCTCCTCGCTGTTGAAGGCGGCGAAGAGTTCATTCTTGGTCAGCGTCACATCGGCCGCGCCTTTCCGCCGGCCCTTGACCTCGATGAAGCGCAGCTTGGCGTTCTCGCCCGGCGGTTTGCTCTCGATGTCATAGCCGCGCTTCTCCCGGCTGACATCAAGCGGCCTATTGCCCAGGTCGCGCTCCGCCGCCATCACCGCGTCCATGGCGATCTTCTCGCTCACCCGCGTATCGACTGCCCGCGAATCGATATTCTCGCCCTGCAGCAGACCGATGGGAATGATCAAGGCGCCGCCGGCCACAATCGGGCGGGCCGCGCTGATCTGCCGCTCCTGCTCGATTTCCTTTTTGCGCTGCACCAGCCGTTCACGCAGATCATCGGCGCGCTGCTGCGCCCGGCCGCTGTTCAGGCGCGCGTTGTGCTTGCCGGCTTCTTCTTGCGCGCGCAGTTGCGCCGCCCGCCCGTCCCAATAATAGAATTCCCGCGTGAGGCGCTCCTGTACCGCCCGCTCGGTCTTATCCAGCCGTTCGTCCCGCGGTTCCCGGATGCGCTCCAGATGGCGCGGAATCAGGCGCTCGATGGCGTAGTTGACGGCGCGCCGCTCCAATTGCTCGCCTTTGAGCCAGTCCTGCTCCAGCATCGGCGCGATCTTCGCTCGTTCATGCTGGTCCGTGGGGCGGTAATCGAGGTAGGGCGCGGCGCCAGCTTCGTGGATGCCGCCGGCGCCGTCGATTTCGACGAAGTGCGCCTCGCGGGAGATGACGCTGTGATCGCGGCCGCGGCTGGGCACAGCATCCCGGATAGCGCCCTCCAAATAGAACAGGACGCGCAATTCGTCGCCCGGGTCTTTCGGGTCGACCAGCATGGCGCCGCGTTTCAGGGTCTCGCGCTCCCGCTTCAGCATCAGGCTGATCACCGCATCGAGCAGGGGATGCCCCGGGCAGACGAAGGCGGCATCCGGCTTCTTGTCAACTTGGATCAGATCCTTGTCAAAGCAAATGCGACTGTACTTTCGCGCAATCGGCCCCAGCCCGCGCTCCCGGGCCTGATTGCGAATGATGGCCGGCACATTATTGATGGCGTGCCGTCCGCTCTCGCGTTCATGCAATGCGCCGCCCAGCTCTTGAAAAGCGGCTTTGAAGAAGTCGGCGATGAAATGCGGCTGCAGCTTGCGGGCATTGGCCCGCTCCATCTCCTCGCGCACTTCTTCGACCTTGCTCGTATCCATAACGCCCGTGACGAGCAGGTCATCACGAACGATCTCCTTGACGCGCTCCTGGTCGGTGGCATTGTCGATTGTGATCTTTAGTCGGTCGCGCACTTCCGGCTTATCGCCATAACGCAAAGCTTCGACCATCAGTTGTCGCAGCGGCGTCTCGCGGAATAGCTCGCCCAGAACATCAAAAACCTGCCCGTTCAAGCGGTCCCGCTCTCTGGCGATTTTCTCCAGCAAACGTTTGTAGACGGCGCCTTCGCGCGTTTCGCCGGCCACCAGATTCCAAAGGTGACAGACTTCTTTTTGTCCGATGCGGTGGATGCGCCCGAAGCGCTGCTCAAGCCGGTTAGGGTTCCAGGGCAGATCGTAATTCACCATCAGGTGGGCGCTTTGCAAGTTGATGCCTTCGCCGGCGGCATCGGTCGCTACCAGAATCTGGACATCGGCATCGTGACGGAAATCTTCTTCTACCTTGCGGCGCTCTTCCCGGCGGGCGCCGCCATGAATCGTCACGACCGCTTCGGGGCGTCCGATCACCCGATTCAAGTTGTCGACGAGATAGTCGAGCGTATCGCGATGTTCTGTGAAGATGACCAGTTTGCGCGCTGTGCCGCCAGCCTGCTTCATTTCCGGCGTATCTTGCAGCAGGCTCAGCAATTGCAGCCACTTATTATCCTTGCTGCTCTGCCGCAGGCGATATGCTTGCGCCTCGAGCCCGCGCAGAATCTCGATTTCCTCTTCCAGTTGCGCCACTGTCTTGGCGGCGGTCGCATGGTCGACCAGCTCGGCTTCAATCGCTTCGACTTCGCGATCGGGGGCGTCATCCAGGTCTTCATCGAGGTTGATGTCATAACTGAATTCCGGCGGCTGCAAGATGCCTTCCGGGCGATCCTGTTCTTCCTTCAATCGAGCTTCCAGCTTCTCGCGTCGGCGCCGAATCGAATGATAGATAGCTGCCGGCGATGAAGCCAGGCGGCGCTGCAAGATCGTCAGCGCGAAGCCAATCGCGCTTCTGCGTCCACCGTGTTCCAGTTCATCGATCCGATTGAACTGCGTGCGTACATACTCGGTGACATTTTCGTAAAGGACCCGCTCTTCGCGCGATAAAGCGTAATCCAAGGTGGTCGCTTTGCGCTCCGGGAAGAGCCGCGCGCCATCAAACTTTAGCAGCCGCTCCTTGATCATGCGCCGCATCAGGTCGTTAACATCACCGCGTCGCGCGCCTTCACGAGCGCGCCCTTCAAAGCGGTCGGGATCCAGCAGCTTCATGAAGAGATCGAAATCGTCATCCTTGCCGTTGTGCGGCGTAGCGGTCATCAGCAGCAGATGGCGCGTCAACTGGCCCAGCAGCTTGCCGAGCCTATAGCGCTTCGTTTCTTCCAGTTTGTTGCCGAAGTAGGTCGCCGACATCTTATGCGCTTCGTCACAGACAACCAGGTCCCAATCCGTCTGCGCCAATCGGCTCTGGATCTCCTCATTACGACTGATTTGGTCCAGGCGCACGATCAGACGATCGTTTTCAGCAAAGGGATTGCCGCTGCGTGATGCCTCGATCATGTCGCGTGTGACGATCCTGAAGTCAAGCTGGAATTTGCCGCCCAGTTCATCCTGCCATTGCTCGGTCAGATTCCCCGGCGCGCAGATCAAGCAGCGCCGCGCATCGCCGCGCACGATCAATTCGCGGATGAGCAAGCCGGCCATGATGGTCTTGCCCGCCCCAGGATCATCAGCGAGCAGGAAGCGCAGCGGCTGCCGCGTCAGCATTTCATCATAGACTGCGGTTATCTGGTGCGGCAGCGGTTCAATGAGCGAGGTATGCACCGCCAAGAGCGGGTCGAAGAGATGCCCCAGCTGAATGCGATAAGCCTCCGACGCCAGCCGCAACAATCGCCCATCTCCGTCAAAGGGCCACAGGCGCTGTACCGCTGGTGTGAAGAGCGTCGCTTCGTCCGCTCGGTAGAGCACCCTTTCGCCCAGACCTCCGTCCGCTTGACGATAGTACACCGAAACGGAATTGGGGCCGCTTCGATCCACGTCAATCAGCTCGACCGTTTGGCTTGGAACAATGCCATTGACTCGCATCTTGCGTTCTAGCTCTTCAAGTTTGATCACGCGCTGTCCTCTGTGTGCGGAATGTGAATTCGCTGCCTATGTCTTCTTGATCGGCAGTCCTCACCCATCCAACTTGAGTGATGGCTGGTTTACGAAGTCGGCAAAGTCCAACGCTCGCCAGTTTCCTGTCGATTTTATCGACTGTCCAGTAGATACGGCAATCTTTGTGGCAGGACGATATCACGACAACATTTAACTAAATACTACATTTGATCAAATATCCATAGCGACCATGCCAACTTGCGCGCGGTCGCATGGCGCAAATCACCTACAGTTGCTCCAAGCCCTTTTCAAGCGCCATTTCCCGGAATTCGGCTCGGCTCATGCGGGCTTCCTTGGATAGACCAGCATTGAACTGATAGTAGGCGTCATCAAGCCGCGCCAGGAGTTTCGGCACAACACAGAAAGATGCAGTCTTGCGCTTGTTTGGCGTCACTCATGGCGGTCCCCGTTCGCTCGTTTCATGACAAACTTGGCCAGAGGTACTGCGGGATGCTTTCCTGCAAGCCGGCCATGAATTCCTTTTGGTTGGCCTTTGGCGCAAAAGCGACAGGCGCGCCGCCCCCAATATCAATACCGATGCGAAAGGCGCTTTCCAATGTCCTGATCTGCGCGAGCAAGGACGTGATCGTATAGGTATAGGTCTGATGCATGCGGGCTGGAATCAGGATACGGCGGCAGGCTAACAGCGCATTGTCGGTCACTGTGGCCAAGACTAGGTGGCAATCGACAAGGATATAGTCGTAATCCTTCTCAATTTCTTCAAAGACACGCTCTAGGCGACGCTCACGGTTTCGGGCTGTGGCCAGCGCCTTTTCTGCCAAGTACATTTGGATATTGCCAGGAAGTACATCAAAGTCATCATTCGCGAGGCTTGAATGACCGCATTGGGATCTTCTTCCAGATCGGTGATGAGAGTATAGATGCTTTCGCCGCCGTCTTCGTAGGTCGCGCTATCAAAGCCTACGGAAGTCGTGAGCGCAACTTGGCCATCCAGATCGCAGATAAGTACAGCCTTGCCCAAGGCAGCCAAGGCGCCAGCCACGTTGATTGTAACCGGCGTCTTCCCGGCACCGCCCTTTTAATTGAAGACCGCAATCCCTATGGTCATCCGTAGTAGCAACCCTCTCGCTCGCAACAATTACTTAAATACAGCATTTTTCTAAATCGTGCATTTGATTTAATGCTGTATTTGAATGCAAATACCATTTAATTAAATCCTACATTTACTTACACAGTACATTATATCTATTATTGCATTTGAACAAATGGGCATATAGCTGAGTCGCGAAGATCGGTCTTCAGCGACCGCTTTCCCGATGGAGACCTGTGCTGGGGGTGCGCCAGACTGATCTGCTAGGAATAACGACGCGATAAGATCTCCATCGCCAGATCGGCATGACGGAAACACAACCCGCACCGACGGTTGCTCCGCCAAGTTGGAGCGTTGTTCAATTGCGCGATCCGCGATTTCGTCGTGGGATTCATGGGCATATAAAAGCAAAAAGCCTCGATTCTTGGCAGAAACAGGCTTTTTCGCTGAGGACTATCTGGAACACGTTATGGCGGGAACCGCATTGTGCTCTTAGTTGTAAAGGTACGCCATCATAGTACCGTATTGTTCGTTTTGTGCCAACCCCAAATTAGAAGAATTTGCAAATTCCTCAGATTTCCCTTTAGAAGGCTCGCAGACGGCCGCCAGACCCGCCTGGGCGAGCCCTATGCGCTATCCGTTGCTTAAGACCGCCAGGTCGTCTACGCGCGTCCTCGGTGCCCATATGGGCATTCTTGCGCGCCTGACAGCGTTTCGCTGCCCCTACGGCCAAATACGGCCGTTTCTCAGCCTGTTCAGGACCCAGCTACCTCGATCCACACATACCGTGACCAGCCCGAGAAGAAACTCACTGGCCGTGGGCCGTGCGATTGCGGTTCGCCGGAACGCGGGAAGGGCAGACAGGCTTTATTTCTTGTCCGCAAAACAAGGGAGGCGAAATCAGCGGCGCCTGACTTGCGTTACGCGAAAACGAAAGTTAAATTGTATGAGCGTTAAGTTCGAACGAGTGTCCTCTTCAGCGGTCGAAGCCATAATTTCGGCCGCGTACCTCGCCCGAGATCGTGGGGCCTCGCAACCTGCTCAGCATGATCAGGGACATTTGTCCCACCGGCCTTTCCGAGCAGGCACCAGTCGCAGCGCCTTGCTTAAATGCAAACAACCGCCTCTGCCGGACGGTTGTTTCATAGCAGTTCGCGACCACCTAGCCGTTTTCTGCCAATTAAGCATCGGTACTCTAACATGACATCGCAAAGAGCGCAAGCTCATACGCACAAGAATCCACCTACATCCTCGCAACAGCGGGATGAGTCATGCCCGCGAGATGAGCGTCTGACGCCTCGCGGCCCTGGCAGCAGCCCCGGTCATACTCATCAAATGCGCTATCCGGCAATCCCAAGGCTTTCTCAGGGGGTAACCGGACAATGAAACGGAAACCCCAAGATCATCCACAATGGCGCGAATACCTCGCCAACCGCCACATTCTCGAATCCGTGATCGCTGCCGGCGCCTGGGTCGAGTGGGATAAAGTCGCGAGTCAGGATGTGCTGGTATGGCGCGAGAAGCGCCGAGACGGCCGCCCAGGCGCCACAGCGCCACACGCCGCCGCCTGCTGGAGACAGCGTCCCAGAACGGCAAAACTTCGCCCAAGGTCAGATGGCAAATCCCCGGCCAAAAATCAGATGAGCCCTTTTACTACATCGGCGCACTGGACGACTTAAAGCGCGCGATCAAAACCGCCGGCCGAACAGTCTGCATCGTCGAAGGCGAGATAGATGAATGTTCGGTCGTCGATTGCGTCTTGTGGCTAAAGCAGATTGATGGCATCCCAACTGCCATCGCTGCGGGCGGCGACGCGATGCCCCGTCAGCCCGGCGGCATCTTGCCGGGCCAGAAAGAGAAATGCCGGGGTCAGCAGGGCTGGGTCCACCCAGCGTTGCTTCAGGGCTTCGGTATAATTCTGCGCTGACATCGGGGTATTGATCGGCGCGCCCGGCGTCGCGCAATTCACCGCGATATTGAATTCCTTGCCCTCCAGCGCCAGGCATTTCATCAAGCCTTCGATGCCATGCTTGCCGGGGTTGTAGGCGACCTCTTCGATGAAACCTCTATAGCCCGAGCCGGACGACAAATACACGATGCTCCCGCCGCCGGCGTCGATCATCGGCTGCCAGACCGCCTTGCTCAAGATGAAGGCCGCCTGCAAGATGATATTGATTTCCATCTGCCAATCCGCCAGGGTGATTTCTCGCATGGAGCGCGTGATCAACAGGGCGGCGTTATGCACCAAGACGCGCGGGGCGCCGAAGTGAGCCAGGGCCGCGTCGACGGCGCGCTGTGTTTCGCCGGCGTCGGAAAGGTCGACCGTGATCGGCAGGGGATCGCCGCCTGCTTGCCTGATCTCGGCCGCCAGCTCGTCAAGCAGGTCGCCGCGGATATCCAGCAGGGCGACGCGCATGCCATCAGCGGCATAAGCTTTGGAGATAGCGTAACCCAGCCCTTGGGCGGCGCCGGTGACGATCGCGGCTTGTCCTTGCAACATAAGCCCCTCCTATAAACCTTGCCCGGAGCCACGCAGCCGCGGATCGAGGAAGTCGCGCAGCCAATCGCCGAGCACGTTGATCGAGACGACGGTAAGCATGATGGCGATGCCGGGGAATACCGCCAGCCACCAGGAGCCGCTCAATAATTGATTGCGGCTGTCAGCGAGCATGGCGCCCCAGGTCGGCACGTTTTCCGGCACGCCGAGACCGAGGAAGGAGAGCGATGCTTCGGAGAGGATGACACCGGCGACGTTGAAGGAGGCGATAACGATCAGGGGAGTCAGGATGTTAGGCAGGATGGTGCGAAAAAGGATACGCCATTCGGTGGCGCCCAGGGCTTTCACGGCTTCGACGTATTCTTTCTCGCGTTGGGCAAGGGTTTCGCCACGGGCGATGCGGGCATAGACGACCCACTGTCCCACGCCGAGCACGAAGACAAGGTTGAACAAGCCCTCGCCGAGCACTGACAAGACCATGATGGCGAAGAGGATGAAGGGGAAGGCGAGTTGAATATCGGCCAGGCGCATGATGATGTCGTCAACGCGGCCGCCAAAATAACCGGCCAGCAGGCCAAGGATGGCGCCGGAGCCGCCGCCGATGCCGACCGCGATCAAGCCGACAGTGACGGAAACACGCGCTCCGAAGACGGCGCGGGAAAAGACATCGCGCCCGGTGGAGTCGCTGCCGAGCAGGTGTTGCAACTCGCCGTTGCGGTCGTAACTCAGCGGTGGTTTAAGCACGGAGAAGATCTCGACGCGGTTGGGATCTTTGGGCGCGATCTGGGGGGCGAAGATGGCGCAGATCGCGATCAGAGCGAGGAAGAAGACGGCGACCAGGGGATAACGCGCCTGGATCATGCTTTTGACGGCGCGACGAGCGGTCGAGGGCGTTTCGTAGAGTTGGTCGATTTCGAGCGTGTTAATCGGGCTGCGGCTCACGGTTGCTCCCATTACTCGAGGCGGATGCGCGGATCAAGGACGCCGTAGAGGAGGTCGATGATCAGGTTGGTGAATACGAAGAGGATGGCGAGCAAAACGACGGCGGTCTGCACCAGCGGCAGATCGCGGTTGTTGATGGCGTCGAAGACCAGGCGGCCGACGCCGGGCCAGGAGAAGACGGTTTCAGTGACGATGACGCCGCTTAGCAGGAAGGCGAATTGCAGACCGATGACAGTGACGATGGGGATGAGGGCGTTGCGGAAGGCATGGCGGACGAGGACCGTGCGTTCGGTCAAGCCTTTGCTGCGGGCGGTGACGACGTAGTCCTGGCGCAGGACTTCGAGCACGGCGGAGCGGATCAGCCGCGAGTTGCGGGCGATGGAAAAGACCGAGACGGTGACGACGGGCATGGCGAGATAGCGGAGGGCGTTGGGCAGGTTGGCGAAGGCTTCGGCGGTATTGCCTTCGAGCAGGGGCTTGATAAAGGGCACATGGCCCGAGACGGGCATCCAGCGCAGGGTGACGCCGAAGAAAAGAATAAACATGAGACCGAGCCAGAAGCTGGGCATGGATTGCCCAAACATGGCGGCGAGCATGAGAGTGCCATCAGTCATGGTGCCGCGTTTGGTCGCGGCGACGAAGCCGATGGGGAAAGCGACGACGGTGGAGAAGACAAAGCCGCATATCGTCAATTCGAGGGTGGCCGGCATGCGCTCCATGACGACGCCGAAGGCGGGGACGCGATGCAGCAGGGAGTTGCCGGTATCGCCGCGCGCGAGGTTGACGAGGAAGCTGATGTATTGTTCGGGCAGGGGCCGGTCGAAGCCGAGGCGTCGCTGCGCTTCGAGCCGTTCTTCTCTGCTGGCGCGCTCGCTGATGTAGAAGAGCGTGGGATCGCCGGAGAGATGGATGGAGATGAAGGTCAGGAATGTGACGCCGATGATGACGATGACCGTTAGCAAGAGGCGGCGGATGATGTATTTGTGCATGGGAGCAGTATCACCCCCCTCTAAATCTCCCCCCATTGCAATGGGGGGAGACTTCGACTGCTTGTGTTGAGCTAGGCATGTATTTCAAGTCCGCTGTGCACCGTGAGATTCATCTTTGCCAGCCAGTTTCGCCCAGCGAAGCCCCCTCTCCATTGCAATGGGGAGGGGGTTGGTGGAATGGGTAAAGAAACCTACATGTCGTCCTTCAGCTTGGCGTCGTAGGCGGTGATGAAGAAGTCCGCGCGCGACTTGTAATCCAGCCGGTTGCTGACCGCTTCCAGACGTGGGCCCGCATAGAGCATCAGCCAGGGCGGGTCGTTGTAGAACTCTTCCAGCATGGCGATTTCCAGCGCGCGCTCGGCTTCCGGATCGCCGGTTAGCGCGGGCAAAGCATCCCAGCCATCGCACCAGACATCGTTGTTCCAGTGCGTGTAATTGGTCTCGGCTTCGGCGCAGCCAGCCAGATGCCCCGGGATATCAGCCATATCGTATTGGGCGCTCCACTTGCTGCCGCCGGTGCCGCCCATGTACAAAGGACCAAGCTGGTGGAAGATCAGTTGCTCGCGGAAATCGGCCGATTCCAGGAAGACGACTTCGGTTTGTACGCCGATATCGGTGAGGAATTGCGCGATCGCCAAGCTAACATCGGAGCCGCCCGCGCCGGTGGTGCGCCGCGCTTTCAGATCGAGCGAGAAGCGCACGCCATCATCGCCGCGCGGATAGCCGGCCGCATCGAGCAATTCCTCCGCTTTCATGGGATCGTAGGGATAGGGCTCGAGGGTCGGGTGGTTGTTGGGCCGATTGACGAGACTGGTCGCGCGTTGGCAGGTGGTGAGCAGCAGATTCTCGCAGATGGCGTGGACGTCAACGGCGTATTGGAGGGCGACGCGGACATCGGTCTCCATGATGGCGTCGGCGCCCAGGCTCGGCATATCGACGCGGAAGCCGGCGTCGGGATTCAATTGGAAGCCGACGTAGATGCGGGTCGTGCCCGGATAGCTGCGCGCTTCGGCGACGCCGGAGTTGTTGATGGCGTTAAACTGCGTCGCGGGGAAGCCCTTGAGGATATCAACATTGCCGGTGATGACTTCCGCGACTGCGGTCGACGGCTCGGGGATGAAGCGCCAGACGATTTCGTCGAAGTAGGTATTGCGCAAATCAAAGCCTTCGACGCGGTCGATGCGCATGTATTCGCCCGGCACCCATTCGCCCATGGCGTAGGGACCGCTGCCGACAACGTTCCGCGCTGCTTCTTCCATGGTCATGGCTTCGTAGGAATCTTTGCAGTGGATCATGACTTCGGAGATCAAGCCGAGGCGCATAGCGCGGTTCTGCGGCTTATTGGCGATGATGGTGACATCAAGTTCGCCATCGACGCGGGCTTCAACAAAGCCGATCGAGGAGTTCACGAAGCCGGCTGAGTTGCCGGTGAAGCCGTTGGCAGGATCGGCCATGCGGTTGAAGCTGTAGGCGGCGTCTTCGGCGGTGAGCGGCTCGCCATCGTGGCAGGTCAGACCTTCGTGCATGTGGAAGGTCCATTCGGTGCCGTCTTCGGAGACGGTGAAGCTGTGGGCGAGATAGGGATCAATCGCGCCATCGGCTTGGCCGAGCTCGTAGAGGGTACCGAAGAGGTGCCACAAGATGTAGAAATTGATGCCGCCGGTGGCGCCACCAACTTGTGACGGGTCCATGGAGCCCGGTTCGCCGCCGATAGCGACTACCATGGTATCCTCGTCCGGGGTCGGCACGGTTTGCGCCGTGCTCATCATTGGCGAAAGGCCAAGGACCAGTATCAACAGCAGTGAAAAGATCAAGGTTGCTTTCAGTTTCATTTTGTTGCTCCTGACTGTGAAATGCTTTTCTTCGGAAAAACGCGACTGTTTTCGATAGGCTATCCTTTCCGGCTCAAGGAGCCATTTCGCAGAATATACCGCATTCATGTCGGCAATGCATTAAATCGCCGCCGGCCGCTGATACAGGCCTCAGATGCGATAACGCTCCAAAACAGGCAGCATCCTTTCGACAGCGGCGCTTAAGGTTTCGATGGGTTCGAGCATGGTGATGCGCACATAATCGCGCCATTGCTCGCCGAATGCTGTGCCCGGGAAGATCAAAACCCGCCCTTCTTTCAATAGCAGATAGGAAAGCTCGGCGGCGTGGATGCCGGTTGATGAGCTATCGGCCCAGACAAACAAACCGCCGCGCGGCTCGCCATAGGCGAAGCCCATGCGGTCCAAACCCGCGAGCAAGACCGCCCGCCGCTGGATGTAAATATCGAGATATTCGCCCACGCAATCTTGCGGTCCCGTCAGCGCGGCCAGGCCCGCCCACTGCGAGACGGTGGCGACGGGCCCGGTGGTCACCTGCTTGATGCGCGCCATGGCGTCGATGACGTCGGCCGGCGCGGCCACGTAGCCGCAGCGCCAGCCGGTCATGGCGTAGGCTTTGGAGAAAGCGTCCAGCGTGATTACGCGCTCGGCCATGCCCGGCAGGGCGCCGATGCTGAAATGCCGCCAGGGCGGGTAGACGATCTTGCCGTAGATTTCGTCAACGATGACGATGAGGTTGTGGCGGATGGCGACCTCGGCGATGGCGCGCAGGCGGTCTTCGGTGACGATGCCGGCTGTGGGGTTGCTCGGCGTGACGATGAGCAGGGCTTTCGTCGCCGGTGTGATCGCCGCTTCGACCGCTTCCGCCTCGAGGTTAAAGGCGTCATCGCGCTCGGTCGGCACCATGACCATGCGCCCGCCGGCGCGTTTAATCGCGTCATCGTAAGAGCTGTAGCGCGGGTCGGGCACGAGGATTTCATCGCCGGGGTTGATGACGGCTTGCACGGCCAGGAACAGGCCTTCTTGCCCGCCGGTCGTGACCATGACATTGTCCGCTTCCAGGGCCAAACCGTTGACGGCGCGCATGTGCTCGGCGATGGCTTGGCGGAGGGAGGGCATGCCTTTGACATGAGTCGCGCCGGTCAAGCCGTCGCGCATGGCTCGGTTGGCGGCTTCGATGATATGCGGGGGCGTCGGCAGGTCGGGATCGCCGCGGCCGAGGGTGATGATATCTTCCATTTCGCGGGCCATCTCCATGAGGGCGTAGCGCAACTGGGTGCCATCGGCGGCGACGGCGCGAACCGCTTGGGGGATATTGGGATTGTCAATCATGCGTCGCCTGACCTCGCCAGCTCTAAGCCGGCCCACTGAGAGACTGCCGTCGTGCAGATGGTGATGGCTTGCTTGCCGGCTCGCAGGCGGAGAGCCGCTTCGGAGCCCGCCATCCAGCCCAGCCGCCAGCCCGCCATCCTTCCCGACAGGGAATTGATGGTGACCACCCGCTTCGCCAGCGCTTCGTTCTGCGCCGGATGGAAGTCGTCCAGCGCCGCGAAGCTGAGGTCCCAGACGATCCACCAGTCCGTCTCTTCCGCCTGTTTGAGCAGCTCGAGCAGGGTTTCGCGATAGACAGCGGGTGTGATATAGAGCAGCGTGACATCATCTTGTATCGAATCGACGACGCGCGCGCCAAGAAGCTGCAGCGCGCCTTCTATCCGCGCGCTATCGCCTGGGCAGAGCACGGCGCTGCCTGGCGCCGCCAGCAGGGTCATCGCGACGTAACGGGCTTCGGTGGAGCCGCAGGTGATCGTCACCTCGCTGGGGTCGACGGTCACTCCCCAGCGATCAAGCAGGCGAGCGGCGACCCAGGCGCGAAACTCGGGGATGCCGGGCCGATCGGTGTAATGGGTTTCGCCGCGGGCGAGGGCGTCTTCCGCGGCCGCGATCACGCGAGGCGGCAGCGGCGGATTTTCCATCGTCGGCGGAGCAAGCGCCGGCAGGGCGGCGACGCGTTCGGCAAGCGGGCGGACGAGAGATTTCGGGGCGGTCATTGAGATGGGTTTCTCCTTGCCGGGCGACTCACCGAGCCGCCCCTACAGATTTGTTGAGGGCAGTCCTTAGATATCAAAGGCGATATCAAGCTTCTCCGCCAATTGGGCGAGGCGCTCATAGACTTTAGCATCGAGTTGGGCGCCATGCTTGCGGTAGCTGGTCTCGCGCAGGTGGTCGATCTCGCCTGGCGCGTAAATTGCGTCGAAGCCGGGGCGGAGGGCGCTGCTCTTGACCTCGGCGATGAAGGCGTCCATGCGCGCTTTGAAATCTGCCAATGGCAGGAACCAGGCGATATCGATCGCGATGAAGGTATGGGCAACATCCAGCTTGGCGCTATTGCGGTCGGCGAAGGGCGCCAAACCGTAGCCGCCGCCGGTGATGACGCCGGTGATGACATCGGTGAACAAGGACAGGCCGTAACCTTTGTACTGCCCGATGCCGAGCAGGGCGCCAGCCATAGCTTTGGTCGGCTCGTCGGTTTCATGACCGTCCGGGGTCAGGGCCCAATCGAGGGGCATCTTCTTGCCCTCGCGCTCATGCCAGCGCATCATGCCTTTGCCGGCGGTGGTCAGGGCGATATCCAGCACGACCGGGAAGTCGCCGCCGGTGGGGGCGGCCAAGCCCCAGGGGTTGGTGCCGACCCGCGGCTCGCGGCCGCCCCAGGGCGCCATTTCCGCGCCGGCGTTGGTCATGGCGATACCGATGCAATCATCCGCGAGGGCTCGCCGGGCGTGGAAGCCGGAGGAGCCGAAGTGGGTGCTGTTGTAGACGAAGGCGGCGCCGATGCCGCAAGTTTTGGCTTTGTCGACCGCGATCGCCATCGCTTCCTGCCCGACTATGGAGCCCATGACCATGTTAGCGTCGATGAGGGCGAGGGCGGGCGATTGCTTGATAATTTCGATTTGCGCGCCCGGTTTGTAGAAACCCTTGACGATGCGGTCGTAATAGCCGGTCAGCCGTCCCACGCCTTGTCCCTGGCCGGGCAGGCAGCGCAATTCGCTGTTCATCAAGCCGGCGGCGCAATGTTCAGCTTCCGCGCGGGAGAGGCCCATCGCGATGAAGGCTCGCCGGACAAAAGCTTCCAGCGCGGGGACATCGACGCGAACCATTTCAATGGGCAATTCAACCCCCTTGTAAATCTTCCCCGACGGGTCTGTGTCTACGCGACCCCATCGCAATGGAGGGAGACTTTCCTAACCGCTGTGTGGCGAGACGTTCATATACATGCTGCGCTATCTTCCTCCCCCTCGCTGATGCTTCGGAGGGGGGACCGAGGGGGCGGGGTTGGTCAGATCCCCCGGATCGACTTGTACTGTTCGAGTTCGTCCGGCGTATAAACTTGCATGATCTCGATTTCGATGCCGCCGGTTTCTTGCTCGAGGAAGGCGACATAGCCCTCCGGGTGCGGGTGGCTGCCGCTGACGTTGCAGGAACTGCATTCGCGCAGGGTCGAGCCTTGGGTCTGCGCTTCGGCCAGGGCCGCGTCGATATCCGGCACGGCGTAACAGATATGATGCAGGCCTTCGCCACCGCGTTCGGCAATCCATTTGCTGAAGCGGCCTTCGCCATCAAGCGATTCGTTAAGCTGGTATTCGATATCGCCGACATTAAAGATGGCGACTTTGATTCGCGCTTTTTCGGCGACCACGACTTTGGCGTCCAAAGCGACGCCAAGCAGCTTTTGGTAACGATTCAGCGTCTCGTCCACGCTGTTGACGGCAAAAGCCATGTGTTTTATGTAAGTCATTTTCTATCCTGCGTTAGGTCTATCGAGGCGGTGTATGCAGGGACGGCATTTGAGTCGTCCGCTCAGAAAAGCAATGCCCTTAGATTCACGCCCGGCGTGATCATCGGCGCGATATCGCCGCTCTGCGAGGTCATGATCAATGAGATGCCGGGGCCGTAGCCGGCGCGAGGGCTATCGCCCTGGGCGATGACGCCGATGCCGACCGCATTCCGCAAATAACCGTGGTTCCAACTGCTGTCGTAATCGGTCAGCGCGACGACATCGCCCAAGCGCAATTGATCCAGGCCGGCTTGTTTGACGGCGTCGCTGTCCGCTGTTTGGATATGGATGGAGCCGCCATCGCTGAACAAGCCGGCGCCGGCGCCCAGGAGATGCGGCGGCACAGCCGCCACCACCGGCACGGACAATTTGCCTTCGCTATTGGTCGTCGCTTCAAGGGCGTCGACCAATTCGGGCGAGCAGCCTTTCAGCATGACATCGGGGTGGTCGTCGAACTTCAAGCCGGTGCCTTTGGCCTTGATGACGATCTTGTCGCCGATCGCCAACTGCTCGCGCGCTTCCGGCTCGAAATGGATGATGACATGTTCGGAGAAGCGACCGGTCTTGCCGGTGACGATGCCCCGGGTCCGTTTGGCGTTGCCGGTCATGACGATGGCCGTATTGCCGATGCAGGACAGCACATTCAAGCCGCGGTTGCCGCCGGCGTCTTCCATCTTGACGCTGACGCCGGGATGGACGCAATCGGCCAGCCAGCCATAAGCGGAATCGCCCACCGAGACGTTGTAAACGATGCTGCCATAAGCGGGGAGCAGGAATGGACTGCCATCGGCCGCGAGCGAGTAGGGCATCGCGGGCAGCGGGGGCATGCGGGGCGGCGTGATGACACCTTGGACCGATACGCTGATGACTTGACTGGCGTTATTCTTTGCGCTCATGATGCCTTCCGTATATTCATATAGTTGTCGATATTGGCGTCGGGGTCGATCAGCCATTCGATGCAGGGTTCGGCGCAAGTCATCAGCGTCAGGATGCCGGGTCCGTGCCCGGTCATGATTGAATCGCCGTGGATGCACAAGCCGATAGTCACCGCGCCCGGTTTGTACCCGCGGCCGTGGCGATGATCGGCATGGTTAATCACGACCAAATCGCCGAGGCGCATCTGGTCAATGCCGAGCTCCGCCATCAATTCGCGATCGCCGGACATCAGATCCTGGTCGACGAAATCCGGGTTGAGTTCGGCCCCCGAGCCCATGATGCGCACGGGCAACTCCATCGTCACCGGCACGCGGATTCTGCGCTCATCCACCGCTTCAATCGGGATGCTTTCGATCAGTTTGGGGCTGCATTTCTTCAGCGTGATATGCGGATAGTCGCTGAATTGCAGACCTTGGCCGATGGTTCGGATTTGTACGGCGTCGCCGACGGCGATCTCGTCAGCGACCTCGGGCGGAAAATCCACCAGGAGCCGGGCGTGCTCGCCGGTGACGATGCCTTCCGCGCCGGCGGCCAAGCCGCTCATCAGAAAAGCCTGGTTGCCCATGCAGGTCAAATAGTGCATGGCATAGTCGGCATCAAGGTCGGGGTGGGCGATTGAGGCGCCGGGTTCGAGATGGTCCGCCGCCCAGCCAAAAGCGGCGTCGCCCACGCGGGCGTTGTAGATGAAGCCGGACATGCCGGGCAGGATCACCGACTCGCCCGAGGCGTGGGGAATATAGCCGCGAACGGTCGGCTGGCTGACGTAACCGATGACCGCCATCTCCACCAATTGGTCGGCGTTGGTCTTTAATCCCATAGCCATCTCCTCCAAAAACTTCCGCGCTCAATGGGGCACGCGGGGCAAATCGCAATTTGCAGTCATCATTGTCGACAATAATCAATGAGGGGGAATTTAACTTACTGCCGGGGAAAAAGCAAATGCTTTCGTCCTGTTCACAGGGCAATCGCCTCAAATTAATTTTCACCATAAAGATAGAAAGGACACAAAGTTAGGGTCGCTGTTGATGTCAATTTTGAAGCGAATGCCCGGTGGCGCAGCGGCGGCTTGCTTGACAGGCAAACGGCGGATTTCTATAATCGGCGCGCTTCTCGGTAGTTGAAATCAGTCATATAATAGGCGGCCCGTGGGGATGGCGCAGGCGGGCGGAAACGGGGAGCCGGATCGGAATTGAAGCGAACAAGATTTAAGTAAAGGAAAACAAGATGACTGAATCGGAAAAGCGGACCATTATATTTGCCGATGCCGGCTATGACGGAGCGGCGGCGGAGCTGGCAGTGGATTACCCGAACTTGAAACTTGTCTGCGCCAGCGAATCAGCCGATGCGCTGGAGCTGGCCTCGGAGGCTGTCGTCGGCTTGATTGCGCAGACGGAGACCGTGGACGCGGCTCTGCTGGACAAGCTGCCAAATCTGAAGGTGGCGCTCAAGCTCGGGCGCAGTTACTTCAATATTGATGTTGACGCCATCCGCGCGCGCGGCATCGCTTTTGGCTGTGTGCCGCGGAAAGGACCGAACTGCGTCGCCGAATTGGCGCTGACTTTGATTCTGGCTTTGAGCAAGGACCTGGTGGTGGGCAACGAGGCGGTGTCTCTCGGCGCTTATCGTTATCGCGGGCTGAAGCCGGAAAAGTCCTCACAGCGCAAAATCGCCTTTCACTGGATGCACAATACCCGTGTCCACGAGGTGGTCGGCAAGACGCTCGGCATTATCGGCATGGGCGAGATCGGCTGCGAATTGGCGCGGCGCGCGAGCGTGCTGGGCATGAAGAACATCTACTACAAGCGGACGCCGCTCTCGGCTGAGCTGGAAGGCGTCTTTGACGCGACCTATGTCGAACTGGACGATTTGCTGCGGCAGAGCGACTACGTCTGCGTGGCGACGCCACAGACGCCGGCGACCGAGGGTTTGCTCGGCGCGGCGCAGATCGCCTTGATGAAGGGAAGCGCCTACATCGTTAACATAGCTCGCGGCGGCATCATTGATGAAGAGGCGATGATCGCGGCCCTGCAAGAGGATCGCATCGCCGGCGCCGGCTTGGATGTCTTTGTCTACGAACCGCTGCCGGCTGATAGCCCGCTCTGCGGCCTGGACAATGTGATTCTCTGCCCGCATATCGGCGGCGGCAGCGGCACCAACCGGACGATTGAACTGGGCGCGGCGCTGGCGGAGATGAACCGACTCCTGCTGCCTTAGGCATCCGGCGCTGTCTCGCGCATCAGGAAGCCGGCGATAAAGCCAGTCCCGCAATCCCGCGCTGACAGACGCCTCAATCGGCGCATTTTTTGTCATTTCCCGCCGGCAGATCAAACATAGCCAAAGTCAAGTGCTTATGACCCAGCGCGAATTGAGCATCGCCTTTCAAACGGACAAGCGCGCCCGCGATTACATCAATCTGGCCAAGCTGGCCGATCAATATGACTTCGACGCCGTCACGGTATATTGCGACGCGCCCTATCATCCCAGCTTCGGCCCCCTCCTGCTCATGGCGCCGCATATCTCTAAAGCGCGCATCGGTCCCGCCGGCCTTTCCCCGTCGCGCCTGCACCCCTTGGATATCGCCGCGGGCACGGCCCTGCTGGCGGACCTGGCGCCGGAGCGCGTCTACCTCGGCCTGGTGCGCGGCGGCTGGCTGGCCGAGCATGGCATACGCGAACTGACGCCGCCGATCCTCGCCATGCGGGAATCAATCGACATTATCCGCAATCTGCTGGCGGGTGAATCGGCCGCTTGCGCCGGAAACGTCTTTCAGATTGCCGAGCATGTCCGCGCGCCTTATCCCTTGCCGACGACCAAGATCCCGCTGCAAATCGGCACGTGGGGCCCGCAAATGGCGGCGCTCGCTGGCGAAACCGCGGACGAACTCAAGATCGGCGGCTCGGCCAATCCCGATGTCATCCCCGTGATTGCGGACTTCATCGCCGCTGGCGAAGCCCGCGCCGGGCGCCCGCGCGGCACGGTCAATATCGTCATCGGCGCCGTCTCCGTCGTCGATGACGATCGCGAAGCGGCGCGCTGGATGGCGCGGAAAGCCGTCTCCTTATATATGCCAATCGTATCCAAACTCGATACGACCCTGTCGATCGACCCCGATTTGATGAAACGCGTCGGCGCCCATGTCAAGGCCGGCGAAGACGAACAAGCCGCCCGCCTCATCCCCGATGACATCCTCGATCGCTTTCTCTTCGCCGGCGCCCCCGCCGATGTCATCGCCCAGTGCGAGCGCCTCTACGATGCCGGCGCCCAGCGCATCGAACTTGGCACGCCCCACGGCGTCAAGCAAGCCGCGACCGGAATAAACCTCATCGGCAAACAGGTCATCCCCGCTCTGAAGGCCTGGCGGCAGCCTTAGCCCAACCAATGGTTTGACAACTGGATTCCGCCGCCCGCCCTTTGCCTTGCAAGGCGTTAAAGGCTATACTTTACGCTTGCCGCAGTTGCGGCGACTTGTTTCCATTTGAAAGGTCAAGCGAAATGTTCAAGAAACTTGTCATACTTACACTCGCGCTCGCCATGCTCGTTATGCTGGGCGCGAGCATCCAGGCGCAAGACGACATGGAGACCTACGTCCTCGGCGTCGCCTTGCCCTTCACCGGCTCATTCGGCACCTTCGGCCAAGACTTCGAACGCGGCATTGATCTCGCGGTGGCGCAGATGAACGCCGAACTGGAATCGGCCGGCTCCTCGATCCGCTTCGAGACCGCCAGCGCCGATACCGAGCAGACGCCCGAAGGCGCCGCCCGCGCTTTGCAGACCATCGTCCAGACCACCGGCGCCCAAGTTGTCGTCGGCCCCTTGACGACCGCCGAAGTCCTCGGCGCCAAGCAGTTCGCCGATGAAAACGGCGTCGTCATCGTCGCCATGGCTTCCAGCGGCCCCGCCGCCTCCATCCCCGGTGACAACATCTTCCGCGTCATCTATCCGCCCGATACCTTTTCCTCGAAAGCCTTCGCCACCATCGCCCTCGAACGCGGTCATCAAAACATGGTCCTGCTGCATGTCGACGACGCCTTCGGCAATGGCATGAAAGAACAGTTCATCACCAACTACCAGGCGAATGGCGGCGGCGAAGTGGCTGCCTTTGCCTATGCGCCGCAATCCACCGAACTCTCGACGGAAGCGGCCGCGGTCAGCGCCGCCCTCGCCGGCTTTGGCGATACCGCCGGTTTCTTCTGCGTCTGCTTCCCGGGCGCGGCCGAGGCCTTTGTGCAGGTCGCGCAAATCGACCCCGTCCTGACCTCCGTTCAGTGGCTGGGCAATGAAGCGATGACTTCGGACGAGATGCTCGAAGATCCCGGTCACGCGCAAACCCTGGCCAATGCCGATTTCGTCACCGTGTCCCAATCGGCTGAGGTCACGCCGCTCACGCCAATCTTCAATGCTGACTTTGTCGCCATGTTCGACAAAGACCCGGGCATCTTCACCAACTACGCCTTTGACGCCGCCAATATCGCCATGCTGACTATGCTGGCCGCCGGCAACGATGGCGCCGCCGTCAAGTCCATGCTGCCCTTCATCAGCAACCACTACATCGGCACCGCCGTGCAAGCCTTTCTCGACGAAAACGGCGACCAGGCAATTGCCAGTTACGGCATCCGCCGGGTAGCGGAAGATGGCTCCGGCTTCGAAGTGATCGGCACTTACGACGGCAACAGCGATACCATCACCTATAAGTAGTTGCTTCAAGGAAGCGCCCCACCCCTAACCCCTCCCCGAGAGGGAGGGGGACTTCGAAATCGCAAGCCGCTATCGTTTCTCCCCTTCCCTCCCTGTGGGGGAAGGGGCCGGGGGATGGGGGAAAGCCATGCCACCTGCGCTGCTCACCACCTCTTTAGTGAATACGATTCAGATCGGCAGCCTTTACGCCTTGATGGCCCTCGGCATCACGCTCACCTTCAGCGTCATGAAGCTGCCGAATTTCGCCCACGCCGATTATGTCTCCGCCGGCGCCTACGCCGCTCTCATCGTCTCCCTGTCGGGTGTGCTCAACCCGGTTGTCATTATGACCGCCGCCTTTATCGTCGGCGCGCTGGCCGCTCTCATCAGTCATCTGTTTGTATTCAAGCCCTTGGAAGGCCGGGACGTATCTCTTTATACGCTGATCCTGTCCTCATTCGCCGTCGGCTTGATCATCCGCTATATCCTTTTCTTGATGGCCGACTACTTCAATCTCTTTGATCTGCGCATCGCCATACCGCTGAGAATACTTTTTCGCGAAGGCTCGCTCATCCTCTCCAATCTCTTCGCCTGGGTCGTCCCGACCAGCATCCTGCTCGTCATCGCGCTGACGCTCTTGCTCAACCGAACCCCCCTCGGCCGGGAGATGCGCGCCCTCGCCAACAATAGTACGCTGGCCCGCGTGATCGGCATCCCGGTCGAGCGCGTCAAGAACCACGCCTGGCTGCTGGTCGGCGGCTTGGCTGGCGTCGCCGGCGCCCTCTGGGGCATGCAAACCGCCGTCAACCCCTTGATGGGCTGGGCGGCCGTGCTTTCGGTATTTGCCGCCGCTATCCTGGGTGGCCTGTCCAGCTTCACCGGCACCATCCTCGGCGCTTACGTGGTCGCCTTTTCCGAACACACCGTCATGCTTTTCCTCAATTTCAACTTCGGCGTCGACCTGGCCTACAAACCGGCGATACCTTTCATCATCATCATCGCCGTGCTGCTCACCCGGCCGCAGGGCTTCACGCAGTTTTTCCAGCGCGGCGGAGACCTGCAGCGATGATCAATATCGACATCGGCGCCACCGCCATCGCCATCCTGACCCTCTTCGGCATCTACAGCTTGATGGCCATCAGCCTCAATCTGGAATACGGCATCGCCGGCGTGCCCAACTTCGGGCAAGCGCTCTTCGTCTCCATCGGCGCTTATACCGCCGGCATCACCTATACCCGCGTCTTGCCGCTGCTGGCCGGCCTGGATAGCGTCCACCCCTGCGGCCCCACGATGGGGCAGGCCCTGCAACTGCGCTCAGAGATCATGGCGACGCAGCCGGCTGCCGGCTTCATCAACCTCGCCCTCACGCTCCTGATCGCCGCCGTCCTGTCCGGCGCCCTTGGCTTTATCGTGTCCTACGTCACCTTGCGGCTGAAAGAGGAATGGTTTCTGGCGCTGGTGCTGCTGGTCGGCGGCGAGACCGTGCGGATCGTCGTCCGCGGCGCAGACGACCTGATTTGCTCCCACAACGGAATATCGGCCGTGGCGCAGCCTTTCTATTTCCTGGGCGATGCCCGCAGCAGCTCCTTGATGTTCATGATTCTCTGCGTCGCCCTCGCGCTGATCGCCTATGCCTACAGCCAGCGCCTGACGCGCTCGCCTTTTGGGCGCATGTTAAAAGCCCTGCGCGAAAACGAAGCGGCGACCCGCGGCCTGGGCAAAGGCATATCGCTGGCGCGGGCCCAAATCATGCTGATCGGCTCCGCGATCGCCGCCCTCGGCGGGGTCCTCTTCGCCCTCAACACCGGCTTCGTCAACACCAACGACTTTGTTGTCAACCTGACCCTCGATATCTGGGTCATGGTCGTGCTCGGCGGTATCGGCAACAACCGCGGCGCCCTGCTCGGCGCGGCCTTGATCGCCATCCTCGACCGCTTCACCCAGGTGGCCGCCATCACCCTCAATATGAGCGGCTCCGAAATCGAATTCAACTACGTCCGCTTCATCGCCTTCGGCATCATCCTCCTGCTCATGCTGCGCTATCGCCCGGGCGGATTGCTGCCGGAATCGCCCCTGACGACCAATGCCCATGAGGTACTGCGGCGGGCAAGGGAACCTGAGCCCTTGTCGAAGCGAGCATAGCGCCATGCAATTGGAAATCAAAGCGACGGCGCAGTTGAACGATGATGAGGCCGGTGCGCTGAAGGCATTAAGCGCTGCCGTTTATCCACCCAAACCCGACGCGGCTAAAAATGCCTCGCCGATAAAATGGGCGCGTCCCCAGTGGAGCATTCTGCTGCGGGATGTGGATTCACAGCTTGTTTCTTATGTCGGCGCCTTGACTCGACTTGGCTTATGCGACAATCAAGAAATTCTGATCGGCGGAATCGGCGGGGTAAAAACACACCCGGCGCAGCGCGGCAAAGGGTACGCCAAGGCCGGGATCCAGCGAGCGACCGATTTCCTGCGCCGAGAGCTGGGCGTCGATTTCTCGCTGCTGGTCTGCCGCGCCGATCTGCTGACCTATTATCAGCGCCTTGGCTGGAGCGCCTTTGCCGGGGATACCCTGGTGCAGCAGAACGGACTAAAGTCGATATTCACCTGGAACGAAGTCATGGTCATCCCCGCTGGGAAGGCGCTGCCGTCCTGCCGGGTTTTGGATTTATGCGGCCCGCCCTGGTGATTGCGGCGATAATGCGCTGACAATTCGCCTGACAGAAAGGGGGGCGGATGCCCCTGCTGGAACTATCCAATCTGCGCAAGGATTTCGGCGGCCTGCGCGCCGTCGATGATGTCTCGCTGACCGTGCCCGAGGGCGCTATCATCGGCTTGATCGGTCCCAACGGCTCCGGCAAGAGCACCCTGATCGATCTGATCGCCGGCGCCACCGAGTTGACCGCCGGCCGCGTCATCTTTGACGGCGACGATATCAGTGGCCTGCCCGCCGACGCTGTCTATCACAAAGGCATCATCCGCGGCTATCAGGAACCGACGCTCTATTTCAAAATGACCGTGCTCGATAACCTGCTGCTGCCCGTCAAAGACCAACGCGGCGAGCAGCCCTGGTACGCGCCCCGCCCCCGCAGTTGGCAGCGCGAAGAACAAACGCACGCCGAAGCCGCCATGAAGGTCCTGCGCCAGGTGCAACTCCTGCCTCATTACGACACGCTGGCGTCGGACCTTTCCGGCGGGCAGATGAAACTGCTCGAGATCGCCCGCGCCCTCATGGGCAAGCCCAAGCTGCTGCTGCTGGATGAGCCGACCGCCGGCGTCGCGCCCAAGCTGGCTTACGACATCTTCCAACAGATCGCCCGCCTGCGCGATGATCACGGCATCACCCTGCTCATCGTCGAGCACCGGCTGGAGATTCTCTTTGACTTCGTCGATTATGTCTACGTGATGCACCTGGGCAACCTGCTGGCGAGCGGCAGCGCCGCCGAGATCAGCGCCCACGCCACCGTCCGCGAGGTCTATTTTGGAGACTGAGCGCATGGCCAATCCCTCTCCCCAACCCCCTCTATGGCGGGCATCCGAAACATCAGCGAGGGACAGCATTCTTTGGAGCGCCTGTCCCGCCGCGTCGACCAAGTCTCCCCCATTGCAATGGCGGAGATTTAGAGGGGCTTGGGCTTAATGATCACCGTCGACCGCCTCACCGCCGGCTACGGCAAGCTGGAAATCTTGCAGGACCTCAGCCTGAGCTTCGCCGCCGAGCAATTCAGCGCCCTGCTCGGTCCCAATGGCTCCGGCAAGAGCACCCTGATGAAAGCCATCATGGGCATCAACACCATCTTCGGCGGCTCCGTGCGGCTGGCGCGGCAAGAACTGGTCGGCATGCCAACCGAAGCCATCTCCCGCCTCGGCATCGCCTATGTGCCGCAGCGCGAAAATATCTTCGACGAACTGACCGTGCTCGAAAACCTGCAACTCGGCGCGCGCAGCCTGTCCAGCGCAGAACGAGATCCCGCCCTGGCCGAATTGCTGGAGCTCTTCCCGGTATTGGGCAAGCGGCCGGGCCAACGGGCGGGACTGCTGAGCGGCGGCGAGCATCAGATGCTGGCCATCGCCATCGCCTGGCTGAGCCGCCCGACCCTCATGCTGCTGGACGAGCCGAGCGCGGGCTTGGCGCCGGCGGTGGCGGTGGAGGTCTTCGCCGTCTTGCAGGCCCTTGTCGCGCAGGGCATCACGCTGATCGTGGTCGAGCAGAACGCGCGGCGCATCCTGCAATACTGCGATCAGGCCTTCGTCTTGCGCGAAGGGCGGCTGGCTTTCCAGGGCAGCGCTGAGGAGTGCCTGCGCGATGAGGAGACGATCAAGGGCTATCTGGGCGTGCACTAGACGAGCAAAGCCGCCAACGCTTCCCTCATCCGCCCGCTAATCCGCACCGGCTGCCGCGTCAAACGATCGACGAAGACATGTACGAAGTAACCCACCGCCGCCGGCTCAACCTCGCCCGCCTTGAAAATCCCGATCTCGTAGCGCACGCTGGAATTGCCCAGCTTGTCCACGCGCAGGCAAGCGTCTACCTCTTCGGGAAAGCTGATCGGCTGCAAAAACTGGCAATGCGTCTCGACCGCGAAGCCGACTGACTCGCCGCCGCTGAAGTCCAGCCCGCCCGCTTCCACCAAGTAGCCGTTGATGACGGTATCGAAGAATTCATAGTAGATGACGTTGTTGATGTGATGATAGACATCGTTGTCGCGCCAGCGCGTGGGGATGCGGCGCGAGATTTTGTAGCGCTCGCGGCGTTCAAGTTTTGGGTCCATTGCCTCCGAACCTATTGTATCGCGGGCGATATGGTATATCGCCCCTACAAATCGCACGAATATTGTAGGGGCGACCAATCTGGTCGCCCGTATGCGGACGGGTCGCGCTGTGGGCGCTTCGGCGAAACGCCCTGCATATCCTGTTATGAGGCATCTGGCTTGAGATCAAGCGCGCAGGAATTGATGCAGTAGCGCAGGCCGGTCTTATCCCGCGGGCCGTCATCGAAGACGTGCCCCAGGTGCGAATCGCAGCGCTTGCAGACCACCTCGACCCGGCGCATGCCGTGGCTGTTGTCCTCGCGCAAACCGACATTGCCCTCATCGACCACATCCCAAAAGCTGGGCCAACCGCTGAAGGAATTGTACTTGGTTGTCGAGGAGAAGAGCTCGTTCCCGCAGGCGGCGCAGGCATAAACGCCGCTGGCTTTGGAATTGACGTACTTGCCGGTGAAGGGCCGTTCGGTCGCTTGCTGCCGCAAGACGGCGTATTGCTCCGGGCTGAGCTGGCGGCGCCACTCGGCCTCTGTTTTCAGGACTTTCTCCATCATCTGCTTTCACCCTTTCGCCATTGGTCTCGATTTTAGCCTATCCGGCAAATGTGAAGGGAGTCTTGCGGCGGCGTCAATATTATAATAGAAGGCGGGCGCCTCGCCGACCGCTGCCGTCGCAATCCTCAGGCAATCGGCGGGTTTGCCCAAATCGCGACGTAAATCAGGAGACCTCAAATGCCCAATCAGATCGCCATCAGCGAAGTCGCTATCGGCTTCCGCTTCTTGCTGACCGAGACCTTCGAGAGCGTGCAGGGCGCTTACCTTGACAAGGGCACGTCCTTCTTCGAGACCCTCGCCGAAATCTCGGCCGCCGACGCCTCCCAGCCCATGGGAAACTGCGCCACCATCGCCGCCCATGTCGCCCACACGACCTACTACTTGACCGTGCTGGAAGACCGCATGTTCCGCCGCGACCTCAGCTATGTGGACTGGAATCAGATCTGGAATGAAGTCAGCAGCATCGACCAAGACGAATGGAAGCGGATGATCGCCGACCTGAAAGCGACCTACGAGCGCATCATGAGCCATCTCGATAACGCGGCCGAATGGGAAGGCAGCCATGAACTCTCCTGCCTGCTCGGCATCATCGCGCACAGCGCCTATCACCTGGGCGAGATCCGCCAGATGATGTGCCATCTGGAGCGCTGACCCATGCGCCAGGCCACCGTATACCGCGAGCCGGGGCGCTTCGCCGGCTGGCCCGCCAATTATGGCATCTGGGCTTGGGAAGCCGAGATTGTCGTCGGCTTCACCGTCGGCGCGCACCGAACCGTCGAGCGCGGCCATGCCATCGACAAGCGCCAGCCCTTCGTGAATATGCAGGCGCGCAGCCTGGACGGCGGCGAAACCTGGCAAATCGAAGACTTCAACGGGAAACGCCCGGGTGGCCGCGGCTTATCCGCCGATGAACACATGGCGACCGGCTTGCGCCTGTCCGAGCTTGTGGACGAGTCCACCGCCGAGATCCCGGCGCAGCCACTCGACTTCTCACAGTCTGATTTCGCGCTGATGGCGGCGCGCACCGGCATCGGGCGCGGCGTGGTCTCGTTTTTCTATGTGTCTGACGACCGCTGCCGCAGTTGGGCTGGACCCTACCGCCTGCCCATGTTCGGGCAGACCGGCATCGCCGCCCGCACAGACTACATCATCCAGGGCGAGCATTCGGCGCTTTTCTTCCTGACCGCCAACAAAGCCGATGGCGAGGAAGGCAAGGTCGTCTGCGTTCGCAGCGACGACGGCGGCCAATCCTTCGAGCTCCTTTCCGCAGTCGGCGGCGAACCGGCCGAACGCGGCGATTTCGCCATCATGCCCGCGGGGCTGCAACTGCCCTCCGGCCGCATTCTCTGCGCGCGCCGCTGCCGCGCTGGCGCCACGCGACTGAGCTGGATTGACCTCTACGCCTCGGACGATGGCGGGCGCTCTTGGCGCTTTCTCAATCGTCCGGCGATGTTTCATAAGCCCGGCCACAGCGGCAACCCGCCCGTCTTGCTCCAATTGCCCGCTGGACGGCTGGCGCTGGTTTATGGCAATCGCGACGGTTACGCCATCTGCGCCCGGCTCAGCGCCGACCAGGGCGAGAGTTGGAGCGAGGAGATCGTCCTGCGCGGCGGCGGCGCCAACGGCGATTTGGGTTATGTGCGAGCGGTGGCGCGCGATGATGGCGCGGTCGTGGCTGTCTACTACTTCAACGACCGGCCCGATGGCGATGGCGAGCGTTTCATCGAGGCCACCATTTGGACGCCATGACCATCCAGAACCGCACACTCTGCCAGGGCGACAACCTGCCCTTCCTGCGCGCCCTGCCGGCTGAATCCGTCCACCTCATCGCGACCGACCCGCCCTTCAACAAGAACCGCGATTTCTATGCCGCTGGCAACGGCGCCGGCTTCCGCGACAAATGGTCATGGGGGGCTGACGTCCAGCCCGACTGGCCCGACCGCATCCGCGCCGAACAGCCCGCGCTCCAGGCAGTCATCGACGCCGCCCGCCTCAGCCACAGCGACGGCATGAGCGCCTACCTCTGCTGGCTGGGCATCCGCCTGCTGGAAATGCGCCGCGCCCTCCGCGCCGACGGCAGCCTCTATCTGCACATCGATGGCGCCGCCCAAGCCTACGTCAAGCTGCTGCTCGATGCCCTCTTCGGCCCGCGCAACTGCCGCAATCAGATCGTCTGGCTCTACAAAACCGGCGGCGTCAGCAAGCGCTGGTTCAGCCGCAAGCACGATACCCTCCTCTTCTACAGCAAAAGCGAACGCTACACCTTCCATCCGCAGCGGCAGAAGTCCTACCTCAAGCACAAATACGGCTTCGGCAATATCGACATCCAACAAGACGACGGCGGCTATTACCGGCTGGCGGCGATGCGCGATGTCTGGGATATCCCGGCTCTGCGCGGCAATCAACCGGAGGCGACCGGCTACCCCACCCAAAAGCCGCTGGCGCTATACGAGCGCATCATCCGCGCCTCCAGCAATCCGGGCGATATCGTGCTCGATCCCTTCTGCGGCAGCGGCACGACCGCGCTGGCGGCCGAGCGCCTGGGCCGGCGCTGGATCATGATGGACGCCTGGGACGGGGCTTATGCGATGCTGGTCAAGCGGCTGGCGGCGGAGGGGCTTGCCCGCGATGTAGTTGTTATGCCTCTGTAATGTTAGTATACTATATTTGTAATATCCTCTCCGTAGCCTGTAGACGCAGGAAACCCCATATTACCTAAGCAATAGGAGAATTCTCATGCGTAAATCACTCTGTATTATCACCCTGCTGCTGCTCATGTGTAGCGGCGCCGTCTTCGCCGACCACCACGAGACAAACGCCGGCGTGGCGGCTGTGCCCGTCGGCGGGGACGGACCAGGCATCGCCCTGCCCGGCGGCGCTTACGAATTTGTCATCCACGCCCGCGAAGGCGACAGCCTGAGCTTCGCCACCATGCTCGCCCAATCCAACGACGGCTTCATCGCCCCCAATGAATACGGCATCGCCCTCTACGACATGGGCGCCCCGGTCAACGGCGATGTCACCGACCAGGTCTATTACTGGGATCTCGGCAGCGAGCGCAACGAGCCGATTGGCGAAGGCATGTACCAAGCCCCGCGTCAAGCCGCCCCCAATAGCGGCCCCGCCGGCGATGGCGTCGTCCGCCTCGCCAGCGACCTCGACGACAACTACAGCTATCCCACCGCCGCTGACCTCGTCGTCGTGACGCTGACCCCCGACGACATGGGCGGGATCACCGTCCGCATCGAAAACGTCTCCGACATGTCCATGTATCCCTCGCCCATCACGCCCGTCTTCTGGATCGTCCATTCCAGCGACATGATGATGGACGACGACATGATGATGGATGATGACATGATGGATGACGACATGGCCGAAGATGACGACATGATGGACGACGAGATGGCCGAAGATGACGATATGATGGACGACGACATGGCTGAAGACGACGACATGATGGATGACGACATGGCCGAAGACGACGACATGATGGACGACGACATGGCCGAAGACGACGACATGATGATGGATGACGACATGATGATGATGAAGCGCGGCATCCTCTTCACCTCCGGCCAACCCGATTACGGCCACGGGCTGGAAAGCCTGGCGGAAGATGGCGATCCATCAGCGCTGGCCGCCCACCACGGCGTCATGATGGACGACATGATGATGGGCGATATGATGATGATGATGGATGACGACATGATGGACGACGAGATGATGGGCGACGACATGGAAGAAGACGACGACATGTAGTCGGCTCATCCAAACCGGGGCGGCTCATCGGGTCGCCCTCCCCGCATAATCGACGCTTGCAGGGGCGGCCAAGTGGTCGCCCGTTTTTATTACGATTCCAACTCCAGCGGCAAATCCACCCAGCGCCGCTCGCGATGCGAAATCTCCACCGCGTTTATGATCTCCTGCACTTGCGCGTTTTGCGCGAAGTTTCCCTGATTCTCGCCCGTATCTTCCACGATTTCTTCCATGAAGTTATGCACGAGATTGGCATAAAACATCGCCGGCCAGGGTTCGCCCGGCGTATAAGCGGGCGGGAAGTAACTGGGCGGTATGTCCACCGCAACATATTCCACCTCATCAGCGTCAGGGCTCGTGGATTTACGCAGCGCTTCCTGGTTCTCCAGTTCGGCGCCCAGGCGACAGAGCAGCGCCCCTTCCGAGCCGTAGACGCGCGCTTCGACGCCGGGATAGCTGTTCACGGCGACATAGCTGGTTTGAATCGTGCAGAAGCCGCCATTGCTGTATTCGCCGATATAGACATCGCCGTCATCGATATTGGTGCGAATGAAATCTCCGTTCGGCATGGTGCGATAGGGCACGAAGTTGTAGAGCAGCCCTACCAGGCTCTTCAGCGGGCTATCCATGAACCAGAGACTAATGTCGATGATGGGAGCGCCGTAACCCTCTACGGATGACAACTTGATGTCTTTCGAGCCCGTCTCCACGATCATATCTTCTTTGGTGACCGGTTCGGTCGGGCTGATGAATTGGGAGTTTTGCTCGTAGCCGTTGAAGATCCAGGGCTCGCCGACGAACCCGTCGGCGATGAGATCGCGCATGTATTGAATAGAAGGCGCATAGCGGAAGGTCATGCCCACCTTGGTTTTCAGCCCCTTTGATACAGCCAGCTCGTGGGCGCGCCAGGTGTTGCGATAATCGTGCGCGACCGGTTTTTCGCACAGGCAATGCTTGCCCGCCTCCAGCGCGGCAAACGCCAGCGGTTCGTGATTATTCTTGTCACTGAGGTCGCCGCGCGTGCAAACATCAATAACGTCAATATCGTCGCGGCTTAACATCGCCTGATAGTCCGTGTAGACGCTATCGATATCAAAGCGGGCCGCCGCGCTCTTGGCCAGGTCTTCGTTCAAATCGCAGACCGCTACCAGGTCACAGAGCGGCGATCGCTGGAATCCCGGCAGGTGCGCGCTGTTCGACCAACGCCCGGCGCCAATTACTCCTACTCGCAGTTTATCGGGCATAAGTTCTTCTCCATTTCGCCAGCCTGCTCATTCGAGCGCCCGGCAGATTTATTCGAAATCTTGCAACTTTCGCTGCCTAATCGTTCACGGGTTGAGAAACCACATAGGTCATCGCGCCGGCTTCCAGCTGGGCGACAAAGGGCCGCAAGAGCAGCAGCGCCGTCTGATCAAAAGGCGCGCGAAATTCCTCAAGCGGCGCGAAGGTGGCGGGGTGCAGCAACCGCCCCAGCAGTGTATCCTTTGGCGCGAGCGTTCCGATATGGCTCGCATCCAGCACCGGCACGAATATCCCGCCGCTATCGGGGCGCAAGACCGAAGTGCCGCTCACCGGCAACGGAGGATCAATCGGCGGCGGCGCTTTGCTCTCATCGACAACGCCGACCTTGCAAAGGGCGCGCAGCAAACCTTCAGCAATCTTTTCAGCGCCCGTTTCTTCAAACTGGCTGCGGCCGCCCAATTCCACGGCCGCCACGCTCAGGCCCAGGGACTGGGCATAACCTGACAGGCTGTCGGAATCGGCTTCCCGCTTAACGACGAAGGACGCGGGAAAAGAAATAGACAGTTCTCTGCCGCCTTCCATTTCGAAAACGAAATCGTTCACGCACCAGCTCCCGCCGCCATGCAAGTCGATCACGTAATCGATGCCTTTCAAGGCTTCCGTCGCCAGGACATGCGCAACGCGTTCGGAGTATGATCCCGCAGGATTGCCCGGGAAAACCCGATTCATATCGAGTTGGTCAACGGGCGCGTTGCGTTTGTCCACTTGCATGGCCAGCGGATTCGCCATCGGCGCAACGCGGATGAATCCGCGCACATCGGCAGTCTCGATGCGCTCCAGCAGCTTGCGGATTGCCCAGCCGCCCCAGGGCCCCTCGTCGCCGTGCAGCCCGGCGGTGATGAGCAGGCCAGGTTCTCCGCCGCCGAATTCGCCCAGCAGCAGCTCGCTAGTTCCAAAAGCAGAGGTGACGCCGATGGGGTATCCGCGCCAACGCATCCCCTCAAAAATACCCGCCATTCGCCTCTCCAGTCCGACTCATTTGACATTCGGGGGGCGACAAGTTAATCTCGGTCTGTCAACAAATTGTTGATAAGCGCCCAATCTGCTTTGGATTGTAACGATTCCATAAGGGCATTGTCAAAATTTCTCCGCGCTCACGCTCTTGCCCGTTGACATTCCAATAAGTAGTTGAAGAGGAGTTTTTCATGAGCAAGCGATTACTTGTAAGGTTCGTATCTCTATTTGTGGTCACTACCATGCTGCTGGCGTCGCTGGCCGGAGCAGTGGTGGCGCAGGACGAAGTGGTGCTGACATTTGGCATCAGCCGCCGGGTTGATACCCTTGATAATACGGCGACCGCCTTCTCCAGTGTGGAAGTCATCGTCGGCCACGTCTTTGACACCCTGGTCAAACAGAATCCGCTCGGCTCCTTCCACCCGGCTTTGGCAACCAGTTGGTCGGTCAACGATGACGCGACCGAATACGTCTTCGAATTGCGCGATGACGTAACCTTCCATGATGGAACGCCATTCAATGCGGAGGCGGTCAAATACACTTTTGATCGCATCGTGCATCCCGACACCAAGTCGCAAATGGGTTTCAGCTTCATCGGACCCTATGAAGAATCGGAAGTGATTGATGACCACACCATTGCGGTGCGGTTCCGCGCGCCCAACGCCGCATTCCTGGATGGTCTTTCACATCCGCAGCTCGGCCCGGTCTCTCCCACGGCTGTCGAAGCCCTGGGCGCGGATTGGGGCTTTTCCGGCATTGTCGGCGCGGGTCCCTTCATGTTCGAGTCCTACACGCCCGATACAGAAGTAGTTCTGGTCAAGAACCCGGACTACAACTGGGGCGATGAAGCCGTATTCGGGATCACCGGACCGACCGCCCTAGACCGGCTGATCTTCAAGATTCTGACCGATCCCGGCACCCGCTTGGCGGCGCTGGAAAGCGGCGAAGTCGACATGATCGACAATCTGCCGGGGCTTGATGTCGCGCGCCTGCAGGAAGATCCGAGTTTCGTCGTCAGCATCTACGACCAAGCCGGGCACGGCTATTCCTTGATGTTCAACCACCAGAATTCGCCAACGGATGAACTGGCCGTGCGCAAGGCGATCGCCATGTCGGTTGATCTCGAGATCATGCAAGACATCGTCTATGACGGACTGGGATACAAGCCCTGCAGCGCGCTGACGGCTTCCATGGTCGGCTGGACGGATATCTTCTGCCATGTCAATCCCTACGATCCGGAAGCGGCCGGCGCATTGCTGGATGAAGCGGGCTGGGCCATGAATGACGAAACCGGCATCCGCGAGCGCGATGGCGTTCCCTTGGTCGTGCGGCACTTCGGCGCTGACCGCCCCCTGGGCAATGCTACCGCGCAATTCCTGCGCGAAGACCTGGGCAACGTAGGCATCGATTTTGAGCTCAATATCTCGGATTTCTCGGCTTATATCACCAACGTAGTCGCTGGCTTGCATAATACGCAGCAATGGTGGGATACGCAGACCGATCCCGATGGCGTCTTCCGCACCCTCTTCCACTCGTCCAACGCCGGCGGCGGCTCCAACCGCAACAACTACATCAGCGATACGATGGATAACATGATTGACGCCGCCGTTGGCATCAGCGATCAGGCGGCGCGGATTGCGGCTTATGCCGAAATCCAACAGATCCTGGCTGACGAAGTGGTCATGATGTATCTGAACGATCCGGTTGTCACCTATGCCGCTATCCCTGCGGTCCAGAATGTGACGATCCTCGGCGGTGGTTTCGTGCCGGACTTCTATTCGGCTACCATGGACGGATAGTCTCATCACAGACGCCGTCAGATTAAGACAGGTAGGGGCAGGCAGCCTGTCCCTACCTCACAATGAGAGTCTTGCTGGTTCACGCGCAGCCGCAAAGTTTCCTCGCTCATGAGCAAGTACCTGGCCAGCCGCTTGCTGCAAACGATCCCGACGGTCTTCCTGATTACGGTCGTCGTATTTCTCATGCTGCACCTGTCCCCGGGCGATCCCGTGCTCGTGTTCATCGGCGACAAGCAAAGCACGCCCGAACAACGCGAAAAAATCCGCGAAGACATGGGCTTGAATCGCCCCCTGCACATCCAGTACCTGACTTATATGGGCAATGCCCTGCGAGGCGATTTGGGACGTTCGCTGCAGACCAACGTGCCGGTCATGGCGCAAATCGTGAATCGACTGCCATGGACCATTGAGCTGTCGTTTGCGGCGCTGTTCATCGCCTCTGTGATTGGCATATCCGTCGGCATCATCGCCGCGCTCTATCACAATACCATCATCGATACGCTGGCGATGGCCTTTGCTTTGGTCGGCATTTCCATGCCGGTCTACTGGTCATCGCTTTTGCTGATTCTGTTTTTCGCCGTGCGCCTGCGTGTATTGCCCGCCATTGGCCAGGGCGGTGTCGAAAGACTGATACTGCCGGCGACAGCGCTGGCGCTGGTCTCGGCCGGTTCACTGGCGCGCATGGTGCGCTCGAGCATGCTCGAGGTGCTCAACCAGGATTTCGTCTTGACCGCGCGCTCCAAAGGCATCACCGAACGCATCGTCGTTATCCGCCATGTCCTGCGCAACGCGCTAATCCCAGTGGTAACGATACTCGGATTGATCCTCGGCTACACACTCAGCGGCGCCGTGATTACCGAGACGATTTTCGCCCGGCTGGGCATCGGCCAGAAATATGTCGAAGCCGTGGTGCAAAAGGACTTCACTGTGGTGCAAGGGATGACGCTATTCATCGCGATGATGTATGTCCTGGTCAATATCGCGGTGGACGTGGTTTACGCCTTTATCGATCCGCGGATTCGCTATGACTAATGTGGATGCGACGCCGGCCGAACTGGGCCACGCTCAGTCGTCGAAGGGGTCTCGATTTTTCAGGCGGGTCCTGCGTTCGCGCAATGTGGTCGCGGGAGCGGCGATCCTGCTCGCGGTGACGCTCTTGGTGGCCTTGGCGCCGCACATCAGCCCCTATAGCCCGACCGAGCAATTCCGCCGCAATCGCCTGCAACCGGCGGATGCCGAATTTCTCTTGGGCACGGATAACCTGGGCCGCGACATCTGGTCGCGAATCCTCTACGGCGGCCAGGTGTCGCTGCAAGTTGGCATCATCTCGGTCGCCATCGGCGCGACCCTCGGCGCGCTGCTCGGCTTGCTCGCCGGCTATCTTGGCGGCCATGCGGATACCATCATCATGCGCTTCATCGATGTGATGATGGCCTTCCCAGGCATATTGCTGTCCCTCGTCATCGTCGCCGTATTAGGCCGCAATCTGCACAATGTCATGGTCGCGGTCGGCTTGTCCTCGGTGCCGGTCTATACCCGCGTCGTGCGCGGCAGCACGCTCTCGGTTAAACAATTCGACTTTATCGTGGCGGCGCAGGCGCTGGGCGGCAGCTCGTGGCGCATCATGATGCGGCATATTCTGCCCAACGTGGCGGCGCCGCTCACGGTGGTAGCTACCAACGGCGTGGCCAGCGCGATTATCACGGGCGCCGCCCTGAGCTTCCTCGGGCTGGGGCAGCAGCCGCCCGATCCCGAATGGGGCTTGATGCTCAACGAAGGCCGCGAGTTCATCCGCGTCGCCGCCTGGGTCACGACCTATCCCGGCCTGGCCATCATGGTCACCGTGCTGGCGATCAACCTGCTGGGCGATGGCCTGCGCGATATCCTCGACCCGCGCTTGAAGCTCTGACGCCCCGCTTCTCTAGTCCGGCGCTTCAAATAGCATTGAATGCAGCGTGAAATCCCCCGTGGTAATGCCGCGCGGCAAGCTCGCCACCGTATGCGCCATCTCGGCAATCGTCTCCGGCTGCACGAGCGCCGCCTTGTCGATGCCCGGCGACGCCGCCTCGCGCATGGGCGTATCAGCCGGCCCCGGCGAGATCATCACGACGCGGATCCGCTCGGACCGCAACTCGGCCGCCAGCGAACCGGTCAAGCCCTTCAAGCCGACTTTGGCCGCCGTGTAAGCGGTGACCGTCGGCACGGATATTGACGTGACAATCGAGCCGATGTTGATGATGCTGGCGTTATCGCTGCGCCGCAAGTTTGGCAGCAAGGTCCGCGAAAGGATATAAGGCGCGCGCAAGTTCACGCGCAGGATGTGATCGAGCTGCTCGTCCGAAGTATCCTCCATGAGCGCGATCAGCCAGTCGCCAGCGCAGTTGACGAGGATGTCCAGCGCCTCGCCTTCAAGCGCCGCGCCAAAAGCCGCTACCGCCCCGTCATCGGTGACATCCAGCGCCTGGAAGCTTGCCTCGCCGCCGGAAGCCGCGATCTCCTCCGCGACCGCCCGCAGCTTGCTTTCCGTCCTGCCGACTAGGATCGTCTTGATGCCGGCCGCCGCGAATCTCAGGGCGATCGCCCGTCCGGTGCCCTGCCCGGCGCCGGTGATGACTGCTTGTCGCTTTGTCATAAGCCCTCCAGTCGCGGTCGCTCTAGGCGCCGCTGTCTATCAAACTGCGCAAACGCTTGATATGCGCCGGGCCGATCTCGCAGCAGCCGCCGACGATGGACGCGCCCGCCTCGATCCAGTTCGCTGCATGGCCCGCGTAAACCTCCGGCGGCAAATCCGCCCGGCTCGATAGCTGCACGACGCCGCCCTCTTCCTCCCAGTCATCGGGAATCTCCACGAAGCCGTTGGCATAGGCGCCGTAGGCCAAGCCGCTCGCCCGCAATATCGGCAGGGCGCTGTTGATGCTGTCGGGCGTGCAGCAGTTGATCAGCAGCGCATCGGGCCTGTTGTCGCCCAAGCCTTCGATCACAGCCGCCAGGCTTTCGCCGCCGCGCAAATCAGTCGCGCCGTGGTCGTCCAGCGTCAGCGCCAGCCAGACTGTTTTCTCCCGCCCGCCAGCCGCCTGCAGGAAGGCCCGCGCCTCAAAGCTGGTCGACAGCGTCTCGCCCAGGAAGATATCGACATAAGGATGCAGCAGGTCCATCAACTCGCCGAATTGAGCGGCGGTCTCGTCAAAGCTGAGCGCAAATTCGTTGACATAGCTGGCTTCCAACGGCGGCAGGCTGGCCGCGATGCGCGTATCGCCCGCGCCGAAGTCCGCGCGCGCCCGGTTCGCCAATTCGCCGGCGATGCGCGCCAGCTCCTCAAAGCGGTCTTCAATGCCGGCATGGCGCAGGCGGGGGCGCGTACTGCCGTAGGTATCGGTGGTGATGACATCGGCGCCGGCTTGAATGTAATCGCGATGAATCTCGTAGACCAGTTCCGGCTTCTCATACAAGGCCGCCACCGCCCACTCGCCATAAGCGCCCTTGCCGCCGCGATTGACAATCTCCTGGCCCATGCCGCCATCAAGCAGGATGGGTTTCCCCTTGGTGCTCATGCGCTTTCGGCCTCCTTCTTCAGTTGCAGCGCGATTCTAGCATGTCTGCAAACGGCTCACAATAAGGTCGGCCCTCTGGGAGTGGCGAGTTTATGGACATCGGTACAAGCTCCTTTCCCCTCACAAAGAGTGAGTTTTCCTAGCGGCCGCACAGGGCTGAAACCCCTCCCTCATTTTGGGCTGAGGAGCGGATATGTTTGAGAAAATGGAGTCTTCGGGCGACTGATCAGCCAGTGGCTGCCCCTGCAATTGTCAAAACGGTAGGGGCGACCCGGTGGGTCGCCCGAACTTTCGAGCATAATTAATCTCGCAATCCAGCGTGACGCTTAGGTGTCCGCTCCTCAACTCATTTTTTGGGGTTTGGGGTGGGGGTAAGCGAGGCGCATGTTCACACTTTTCTCCATTTCCTGCCTCTCAAAAAATTGACACAGTTGTTCTAATTTGCTAAAATAGTCACAAACTAGCCGGGAGAACATTATGCGGCAGATTGATGCGACCGCAACAGGGCGACCGTCGACCGATACCGCCAAGCTCATCATCGGCAATTGCGTCGATGTGATGCGTTCTTGGCCCGACAGCATCGTCCAACTCACCGTCACATCGCCGCCTTACGACAGCCTGCGAGATTACCAGGGTTACGACTTTCCTTTTGGAGACATCGCTGCCGAGCTGTACCGCGTGACGGCCGAGGGCGGCGTGGTCGTCTGGGTAGTCGGCGACCGCATCCAGGGCGGCCGCAGCCTGACCTCCTTCCGCCAAGCCCTCGCCTTTCAAGAGATCGGTTTTTCCGCCCACGATGTGATGATATACCAAAAGAAAAATACGCCTTTCATGCGCAGCAACGCCTACACCAACGCCTACGAGATGATGTTTGTCCTGTCAAAAGGCAAGCCGGCGACATTCAACCCCTTGAAGGCGCCGACCCAACGCAACGGCCTTGAGATGCTGCCGCACAACAAGCTGTCCGATGGCGTCAACAAGAAGAAACTGGGCGAACTCAAGAAGGAGAAAACGCGCACCAATATCTGGTCCTACGCCGTCGGGCTGGGCGGCACGACATCGGATCGCATCGCCTTCCAGCATCCGGCCGTCTTCCCGGAGAAACTGGCGCAAGACCATATCCTGTCCTGGAGCAACCCGGGCGATCTCGTGCTCGACCCCATGTGCGGCTCGGGCACGACCGGCAAGATGGCTCTGCTCAACGACCGCCGCTTCATCGGCATCGACATCTCCGCTGACTACATCGACATCGCCCGCCAAAGACTCGCCGACTGCGGCTTGGCTGTGGCGGTCGAAACGGCAAGTTGAGAAATGCCCCCGATTTTTGCCATACGCGACTATATAGTCGCCTGTTCCAGCCCAAAATCTGCTACCCTCAGACCATGACCGCCTTAACCCAAACCAAGCGCCCTTCCACGCCAAAGCCAATCGAATTTCGCCAATGGCCAGATTGCCAGATTGCCAAAAAAACTTTTCCGCGAACAAAGTCGCGTCCGCCGCAGCCGGAAATTATCAAAAACTCCTTTTTATGATAGAAAAAAGTTTAGCCTCTATCGATTATCGTTTATCAATAATTTATCAGACCGACCCGTCTATTCCCGTCCGGCGCGCCAAGAGCTCCTTGGGCAGTGTATCGAAGTCAGTTGAAATTCAAATGAGCCAGATTCAGTTTCACAGCAGGTCACGCAGGGCGCCTGGGCGCCAACCGCCGATATTGACCGTTAAGGCGCGAAGACACAAAGAAAAAGACATATTTTCCAATATGATTCTCGGTGTCCTCGTTTCTCTCGGTGTACTCGGTGGTAAAGTTTTTTCAGTTTCAACCGAAATGGATGCACTACCGCTCGTTGCTCCCTTTGCCATTAGTCATGAAATCGCTACAATAGCTAGCCAACAGAATCAGCAAGTGAAATGAGCCTGTCATGGACGATGTGACAATCCCCACCCTTCATCCGATCAAGCAATCCTTGCCCAAAGGCGAGCCGGTTGATATCGACCGGACGCTCGAGGCCGAATTCGCGCGGCTGGACCTGGCGGCGCAGGTCAAAGGCAAGCGCATCGCCCTCGGCTTCGGCAGCCGCGGCATCGCCCAAATCGACCGCATCGCCGGAAAGCTGGTGGCGCTGGTCAAAGCGGCCGGCGGCGCGCCCTTCATCGTGCCGGCTATGGGCAGCCACGGCGGCGGCACGCCCGAAGGCCAGATCGACGTGCTGGACGGGCTGGGCATCAGCGAGGCGACCATGGGCTGCCCCATTCACGCGACGATGGAAGTGGTGGACACCGGCGTCACAAGCACCGGCTTGCCCGCCTATCTGGACAAGAATGTCGCCGAAGCCGACGGGCTGATCATCAGCAATCGCGCGAAAGTCCACACCGATTTCCACGGACCGCATGAAAGCGGCTTGCTCAAGATGCTGGCGGTTGGGCTGGGCAAGGAGACGGGCGCCCGCACGATCCATCAGCAGGGCGTGGTCGGCTTGCGCGATTATATGCCCGTCATCGCCCAGCACCTGTTCTCGCCCAGCAACTTCCTCGCCGGTTTCGGCGTGGTCGAAGACGGCTACCACGAGGTGGCGCAGTTGGAAGGCTTCAACGCCGCTACGGTCGTCGAAGGCGACCAGCGCCTCTTGCAGCGCTCGCGCGAATTGATGCCGCGGCTGCCCGTCGACGATATCGATGTGCTCATCATCGACGAGATGGGCAAGAATATCAGCGGCGCCGGCATGGATACCAATATCATCGGCCGCTGGATGGTCGAAGGCGAGCCCGAGCCCGAATCGCCGCGGATCAAGCGCATCGCCATCCTCGACCTGACGCCGGAATCCCACGGCAACGCGACCACTTACGGCCTGGCCGATTTCATGTCGCGCAAGCTCTTCGACAAGATCGACTTTCCCATCACCACCAAGAACATGTTCACCAGCGGCTTCCTGCTCCGCTGCCGCATGCCCCTCGTCTTCGAAAACGACGAGGAAACGATCAAAGCGGCCCTCTTTGACGCTTTCCGCAGCGACCCGTCGCAATGCGCGGGGGCCCGCGTCGTGCGCATCAAGAACACGCTGGCGCTGGAGAATGTCTGGGTCAGCGCCAATATCGCCGCCGAGCTCAACGGCAACGGCGCCGTCGAAATCGGCGAGCGGGCGGCTGAACTAGCTTTCGCCGGCGGGACGCTGGTCTAGCGCCGCTCAGTGCAAACCCAGCGCGCGCAGATTCCGGTAGCTGATGGCCAGGCTGTCGAAGGGGTCGCCCTGGCAGAGGTCCTGCTCGACCGCGTACCATTCGACGCCGGCCCGGGCGCAAGCCGCCAGGATGGCCGGGAAGTTCATATTGCCCGCGCCGACCTCGGCAAACATCTGTTGGCCGCGTCCGTCTTCGCTGGGCAGCATGACCATATCTTTGAGGTGCGCCACCGGCATGCGCCCGGTCACGCGCTCGATCCAGGCCACCGGGTCGCCGCCGCCGTGCTGCACCCAGTAGGTATCGAGCTCGGCTTGCAGGTAGCGCGGGTCGGTCTCCTCGAGCAGCAGTTCCAGGCCGGTCCGCCCGCCGAATTGGACGAACTCGAAGCTGTGATTGTGGTAGCTGAAAGTCAGGTCGGCGCGGGCCAGTTGCTCGCCGATGCGGTTGGCGATCTCGGCGAAGCGGCGGAAGCCGGCCTCGCCCGCGCGGAATTCCGGCGGCATGCTGCCGATGGCGACGTGGCGGCAATCCCAGAGCCGGTGCTGGGCGATGACGGCGTCGATGTCCTTGAGCAAATCGGCAAAGGCGACATGAGTATTGCAGATGGTCAAGCCATTGTCCTCGGTGATGCCTTTGACATCGGCATCCGAGATATCGCCGAGGGCCGAGGTCTGCACCGCCTCGTAGCCGATGGCGCGGATCTTCTTCATGCTCGCCTCGAAGTCGGGGCGCGTTTTGATGTGGTCGCGGATGGTGTAGAGTTGCGCGGCTATTTGGGTCATGGCGTTTCGCCTCCTCGCGGTCAGATATCCTTATTTGCCTTCATCAATGCCGGCGGCGGCCATCAGCTCCCGCAGCGCGGCGACCGCCAGCGCCATGCCCTCAGCGCCGCTGAAGCCGCTCGAATGCCGCGCTTCCAGCAGATGCGGCTCCAGCGAAAGCACGCCGTCGTAGCCGCTCGCCCGCAAGCGCTCCAGCAAGAGGCCGACCTGACCATCGCCAGCGCCGGCCACCGTCACCTCGGACCGCTCTTCGCCGCCTGCGGGCAGCCGGGCGTCCTTGATGTGGATGTAACCGATGTATGGACCGAGCGCGTCCCACCAGGTATCAACCTGATCGGCCGCGCCGCATTGCACGAAGTTGGCCGGGTCCCAGATGAAGCGGAAATGGGTCGAGTCAAGCGCGCGCATGATTTGCAGGCAGCGCTCGGGCAGGTCGCCAAGGACGCCTTTCTCGTTTTCCAGGAGCAGCTGCAGGTCGTCTTCGGCGGCGATGTCGGTCAGCGCCCCCAGGCGGTCGATAGCTCTCTGCATGGCGGCGGCATCGTGCTCGCCTTCGGGGTAGAAGCTGAAGAGGCGGATGTTGCGCGTGCCGAGGGCCTGAGCGGTGGCGCCGATGCGCTTGAGGCGCTCGCATTCTATGGCGATAGGATCGGCGATGGGCGATTTGCCGATGGGGCTGCCCATGCAGGCGACAGCGATGTTGTACTGGTCGCAGAGCGCTTTGATGCGCGCGGTGCGCTCGGCGCTGAATTGCGCGCAGTTGACGCCCCAGGCGTTGCGCACATCGATCAGAGGTATGGCGAGGTCGTTCAGGACTTGCAGCTGTTCTTCAAAGTCTACGGCGATTTCGTCACCGAATGCGCTGATTTTCATCATCGTGGTTTATTCGCTTTCAGTTGCGCTATACAAATCAGATTCATTTAACCACAGAGGAGACAGAGAGCACAGTGAAAAGCGATCCAGCGGCTAATCAGCGTAAGCGGGACCGAGGGCGCGCAAGAGCTCGGGCAGGTTTGGCGGATCCTGGAAGAGCAGGCCATCGTCGCGGGCGGGGTCGGGAAAGGTCGGCGGCTCGTATTCGCGCCATTCGCCGTCAGTCACGGCGCTGTCATAACCATCCGCCTCGAAGCGCGCGATGAGCCGGCTTCGCAGCGCGCAGAGCCGCTCGGCGTAGCGCGGGTTGCCGGCCCAGTTTACGGTCTCGTCCGGGTCGATGCGCAGATCAAAGAGCCATTCCTGTCGGTCTGCCGCCGAATAGATGTACTTGAGATCGCGGGAGGCGATCATATAGAGCCCGGCGGCGCCTTCGCTGTACTGGCTGTAGGCGGCATCGCGCTCGACTTCACCGGCGGCGATGGCGAGCAGGTCCGCGCCCTCCGGCGATGGCGGCGGCAAATCAGCACCCGCAGCCCGGGCGAAGGTGGGGAATATGTCGAGCAAGCTGACCGGAGCATCAAGGACTTGACCCGCCATTGATCTAGTTGGCGCTCTGACGATAAGCGGCACTTTGACGGCGGGGTTCAGCATGGAGCGCTTGCCGACGCTGCCATAATCGCCAAGCATTTCGCCATGATCGGCGGTGTAGACGATGAGGGTATCGTCGATCTCGTCGCCGAGGGCCTCCAGAATGCGCCCGACATTGAAGTCGATGAAGGAAATGCAGGCGTAGTACATCGCCTTCATGGCGCGGAAGAGCATTTCATCATATCCCTTGTCACGGTACTTGTAGCGGTTTTGATAATGATTCCAGTAGGTCAGCAAGGACTCGAAGCCCGGCGGCCGGCGCGGCGGCAGCATATCGGCGGCGCGGTATAGCTTGTTCCAGGGCGTCGGCGCTTCGAAGGGCGGATGCGGTTTGATGAAACTGGCCCAGAGGAAGAAAGGTTGATGACGATCCCTCTCCGCCAAGAAGTCGATGGCGCGGTCGGCCACCCAGGCGCTGTGATGATGACGGGCCGGGAGCTGCGATGGCTGCGGAATATAATACATTTCGCTGCGCAGGCCTTGGGGCTCCAGCACATGATCAAAGCCGTTTCGGCTCAAATACTCGTGGAAGTCATTGCGGCGGCCCGGGTCCCGCGCGCCTTCTTCGGAGATGTCGCGGCTATCGAAGCCCCAGAGCGCTTCGGCTTGGGGGTTGAAGTGCATCTTGGCGATGCCGTGACTGCGATAGCCAGCCGCTTGCAGGACTTGCATGATGCTGCGCAGGCCCAGGGGAGAGGCGTTGTTGGAGGTACAGCCATTGAGATGGGGCGGGAGGCCGGTGATGGCGGCGCTGCGGGCGGCGACGCAAACCGGCGCGGGCGTGTAGCAGTTGGCGAAGGCGATGCCGTCTTCGACCAGGGAATCGAGCGTCGGCGTGCGGATCTGAGGATTGCCCAAGGCCGCGATGGTATCGCTGCGCTGCTGGTCGGTCATGATGAAGAGGATATTGGGCTGTCGGGTCATGAGTCTTCATCCAATTTTGGTCGATTTTCCCAAGCAGATCGGCTGGTGATATTGACGGCGGGCGTCTCAGTGAGTCATGCCTACAAGATTTGTCCGGTAATGGGCAGTCAGGCGATCTGCATGACGACTTTGCCAAAGTGATCGTGTTCTTCCAGGATGCGATGGCCCTCGCGGATTTGGCTCAGCGGCAGGACGCGGTCGATGACCGGGCGCAGAAGACCTTGGTTCGCCAGCTTGAGCGCTTGGCAAAGCTCATTATAGGAAGCGCCGTTCGCGCCGAGGATGCTCAGTTGCCTGTGATAGATTTGCGGGATGCGCAGGTCGAACTGCTTGCCGGAGTGCGAGCCGCAGACGACCATTCTGCCGTTGCGGGCGAGCGTCCGCAGCGAGTCGGCCCAGGTGCGCGCGCCGACCAGGTCTTGCGCCACATCGACGCCGCGGCCGCCGGTGGCCGCGATGACCTGCTCGACCCAATCGGGCTCGCGATAATTGACGACGTGATCGGCGCCGAGTTCAAGCGCTTTGGTCATTTTTTCCGCTGTTGACGTGCTGGCGATCACGCGGGCGCCGGCGAATTTGGCGATCTGAATACCGAGCGAGGCGACGCCGCCGCCAGCGCCCGGGATGAAGACGGTTTCGCCGGCACTCAGCCGCGCGACTGTGATGAGCATATGCCAGGCGGTGCCGGCGACGACGGGCAGGGCCGCCACTTCGACATGGCTCAGGCCGGCCGGCTTGGGTATGAGATTGCGGGCCGGCGCCAGCATATACTCCGCCAGGCCGCCGTCGCTGTGCTCGCCGATGATCTGATGCTGCGGGCAGACGGTGACATCGCCGGCGCGGCAGAACTCGCATTCGCCGCAGGTAATCAGAGAATAGAGCGTGACTTCAGCGCCCGCGCTCCAGCCGGAGATCCCCGCGCCGACCGCGTCAATCACGCCGGAAATATCGACGCCGGTGGTGAGAGGCAGCGGGACAGCGCCGAATTGCGGTCCGCGGCGGATGCCGACATCCAGCCAGTTGAGGGCGCAGGCGTGGACTTTGATCCGCACTTCGCCGGCGGCGGGCCGGGGCAGCGGCACTTGCTCAAGTCGAAGGACATCGCGCTCGCCGTGTTCATGGAAGCGCGCGGCTAGCATTGTGGACATTTAGGGGGCCTTTGTCTCGATTTTCACTCGATGATTATACTGCCTAGCGCGACGCGATTGTCGAGCCAGGGCGTTCCCGCTGCATCGCGCACCGGGACGCGCTCCTGATCGCTGGCGCGATAGAGCCCGGTGAAGGCGGCGTATCGTCCAGGCGCGAGATCAGCGGGGATGGGCACTTGCCAGGTTTCGCTATCGGCGAGGCCGGGATACCAAAGACGGGTCGGCAGGCGTGAACCGAGGGGCGGCTGATCGTAGACCCACCATTGGCCCGTTTCCGAGTGGCCGAGGTGCAAGAATTGGATGAGATCTTCATCACCCTCCTGGTTGGCGCGCCAGGCGAAAGCGATCGGCAGCGGGTCGCCGGCAATGACGCGGTCAGGCAGGTCCGCCGCCTCGAGGACGAAGCTTGTGTCAAATGTCGCCAGCAGAGTATTTGGCGGGGCGGTCGGCTCTTTAGGGATCACCCATTCACCCAGGATGACTTGGGCCTCGCCCAGCAAGGGAAGGTCGCTTGAGAGAATCTTCTCCCGCTGAAATTCGCCGTCGCGCTCGCGCCAGAGCGTGAGCACGATTCGGAAAGCGCGGTTGGCAGGCAGGTCCAATGGCATGGGGATTTTCGGGGTTTGCTGGTATAGAGGCTTGAAGTCGTGCTTTCTCAGAGAGACCTTGTTTTTTTTATTGAAATGCGCATTATGACCTACTATAGAGTTTTGGGTTGCCATATCGATCATGTGAATTGAATAGCCCAGTTCGGATAGCGCAACACCGTCGGGAAAGTAAGCTATCAAGGCAATGTGCTGTCCATTGGCATCAAGTTGGTAGCCGACAATTTCCGGCCCTGATTCAGAGATGACGGATGCCGGCGTCGCCCAGGCAGGAGGATGGGCATCGTGAACTGGCGACACGCGGTGGAGGATCATAGTCCAGAGCGCAAGTATGACCAGCGCTACCGGCAGAACGCGAGAACGCGAGCTGTCCTGCATTTCGGATAGATGTCCCAAGACAGCGACAAGCATCAGCCAGATTCCCAGGAATCCAAGCGGTTCCTCCAGGTAATAGGGTACCAGACACTGGCTTAGGGTAATGGGCCCCACGCTGCCGCAAATGTGTATGTGCCGGACCTGCTCCAGTCCGATTTCAGCAAGACCGGCTATTAAAAGACCTGTCACAAGCGCAATGCGCCAGATGCGAAATCGCCTTGGCGACCTCGCCTGCACAAGCACCGAAACCGCCACCAATATCGGCGCGAGCAATGAATAGATCACTTCAAGAAAGCGGAAATGTTCGTGTATGGCGAAGGTCTCATCCAGCGCGATGAAAAAGGTAAGCAAACTTACGCCGAGGAAATAAAGTCGATTTAGAACCAGGCTCCCTGGGCTGCGCCAAGATGCATATAGAGCGATGCCGGCAACAAGGATCAACTGCGCTGAAGCGATGCCGGTTAGCAAGTTCCATTCCAGATTTAGATCCCAGAACCAGATTTCAAAGGGAGACACCGGACGGATGACCAGCGACAGCCCGATCATCAGCGTCTGCGCCAGGAAGAAACTGATCGCCAGGAGCTTGCTGGATAGCGGCAGGCGCGGCAGCAATCGGCGGAAAGCGATCAAACCAACGGGGATGTAGGGAAACATGAGCGCGATGCGGACGAGAGCTTCGTCCGGGCGAAATAGCTCAGGCACGACTATCTCCACTGAGGCAAATCAATCGCCGCGAGTTCATTTAGGTATCATGGCACAGGTTTATTGTATATGAAGAAAGCCTAGCGCAACACGATTGTCGGGCCAGGGCTTCCCTGCCGGGCCAGTCGCCGGGACGCGCTCCTGGTCACTGACGCGATAGAGGCCGGTATAGACGGCGTAGGGCCCGGGGACGAGATCGGCGGGCAGGGGCACGGTCCAGGTTTCGCTATCGACGAGGCCGGCATACCAGAGGCGGGGCGGCAGGCGCGCACCCAGCGGAGATTGGTCGTAGCCCCACCATTCGCCGGATTCAACCGACTCTGCTCCCTCTCCAGGGGTAGATACATGCACGAAGTGCAGGAACTGGCTGTAGTCGTCGGTTCCGGCGGCCTCGCTGCGCCAAGTAAATGCGATATCCAACTGCTGGCCGGCTTGAGCTTGTTCCGGCATGCCCACAGCTGCGAGCGCGAAGCCGGTATCAAATGTTGCCAATGGCGTTGACTGCGCAGGGGCTGATATGGCGGGCAGGACCATTTCGCCCAGAATGACTTGGGTATCGCTGAGCAAGGGAAGGTCACTTGAGACAATCCGCTCCCGCGGGAATCCGCCACCCTGCTCGCGCCATAGCGTCAGCACGATTATGAAGGCGCGGTTGGCCGGCGTCGGTTCTTTGAATTTTACATTGATTCGCTGCCGGTAGAGTGGCCTATAATCGTAGTATTGATGGGAAGCTTTGTCCTCGCGACTGACATGATCATTAGCATGCGCGACGGATTCACCGCTAACCTGATCAATCAGATGTATGGAAAACCCACGCCGCGAAGACGCGTCGCCCTGTGGCAGGTACATGATTACTGAAACGTCAAGCCCGCCAGCTTCCAAGCTATAACCATGCACATGTGTGCCGTCTTCAAACTGGATAGACGCCGGCTCAGCCCAGTCTGGCAACGGCACATGCTGAAACGGAGCATTCACAAACAGGAAGAGAATCCAAGCGGGCGGGGCTACAAACAAAATGCGCCGAGCCAAAACTGAAGGCGGCGGCGACAGACTGGAAAAATGGCCGAGCATGCCCAAAAGCGCCAGCCAGACGCCCAAGAATTCGACAGCCTCTTCAAGCACATAAGGCGATATACATCCGATCAAGCGCAGAAACTCACCGCCCATCAAGCATGGTCTAAGCGCGCGGGCATAATCCAGGACGACGGCGGCAAATCCAGACGCGGCGAAGCCGATGAAAAAACAAGCGTACCAGAGCCGCATTCGCGTCGGCGCACGCGCGGCCACAGCCCATGTCACAATCACAACCGCTGCGCCCGACACAGAGAACAGTAATCGCCTGTGCACATAGATGGCGTATTGCAGGCTGCCGTCAAGCTGGAAGTACTCGTCCAGCGCCAAGAGCAGGAAAATCAATCCGATAGCGCCAAAATACAATCGGAGCCAATTGGCATGACCCCTTGCGCGCCAGGCTATGATCAGCGCGACACTGCTTACCAAGGCGAGTTGCGCCGAGGCAAGCATAGACGGAATGTTCCACTCCAGGTCCAGGTGCCAAAGCCACTCGCCGAAATCTTCATTCAGAATCGGCCGAATCTGCAAGGCGGCCACGATAACAGCGATTTGCGCTAGAAACAGGACGACAGCCAGAACCCTGACGCTTGGCAAAAGCCGCGGCCAGCATCGTCTGTACGCCCACAAGCCCACTGCGGGGTATAGCAGAGCCAGAAACAGCTTATTTGAAGTAAGCCAGAGAACGAACAGTATGAAGTCGTGCATTATCGTTTAATACTACCCCGTCAGTGAATCATGACGACAGCATTGTGATACGGCGTAATGAAATCGGCATCATTCTAACTGAAGCAGACCTAGCGGCAAGGAGTGATCGGGCCAGGGCGTGCCGTCAGCGTCGGTCACGGGGAGGCGCGCCTGATCGCTGACGCGGTAGAGCCCGGTGTAGACGGCGTAGGGCCCGGGGGCGAGATCAGCGGGGAGGGGCACGCGCCAGGTTTCGCTATCGGCGAGGCCGGCATACCAGAGGCGGGTCGGCAGGCGCGGGCCCAGCGGAGATTGATCATAGCCCCACCATTCGCCGGATTCAATCGACTCTGCCCCCTCTTCCTCACTCTCCCCCTCTCGGGGGGGAGACACATGCACGAAGTGCAGGAACTGGCTGTGGTCGTCGGTTCCGGCGGCATCGCTGCGCCAAGCAAATGCGATATCCAACTGCTGGCCGGCTTGAGCCTGTTCCGGCATGTCAACGGCTTCGAGGGCGAATCCATTGTCAAACGCGGCCAAGGGGAAGGCGGACCAGCCGGACTCCAAAGCCGGCAGGACCAGTTCGCTCAAGACAATCTGCCGGTCATCAAGCAGTTGGAGGTCGCTGGACAAGACCTTCTGGCGCTTGAACTCTTCGCCTTCTTTGCGGCGCCAAAGCGTTAGAACGGCCCAGTAGGCGCGGTTGACCGGGGTCGCCGGCGGGATGCTTAGGTCCATCCACTGGCGGTAAATTGGCGAAAAATCGGCGCCGAGCAGCCAGATACCATGCTGGCGGTCGGCCCATTCATCGCGGCTGGCGACCGACTCGCCGGTGACTTGATCGACGAGATGGATGGAATATCCGATCCCCAGGTAAGCCGCTTGCGGAGCGGAAACATAAAGGCGGAAAACAGCTCCGTCAGTATCGCGGTCGATATGGAAGCCGTGCAGCACAATATCCGCCTTGAATTGTACGGATGCAGGCTGCGCCAATAGCCGCGCTTCGATGCGTGGGGCAAGCGCATTGGCGATGAGCGCGAGGGCACAGACGAGAGGCAGGGCGTAGAGCAGCCCGCGGACGCGCCGCGATGGCGCCGGCGCTTCCAGCGAGAAATGCCCCAGGGCGGCAACCAGCGTCAGCCAGATGCCCAGAAACTCGAAGGATTCTTCCAGCACATAAAACTCGACGCAGCCATCAAGGCGCAAGAAAGCCAGGCTGCCGCAGGGTATAGGCAGGGCGTTAATCAGCATGGCGCCCGCCACGCTGATCGCAAGGCCGACAAGCAGAAGAAGATGCCACAGCTGCGAGGGCCGTGGCGAGCGCCGCGCGACCAGCGCTGTAGCCAGCACGAGGACGGCGCCGAGCAAGATATAGCGCAGCTCCCAATCCGGGACGGCTTCATGCAGGGCGAGGTATTCATCCGCCGCGAGAAAGAGGAAGACCAAGCCCATGCCGACCAGGTAGAGACGCAGCCAGGCCGGGCGCCCCCGCGCCAGCCATGAGGTCAAGAGCGCGATACCGCCGACCAGGCCAAGTTGAAGGTAGGCGAATGCCGCCGGGATATTCCATTCTTCGTGGAAATCCCATAACCAGCGATCGAAAGCGGTAGGCTGCGGCGCAAACTGAGCCAAGAGGATGACCAGGATTTGCGCGGCAAGCATGATGGAGGCGAGACCTTTTGCGCTGGCGGAAAGGCGCGGGATCAGCCGCCAATAGCTGAACAGGGTGATCGGCGCGTAAAGTACGATGAGGCCAAGCCGAATCAAGGCGTCGGAAGATATGGCGACTGCGCCGGCGTCCACTAGCGCGTATTCCCGCTCGTCACCTCCGCGCCAGGCTTGAGCTTCGGCGAATCACGGTGCTGGCCATAGAGATGGCATTGCGCCATGTGGCTGTATTCATCCGTGATTGCGGGCGGGCGGATGTCAATGCAGGCTTCCATGACATCGGGGCAGCGTTGGGCGAAGGGGCAGCCGATGAATTGCTCGGTCGGGCGGGGGATGCCTTCTTGAATGCGCAGGGGGGGATTTTCGATTGTCGGGTCGGGCACGGGCACAGCGGCGATCAGCGCTTTGGTGTAGGGATGCTGCGGATTGTTGATGACTTCGCTGCTGGGTCCGATTTCGACAATTTCGCCGAGGTACATGATGGCGATGCGGTCACAGGTGTATTGCAGCAGTGAGAGGTCGTGCGAGATATAGACAGTCGCCAAGCCCAACTCGCGGGCGAGACGGCGCGTAGTGTTGAGGATGCCGGCGCGCACGGAGACATCAAGCATCGAGACCGGCTCGTCCGCCACCAGGAAATCGGGATGGAGCACGAGGGCCCGCGCCAGCACGACGCGTTGCAGTTGTCCGCCGGAGAGTTGGTGCGGGTACTTATCGAGGAAGACCTCGGCCGGGCGCAGGTTGACGCGGTCGAGGGTTTCGATCACGCGTTGCAGGCGCGCCTCTTCATCTTTCCAGCCATGGATGATCAGCGGTTCGGTCAAGGAACGGTAAAGGGTAAAGCGCGGGTTCAGCGCCTCGAAGGGATTCTGAAACATCAGCTGGGAGCGGCGGCGGAAGTTGAGCAAATCATCTTGCTCCATGCCGGCCAGGTCGGCGCCGTCAAAGAGAATCTCGCCATCGCTGGCATCGAGGAGCTTCACCAGCAGCTTGCCGGTGGTGGATTTGCCGCAGCCGCTTTCACCGGCCAGCCCGAGGCTTTCGCCCCGCCGCAGCGTGAAGGAGATATTGTTGACGGCGTAGACGGTCTGTTCCTGGTCGCCGCGCAGCAGGCCAGCCAAGCCGCCGCCGATCTTGAAGCGCTTGGATACATCGCGCATTTCGAGGAGAGGCGCTACCACTCTACCCCCCTCTAAATCTCCCCCCAATGCATTGGGGGGAGACTTTGATATGCCTCCGTAGGCTGCTTCCTCTGCGGATTCCAGCGGCGATGCGGTGGGTTCAATTAAGCCCGCAAGCGCGTCTCCCCCTCCCTGATGCTTCGGGGAGGGGGCTGGGGGGAGGGGTTGGTCTACAAAATACTGCGCCACCTCGACCTGCTGCCAGAGGGCGGGGTCTTCCGCTTGGAGGCGCAGCGTCTCCATTTCGCCCGAGCGCAGGCAAGCGGCCAGGCGGTTATCGCCCACGAGCTCGAGCCGGGGATCGATATCATGACAACTGTCTTGAACGAAGGGGCAGCGCTCGGCAAAGCGGCAGCCGGAGGGCGGCTCGCGCAGATCGGGCGGGTAGCCTTCGATCGAGACGAGTTCATCGCGCGGGCGCGCCAGATTCGGGAAAGCCTGCTGCAAGCCGAGGCTGTAGGGATGGGCGGGCGCGTGGAAAAAAGGCTGTGCCGCCGCTTGCTCGACGATGCGGCCGGCGTACATCACCGCGACCGAATCGCAGACTTGCGCCACGACCGAGATATCGTGCGTGATCAACATGACGGTCAGGTTGAGCTCCTGCTCGAGCTCGCGCAGCACTTCCAGGATCTGATGCTGCACGATGACATCGAGGGCGGTCACGGGCTCGTCGGCGATGAGCAGGCTGGGCTCCAGCGCGAGGGCCATAGCGATGACCGCGCGCTGTTTCATGCCGCCGGAGAATTCATGCGGGTAGTGCATCAGACGCTCGGTATCAAGGCCGACCAGGTCAAAGAGATCGGCCGCGCGGCGCCGGGCCGCCCGCTTGTCGTAGCCGCCGCGGACGCGTAGCAGCTTCATCAGTTGGCTGCCGACGCGCTGGACCGGGTTGAGCGAATCCATCGAGGCTTGCGGAATGGTGGCGATTTCGCGCCAGCGCAGTTGGCGCATCTCGGCCTTCGACAGTTGCAGCATGTCGATGCCTTTGAACATGATCTTGCCGGCGGTGATGCGCCCGTTACGCGGCAGCACCTGAACGATGGCTTTGAGCAGGGTGGTTTTGCCGCAGCCGGATTCGCCGATCAGGCCGACCTGCTGCCCCTCGTCGACATCAAGGGAGACGCCGTCCACCGCTTGCACGGTACCCTCTTGGGTGGCGTAATCGACTTTGAGATCGCGGATGGAAAGTATGGACATGATGCTGCGCTTACATCCGCCGCAGACGCGGGAAAAGGACTTCTTCGTAGCCGCGGCCGATGAAGAAGCCGGCCATCACGGTCAGCATGATGCAGAGGCCGGGCGGGATGATCCAGTAAAAGGCGCCGCGAGTGAGCGCCAGCGACAGGAAGGCGTCTTGCAGCATGAAGCCCCAGCTGATCGTGTTGGGATCGCTGAAGCCGAGGAAGCTGACGCTGGCTTCGGTCAGAATCGCCCAGGCGATGGCGAAGGAGCCATAAAGAAATGACAGGGGCAAGATGCTGGGCGCGATATAGACGAAGATGATGCGCAGGTCGCTGGCTCCGGAGACGCGGGCCGCGCTGACGAAGGCTTGCTCCTTGATGACCAGGACTTGCGAGCGGATGACGCGGCCGGTATCGCGCCAAAGGAGCACCGCCATCGCCAGCACGACATTCCAGATGCTGGGATCAAAAAAGGCGGCGATCACGATGATGAAGGGGATGAAGGGGATGCCGAAGGCGACATCGGCCGCCCGCATCAAGACGGTATCGACCCAGCCGCCGTAATAGCCGGCCAGCAAGCCGACGATAGTGCCGATGACCGCCACCGCGGCGGCGGCGGAGAAACCCACCAGCAGCGCGGAGCGAGAGCCGTGGATCAATTGCGAAAAGATATCGCGGCCGATATTGGTCGTGCCCAGAAAGAATTCGTTGGTGTAGCCCTCGGCTTCGTCCTCGCCGGGTTCGGCGAGCCAGTAAGGCAAGGCGTCTTTGATCCAGTCGCCGTCCGCGTTCTTGAGCGGGGTCAGCGGGTCATTAGGGGCGATGAGGGGGGCAAGCAGGGCCACGAGGGCGAAGACGGCGAAAATGCACAAGCCGAAGAGAGCCATCTTGTCCCGCTGGAATACCTCGAGATTCGTCTCCCAAAGCTGGCGCAGGGCCGAGCCTTGACGGAATTGCGCGGTCGTTTTGCCGGGCGGACCCTCGCGGACCATAGCTTCCTGTTGCATGGACCTCACCTCCGCGTCACGAGACTTGGGCCTGCGCCGACGCGCCGACGCGCGGGTCCAGCAGGCTGTATAAGATATCAGCGATGAAATTCATAAATACGATGATGAGGGCGATGAGAAAAAATGCGCCCTGGGCAAGCGGATAATCGGCTTGCTGGACCGCCCGCACCAGCGTCCGCCCCAACCCGGGCCAGGAGAATACATTTTCAATGACGACATTGCCGCCGATGCTGTAGCCGATGCCCAGCGTCAGCGCCGTCAAGACCGGCAGCATGGCGTTGCGGGCGGCGGTGTGGATCATGACGCGCCATTCGCTATAACCGGCCAGCCGGCTCATGGTCACATAATCCTGGTCCAGCACTTCGAGCATATTCGAGCGCATGAGCAGCAAGGGCAAGCCATGCAAATACAGCGCCAGCGTGAAGGTGGGCAAGATCATGTGCCGCCAAAACACAGGCGACATCAGCTTGTCCCACTCGGTTTCCCAGCGATAGCGCACCACCGCGGGTCCGATGCCGGCGGAGGGCAATAATTTCCACTGGAAGGCGAAGAAGGATAGCAGCAACATGCCGACCCAGAAGGTCGGCGCGGCCCGCGTCATCAGCGTGAAGGTCGTCCCGACGCGCTCGAAGAGGCTGCCGCGCAGCGCCGCCATCGCGATGCCGCCAAGCACCCCGACGGCATAAGCCACCAGCAGGGAACTCAGCGTCAAATAGATGGTGTTGGGCAAGTCCGCGCTCAGGATGTCCAGCACGCTCTTGCCGGAATAACTGAAAGTATCGCCAAGCTCGAAGCGGGCCAGGTTAAGAAGATAAATGATGTATTGCTCGCCCAGGGGCTTATCAAGGCCGAAGCGCGCCAGCAGGGCCGCCTCTTGCTCTTTGGTGAAAGTGGTGTCGATATAGCTGGCCAGCGGATTGCTCGGCGCCAGGCGGAAGAGCAAGAAAAGCAGCGTGACGATGATCCAGAGGACCATCAGGCTTTGCAAGAAACGCCCCAGGATGTAATAGGCGATGCCGCGGTTCATATCGCTTCTCGATCAGTTGCATGTAGGGGCGACATATCATGTCGCCCGAAAGTACAATTCACTGTTTGGCGGGCGACCAGGTTGGCCGCCCCTACAAGTTCCGACATATGCGATGTTTGCAGGGGCGATTCTGTGAGTCGCCCGTCTGCGTAAATCGAATGTATAGGGCGCTTCAGCGAAACGCCCCTACATTTACCAAGATAGACAACACTTATTCCGCCGGGTAGTGCAGGCGGCCGTCGTCGTCCCAGGTGTAGCCCGCGTCGGCCAGCAGCTCGCGCGCGCCATCAATGCCCAAGTCATAGGTCGGCAGATCATCACATTGACGCCAGTATTCGAGCGCGGCGGAAACGAAGCTGTCGGCCGGCGCGGCGAAACCGTTGTAGATGTTGTCGATGATGAACTGCTGCGGGATGGTATGCGCCACCGCCTGACGGAAGGTGACGTCATCAAAGGGCGCATAACGAACGTTGAAGGCGAAGTATTGGAAGCCAATGCTGACCGCCGAGAAGAGATCGAGGTGCTCGTTATCGTCCACGATTTGCTGCAGCACGCCGGGGTCGCCGGGCCATTCCCAGAGGAAGTTCATCTCGCCGGATTGAATCTGGCCCAGCGTCGCTTCCTGGTTGGGCAAAACGTTCATCAGCCAGGTATCGATCTTGGGGCGGGCCCAGTGATCGTCGAAAGCCTCGAGCAAGACGAACTCGTTGACATCAAAGGCGACGTACTTGAAAGGACCGGAGCCGATGGGAATTTCTTCCTGGATCGAATCGACATCGGCGTCATCCTTCGTCAGCAGGTCTTCAATGATCGGTTCCCAGACGTGCTTGGGAATCAGGTTCAGCTTTGCCAGCGAGCTGGTCTCGAAAGCGGCCGACGGCGTATGCAGGGTGAAGCGCAGCGACAGGTCGTCGATGATCTCGATATTGGCGACATTGCGGGCGAAGGGGTAATAATCCGGCGCTTCGGCGCGGAAGGATTCGTTGCCGTCTTCGTCCGTCTGCGTTGTGCCAGCCAGCGCCGCCTCGAAGCTGTAGGCGGCATCATCGGATTGCACCGGCTCGCCGTCGTGCCAGGTCATGCCCGCGCGCAAGGTGACGACAACGTTCAACGGGTCTTCCCAGACGACGCTCTCGGCCGCCCAAGGCTCGGCCACGCCGATCGGATTGATGCGCATCAGGCGGTCCCAGGTCATCTCGGTCACGCGGCTGGGCGCGTCGCCGGCGATCTCCAGCGGGTTGAAGGAATTCAGGAAAGAGGTCGTCGATGTCACCAGGTCCTTGCTGTCGCCGGTCGGCTCAATGCCGATCCAGGTCCAGAAGTTGTGCACGCCGATGCCGGCTTGCGTAACGACGCTATCGGCGCTGAAGACTTCAGTATTGACAACCTGCGGCGTCAAGGGATGGACGAAGTAGGCGTTGACCATATCGTCCCGGATGATCTGCTGCGCCTCGCAGATGATGTCCAGGCGCGCTTCCTTATCCGCCACTTCGACCCGCTGCGCTTCGGCCAGGGCGTCATAATCGGGGTTGTTGTAGCCGATGAAGTTATAGCCGCCATCGCGCACGCTGGAATGGAAGAGATTGTAGGTAAATTCATCCGGATCCGAGCGTTCGGGCCGGCCCACCATACGCCAGTAGGTCATTTCCCAAGCTTCATCGCCGGTGCGCGTGTACCAGATTTCGTCAATCAACTGCGCCCAGGGGACGGCGCGATGCTCCACGTCCAAACCCAGTTGGCGCATGTTTTCCACGACCAGGCGGGTGGTTTCGAACTCGATCGGGCGTTCCGCCTGTGTGACCGAGCGCACGATAATCGCCGGTACGGCTTCGCCCGCCGTCTGCGACGCGGCCGGTATGGCAAGTACCAGAAGCATCAGCAACAGGACAACTACACTTACAAGTTTTCTGCTCATGGTTGGTTATTCTCCTTTAACTGAACAAGCAGCAAACGCTATTGAAAGTTACCGAACTGCAATCTGACTGATTGTAACCCACCTCCTTCATTCGACAATCACGAATCTGCCTTTGCCCGACAAGTATGACCGTTTCGCTAGTCCAAATGCAAATGACCCAGCCCATCGCAGCAGCTAATGCTCGCATTTGGCGACAATTCAGCCAGCCGCTCGATGACCGCAGCCGCCTCAGCGCCATGCAGCAATTGCGGATTGCCGGCAGCGTCCAGCAGCGCCGGCCGGAGCGAAAATGTCGCTGCGCCGGCCGCGCCGATTTCAGCGATGACGATGACCGTCTCCGACCAGTTTCGGTTGCGCCGATCAACACTGACGGCATAAGGCGCGTTGCGGCTGATCGGCGTATGGTTGACCGGCCCCCGGTTATGATGAAAGACAAAATTGCCCAAGCTGTAGAAGATCGGCGCCCCGCGATAGATTTCCACTGCTTGTAGCGAATGCGGATGATGGCCGACGATGACATCGGCGCCGGCGTCGATCAGCGCGCGGCCGACTTCGATTTGATAATCGGCCAAGCCGTCTTGAAAACGCGAGCGCCAGAAGGGCGGCACGCCCCAATGCAGCGCCAGGACAAGAAAATCCGCCACCTGTCGCGCTGCTTCTATGGCGGCGACGGCGCGGTCGAGGTCTTCGCGCCAGGCGCGGGTGAAGACGTAGGGGGCGCTGCCTGGCTGCTCCATGCTGCCGGCGAAATCGATATTGTAGGATTCCGACACATGAATCGGCGCGATGCCCGGGCGCTCGGCGGTCGCGGCGGATTGCGGGCCCAAGGTCGATGCCGCGCCCAGGAAAGCCACGCGTGTGTCGTCCATCGAGATGATTTCCGCCTGCCAGGCGGCGTCAAGATCCGCGCCGGCGCCGACGTGAGGCAGTTCCCGCTCCCGCAAGTGCGCCAGCGTATCAAAGAAAGCGACCTCGCCGAAATCCATCATGTGATTGTTCGCCAGCGTCAGGATGTCGAAGCCCAAGGCCTGAACATCCGCCAGCAGCTCCGGCGGCATGCGCATGTTGATCCACTTCTCGACCGGAGCGCCACGTGCCGAGACCGGCGTCTCCAGATTGCCGAAGGCGATATCAGCGCCGCGCAGGACCTCGCGGACGCCAGCCAATTCTGCCGTCGGCGGCAGCGGCTCCTGCAGGAAGATATCCCCGACGATTGCGACTGTGGTCATCTAAGCTGAATGAACTTTTTTGCCGCCTTTGAAGACGGCGGCGATTTGGCGCAGGTTGCGAATATCGACCAAGGGATCGGCATCAAGCAATAGCAGATCAGCGTACTTGCCCGCTTCGACCGTGCCCACTTCGTCGTCCATGTCCAGGATCTCGGCGTTATTGCGCGTGCCGATCGTGATGGCTTCCATGGCGGTCAGGTCGTTATCCACCAGCAATTCAAGTTCCCGCGCCATGCTAAAGTTGTGCGGCGCTAGCGGATTGCCGCCGGCGTCAGTGCCGATGCCCAGAAAGATACCTTTGGCGCGCGCCAAGGCGATGGTTTGGCGAATCTGCTTGACGCCCTGCTCGATCATCGGTCTGCGCCGCTCGGCATCAGCCTGCTGCACCGGCGACAGCGGATAGCTCTCCAAGTCGGGATTGCCGGCGCCCAGCGTCAGCACCAACGACGCGCCGTTTTCCACCATCATGTCGGCAGTCTCATCATTGAGATAGGTGCCGTGCTCAATCGTGTCGACGCCGCCGAGCATACAATTGCGGATGCCGCCAGTGCCGTGGCAATGCGCCGCCACTTTGCGCCCCATCATGTGCGCCACCTCGCAGACAGCCGCGATCTCTGCCACGGTCAGTTGGCTGGCGTGGATGTCCTGGCCGGGGGTGGCGCTACCGCCGGTGGCCATGAGCTTCACCAAGTCGGCGCCAGCTTTGATCTGCTCGCGCGCCGCCTTGCGCATCTCATCGGGGCCATCGGCTTCGCGGGCGATGAAGTGAGCGTGGCCGCCGGTCATGGAAATGACGCGGCCCGAGAGTTTCATGCGCGGGCCCTCGATGAAGCCGCGGTTGATGGCGTTCCGCAGCGACATCTCGATGTATTTTTCGCCGCCGACATCGCGGATGGTCGTGACGCCGTGCGAGAGCGTGCGCTTGCAGATATCGACCGCCTCCAGCACAAGGTCATCGCGATGCTTCTCCAGCAGGGCGAAGACGCTCTCCGAGCCGTTGTAACAGATGTGAATGTGGGCGTCAATCAGGCCGGGCATCAGCCATTTGCCGCTGACATCCACTTGCTTGGCGTCTCGCGCCTCCGGCGGCAAATCAGCGGCGCCGCCCGCCCAGGCGATGCGCTCGCCCTTAACGTACACGGCTGAGTTGGCGACAGGCTCGCCGCTGTTGCCGTCAATTAGAGTGGCGCCGGTCAATACATATCCCATGTGTTCCTCCTAATCATTGCGCTATGTTCCGGAAATTAATTTCTAGCTGCGCGCCGGTCAACAGATTGGACTATACAACAATATCGACTAAGGCGGCATCTATCTTTTAAGCCTCCACCAGCAGACTGCCCAGTGGAACCCGCGAGTCCGGGAACGTTTCCGCAATCACACGCTGCTGGTCGCGCGAGCGATACAGCCCCGTGTAAACAGAATATTGCCCCGGCGCCAAGTCAGCCGGCAAAGGCACCTGCCATACTTCGCTGTCGGAAAGACCATTGTACCATAGACGAGTCGGCAAGCGCGGTCCCAAAGGCTGTTGGTCATAGCCCCACCATTCGTCGCCCTCTTCGCGGCCAAAATGCAGAAACTGAATGTAATCCTCAAGACCGTCCGCGTCGCTGCGCCATGAAAACATTACGCGCAGATTTTCACCAATTTGCGACCGTTCCGGCAGTTCGATGCCTTGCAGCGCGAATCCGTTATCAAATGTCACTAGCGGAGCGGCGGGCGAAGGTTCGGCGTCGGAGCGGATGACGTACTCGCCCAAAATGACTTGCGCATCGCTCAGCAACTGCAGATCGCTGGCAAGCGCTTTCTGATTGATGAATTTACCGCTTCCTTTATCTTGGCGCCAGTGGGTGAGCACGATCCACATAGCGCGATTTTTTGGCGCGTCCGGCGGGATAGCTACCAGACTTCGCTGAAGGTATTTTAACCTTGGTTCATATAGAGTCGTCTTCCAAGTGTATCTACGAGAAATGTTTTTGTCCACATGCGCTGCCGATTTGCCGCTGACTTGATCAACCAAATGAATCGAATAGCCCAATCCACTATAGTTGTGCCAATTGCCAGACGACAAGAAGAGCGCAACGGCGAGACTGTCCTCGTCATTTTGGAGACGGAAAGCCTCAATAATTATTTTCGACTCGAAGCGCACGTTCGTTTGTCGGGACCAGAGACGCAATTCCACAGCAGTTGACAAAAACGGGAGCAAGAGCAATAGAATTAATGCGAGCGCCAACAGAGAGAGACGCCGGGGAAGAGCGCGTTTTAGACGGGGCGTCATATTGGAGAACAGCCCGAGCATGGCAACCAGCGCAAGCCAGATGCCCAAAGATTCTAAAATCTCCTCAACAGGTTTGATAATCAGACAGCCATCGGCGTCGATGCGCCATGGTCCCAAGGCGCCTTGGCTGCAGGGCACTTCATCCAAGAAAAGAGCGCCGGCCGAGCTTAGCGCCAGGCCAGTCAGAAAACAGATATACCATTTCCGCATGTTGGGCGGCGATCGGCGAGCAATGAGGGCGGTCGCTATTGCCACTCCCACGCCTAGAGCGGCGTACTGCAACTGCCAGCCGGAGCCGATTGCGCGCAATCCGTGGTATTCGTCATAAGTCAATATAACAAAGAGAAGACCGATACCGGCAAAGTACAGGCGTTGCCAAGCTAGGCAGGCAGACGCCATCCAGCCTGTCAAAATCGCAAACGATCCAACCAGCGCAAACTGTGCCGCGGCCAGCGTGGAGAACATATTGTATTCGCCATCCAGATCCCAGAGCCACCTGTCAAAGTCCGAAGCCGGTTGATGAAAGTATGCTAGGCCAACCAACACTATCTGCGCCAGGAGCATGAATACAGCCAGGCGGTTGGCCTTAACATTCAGGAGCGGCATGAGCCAGCGGAAGTACAGGCCGCCGGCCAGGCAATAGAGCAGGAAAACTGAGAAATGCAGTAAACCTTGTAGCAGGGCGCCAAGGTCAGTCAAGTTGCTCGCTCAATTTCTTCGGTGATACAAATCCGCCGGCGATGAGGCCTGCCCCGACGCGATCTTCGGCGGCGTCATATAAGCCAGTTTCGAATGGCTGATGCCGGAGCCGAGCATGGCTTCCAGGAACTTGAGCTGCACCCGCGCCGGATTCAAGAAGGGCACGCCGAGCTCAGCTTGGCAGGCTTCCGGAATCTCGAGGAAACCCATACTCATGCAGCCGACGATGAGGGTATCGGCGCGGTCTTCCTCGATCGCTTTCTTGCCTTCTTCCAACGTGATCTCGATAGCAGCCTCGCGGTCGCGATGCAATTCCAGCACGGGGATATTGACCGCGCGCACGCTCGCCAGTTTTTCGCCGCCGCCGGTATTGCGCAACTGTTCCTCCATCGGCCCGATGACGCTGTCGGTGACGGTGATGACCGAGTAGCGCCGGCCGACCGCCGAAGCCATCAGCGCGGTGGCTTGCCCGGCGCCGACCACCGGGATATCGACGATCTCGCGCAGAGCGCCCAAGCCGGGATCGCCGTAGCAGCCGAGCAAGATGCCATCCCAGCCATCGGCTTGTAATTCGTGCGCCCGCTTCACCGTCTCCGGGATGGAGAGGTATTCTTCGTACATGCTCTCGATGGAGCCGGGGCCGGCCGGGATATCGGTGATATCGACTTCGGTGCCGGGCGCGGCGCAGCGCTGCAAGTATTCACGGCGGCGTCCCAGTTCGGCTTGGCCTTCGGGACTGCGGCCCATCGGTCCGGATACGAGGTAGATCAGTTTCATATGGTTTTCCCTTTAGCGGGCGATCTGATAGATCGCCCCTACACGTTTTCGTCTGCGGCGGGCGACCTGATAGGTCGCCCCTACATTCCTCTGTGCCTCTGTGGTGAATCAAATCTTTTCCAGCGCGGCACGTACGATGTTGGCCGAGGTTTCGAAAGCCCAGGCGACGCGGTTGACGCCGCGCAGGAGATGCGTCCGCGTGACCCGGCGCATGTGATGATCGGCCTCGGCCAAGTCCAGCGCCGGCGCCAAGTCGGGCAATTCCGGCACGCGAACA